>CP001622.1:2770000-3462500 GCA_000023185.1 Rhizobium leguminosarum bv. trifolii WSM1325 | reverse complement strand
GAGCGTTCCGTAAGCTGATGAAGGGAGACCCGTGAGGGCTCCTGGAGGTATCGGAAGTGCGAATGTTGACATGAGTAACGATAAAGAGGGTGAGAGACCCTCTCGCCGAAAGACCAAGGGTTCCTGCTTAAAGTTAATCTGAGCAGGGTTAGCCGGCCCCTAAGGCGAGGCAGAAATGCGTAGTCGATGGGAACCACGTTAATATTCGTGGGCCTGGTGGTAGTGACGGATTGCACAAGTTGTTCATTCTTATTGGATTGGATGGGCAGCGGAGCGGTTCCAGGAAATAGCTCCACCGTATAGACCGTACCCGAAACCGACACAGGTGGTCAGGTAGAGTATACCAAGGCGCTTGAGAGAACTATGTTGAAGGAACTCGGCAAATTGCACGCGTAACTTCGGAAGAAGCGTGACCCCATGGTAGGCAACTATTATGGGGTGGCACAGACCAGGGGGTAGCGACTGTTTATCAAAAACACAGGGCTCTGCGAAGTCGCAAGACGACGTATAGGGTCTGACGCCTGCCCGGTGCTGGAAGGTTAAGAGGAGAGGTGCAAGCTTTGAATCGAAGCCCCAGTAAACGGCGGCCGTAACTATAACGGTCCTAAGGTAGCGAAATTCCTTGTCGGGTAAGTTCCGACCTGCACGAATGGCGTAACGACTTCCCCGCTGTCTCCAACATAGACTCAGTGAAATTGAATTCCCCGTGAAGATGCGGGGTTCCTGCGGTCAGACGGAAAGACCCCGTGCACCTTTACTATAGCTTTACACTGGCATTCGTGTCGGCATGTGTAGGATAGGTGGTAGGCTTTGAAGCGGGGACGCCAGTTTCCGTGGAGCCATCCTTGAAATACCACCCTTATCGTCATGGATGTCTAACCGCGGCCCGTCATCCGGGTCCGGGACAGTGTATGGTGGGTAGTTTGACTGGGGCGGTCGCCTCCGAAAGAGTAACGGAGGCGCGCGATGGTGGGCTCAGACCGGTCGGAAATCGGTCGTCGAGTGCAATGGCATAAGCCCGCCTGACTGCGAGACTGACAAGTCGAGCAGAGACGAAAGTCGGTCATAGTGATCCGGTGGTCCCGCGTGGAAGGGCCATCGCTCAACGGATAAAAGGTACGCCGGGGATAACAGGCTGATGACCCCCAAGAGTCCATATCGACGGGGTTGTTTGGCACCTCGATGTCGGCTCATCGCATCCTGGGGCTGGAGCAGGTCCCAAGGGTTTGGCTGTTCGCCAATTAAAGCGGTACGTGAGCTGGGTTCAGAACGTCGTGAGACAGTTCGGTCCCTATCTGCCGTGGGTGTAGGAATATTGACAGGATCTGTCCCTAGTACGAGAGGACCGGGATGGACATATCTCTGGTGGACCTGTTGTCCTGCCAAGGGCATAGCAGGGTAGCTACATATGGACGGGATAACCGCTGAAGGCATCTAAGCGGGAAACCCACCTGAAAACGAGTATTCCCTATCAGAGCCGTGGAAGACGACCACGTTGATAGGCCGGGTGTGGAAGTGCGGCAACGCATGAAGCTTACCGGTACTAATAGCTCGATTGGCTTGATCGTTCTCATTGACTATGCTCATCTCAAGGCGACCGCAAAGCGGTCGTCCTGACAAGGCGAAGGCGCCAGCCTTTGCCCGGTCCCGGCGAACACGAAGTGTTCGTCCGGTTGGAGCTCTAAAACGTGTTCAAAAACGAAGTCATAGCACTTCACCAGCTTCTCAAAACATATAGTTGCGCTTTGCCGACCTGGTGGTTATGGCGGGGTGGCTGCACCCGTTCCCTTTCCGAACACGGCCGTGAAACGCCCCTGCGCCCATGGTACTTCGTCTTAAGACGCGGGAGAGTAGGTCGCTGCCAGGTCTGCAAAACGCAACTGATGTAAAACAATCTTCTCATCACAAACTCTGCGGCCCATGCCGAACAAAAAGGGCCGCTCGCAAGCGGCCTTTTGTGTTAGAATGCATCGGCAGGAAAACACGAGACAAATTGCAAAAGCAATTTGCTCGGGCAGTCGGTATTTTGCCAGATGGCAAAACCTGGACGGACGACGCAAGCGTCGCCTGGATAACGCGGGGTGGAGCAGCCCGGTAGCTCGTCAGGCTCATAACCTGAAGGCCGCAGGTTCAAATCCTGCCCCCGCAACCAAATCCTTCCTCTTAAAGATCAGCATCTACCTTCTTATCGCTGGCGGAAAAGCTTCGCTTTCCCTGGCGATGGTAGCTCCTCGTTCGCAGAGCTCACCATAACCTGAAGGGTGAGCGGTCGATCGGGCCCGCCCGATAAAACAGTCCACTGAACTGTTTAAGACCCAACGGGGCAAAGCCTCAAACCGAAACCAAATTCCATAAAAATAATACGCAAAAGCCCCGGACCGTAAAACGGCCGGGGCTTTGTTGTTTTTGCCGAATGGCGCTGCCGACCCAAGATTTGACGTTGGAACTGCTACAGCAAATTCGGCCACCTTCCGGCAACTTTCGTCAGAGCTTGCCCGTTCGATCCACGGCGCCTTTCTGGTCGGGATACTACTGCCAGATAGCATACCGCCTCCACATCGCACTTTACAACTATATAACATAGTTGCTACGTTGCTAACGATAGAGAGGCGGGCCTGCTGACTGGTTGTTTGGGCTGCCCTTAATGAAGGACGCTGCGACGATGCCTGGGACTTATGCTACTTTTTCCGACGATAGTTTTGCGGGCCGAACGGTCTTAATCACGGGCGCAGCGAGCGGGATGGGTCTTGAAACTGCAAGGGCCTTCGCCAGCAAGGGCGCGGAAGTCGTCATGGCCGATCGTGATGAGGCGGGGTTGAAGCGCTACGGTGCGGAGCTGCGCAATGACGGCACGGCTGTCCATACCGTGACGGTGGATGTCAGCAATCAGGAAAGCATCGATAGGGCTTTCGATTATTGCGACGCCAATCTCGCGCGCCTTGACAACGTCGTGACATGTGCGGCGATCATCACGGCCAAGCGTATATTCGAGCAGGATCGGGCGCATTGGCACCGCGTGCTCGACGTCAATCTGCTCGGCAGCTTCTTCGTCGTGCAGGGCGCAGTCAAACGCATGCTCGACAACCCCGATGGCGGCAACATCGTCTGCATCGCCTCGGATGCCGGCGTGCATGGCGGCGGCGGGCTGATTGCCGATACCGCCTATGCGGCATCGAAGGCCGGGACCCTGTCGATGGTCAAATCGGTGGCGCGGGAACTTGCGGGCAAGAAGATCCGCATTAACGCGCTGAACCCCGGGCCGACGGATTCCCCGATGCACTCTCATATCGACCAGTCGCTGAAGGACCGTATTGCCGGCAATCTGCCGATGCGGCGCATGGGGCGGCCGGAGGACATGGCGGCGGCAATCATGTTCCTGTGCTCGGATGCAGCCAGCTTTACCTACGGCGCCGCGCTCGATGTCGATGGCGGATCGATGTTCCGCTAGACGGGGAGGGGATAAACGTATGCAGCAGACAGCCCGCCGTTATGCCTATTCGGCCGATATTCCCGAACTCGATGATGTCGATGTGCTCGTCATCGGGGGCGGACCATCGGGATTATCGGCCGCGGTCGCGGCGGCACGTCTTGGCGTGCGGGTACGTCTTGTGGAGCGCTACGGCTTCCTCGGCGGCAATCTCACGGCGGGCCTCGTCGGCCCCTGCATGACCTCCTATTCGCTCGATGGCAGCCAGCAACTGATCCGCGGCATCTACGAAGAATTCGTTCAGCGGATGATGGCGCTCGGCGGCGCGCTGCATCCGAGTACCATCCCGGCAGGTTCGGCCTATTGCGGCTTCATCGTCTACGGCCATGACAAGGTGACCCCTTTCCAGCCTGAGGCGGCGAAGGTCGCGGCGCAGCGTATGTGCGTCGAGGCAGGAGTGGAATTGTTGCTGCACACCATGGTCGTGGATGCCATCGTCGATGACCATGATGCGGACAATCCCCGGGTGCTCGGGGTTGTTTGCGCCGGCAAGGGCGGGCTGAGGAGCGCTCGTGCGAAGGTCGTCGTCGATTGCTCGGCTGATGGCGATGTCGCCCATTATGCCGGCGTCCATACCCGTCAGGGGCGGGAAAGCGACGGCCTTTCCCAGCCGCAAACATTGTTCTTCCGCGTGCAGAACGTCGATGACCAGGTGGTGGAGGATTACATCCGCGCGCATCCGCAGGACTTTCGGCCTTTCGCCTCGATCGTCGCCAAGGCGACGGCAGAAGGCCGCTTTCCCGCGCCTCGCCGCGGCATCGGCCTCTACAAGACCATGGAACCGGGCGTCTGGCGCATCAATACCGGCCGCGTGTTGCGCCGCAATGGGGCTGACTCCCTTGAGCTCTCGCTTGCCGAGGTTGAAGGCCGCGAGCAGACAGTGGCGCTGCTCGATTTCTTCCGCGACAATCTGCCCGGCTTCGAACAGGTGGAACTGCGGGACACGGCAACCCAGATCGGCGTGCGGGAAACCCGACGGATCGATGGCGCCTACGAACTGACGCTGCAAGATTTGCATTCCGGCCGCGCCTTCGAAGATGTCGTGGCGTTGTGCGGCTATCCGCTCGATATTCACGACCCCACAGGCTCGGGCGGTGGGACCGGTGGCGCGGGGCTCGATGCCGCCAATATCTACCAGATACCTTACCGCGTCATGCTGCCACGCGTTCATGAGGGCCTGCTGGTGTCCGGCCGCGCGGTCTCGGCGACGCATGAGGCGCTCAGCGCCATTCGCGTCATGCCGCCCTGTTTTGCGCTCGGCCAGGCGGCCGGTGTTGCCGCGGCACTTTCGGTCGGCAACAGGGCAAGCCCCCGGCATGTCGACTACGCGGATTTGCGCAGGGAACTTCTGGCCCAGGGCGCCTATCTTGGCTGACGGAAGGAGAAAGCGCGGAAGCTATATACCCGTGTTTTCTCAAGTCAGGCCTTCAGATGAAGGGTCACCAGCACGGTGCATTCGGCGCCATCGGCAAAGCGGGTTGCAACGCGCAGCCAATTGCCGAAGGCGTTGAGCCGGGCCACGGCAACGCCGTCCTGTTCGCCCGGCATGGCGAATTCCGTTCCTTCGCGAACCCAGTGCATGCCGTCAGGCGAGATCTCCACCCAGCCCTTGGGTACAGTGCCGACGGGAGGCTTCAATGCTCGAATAAAGAACACGGCTTCATGCGCCCAGCCGGCCTCATAGGGTTCGCTCGCGGCGTCACCGCTCCAGCGCTCATTGCGGGTTATCACCGCCGTGATGTTTTCGGGAAGCATCAAAAATCCCCTGAAATGCAGATGGAATCGACGTAGAGAAAGGCACGCTTGGCGACATCCGTCTCGGCGAACAGGCAGAAGTTCAGCATGCACCAGAGGTTTTTCATCGCCGGAATCCGGATCGACTCGAAGCCGGACACATCGAAATTCCGGTCGTTGCACTGCAAGCCGGTCGCCTTCATGGAGGCGAGGTCGAAATCGAAGCGCATATAGCTCCAGTTCACCTTCGTCGGGATCTCGTTGTAGCAGAGCCGTTGTTCACCATCCGGCAAGTCCAGCCAGCCTTCAGGCGCCAGGTGATAGTGGCTAACGGTCTTGTCTTCCCGGCCGATGGCGGTGAAGGACGTGGTCTCACGTTTGTACTGCCATTTCTGCAGGTGCTTGCCGTCGAGTGCGTTGAGAAAGCGCAGATGTGGCATAACCCGCTCGCCGTCTCCGTCGCGATCACCGCATTGCAGGTCGAACAGGAAGCCGATCGATCGCACGTCGGTTTCCGATAGTTTCAGTTCCGTCGCCTCCGGCTTGAACGTGAAGAAAATCTCGAAGCGGATCGGCCCGCGCTTGCGGAAGGTATGGCGCTTGATTGCAACGTTCTGCGCACCGGGTTTCGCCTTTGTGGCGATTTTCAGCGCATAGGACGAATCCATACCGCCGTGGGATCCTGCATCCCAATGCCCGAGCGTTGAGAGCATGGCGCTCGAGTGCTGGGCAAAGCCGGGCAGCATGACGTCGAGGCTGTCCTCGTAATTGCCGACCAACTGTGACCAGCCGCAATGCCCGCGCGAAAAATCGTCAAAGGACAGGATGCGCGGCAGAGGATCGAAACGGCTGAGCGCCGGATCTGCGCGAAGCATGGCGAGCCTCATGGCTTCCATCATGTCGGCTGTGGAAGAGGGGACTGATGTCGTCATTATGGCGTTGACCTCACTGTATGCGGAGCCGTTTGACGGCGCCCCAATCGATTTCGATGCCGAGACCCGGCCGTGTCGGCACGTCGAGCCGGCCATTCTTCTGGCGTAGGCAGCCGGGCGCCAGATCGGCCAGGTCGCGCTTGAAGGGGCTAAGATCGCATTCGCATTCCATCACCCGGAAATTCGGAAGGGCGGCCGCCAGATGCGCGCTGGCCGTCTCGCAGATAATGCCGGACATGCCGATATGCGGGGCGTAGCCCACATCGTGCAGGGCGGCATAGTCGGCCATACGCCGTGTTTCGGATATGCCGCCGGCACGCGCGACATCCGGCTGCAGAATTGAAAGGGTTCGGTTGGCGACGAGACGCTGCGCCTGATCGGCGGTAAAGTTGCTCTCTCCGGCTGCGAGCGGCACGTCGCAGCGTTTGCGAAGTTCTACGTAGCCTTGCTCGTTTTCCGGCGCCAGCGGCTCCTCGAACCAGAAGTAGCCGTTGGCCGAAAGCGCCCTGCCGACTTCGATCGCCTGGTCCAGATCATAGGCCCAGTTGGCATCGACACAGAGTTCGATATCGTCGCCGGCGCGCTTGCGCAGCCGTTCGATGCGCCGGCAGGCTTCCCTGACGGGATTGGCCATCTTGACTTTGATGCGCGGGAATCCCTCGCCGATATAGCGCTCCAGTTCCCGATCCGCCTCAGCATCGTCGACCCAGTTTACGGCGGCGGCATAGACCTCGATCGCTTCCCGGCCGATGCCGCCAAGCAGCTTGGCGATCGGCATGCCGGCGGCCTTGCCCATGATGTCCCACAGCGCAATATCGACGCCAGCGATCGCCTCGATCAGCATGCCGCCGGCGCGGCCTGACAGCGAGCGCCGCATGGATTGCCAGAGCGCGCCGATATTGCGTGCGTCCTGTCCGATCAGCCGTGGTTTTAACGAGGTTTCGATCAGTTCCGCATAAGCCTTGGGCGAAAACCGGGCCAAAACCTCCCCGACGCCGACGATGCCGGCATCGGTGCGCACCTCGACGAGAACCATCGAGACCTTGTGATAGGTGCCCCAGGACGTGACGGTCGGTTTGGGCAGCGTCTGGCTGAGCGGATGGGCGACGACATCTGAAATGAGGATCGCCTGTCCGGTCGAACGTTGCACAGAATCCATCGGCTCTTTCGTTCCCAATGTTTTGCTCGCTGCTCTTGGTTTTGCTCGCTGCTTTGGGGCGTGTCTGTTATTCCTAGCTAGATGTTGGCGACTTGGCAACTGATAAACCTAGTTGCTAAGTTGGAAACTGCATGTTAGCTTTGTGAATATGAGGACCGAGATGACTGAAATTCCCGAAAGGAAACCCGTTTTCACCGCCAAGCCGCCCAACCCTTCGCGGTTGGCGGATGGGGTGTCCGATGCGATTGCCGCCGCACTCTTTGATGGACGCATCTCGCCTGGCGAGCCGTTGCCGCCCGAAGGGGAGATCGCCAGGGAGTTCGGTGTCTCGAAGCCGATCGCCCGCGAGGCGCTTCGCCAGCTGACGGCAGCCGGGCTGATCTTCACCCAACAAGGCAAGGTTGCCCGCGCCAAGGCGCTGAGCGGCGACTCGATGGACAAAATCTACGGCTACGCGGTGCGTTCCAGTCTCAAGCGGCTGCGCGAAGCCAATGAAATGCGCCGCGTCGTCGAGACGGGAATTGCCCGGCTCGCTGCCGAACGTCGCGATCCGGAAGGTCTGGATATCATGCGGCAGGGCTTGGCGGGCATGCTGGCTTCCGTGCAGGAGCCTTCCGGCTTTACCGCCGCCGATATCCTGTTTCACCTTGGCCTTGCCGTGACGACGGGTAATTACATGATCCGCGTGCACATGGAGAGCATGCGTTCCGTGCAGCGCGAGGTGTCGGAATTGTTTTCACGTCGCGCCAATCGCAGCGACGCTGACTGGCGGGCAACGATTGACCGGCATCAGGCGATCTACGATGCAATTGCAGTTGGTGATGCCGATCTCGCCGAGCAAAAAATCCGGGAGCATTTCGAAGCTGCCGACATTGCCTCGCTCGAGGTGGCCGACAAGTTGAAAGATGCCGAGCGATGAGCGCCGCGCGCTTCTCACTGAAAGGCCGGCGCGTGCTGGTAACCGGTGGCAGTTCCGGCATCGGCCGGGCTGTTGCGCTTGGCCTTGCGGAGCATGGAGCGGAACTGATCCTGCATCATTTCGGCAATGAGACGGGTGCGCGTGAGGTGGCCCGGGCGACCGGCGGCACAGCGCCGGTACTGGAAGCAGACTTCACCGACGGGCGTGCGACGCGGGCTTTTGCCGATGAAGTGCTGGGAACATACGGCCCGATCGATATCCTCATTGCCAATGCCGCCATCGAACATCGGCGGCCCTGGCAGGAATTGGATGAGGCGCATGTCAACGCCCATGTGGCATCGAATTTTTCGGCGCTGCTGACGCTGACGGCAAAGCTGGTTCCACCGATGGCCGAGCGGGGCTGGGGCAGGGTCGTCGCCACAGGCAGTATCATGGCGGTGCGGCCGCGGGCGGAAACGGTTGTTTATGCGTCGCTCAAGGCGGCGCAGTTGACCGCGATCAGGTCGATTGCGCGCGAAACCGGCCATCGCGGCGTCACGCTGAATGTGGTTTCGCCGGGTGCGATCGAGATCGAAGCCAATGCCGCGCGCTACGGCGACCCGGCGTTCCGCAAAGCGGTAGCCGCCAAGATCCCTATGGGCAGGCCGGGCCAGCCGCAGGACCTGGTTGGGGCGTTTGTTTTTTTGTGCAGCGATGCTGCCAGCTACGTTACGGGTGCAAATATCCCGGTCGACGGAGGATGGTCGATCGGAGACGCGCCCGGGAACCTTCCGCACGCTGCCGGGTGAGCGGCCTGCGGCAAGGTTTTCGAGATCATGCGGCGGAACCATCCGCCGCAGCTTGCAGCCAAATTCCAGGCGAATGCCGTTTGCATTCAGTCGGTGAAGGCTGATTGCCGACGACCAAAAAGGGAGGAAACCATGAAGGCCGCATTAGCAGGTATCGCAGCATCCGCGTTGACATTGTGCATATCGACGTCTGCCGTCTTCGCGACGGATCTCCGCATGACGGTCTGGACCGGGAGCGAGGCGCATCTGAAGATGCTGAATGGCATTGCGGAGAGCTTCAAAGCCACACACCCCGATGTGAACGTGAAGTTCGAGACCGTGCCGGTCAGCGACTACACGCAGAAACTGACCTTCCAGATCGCCGGCGGCAATGCTCCCGACATAGCCTGGATGATGGAGGATGCCGCTCCGGCTTTCGAAAACGCCAATCTTCTGATGGATCTCGGCCCGACGCTCAAGGCGGCGGAAGGCTATGATTTCGACGATTTTTCGAAGCCGGCCATGGGCCTCTGGCAGAAGGATGAAACGGTCTACGGCATTCCGTTCTCCACCTCGCCTTTCATGATCTACTACAACAAGGACATGTTCGACAAAGCCGGGCTCGAAGATCCGCTGACGCTCGCCACCAAGGGCGAATGGAACATGGACAAGTTCCAGGAAGTCTCCAAGAAGCTCGCGGAAACCAATCCCGGCAAATGGGGCTTCGAGTTCAAGGATGGGGAAGGCTATGCCTCTCGCATGACCCATGCCCTTCTGCCGCCAATCCGCGCCTATGGTGGCGATATCTGGTCGAACAAGGAATGCGGCTTCGACAAGCCCGAAGCGGTCAAGGCGGTCAAGCAGCTGCATGACATGGTCTTCAAGGACAAGTCCATCGTTCCGCCGGGCGAACAGGGCGATTACTTTTCCGGCAATTCGGCGATGACGGTCAACCAGATTTCCCGCGCTTCGAAGATGGCGGAAGCCGGCTTCAAGTGGGGCATCGCACCGTTGCCCACCGGCCCAGGTGGTGAGTCACCCGTTATCGGCCAGGCCGGTCTTGTTGTGTTCGCCCAAGGCAAGAATACGGAAATCGCCGCGGAATTCGTGGCGCATATGACCAACAAGGAAAACGTCGCCACCATGGCGCAGTTCTTCCCGCCCGCCCGCAAGAGCGTTCTGCAGGCCGATGCATTCATCAACGGCAACAAGCTCGTGCCGCCCGAGATGATGAAGAATGTGGCTGCCGCCATAGAAAAGGGCCGGGTGGTTTCGGCTAACGAAAAAGCGCCACAGATCCTTGCCGCCATGGCGCCTCGCGTCGATGCCTTGTGGAAGCCGGATGCCGATGTCGATGCCGCCATCAAGGGCATCTGCGCGGCAATCCAACCGCTGCTTTGATCAGAACGAAGATGGCCGATACCGTTCATAACTCCATTCGAACCGGCCAAAAGACCTGGCTGACGTTGAAGATGAGAGAGATGATGGAGGCGTGGCTGTTTGTCAGCCCCACCCTCATCGGTTTCCTCATCTTCTTCCTCGGTCCGCTCTGCGCAGTGGTCTATTATTCAATGACCGAATGGAACCTGCTCAGCCAGCAGGCCACCTTCGTAGGCCTTGCCAATTTTCAGAATGCGCTCTTCGAAAACCCTGACTTTTGGCTGGTGGTACGCAATTCGGTTATTTTCGCGATCGGTCTCGTGCCGCTCAACATGGCGCTCGCGCTCGCTTTGGCGCTCGCCCTTTCCCGGCCGTTCTTCGGGGTCGTGTTCTTTCGCACGGTGTTTTTCGCTCCCGTCATCACCTCGGCCATCGCCTGGGCGATCGTCTGGAAATTTCTGCTGCAGGGAGAAGGCGGTTTCATCAACCAGGTACTGGCGCTGGTCGGGATCACCGGCCCAAACTGGCTGCGTGAACCGAGCTGGGCGATGGCAGCGGTCATCGTCACCCGCGTCATCAAAATGGTCGGCCTCAACATGATCCTCTATATTGCGGCGCTGCAGGCAATCCCGCGGGACTATGAAGAGGCAGCGCGTCTGGAGGGCGCCTCACGCCGGCAGATTTTCAGCATGATCACCTGGCCGTTGCTGGCGCCGACCACGCTGGTCATCATGGTCATCACGACGATCGGCTCTTTCAAGGTCTTCGATCACATATACCAGATGACCGGTGGCGGCCCGGAAAACGGCACATTGGTGCTTGCCTTCTACATCTACCAGCAGGGCTTCAAGTTCTTCAATGTCGGCTATGCCTCGGCGCTCGCGATGATCATGTTCGTGATGATCATGGCGCTGACCCTGGTGCAGGTGATGCTGCGGAGAAAGGGATCGGAGTGACCCAGCGCCAAATCCAGATCCTCTACCGCGCCTGCTGGACGATCGCACTCTTGATCGCCGCCATTCCTTTTGTTTTCCCATTCGTTTGGATGGTATCTGCCGGCTTCAAGAGCGTGACCGAGATATTCGGTGCACCGACGCTTATTCCGCGCGTTTGGCGCTGGCAGAATTTCGTCGAAGTGTTCACATACCAGCCGTTCGCGCGGCAGTATTTCAACTCGCTTTACATCGCGATCGTGGTGACGGCGCTCACCCTCATCATCTCGTCTCTGGCCGGTTATGCGCTGGCGCGTATGCGGTTTGCCGGTGCCGGGCTGCTGATGCTTTTTCTAATCTCGGCGCTCATGGTGCCGGAGGAAGTGACGATCATTCCGAACTTCTTCCTCATGCGCTGGTTTGGTTTGGTGGATACTCACTGGCCGCTGATCCTGCTGCCCACCTTCGGCCCTCATGGGGTGATGGCAACGTTTCTGATGCGCCAGTATTTCCTGGCCCTGCCCAAGGAGTTGGAAGAAGCCGGCAAGATGGACGGCCTCTCACGCTTCGGCGTCTGGTGGAAGATAGCGCTGCCGATGGCGCGTCCGGCCCTGGCTGCGGTTTCCATCATCACCTTTCTGTTCTCATGGAACCTGTTCCTGGAGCCGCTGATCTTTCTGAGCTCGCTCGACATGTTCACACTGCCTTTGGCCTTGTCGAACTTCAACGACAGCTACGGCTTGCCGCTGTGGAACCTGCAGCTTGCCGCTACAAGTCTTGCAGTGGTGCCGATCCTGATCGTCTATCTGATCGCCCAGCGGCAGATCATCGAAAGTTTTGCGCTATCAGGCGTGAAGGGATGAGGAATTTTCGTTCATGAGCAGTGTATCGCTTAAAGGCATCGAAAAACGCTTCGGCGCCGTCGAGGTCATCCGCGGCGTCGATCTCAGGATCGATCCGGGCGAGTTCGTCGTATTCGTCGGTCCGTCGGGTTGCGGCAAGTCCACCTTGCTGCGGCTGATTTCGGGGCTGGAATATCTCAGCGGCGGTGAGCTTGCGATTGGCGGCCGGGTGGTCAACGAAGTGCCGGCTTCGAAACGCGGTGTTGCCATGGTCTTCCAATCCTATGCCCTCTATCCGCACCTGACCGTCCGGGACAATATGGGTTTCGGGCTGAAGGTCCGCAAAGTTCCGGCACAGGAGCGTCAGAAGCGCGTCGATGAAGCAAGCGCCACGCTGAAGCTCGAAGCATTGCTCGATCGCTACCCCCGCGAGCTTTCCGGCGGTCAGCGGCAACGCGTCGCGATCGGCCGGGCCATCGTCGGAAATCCCGATGTCTTCCTGTTCGACGAACCGCTGTCGAACCTCGATGCAGAATTGCGCGTGCACATGCGCTCTGAAATCGCCGCGCTGCACAAGCGGCTCTCCACGACGATGATCTATGTAACGCACGACCAGATCGAAGCGATGACGCTCGCCGACAAGATCGTCGTTCTGCGCGACGGCCGCGTCGAGCAGGTCGGCTCCCCCCGGGACCTATACGAGCGGCCGGCAAATACCTTCGTGGCGCAGTTCATCGGAAGCCCAAAAATGAATCTGCTGCCTGCAGATATCGCGCCTTTGCTGACAGGCGCAACGGCAATGGATGCCGCCGCCGAGACCATCGGGATAAGGCCGGAGCATCTGACGGTCGTGGAACCTCGAGACGGGACGCTACGCGGAACCGTCGGGCTTTGTGAATATACCGGGGCAGTAACGCTGCTCCACGTCAAGCTGCCGGACGGGCACGATTGCCTCGTCCTGCACGACGGTCATGACACGAAGGCGGGAATCCAAATAGGGCTCACCGCCGATGTCTCGAAGGTGCACTTTTTCAAGGGCAACGGGCAGACAATAAAGCAGACCGAACGAGGTCGGACTGCTTGAACGTACGGCCGCTCTTGGCGCGCACGAGCCGCGGAAATCTCTTAAGAGCCGGGTTCGTCTACTCGCCCTGTCGTAAGTTGCGAAGTCGGTCGAAAAGGACGGCGAGCACGATTGCGCCACCGATAAAGCAACCTTGCCAGAACGCGTTGATGCCGAGCAAACCAAGACTGTTACGGATGACCTCGATGAGTGCGGCGCCGACCAAGGCTCCAAAGGCGGTGCCGACGCCGCCCGCCAGATTGGCGCCGCCGATAACCGCGGCGGCAATGACCTGAAGTTCCATCCCGGCGCCGATGTTTGTGGTGACGGCGCCGAGCCAGCCGGTCTGAATGATGCCGGCAACCCCCGCCGACAGGGCAGAAATCATATAGACGATGACCTTGATCCTCGGCACGGGAACGCCTGTCAGTGTCGCGGCGTGCTCATTGCCGCCGATCGCAAAGACATAGCGACCGAACTTGGTCCAGCGCAGCACGAAACCGGTAATGAGTGCCAGCACGACCATGTAAAGCACTGGATTGGCGATGCCAAAAACCCAGGCGCCGCCACCCAGCGCCAATAGTTTGTCGTGATCAGGTCCGAATTCAAAAACCACAGTGTTGTTGGATGCAACCATCGCAAGGCTGCGCGCAATCGACAACATGCCGAGCGTGACGACGAAAGGGGGGAAGCCGAGATAGGCAATCAAGACGCCGTTGAAAGCGCCGACCAAAAGAGCCGTACCGATCGAGGCGGCGATGCCGACTTCAATACTGTATCCCGCATGCATGACGACCGCCAGCACCATGCTGCACAGGCAAAGTACGGAGCCGACGGACAAATCGATGCCGCCGGTGATGATGACCAGCGTCATGCCCAGCGCGATAATTGCGACGAAGGTGACGTTGCGGGTGATGTTGTAGATGTTCTTCGCCGTCGCAAAGGAGTCCGTTGCCATCGACAGAAAAATGCAGGCTAGAATGACTGCAATCAGCACCCAGAATGTCTGGCCGCTCATGATCGTTGCAAGCCAGCTCCGTTGCTTCTGTCCGATCGTTTGGTCAAGTGTAATCGCCATCGTCGACCTTCTTCCTTCCTGTTGCAACGGATAGCATCGATCACACCTGTTCGATGGCGCCGGTGATCAGTCCCGTTACTTCCTCCGGCGAACTTGCCGCAATCTGCTTGTCGGCTACTTTTCTGCCTCGCCGCATCACGATCACACGGTCGGCGACCGAAAAGACGTCGGGCATGCGGTGGCTGATCAGGACAACGACAATGCCCCGGTCCCGCAATTGGCGGATCAGATTCAGAACCTCAGCGACCTGGCGCACGGAAATGGCTGCGGTCGGCTCGTCCATCAATACGATTTTTGCTTCCGACAGCATCGTGCGGCCGATCGCGACCGCTTGCCGCTGGCCACCTGACATTTGCTTGACGAGATCGCGCGCCCGCGTCTCGGATTTGAGCTCGCGAAATATCTCGCCGGCGCGCTTGTACATGGCCTTGTGGTCGAGGATGCGAAGAGGCCATACGCCGCGGCGCAATTCTCGTCCCAGGAACACGTTCGCTGCCGCCGTCAGATTGTTGCAGAGCGCCAAGTCCTGGTGAACGATCTCGATGCCATGCTGGCGCGCTTCCTTCGGCCGATGAAGCACGAGATCGGCGCCGTCGAGCCGCATGGTTCCATGGCTCGGCCGGAAGTTGCCGGCGATCATCTTCACCAGTGTGGACTTGCCAGCCCCGTTGTCGCCCATGAGGCCGACAACCTGCCCCGCTTCGAGTGAAAACGAAACATCGTTGACTGCCTGGATGGCACCGAAATGTTTGGAAATATTGCTGAGCTCAAGAACCGCCACCAGCCTCCTCGCCTCCCAAAACCTGCGGGCTATCCATCACACCAAACCCTGCTTGTCTTCGAGGCAAGGCTCCGGCGAGTTCTCTTTTCCAGTATCCTCCCAGGAAAAGCGATCGGGAGCATTTACGCAAAACCCTGCGACAGCGTCAACTCATTGTCCCGGCTATTGACCTTATTGTCGCAAAAATCTGTTTTGTCAGACAAATATCATTTGACGAAGGTGGCGCCCGGATATTAGCTATCAATGGGGGAGAAAGAGCATGCTGATCCTTGTGACCGGTGCGACGGGCAAGGTCGGGCGGCGCTTCATTGCTGGGCTGCTTGACGATCCGAGATTTTCCAAAGCCCGTATTCGTGCGCTTTGTCATAATCGTTTGTACGAGGCGACCGACCGTGTCGAGGTCTTCCAAGGCTCGATCGCCGATCGCGATGTCGTGGCAAAGGCGCTGGATGACGTTACCCATGTCGTGCATCTCGCCACATGCAAGGAAACGCCTGAAGACATCATGGATGTCACGGTCAAAGGTCTCTTTTGGCTGCTCGAGGAGTTCCGTGCGAGCGTCACGGCACGCCAGTTCATCCTGATCGGTGGTGATGCGGGTGTGGGACATTTCCACTATCGCCACGACGGCCCGATCACCGAGAACGCCCGCCATTGTGCCTATCCGGGAAGCTATGCGCTGTCCAAAGTCCTGGAAGAGGTGATGCTGGAGCAGTTTGGCATTCAGTATGGCCTCAATGGCTGTTGTCTACGCGCACCCTGGATCATGGAAAAGGACGATTTCAAGTATTCGCTGTCTTTTGGAGACGACGTCTTTGGCGGCCCGGACTGGAAGACGCTCGTTCCTGAAGACGCGGCAGGACGCTATGCGGCGATGGGTACGGTGCCGCTGCTCTTGGATGCCGACGGACGTGCACTGAAACGCAATTTCGTCCATGTCGACGACCTTGTGTCGGCAATATTGGCAGCGATCGACAACCCCCTGGCGGAGCGGCAGCTCTTTAATATCTGCATGGATCGACCCGTCGACTATGCTGAAGTCGCCGCCTATCTCTTGCGCACGCGCAATCTCGGCTCTGTCGACATACCGAGCCGCTTCCATTCGAATTGGATGGACAACAGCAAGGCCAAATACCTGCTGGATTGGCAGCCAAACTACGATCTCGAAATGCTTATCGACTCGGCCTGGCAATACGAGCGTTCGAAGGAGGAGCCTCGCATCGTCTGGTATCCGGGTTGATTTCGTGTGGCGGGCACGCGGTGTCCGTCTGTTTCAAGGGAGGAAACTATGAGGAAGGCATTACTACTTACAGCCGCAGTTTTAGCACTGACCGCCGGGCAGGCCTTGGCCAAGAAGCAACTCGTCATCGTCGTCAAAGGCCTCGACAATCCGTTCTTCGAAGCAATCAATCAAGGTTGCCAGAAATGGAACAAGGAGAACCCCACGGCGGAATACGAATGCTTCTACACCGGTCCGGCATCGACATCCGATGAAGCCGGCGAAGCGCAGATCGTTCAGGATATGTTGGGCAAGGCGGACACGGCTGCAATCGCAATCTCGCCGTCAAATGCAAAGCTGATCGCCCAGACCCTGAAGACGGCCAATCCGACGGTTCCGGTGATGACGCTCGATGCCGATCTCGCCGCCGAGGATGCAGCGTTGCGCAAGACCTATCTCGGCACCGACAACTATCTGATGGGCGCCCGCATCGGCGAATACATCAAGAAGGGCAAGCCGAAGGGCGGCAAGATCTGCACCATCGAAGGCAATCCGGGAGCGGACAATATTCTACGCCGCGCACAAGGAATGCGCGACACGCTTACTGGCCAGAAAGGCTTGACCGAGCTGAAAGGCGAGGGTGGCTGGACCGAGGTCGCCGGTTGCCCGGTGTTCACCAATGACGACGGTGCCAAGGGCGTTCAGGCAATGACCGATATCCTCGCGGCCAATCCCGACTTGGACGCATTCGGCATTATGGGTGGCTGGCCATTGTTCGGTGCACCGCAACCCTATCGCGACCTGTTCAAGCCGCTGGCCGACAAGATCGCCAGCAACGATTTCGTCATTGGTGCCGCCGATACGATCGGCGACGAGGTCGCCATTGCGAAGGAAGGGCTGGTGACAGCGCTCGTCGGCCAGCGGCCATTCGAGATGGGCTACAAGGCACCGTCGGTGATGATGGATCTGATTGCCGGCAAGCCGGTTGAAGATCCGGTCTTCACCGGGCTCGATGAGTGCACGAAGGATACAGTCGATACCTGCATTCAAAAGTAGGTTTCACGGTTTGGCGCACCCGGTTCAAGGGTGCGCCGAACTGCCCCACGAGACGGATCGAGAGATCCGCTGGGCTTGACGCGCCCTGAATTCCGCGCTTTGTGCCGGCGTCAATCGCAGGCGACTTCCTCGTTATTACGATTGTTTTGATCATACGTGCAGACAGTCGAAAGAATGCTGAGGCAGTAGAAATAAATGCCTGACAAAAAATCGGGAAAGCCAACGGCTACGGTCGAGGTGGAGATG
Organism: Rhizobium leguminosarum bv. trifolii WSM1325; assembly: GCA_000023185.1. Taxonomy (NCBI): domain Bacteria; kingdom Pseudomonadati; phylum Pseudomonadota; class Alphaproteobacteria; order Hyphomicrobiales; family Rhizobiaceae; genus Rhizobium; species Rhizobium leguminosarum. The sequence continues at coordinate 3,444,905 of CP001622.1, read as the reverse complement.
GTTGACCGCTCGACCACCACAAGGCGCCCAAATTCTCCCCGCATGACTGGGGCGAGTGTTCATGTGTCTTTGGCAGGCGAGATCGGTCTGCGAATCGTGCGCGGCGACTATCCGCCGGGCACAATCCTGCCAAATGAGGCAAAATGGTCGGAAGTCTTTGACGTCAGCCGATCGGCGGTGCGCGAAGCGATCAAAATGCTGATGGCCAAGGGCCTGCTTTCTTCCCGCCCGAAAATCGGCAGTTGGGTCGAACCCAAGGAACGTTGGAACCTGCTGGATCGAGATGTCTTGGGCTGGTATGCGGCATCTCCTGATCGCGAATCCTTTCTGAGGGCCGTGCAAGAACTCAGGCATATGATCGAGCCGGAAGCGACTGCGCTTGCTGCGGAGCGCCGAACTGACGAGCAGATGACCGCGATCAGTCAGGCCCTGCACGATATGGATCAGGCGACATCGCTCCAGCAGCGAACAGAATCCGATGCGCGATTTCACATCGCGATCTTGCGCGCCTCGGGAAATGATCTGTTGGTACCGCTCGGCGTATTGATCGAATCGGCGCTGAACCACCTCTTCGCCCATGTAACGCGGGAGGAAGACAACTTGCGGTACGCGCTGAAACTTCACGAAAATATTGAGAAAAACATTCGACTGCAGCGGCCGAACATGGCGCGCAATGCAGTCCGCAAGGCGTTGGCAAATACCGACGACATCATAGCCCGGTGGTCGCGATAGATTTTGCATCCTGTCAGGATGGCGCGTTGCCGACAGCTTGATGCAGGGGAATTCAACCTCCTGCGATCCTCGGTGCCTACCCAAAACCCGCGGCTTGTGCTATTTTCCTTGGCAACCTTCGGGGGCTGAGCCATGCGTGGGCTGCTTGCATCGGTGACGTTGATTTTCACAGCGACGGTGGCCGCTGCGGGGAGCCCCTTGTTCGATGCCGTTGCCACCGGCAACACCGCCGTCGTCGAGCAGGTTCTGGCTACCGGTGCCGATGTCGACAGCCGGACACGCGATCAGGCAACACCTCTCATTAACGCCGCGCTCGGAGCCCAGCTTCCCATAGCTGAATTGCTGATCGGCAAAGGCGCCGACGTCATGGCTCGGAATTCAGGCGGCTTTACGCCGCTTCATGCCGCGGCCTTTTCCGGCAGCTTGCCGATCAGCAAACTGCTTCTCCACCACGGCGCGACGCTCGACGATGCGGCCAACAAAGCGGGTGTGACGCCGCTGATGGTCGCCGGTGAGGAAAACCACGTCGCTCTCGCCACGTTTCTTCTCGCTGAGGGGGCTGACGTCGGTCATGCGGAGGTTCATGGCTACACGCCAATCACGCGAGCGATCTGGAAGGGCAACACCGACATCGTGCGGCTTTTCAAGCGGCATGGCGCGCCTTGCCCTCCGGCCAGCCGCATTGGCGAAAAAGAATACGCGAAGTGCATGGAAATTCATGATTGAATAGGAGGCGCAGATGTATGCGGGGACCATAAGCGGTGCGCGAGGAATTGGGCATTCTATGGCGGTGATCCTTCTGGCTTTGGCAGCTGTCGGTGGATCGCGGGCTTTCGCCGACGACTCGGTAAACACGGGCTACTTCGGCGGCGTGGCGATCATGGGATACGACCCCGTCGCCTATTTCACCGAAGGCAAAGCGGTGAAAGGCTCCGAGGAATTCTCCCACGAATGGCTGGGGACGCCGTGGCTTTTCGCCAATGCCAAACACCGCGAAATGTTCATCAGCGAGCCGATCAAATATGCGCCTCAGTATGGCGGTTACTGCGCGGGCGAGGTGGCTCTGGGGTCGGTGACGATCAACGTCGATCCGGAAGCGTTCAAGATCATCGACGGCAAGCTTTACCTAATCTACGACAAGGGATCGGCCGAGGGGTTTGCCGCTCATGTGGCCGAGGCAGTGCCGAAAGCCGACAGCAACTGGCCGAAGGTCGCCGCCGATCTCGAACGGGATCAGTATCACTGACCGCGGCTATTTGACGGGCGAAAAATAGAAGACCTTGGTGGAGTTCACGTAAGCATAGCTGGTTTCTGCGGGCGAGTTTGCAGGTCTGTAGACCGGGCCGCAATCGGCTCGTCCAAATGCGTTTTCACTCTGCTCGCAAAGCATGTCGCCATTGACGAAAACCGTTCCGGTGATCATCTGCGTCGCCGAGCGGAAGGCCGCCTTGCCGTCGCGTTCGATTTGCATGAGTGCAGGGCTTCCTGAGGGCTCGGTCTTGCCCCGGAGGAGTTTACCGATGACGGTGCTTGCGATTTCTTCACCGTGCAGCCGATCCTGCTCATTGCCCTTGAAACCGAACGGCCATTCCGGCAGGCCGGCCTCGCGCAGGGCATCGAGGATAAACACCAAATCCTGCTCGTTGCGGAAATGGGCATTGCTGATACGCCAGCCCGCCAGGGAATCGCGTCCAGCCACAAAGCGAATTCCTTCGGCGACAGTTGCACGAGCGTCATCGAGGCGACCGGCACGGGCATAGGCCATAGCGAGTGGGGTAACGAAATCGCCATTTCCCGGAGAACCATCGCGCGCGCGTTCGAAGCTGTCGATGGCCTTCGTGTAGTCGCGCTGCAAATAAAACACCAGGCCGGCCGTATATCGGTTGATGGCGGAGAGGTTCGGATCGTGCCTGAGCGCCGTCTCGACGGCCGCGCCGGCTTCGGCATGATTTCCGGAGAACAGTTGAACGTATGCCAACGCCATATGAGCTTCGGCATCGGCAGGCCCAAGCGATACTGCCTGCTGCGCCGAGGCGACCGCCTGCTCGTAGCGGCGGTCGACGACTTGCATGACGGCAAGAACAGCGTATGGCGATGATAGAACCGGGTCGAGAGCCAGCGCGCGGCTTGCCTTCTCGTAGGCTCTTTTTCGCGCCAACGCGCTCTGCAGAACGTCGTCGTACGCGCTTCGCCAGACATAAGCGGTCGCATGCGCGTCGGCCGCGAAGGCCTCTGCAAAACCGGGGTCGAGCGCCTCCGCCTTGTCAAAGAGCGCCAGTGCCTCGAGCAGCCGGGAACGGCGGCCGGTGCGCGTCGCCTGCTCAGCACGAAGGTAGTAGTCGTATGCCTCGAGATTGGCGGTCGGCGGACGGGTAATCCGTTCCGCCTCGGATTGAGTGAGTTTCAGGCCGAGCGCTTCGGCAATCTGCCGGCTGAGCTCATCCTGCACAGCCATGACATCTGCCGCGGCGCGATTAAATCGGTTAGCCCACAAGTGGTCACCGCTTGCGGCATCGCTCAGCTGTGCATTGACGCGGATTTGATCGCCTATCCGTTGCACGCTGCCCTCAACGATAAAACGCACGCCGAGATCGCGTCCGATGTCGGCCAAAACGAGAGGCTTGCCTTTGTATGCAAACACCGAATTATGACCGATGACGTCAAGGTCCGAAAGCATGGTCAGATCGGCAATCAGGCTGTCTGTAATGCCATCGGTGAAATAATCCTGGCCGGCGTCGCTACTCAAATTGGCGAAAGGAAGCACCGCGACAGATGGACGTTGGGGCACAAATGGCCATTGCCATGCGAGGACAATCGCAGTGGCCGCAATCAACAGTGCTGCAAGTGTGGCTAGGACGACCGCCCGGCGGCGCGGCCGACGGGAGGCGACGACCTTGCCTGCCTCGGAGGGATCTAACAGAACACGATAGACGCGAACGGGATCGGCTATGTTCTTCAGTCGCTGCTCACCAAGAGCCGAGAAGCCGACATCAGCCTTGTGTACCGTGTGATCGAATGCGGTGCCGGATATGCAAATCCCGCCGGGCTGGGCAAGGCTCTCCAGGCGCGCCGCTATGTTGACGCCGTCTCCATGAATGTCCTCTCCTTCGACGATGACATCGCCGAGATTGACGCCGATGCGGAAAAGCATTCGCTGCTCGGGCCGCAGGGCCGCATTGCGTTCCGCCTTTTGTTGCTGGATTTTGACGGCGCAGCGCAAAGCATCCACCACGCTGTGGAACTCAACCAGAATCCCGTCGCCCATGGTCTTAATCAGGCGGCCGTGATGCGTGGCGATCTTCGGTTCGAAGAGTTCGTGGAGGTCGGTGTGGAAGCGGATACGCGTTCCCTCTTCGTCGATCTCGCTCAGGCGGCTATAACCGACCACATCCGCAATCAGGACTGCTGCAAGGCGGCGCTCCATATCAGCTCTTTCCGGGTGTCCGATCCCTTACCGATATCTTACAGCAGGTGCCGTGCCGTTGCCATTACAGTTGCCCGAAGTGGCATCACGTTCGCGGGTCACATGCTCCCGTGGAGAGGGCGTGACCTGAGGCTTGTCGCGCGTCCGCCATAACATGTGCTATTCGCCGTATCGGCTCGACAGCAGTTCCCCTCAACATAGACCAAGATCTGAACCGGTAAGTCCTGCCTTACGAAGTCCTTCCACGCGGCGGTCAAAGTCCTCGGGGTTTCGAAATGGAAGGACCCGCCGGCGGCGCTCGACAGAAAAATCAGGATTGATCCTGAGTGCCTTTTCCCAGGCCTGCCGGCTCTCCTCCGGCCGGTCGAGGTGCCCATAGCATGAGGCAAGCAGGGCGTAGGCGGTCTCCGACTGAGAGTTTTGTTGGAGCCGCTGCTCGATGGCTGCAATCGCTTGTTCATACTCGCCGAGAGAAAAGTGCGCATCGGCGCGAAATTGGAAGAGAATTTCCGGATGGTGCGGATCGAGCCGCATCGATGCATCGAGTGTTTCCAGGGCGCCGGCGGGATCGCCGGAGAATATCTGGATATGGGCCATCAGCAACAGGAGCTCGGCGGAGTTGGGCTGTAGCGCGAGGCCCTGCTGCACCTCCGCCTGCGCCCGGTCCAGTTCCCGGTTCCACATGCAAGCCATGCCCAGTGCGAAGCGGCCGTTGGGCTGTTCCTCGGCCATCTCCACGGCCTTCTGCGCGAGATCCATCCCGATCCGCAGCGAGCCTTCCGGATCGGTGCTCCAGGCGTTGACGTAGTCTAGCACGTGGGTGAAGGAAATGAGGGCCTGGGCGGCCGCATATTGCGGATCGACGGCAATGGCGTCGGCCGCCAGGCTGCGGGCGGCTCTGTTTCCGGTTCGGGTGTGGGACGACGCCTGCTCGCGGCCACGTAACAACAACTCGTAAGCGTCGACATTGAGTGCGCGCCCTTGGGCTAATCGGTCTTGGTCACCATGCGTGAGGTTCAGCCTGAGCGCGGCCACGATCTCCTGCGTGAGCTCATCCTGAACCGCGAAAATGTCGGTGAGGTCGCGATCGAACCGGCTGGCCCAGATATGTCCGCCATTGCTGGCGTCGATCAATTGGGCGGTGACACGCACGCGGTTGCCGGCCTTGCGGACGCTGCCTTCGAGGACATAGCGGACGCCGAGCGCCTTGGCCATGGCAGGCACGGAGGCCGTTACATTCTTGTAGACGAAGGATGAGTTGCGGGCGATGACGTGCAGTTCGGACAGCTTGGAGAGATCGGTGATGATGTCCTCGCTGATACCGTCGGAAAAATACTCTTGTTCGGCATCGCCGCTCATGTTGTTGAACGCCAGTATGGCGATGGACGGCTTGTCGGGAACGGCCGGAGCCGACGGCATTTCGATTGCGGGCCGCACCTGTCGTGCCGAGTTCGGCTCCGGAGTTCCGATCTGAAGTGAATAGACCTGCATCGGTTCAGCGATATTCTTGAGCTCAATTTTACCGAGATCGGTGACGGCAAGATCAAGCCGCGCTTTCACCTGGCGGTAGGCATCTTCGGAAAGACAGATGGCGCCGGGCTTGGCAATTCCTTCCAACCGCGCGGCGATGTTGACGCCGTCGCCCATCAAGTCGCCGTCGTTTTCCTCGACCACATCTCCCAGATGGATCCCGACCCGGAACTCGATGCGATGCTCTGACGGCACGCCGATATTGCGCTCGACCATGGCGGTCTGCACTTCGATCGCGCAACGCACGGCGTCGACGACGCTGCGAAACTCGATGAGGCTTCCGTCTCCCGTTCGCTTGACGACCCGGCCATTGTGCACGGCAATTGTTGGATCGACCAGGTCGCTGCGCAGCGTTCTCAACCGCGCCAGGATGCGATCCTCGTCCGCACCGGCGAGGCGGCTGTAGCCGACCACATCTGCGACCAGGATCGCCGCCAGTTTTCGCGTCACGTTCGTAAGTCCCAATTCCTCGTCGGATCAAAGTAACACAGTGTGACCGACAACGCCGCCAAATCCGATTGCCTTCGCTAAGAAGCGGTCCGGTGGCCGGTTGCTTAGACTTGAAGATAGTCGGTGAACCTTATGCGATATCTGTGGCTAAGCTCCGTCTTTTAGAGAGAAGGCAAGGACGTAGTCGCCGACGTCTTTCGAATAGGGTGCGCCGCCAACCGATATCAGGACATATTGCTTGCCTGTTTTCGGTGAGACGTAGGTCATGGGCGTTGCGCTCGAGCCGACCGGCAGGGGGTATCTCCAGAGCTCGGCACCGTTCTCGGCATCATAGGCACGGATATAATAGTCCTGGAAGCCAGCGAAGAAGACGACGCCGCCGGCGGTCGCAGACGTGCCGGCGTAGCTCGGCAGGCCCATCGGCATAGGCAGTTTGGTTTTGATCTTGAACGGCCCGAGTTCTTCGGCTGTACCGGCAGGAACCTGCCACGCGATCTTGCGCGTCTTCAGATCCACTGCAGTGACGGTGCCGAAGGGCGGTTGCGTGCAGGGAACGCGGAGCCTCGATGTCCACATCTCGGTGGCCATGGCGTAAGGCGTACCGCGCTGGGGGGCGGAGGGGCCGTGCGCGGTCGTGGTGAGGGCAAAGTCGACATACTCCTCGCGTGGGATGAGTGCGAAGAGACTGGGGACGCGGATATCGTTCATGAAGACCCTGTTGTTGGGCAGATCGACCGATACGCTTCCCCAATTGAGGCCACCCAGATTTCCCGGCTGCTGGATCGCATATTGCGTGCCGATCGGGGTGAAGTCGCCGTCATAGCGCATCTTGCGGAAGGCGATGCGACATGCCAGCTGATCGAACATCGTCAGGCCCCAGGCCGTCTGCTCCGTCACGCGCTCCGCACCGATTGTCGGCATGCCGACGGAGTAGGGCTGCGTTGGGGAGAGTTTCTCTTCCGGCACGCCGCCTTGCTGCGGCACCGGCTTCTCCTGAACTTCGGCAAGCGGCGTACCGGTTCGGCGGTCGAGGAGAAAAAGCTGCCCGCGTTTGGTGGTCTGCAGCAGAGCAGGCATGGTGGCGCCATTGCCGTCAGGCAGGTCGATCAGGATCGGTTGAGCGGGCAGATCATAGTCCCAGATGTCGTGATGCACGGTCTGGAATTTCCATTTTTCCCGACCCGTCGTCACATCGAGTGCCACCAATGTCGCATTGTATTGATCGGCGAAGGCAGGGCGATTGACGCCGTAATAATCCGGCGTGGTATTGCCGAGCGGTGCATAGATAAGGCCAAGCTTGTCGTCGAATGCGGCCGTCGTCCACATGTTGGGCGTGGCCCGCGTGTAAGTCTGGCCCTTCGGCGGGAGTTTGGTGATCTCCGGGTTGCCGAGATCCCATGCCCATTCAAGCTCGCCGGTGACGACGTTGAACGCACGAATGACGCCAGAGGGTTCGCCGACCTCCTGATTGTCCGTGACCCAGCCTCCGACGACGATCAGGTTGCGGGCAATCAGCGGCGCCGATGTCTGGAAATAATAGCCCGTCTTGACTTCGCCCATGCCCTGGGAAAGCTGCACGGTGCCATTGACTCCGAAGTCCTTGCAGGGCGTGCCGGTCCTGCTGTCGATCTCCAGGAGACGGGCATCGATCGTCGTCTGCACCAGGCGCTCATTGCAAAGACCATCGGCGGACTGGGCTTCCGTCGGCATCTTGTAGTAACCGAGGCCGCGGCAGCGTTGCCAATAAGGCGCCGTCGCCTTGGGATCGAAAGCCCAGCGGGGTTTGCCGGTATCTGCATCGAGCGCTGCGATCACATCTGTCGGCGTGCAAGTGTAGACCGTATCGCCGATCTGCAGAGGCGTGTTCTGATCGGCGCCATCGCCTTTTCCGGTGCGATATGTCCAGGCGAGATCGAGCTTGGAAACATTGCCGCGGTTGATCTGATCGAATGGGGAATAACGATCTCCTGCCGTGGAGCGGCCATAGGATGGCCAGTCGGAGGGAGAGTTGTCGCCCTTGGCGGTTTTATAGGCGGTGATGTCGGCGGAGGGGCGGATGATCCCATGCGGCACGAAGCTGAGACCGAAACCCGCGACAAAGATGAGAGCGGTCACCAAGGCGCCGCCATAAAAGAGCTTCCGGTTGGCGGCCGGGGAAAGCGATGGTGCAAAGAGAAGGGCAAAGCCCGCCAGCGCGATGGGGGACATCAAGCGGGCAAACAGCGCCCAGAAATTGAGACCCGACTCCCATAGCGCCCAGGGAAGGGTGAAAACGGCGACCAGCAGGACGATGAGCCCGCCTGCCGTCTTCCGGCGCCACAGCAGAAGCGCGGCAACCAGATAGGCAAGCCCGATGATGGCGTAATAGGGCGAGCCGCCGAGGCGCAGCAGCCAGGCGCCGCCGCCGATCAGCGCCAATCCGATAAGGGCTAGAACAATACAGAACAGGGTGGCCAGAAATTTCATAGTCTCCTCATCCAATCCGCCGCCCGATCACCTGGATTCCAACTCCGACCGTCGCATGGCCCTCGGGAAGCACAGGGCCATGGGTTGATGGTCAGAGACGCGTCTTCGGGAGAGGGCTGCTCTCTCGTTCAATTTTTACCTGATGTACCTGTGGTCACTGACACGCGGCCCCGACCCGGCAATGATGCCGCCGCCGCTCTGCGGCAACGGCTTGCCATTCCAAATCGAGTCAATACTTCTGAAAGGGGCACAGATGGTTCTCGGCGAAAAGCTTGATCTAGCGAACGGGCGACCGACAGGATTCGACTATATGCGATTACTGTTAGCCTTTTCAGTGCTTTGGATACACACGGCCCGCGTCACTTATGGCGATGACCTGTTTCTTTGGGAGTCGCCATTCCGTCCTTTTATCAAATCAGTGCTGCCCATGTTCTTTGTCCTGAGCGGTTTCCTGGTGGCCGGCAGTCTTGAACGATCGAAGACATTGATCTCCTTTCTCGGTAATCGATTTATCCGGATCTACCCCGCTCTCGCGGTAGAGGTATTGTTGGCTGCCTTTATACTCGGAGCGATCTACACTGAGTATGACCTGCGTGACTATTTCACCGATCCTCAGTTCTTTACATATCTGATGAATGTCACAGGGCACATTCACTTCAATCTCCCCGGGGTATTCCTGGATAATCCTGACGCCGCAATGGTGAACGGCCAGCTCTGGACGGTGCCTTTCGAGCTTGAGTGCTATGCCGTGATCGCCGTTCTCTTCCTGCTCGGTGTGGTCAGGCGGCGGGTGATTGCCCTTATCGCCACGCCGGCTTTGATCATAGCCTTCGGTATTGCAAGATATTGGAAACATGAAAGCGATTGGGCTACTATGCCGACGACCGCGTCTGGCAATCTGCTCATTTGTGCTTTTCTTGTGGGGGTGACCTTCTATCTCTACAAGGACAAGGTTCTTTGGGATATCCGAATTTTCCTCGCCTCTGTGGCAATGATATTGTGGGCCTACTGGTTCACCTCCTTTGGGGACTTCATTGCCATTCCGGCCATGGGGTATGTCACGGTCTTCCTTGGTCTTACCTCGCCCCGCAAGCTTGGCGTCCTGCGTGGGGCCGACTACTCCTACGGCGTCTTCCTCTATGGCTATCCGATCCAACAGGCGTTCGTGGCGCTCGGCCCCTGGGCGCATAACTGGTGGTTGAACGGCATCGTCTGCAGCATTGTTGCCGCTTGCTTTGCCGCCTTCTCGTGGAGATTTATCGAAAAGCCGGCGTTGAAATTGAGGAAACAAGTTACCTGGCTGGAAAACCTCAGTCTCCAACGCGGCGTAAAACGGCAACTGGCCGGCGCGGTCTCGAAATAGGTTTGTCGATACCGGCCTCGATGCCGGCAATTCCATCGCAGGTGCTGAACCGGCAAGGACATCAGCAGGGCTCGCTATAGCGGCGGGCCTTGTTTCGTTGTTGCGTGCCGATCACCTCAGATAAATATCCGGTCCATCGTAGCGGCCGAGTTTTCCATAGGCTGCTGCGCAACCCTGATGCCGTCGATGTCACGCTTGCCGGACGAGCGTAAGCCCGATCGTTGCCAGCGCATATGCGCTCGAGCGTAAGCCTATGGCCAAGTTCATCTTTTCAGAATCGACAAATGAACGTTCAGTTCGGCGAGAGAACGCCGGGATCTGCGTTGCTGGCTCCCGTATAAACCCCCGAGAGCTAAATCTTTCTGAGGGCAATATCCAAGGATTTCTTGGATTTAATCGGGAGAATGGCCCCACTGGATGAATAGTCGAATATTCTCCGGCGCTGTTCCGTCGATTTGCTGGACTGAAGTTAGCAATATTTTAACCGCAATAGATAAAATACTTTGATCGGACTTCGTTTCGACTTTGGGTTTTGTCATGTCATCGAGGGCTGACGGTGACTTGAAGGAGGTGTGAAGAGAGGATCAGAATAATGCTGAAGAGCACGCTCGTCGTGGTTGCCGTCTCTATCGCCGCCGGAGCAACCATTCGCGCCTCGGCCTTTGCAATCTTTGCATTTCTGGTGGTCACGTCCTTGGGCGGCGTGATCCTGCTGAAAGGTTCCTCCTTGGCGGAGGCGGTCGTTTCTTGCGTCGAAGTGCTTGTATTGATGGAGATATGCTATCTGGCGGGTCTATTCGCTTTCTCCTTGTGGCATATTCAGAAGCGCCGGAAAAGGAACGCCATTACTGAGCGCTCCCATCTCACAGGCAAGCGTCCTCATGGGTAATGACATGACCGAGGCGGCAGAATTCTCGGTTGCGCTATATGTCAGGTGTAAAGCGCGCCGCGATCTTTTAGATTCGCTTGCCACGCCTTGGTCTCTGGTTTTGCGTATGTCTTTATCGCAAAACCGCAACATAGTTTTATGCGACATGCCTTAGGAATCGACTTTGGGCAGCAAGGCGTGCCGGGAAAGCAGCGCCGACAGCGTTTTTGCCATGATCACGAAATCCAGCGCGAGCGTCCATTTGGACAAGTATTCAACGTCGAGGGAAATTCCGTTCCGATAGTTGACGTCGTTGTGCCCGCTGGTTTGCCAATGGCCAGTCAGGCCGGGACGAACGGCCATGTAGGCATAGGCATGTTCACCGTAACGCTGCAGCTCTTCCTTGGTAATGGCGCGAGGCCCGACGAGGCTCATTTGACCCAGCAACACGTTGACCAATTGCGGAAGCTTGTCGAGGCTCGACCGCCTCAAAATATCGCCGACGACCGTGACGTGCGTGTCGGTCGTTGCGTCGGACCCTGTCGTCCGAAACTTGAGGCAACCAAACTCTTTTCCCTTATAACCGATCTTGCGATGAGAATTGAAAACAGGGCCCCAATCACTTAGCGCGACGATGACCGCCGCCGACAGAAGGAGCGGCGACAGAAAGAATAAGAAACTTGCCGCAATGATAATGTCCAATGCGCGCTTCAGAATTCTGCTGATTAGACGGGGTTGTGACGAATTGAATGGACGCCTTTCCTGTCGAGCCCTGGCGAAATCCCGCCAAGGTCCGGTTGGGTTGATGCCCTGATTTTTTCCCGCCACCCGCGTCTCCGTTAGACGAATTCCAGAAATCACAGCCAAAGCTTTGTTTTAATGCAAAGTTGAAGTCTGTGACCAAGGTCATAATCATGAATAAATTCTTTATACTCTAAAGAAATTATTATGTATATTAAAAATATTACCTTTGCTTTTGGCTATATTCGGAAATGTTATTTAGTTTTATTTTAAAATTCGGTGTTGTTGTTGTACTTAGTGGATGTGTCCTTCGGATAGGCGATTGTCATAAATTGTATAAAAATTGTCATGCAGCCTCAAAGAATTGTCTGCGATAGAATTCAATATGAATTTTATGATATATAAATATGAGGATTATTCATGATAATGTATAGTTTTAACACGAAGTTTTTATTTTATTATTGTTTGACTTTCTAAGCTAACCTATTACGAATGTCGCTCCAGATAATATGTTATTTAGTCTGCGTGGAGTTGTGCGTATGGACGGGGCGATCAGCACCAGAGATAACAGAGCTAGAGGAAACGCAGCGCGAACAAGCGAAGCGGTTACTTGCGGGCCTGTAGGTATTGTTTACGACGGCCGGGCGGATTTGGATCACGAGTTCCCGTTTTACCGCTCGAGTGTTCGAAAGTTTCGCCGCGGTGAGATTATTGCCGGCGCCGGCGTTGTCCTTGACATGTTCGCCCGCGTACAGCGCGGAATGGTGAGCGCAAGCACCCCGCTTGCCGATGGACGAGAGTTCATCGTGGAAATCGTTCCGAAAGGCGGCTTGATCGGCGAATTGGAGGTGCTCCGCAAGCAGTCTCTCAGCCTGGAATATCGGGCCTCGTCGGATTGCGAACTGCATTACTTCGACGGTCGGTTGCTGCGGGACCTGTGTGCGAACGATCCGCAATTTCAGGTGAAGATCCTGTCGAAGGCGCTGGCACGTGTTTCCGAACTCGAACTGCGGATCATTTCCAATGCCGGATCGAGTCTAAGGCAGAGACTTGCCCGAACGCTGCTGCGTCTTTCTGCCCTCTACAGAATGGATGCGCAAAATAGCGGCGACGAGCTGATCATCTCCCAGCATGAGCTGGCCGCGACACTGCCGGCGTCGCGTGAAAAGGTCAACCAATGCCTGCGGCGCTTGCGCGAGAGCAAAGTGGTCGACGGGACACAGGGCAAAATCCGTATTCTCAATCGGAAGGCGCTGGAGGCTTATGCCGAGGGGGCGGGTCTCGCCTGAGGCGTCGCCGCGACAAAAAAAGACGGAATGGCAGAAAGCCTCGACAGAACCCGCCGCCGGCGGGTTTTGTGTTTGATGACAGTGCGAGTTGATGGACAGGCGGAGCAGGCTGAATGATCAGGTTGGCGCTTGTCTTCATGCACGGCGTCCCAAAATCGCTGCGCATTTTGGCGCGGCATACTTAGACGTCGCTCTCGGAAGCATTCCTCCAGTATTTCCAGCCTTCACCCTGTATGAGCCCGCGATCGGACAGGTCCTTCCAGCTTCTGTAGGTGCCAGTATCGTCGTAGACGAAGTCATCCATGTCCTTGCCTGAGGAGTATACGGTATATTCTTCCGTATGTTGGGACCGGTGTGCCGCATCGGCGACCTTGTGCACGAAGGTTGACAGGAACTTGAAATGCAGAAGGGCGCCGGATACTCCGAGCGCTCCGCGCATGTCGCCCAAATTCAGGGAGAGCGGCCAGACCTGGTGCGATGACTTGAGAAACAGACGTTCACCCGCCACATAGACGAGTGGTATCTTGTTGAGCGCGGGGCCGTCCCAGAGGCGGTCGTGGAAATAGACGCGCCCGCGAACGCCGCCCTTGATCCATATCGTCCAGTTGTGTTTGTCGAAATGCGCCACATAGCCGGAGCGGTCGAAGAGATTGCAGACCTCGAGCGGGTTGCGACCGGGTTCGCATATGTTTTCGAGAACGGGATGCGGGCTGTACATGTCGATCATGACCGAGCGGAGGGAATGGCCGCCCATGGAATCCATGTAGGAAGTCAATTGATCGATCGGCCGTGTGTCGCAATGCGGATAGACCAGGAACTCGTCTGCATCGACATACAGGACCCACTTCTCCCGGCAGTGGCGGTTGATGACTTCGTTGATCCAGTCGTTTCCGAACCTCGCCGCCTTGTAGGAACCATGAGCCGAAAGAAGGGAGACATCGTCGAAGCTGGACAGCAACTCGGCCGTGCCGTCGGTCGAGCCGTTATCGATGCAGATGAAGTGCTCGAAGCCGAGATCACGATAATACTGCAGGAAGAAGGCCAGCCGGTGCCCTTCGTCGCGGATGACGCAGATGACGACGTGGCGCGCCTGCTTGAGCCCGCTGCGCAGCAGGTCATAGCGAACCTGCCGAGCCTTGAGCGACCGGCGCAGGCGGGCTTTCACGTAATGTGAGATACTGGCGGCGGAAGCCCTATAACTCATATTCTGTCCTGAACATTATCCATTCCTGGAATGAATGGATGAATACTTGCGCTTCCGTCTGCAAATCCACGGCTCGACCGGCGACGCTGAGTTCAGTCACGCGGACATTCAGGTCGGACCAACCATACATCATCATACTGCGTAGTCGCCGACCAACAGGCCTTGGACCCGCGGGTGGGGTCCGTCTTTCTCAATTGCGTGTTCGATGCGTGCCCGTATCGACCTGTATTTATACAGCATCTTACGGTCGAAGCTTATTCCGCGATACAGCGAGTTGTAAATCGGATGCGCTTTGCGCAGGTCGACGTAGACCTGGCTTTCTTTATCGGTCCATGGAAAGAAGGTTCCATGCCACGGCTTCGGATGCGCCATATAATGGACGATCGACAAGGAGGACATGTTCACCAGATGAAGGAACTGTTTGGGAAAGTTCCAGCGGTTGGATACCAGGATGAGCGATGAACCGCAGACATAATTCAATGCACCCTGATCATGTTTGCCCTCGCACGCCTCGGGATTTCTAGCGAAAAGCTCGAGAGCCTCCTGCCCGATCCAGCCGTTTCGATGAAATTTCAGGACGCCTGCGTTGAAATAGTGGCTGTCCTTTCCGGTGTCGAGGAAGTCATGGATCGCCGTGTAATCGCGCGCCGCGAAAAACCTGCCCTCGGGCACAGTGGCGCTTTCGAACGCACCGAGATCGCTGACGATCTGGGTATCCCCATCCAGGTAGATGATCTGGGTATAGTTGGAAGGCAGTATCTCGCAAAGGACCAGCTTGGCCATCGTGCTGACGCTGATGCGTCCCTGGAAATGCGAACTGTCGAGCTTGCCGAGCGAGTCCTGCAGCGCTTCGGTCGCATCGGTCAATATGACCCCACTCCTTGCGAGCAGGGCTTTCAGCTCTTCGAAATTGTCGAGATGTTCCGACATCAGAACGCAGACGTCGGTCGCAGGGCTTGCGAATTTGCGAGCCTGAAGCGCCGAGAGAATGGTTGGAAATGAATACTCGACATCCGTGACGTAGACGACGCACTGGTTGTTCATGTCATCACCTTTCCGATTGTGCGCAATACAAGTGAATCGGTATTGTCTTTGCGAGGCGAGGGACCAGTTGTGAATTGAGCCGACGGGTCTGTCATATGAAGGCCCTGTTCGGTATATATAGGCCAGTATCCAGTGCGCTGGTGCTGAATCGGTGTCTGGCTGTTGGCGGCTTTTGTATGTTTCATTGTTGAGATATTCACCATGAAGAGTGCCTTGCCTGTCATAAGGCTATGTTTCGACATGTTGTTTCGCGGTACGGCGAGTGGTGCCGGAACCCTTGTCGGAATGCGGAGGGAAGGGGGATTGTGATGTTGATCACCACACTCGGGGCAGCCGTGATTTCGATCGCTGCCGGGGCGTCCATCCGCGCCTGGGCTTTCGCGATTTTTGCAATCCTGGTGGCAATCGGCTTCGGCGGCGTGGCTTTTGCCGGCGGGTCGTCCGTGATCGCGGCCATGCTCTCCGGTATCGCTATCCTCGTAATCATGGAAATCGGCTATCTGGCAGGTGTGTTCCTGTCGGGGCTTCTGCGGCGCAGTGCCAAGCTGCGCGAAAACAATTCCGTTGCAGATAGCGTCGCGACCACCAGCGAGCGCCCGCAAGGCTGATGTCGGCATAAAATCTACAGCATAGCCTTCTGCGACTGACCTCCGACGGCGCTTGTTCGATGGACTGCTTTTACAGGCGATCCTTGAAAGATGCGGTGCGGCCGACCGGCTTCGGCCCAATGCGGGCACGTCGATGGCTCGACGAGATTGCCATCCCGCGCCGTGGCGGAGTTCCAAAGCGGGCGTCATCGTGTTGAAAACATCGGCGCTCTCATCAGAGATGTCGATGTCTCCAGCGGGGTTCGATTTGCGAGCGATCGGGTCGCGCGCCGGGGGGATGTATTGGTTGCCAGGCAGCCGGCCGCCAGACCTGCCGTGGTGCTGAACAGCAAGCCGAGATCCGTGCCGCTCCCCGATATCGCCGCCGAGGCGACCTGCGCGATGGATGCCATAACAGCGGCGTTTCCGATCGTGTGCGTCTCCCGGTTGCCTGACATGTGCCGGCCGGAGGCTCTCGCAAGGCTGTACAGGAAGGCGGCGAAGAGAAGAGTGCCGGTCAATCCGACATTAGAGAGCAACGCAGCGATAAAACTCGAGGCCCGAACCGTGCCAAGCCCGGCGCCGAAGGTGGCGGTATCGACGAATGCGATCAATGCCAGCGTGTTCCAGGCAGTGCGCTCTTCGCCGGATTGCGATTGAAGCTTGTCCGACAAGGTGGTGTTGACCAGGCCGGCTATGGAATCCCAGGCATCGGGGACAAGGCTTAGCGCGGCGATCCCGCAGGGAATCAAGAACAGCGTGATCACCAGGAAAGTCACATGCGGGGTCTTGGCTGGGCCGCTGATCAGTCGTTTCAGGCAAAACAGAACGAACATGCAGACCACGGAAATGCCGGCGATATAGGCGGTTGTCGATGTGCAGAGGATGATCGTCGGACCAATGAAAAGCGTCGCAAGCCCGGCCATACGGCTTTGGACGCGCTCCAGCCAAAGCATGAGCGTGAAGGAAAAATAGGCCAATGCGACCGCGCCATAAGTGCTTGCTTCAGGGAACGGACCGACGATGCGTTTGAAGCCACTGATCGTCTCGGCCGTATGCATCGTATAATTCGCATTCCTGATGACATCGAGCAGGTAGGACTGGTCGGTCAGGAATGTTCCGATATCAGTCAACGCCAGGGTAAAACATGCGATCGAGGCGACGATTAACTGCAGTGCGATGAAACGGGCATAGCCGAGCCTTGCAAGCCCCGAGACGACGGCAAAGCAGGCGAGGTCGCCGAGCAGATAGACGGACTGGCTGAGATTGGACGAACCCGGCGACAGGGGAGCGGCCACCGTCGACATCATGCCCGTGGCGTCTCTTGCAGAGGAGTAGACGAGGGTCGCGCCTGCAAAGATGCGCGGCAAAAAGAAAGATGATGCCACGGAAAACAGGATATAGGCGGCAAACCAGAAGCCGGGACCCGGATAGGCCATGCTGGCGAGCGTCGCCTGTGTTTGAGCCGGGCGCAACAGGGCGGCCACGACGAGAAAAAGCACGAGAAGATGGCTTGGCTGGATGCTGCTGCCGCCGAGCGCGGGCAATTGCAGAGCCGCTGCCGCTCCGAAGAGCGTCGACAGGCAAAGGGTCGTGATCGCAAAACGCGCGCCGTTGACCATGCTGAGCAGGCCAAGCAGCAGAACGATGAAGCCGATCGGTTCTATCGACATGCTTCAGATCCCGATCCGGACGGAGCGGCGGAGGCATCGGGTTTGCCGAAAACCGGCATCCGCCTTTCGGGGCGCTGCTCGAGGCGGTAGTCGCCAGTTGTCGTCGATGGTCACAACCGCCCCCTAATTCGATCTCGTCTGGGATATCCAGCCGGGAGCCGCCTGATTATCGCCTGCTACATCAGACAGCGGGACGGTCGAGCTTTGCTGCTGCGGGGCGGACTGCAACTGCAGCGGAGGCGACGGCGTCTGAAGGTCCGTATTAATGCCGATTTCGACGACATCATGCGGCCGCAAGCTGGTTGTCTCGTCCGCCTCGATATTGCGATAAGTGCCATCGTCGCTGCGACGCACGATCCTGTAGTTCTTCTGCGCTCTGCCAAGACCCGGCGTGTCCATGTTCATCTGTGCGAGTTGAGCGCTGTAGCCAGCCTGTTCGCCGAGAAGCTGAGCCACCTGAATGTCGATTGCCGCCCTGCCGATCGCGAGATTGACCTGGTTGAGCAGCTCCTGGTTTTCGCTGTTCTGCCGGTTGACGATATTGATCTTCGAGCGATCGGCTTCGCTGAGTCCCTGGCGAGCCGTGGTCAAGGCGACCTCGAGATCGATCAAGGTGCCTTGTGCATCCGCAACGCCGCGGTCGACCGAGACCTGACGGGAATTACTGACCAGGCCTTTGCTCACCAGGCTGTTGACATTATCCAGTTCCTTTTGCGCGAGCTCGATCTGCCGCCTTTGCGAATTGATCTTGGCCTCGAGCGACTGGACCTGCTGGCCGTAGAGACGGGTGAGGTCGCTCGCTGCATCGATCTGGCTTTCAATATCGACACGTCGAAGCCGCATCAGGTTCAATTCCTGCGCCTTCAGCTTGTCTACATCGGGTGTTCCGGCGAGTTCGGCAGGGATATCGAAACTTTGTTCGCCGGCGATCTCGGCGCGCAATCGCGCTTGGCGCATCAGAAGATCGCGCCGGTTGAGAATGGCCGTTCGATAGGCGCCGGCAGCCTGGATCCGGTCGCGCTCGAAGATGGTATTCTCCTCGCGGTCGCGAAGGAAGCCGCCGGCGATGCTGACGGCCTTCATGACCGTCATATCGGCCTCAAAAGCATAGCGCCCGGGGGTCTGCACGGTCCCGGTCACGAAGATCGGCGCATGCTGGGCAATTTCCACGGCGATGAATGGCTTTCCCGGCAGTTCCGCCTTTTCGGCGAGCGCAGTGGCGATCGCATCGGAAACCTGTTCCGTCGTCTTCCCGATCGCCTGCACCTGGCCAGCGATCGGGACAGCCAGATTGCCGGCATCATCGACTGTATATGTCCCGCCGAGTGCTTCCCAGCTGGCATACCGGGAATCCGAAGATCGCCACTCGACGACCCGCAGTCTCACCTGATCTTCCGGCACGAGGGTATAGTTTTCGGCATGGGCGACGCTCCAGCCGGTCACGCAGGAAAATACCAGCAAGGCAAGGGCGGCGGAGATAAAGCGGTCGGACCAGGATGTGCGCTGCATTGTCAGCTATCTCCGTTTCGTTGCTATCGACGGTGAAGGCATCTCGCGCGGCGAGGGACTACCGAATTCGAGAATGCGGGACGGAGAGGCGCGCCCGATAAGTAGATCGGACAGCGCCAGCAAATTGCCGTTCAAACGTCCCCAACGGTCGATCAAGCGATCATTGAACAATAGGCCCCGCGTATTCGCCAGGATGTTACGGCCGATCTGTGCGATGGCACGGCCCTTCGACATTGTGCCCTTCCGGATCAGGTAGACAGGATTGGCAACCTGCGAATAGCCAAGTCTTCGGCCGGGCTGGCGCCCGGATCTGACGCCGAGATGCACTCCGCGGGCGCCTTCGACACGTACGGACCTGCCGTAGCGGGCGATGGACCGGCTGAAATCGACATCCTCGAGCCAGCCGTAGAGCGGCAGCTGTTCATCGAAGGCCAGCGCGTGCTCGAGAATGGGTGAAAGGCGAACCGCCATGTTGCATCCGTAGGCGTTATAGACTTCCGTCACATGCCCGGCCTCTTCGGCCGCAGTTTCAAGAACCTGCAGGGCGTTTGACATGCTGAGGCCGCCGTCGAGGATGCCATCGGCCAGAACTTCCCCGGTGGCGATCGCCACGTCAGGGTTTGCCGCAAAGACAGCTGCCATACGTGACAGGAAGGTCGCGGCGGGAATGAAGTCGTCATCCAGGAAGATCAGAACATCCGTATCGGCGGCGGCGGCCTGGATGATCCTGTTGCGCTGAGAGGTCAGGCCACGGCTGCCGACGATGACTTCCACATCAAGGCGGTCGGCGAGCCCGGCGGCGTCGTCGATCACGGGCACGCAGACGATCAGCCGCTCGGCCTGGTCCGGCAGGGCGGTGAGATAATCGACGGTCTCCTTGAGTATCGAGGGGCGGCCTGCCGAAGCAATTCCCACCGCCATTCGCAATGGGCGGCGCGCGTGGCCTGCCACGGCTTTAGCGCCGCAAGGAACAGGCGCCGGTCCGATCGGGCTGTCCTGCCTGGTTGCTGCTGCCGAAGGTGAAGTCATGACTCTATTCTTTTCGGTGCATGGTTGATGACCGCGCCGAGGATCTCCGCGCCGACATTCCGCAGGGTCTCAATGACGTGCATGGTATCGTCGATCGAGGTGTGCCCGTGCGAGGTGACCACGAGGACACCGTCCAGTTCCGGCGCGATGGCATTGGAATCCGGCGAAGCGGAGAATGCGGAAATGTCGACGAATATGGCGTCGAACTCCTTTTTCAGGTCGGCGAAACTCAACTGCGTGCGGCGGGAACTGAGGCGAATGGCGGGCGTCACCGCTTCGACTTTGCCGAGGGGTAGGAATTTCAGCGTCGGGGTGAGGGGCAATGCCGCCGTCTGGATCAGTTCGCCGTTGTCGAGAACGTCGATGAGGCCTGTGGAACTATGGGGTGCGATCGACTTGCTGAGCGACGATTTCTGTGCGGCCGCATCGATCAGCAGCGTCTGCGCTCCTGATATCGAAGAGAGCACCGCAAGTTCGCATGCGATGGTCGATGCCCCGCCGCCGGGATTGACGGCGACGATTCCAATAACGACTCGGCGTTTGCGCCGAAGACCAACGACCGTGGCGCTCAGCTCCGCCATGCCCGGAATAACAGGATAAGCGGCTACCGTGCCGCTGCTGCTGGTACCGGCGGCGAGGAAACGCGCAGAATAATCATTGCGGGTCCTCGATGTCGCCAGCAAAGTGACAAAGGGCAGCCCACCGGCATCCGCGATCTGATTGGGCCGGACGATCCGGCGATCGCCGGCGTGCCTTATCATGGCGAGTGCGAAGCCGACGCCAAGACCAACCGCCGCCGCAAAGGCGATGATGAGCGTGCTGCGTGGTCTGGCTTTCGAAAGAGGCAGGGTCGCCCGAGAGACGATCGTGGCATCCGACACCGGGTAGGTGATGCGCTGCTTGGCTTCGGTCAGCTGATTCAAGGTATTTTCATAGAGGGTGCGGCGGGCGTCAGTCGCGCTCTGCAGTTCGGCAAGCTTGAACTGATCGCGCGGATTGCTGGTGAAGCTGGCCAGGGCACTGGCAGCTTCGGCCAATCCGCGCTGCTGCTCGCTGACGAATCTGGTCAGCCATTCGCTGTATTGCCGGGACGCACTGGCCTTCATCGCGATATTCTTCTGGATATACTGCCTGGCCAGCGTGTCGGCGATGTCGACGGCCTTCTGCGGGGTCGATGCTGCAGCCGATATCTCGATGATCGTCGAACTCCCGATCCGGCGTACTCCCATCATGTTCAGCAGCGTGGCGATCGCCCGGTCATGGATCCGCCCGTCCTCGATCTGCTGTTGTGGTTGTGTGTCACGCGGTCCTGTGCCCGCCGCTTCCTGCGATGCCGTATCCGGTTCGGAAGAAACCCCCATCAACCAGTTCTTTGCCCTGACCTGCAGCGAAGGCGTCTGATCGACAAAGTCAGGATCGGTATCGAGACCAAGAGCCGTTACCGTTCCACCGACGACATCGCTGGATTTGGCGATCTCCAACTGTCCCTCGATGAACGCGTCTTCCGCGAAAGCCCGCTGTGCTTCGGAGCCGCTGACCTGGGGGAAGATCACAAGTTGCGTGTTGGCAACGAACGTCGGTTCGGCGGTCAGCACGTAACTTCCTGCCAATACGAGGAAAGCGAAAGTCGTCGCCGCAATCCACAGCCAGCGCATTCTGAGAAAGAAGAGCATATCCCGCAAGGTGAGCGGCGAATTCCCGCCGGTGGCTGCGGCAGGCAGAGATATCGGAGAAACGCCGCTGAAGATCGTGCTTGAGGTCATGTCGTCCTAATCCAAAATGGCGAGATCACGGAGTAACCAGGTAGTGGCAGCTTGGAGGGACGGGGGAGTAGTGTGTCTTCCGATTCCAGGCCTGATTGGCGGCTCTCCCCATGAATGCTCAATACGAGCCGCGCTGGGAAAACAGAGCGGGAATGGTCTTGGCAATGATGATGAAGTCCCGGCGCAGCGACCAATTGTTGAGATAGTGAACGTCGAGGGAAACCCGGTACTCGTAACTGACATCATTGCGCCCGCTGGTCTGCCAGTGACCGGTCAGGCCCGGGCGGACGGCCATGTAGGCCCATATATGCTCGCCGTAGCGCGGCAATTCCTCGGCCGTGATCGGCCGGGGGCCGACAAGGCTCATGTCGCCACGCACGATATTGATCAGTTGGGGAAGCTCGTCGATGCTCGACCGCCTAAGGATATCACCGACGGCCGTGATCCTCGGATCGTCCTTCAGCTTGCGTGTCTCTTCCCATTCGCTTCGCGCAGCCGGGTTGTTTTGCAGCAATTCGGCAAGCTGAGCACCCGCATCAGTCTTCATCGTGCGAAACTTGAGGCATCCGAACGGCGTTCCGCCGACGCCGATGCGCGTATGGGAATAGAAGATCGGGCCGCGGTCGCTTATCTTCACGATCATCGCGACGATCAACAGAAGCGGGGAAAGCAGGATCAGCGCCGTGACTGCGATGAGAAGGTCTAGCGCGCGCTTCGACGATCTGCCTGCCGCACGAGGCCGGGACGAATGGAGATCGCCGCCTTTCGCGGAACGTCCGACACGCGACCACGCCTCGAAACTATGTGCTTCCCATGTCATCGGTGGTCTCCAAAACATTCCGATTAAGAACCGTTCAAAGTTTGCTGCGCCGCACTCTGGTTGTCTGTTACCAAGGTCATAATCCTTAACAAATTCTTTATGCTACTAACGGGCAATCGAGAATTAGGATTACACCTTGATGGCCTTATTTTCATCTAAAACGACAATCTAATCTAATTCTTGGTGATTATATGCTGATGATTCTTTATTAGTTTTGATATCATCATTTCGATTATTGCTGTTTTTTATTCACTAAGCCATTTTATTAGGCAGGCATCTTCGACTGCGTGGCTGTTTTTTGGCTTAAATGAGATTTTGATCCATTTCTATGGTGTATATTTTGTTTTGAAGTTAAATATATACTTTATCTTTACGTCATATCTCCGTGATGTTATTTGACTCTCATATTAAGGCAATATAAATGATGCAGTGCAGCATTGCCTATGGTTATCGAGTGGAGTTACGCGCATGGATGGGGCGACACACGCATCAGATCGCAGGGCCGGCATCGGCAAGGCGGCGATATCAGCTAGCAGCGGCATTCATCTGAACAGCCGCATCGTCATCGACGACGAATTCCTTTCCTGCCGGTCGAGCGTCCGGCGTTTCCGGCGCGGCGAGATTATCGCCGGGGCCGGCGTCCTCGTCGATACGTTCGCGCGCGTGCATTCGGGGGTGGTCAGCGCAAGCACGATGCTGCCCGACGGCAGGGAATTCATCGTTGAGATCATTCCAAAATCCGGCCTCATCGGCGAGCTCGAGGTTCTGCGCAGGCAGACGTTGAACCTCGAATACCGCGCCGGTTCCGCCTGCGAACTGCATTTCTTCGAAGGCCGGCTGCTGCGCGACATGTACGCCAGCGATCCCTGTTTTCGTGAAAAGGTCTTCTCCAGGGCGCTGGCGCGTATTTCAGAGCTTGAACTTCGGATCATTGCGAATGCGGCGTCGAGCCTGCAGTCGAGGCTGGCCAGTACGCTGCTGCGGCTCTCCATTGTTTATGGAAAAGATGCGGCAAACAGCGGCGACGAACTGATCATCTCGCAAAATGATCTGGCCGCGACGCTGCCGGCGTCCCGCGAGAAGGTCAATCAATGCCTGCGGCGCCTGCGGGAAGGCAAGATCATCGACGGGGGCCAGGGTAAGATCCGCATCCTCAACCGCAAGGCGCTGGAGGCTTGTGCCAACGGCGCAGTTTCGGCGAAGTGATGCGCCCGTCGCTTCCAGAGGTCCTGCGATCCGCCGCAAGCGTCGGCCGGTTTCCCGGCCCCGGCATGACAAAGATCGATCGCGTGGTCATCATCGACGACTATTCAGTCGCCAGAGGCGGTGCGACGGCGCTGGCCGTGCTGTCCGCCAAGCTTTTTCGGGAACTCGACATCCCCGTGACTTATATTTGCGGGGATGACGCCTCCAATGCGGAGCTTGTCGCCCTCGGAGTCTCAATGGTCGGGCTGAACAGCCGCGACCTGCTCAGCGCCGAACGTGCGAAGGCTTTCGTGACCGGCATTCACAATGGCGCCGCCGTCCGTATGGTCGCAAACTGGATTGCCGCAAACGACACTGCCAATACCGTCTACCATGTGCATGGCTGGCACCAGATTCTGTCTCCTGCAATTTTCAGGGCGTTGCTGCCGGTCGCCAGACGCTGCGTGGTGCACGCGCATGATTTCTTCACGGCCTGCCCCAACGGCGCCTTCTTCGACTATCAGGCGCAGGAAATCTGCCTTCGACGCCCGCTCGGCGGAAGCTGCATTGCGACAGCCTGCGACAAGAGAAGTTATTCGCACAAATTGTGGCGGGCTGCCCGCGGCTCCAATATCCTCCGGCTGCTGAAGGATCGGGCCGATTTCGGCCGGATCATCCTGCTGCACGAGAAGATGGCAAGCTTCCTCGTCGGCGCCGGATATCGGCCCGAACGATTGACGACGATCCGCAATCCCGTCGCTCCCCTATCCATCAAACGCATCGAGGCGGAGACCAACGACGAGTTCGTCTTCATCGGGCGGTTGGACGAGGAGAAGGGCATAGAGGACGCCGTGGCCGCCACGCGCAAAGCCGGCGTTCGGCTCTGCGTGATCGGGGACGGGCCGCTGATGCCGCTGGTTGCGGCTTCGGGGGATCACGTCAGGGCCGTCGGCTGGCAGTCGCATGCGGAGATCGGCCCGACCATCCGCAAGGCGCGTGCATTGTTGATGCCGTCTCGCTATCCCGAGCCATTCGGCCTCGTCGCTATCGAAGCGGCCAGGAGCGGTCTGCCGGTCATCATGTCGCGCAGCGCCTTTCTTGCCGAAGAAATGCAAAGAGCCGGCATGGCGATCGCCTGCGATACGGCTGACGAAAGCGCCTTTGCCGATACGTTGACGAGATTTAGCCAAATGCCGAGCCATGAGGTCCGCGCCATGAGCGAGCAGGCTTTCCTGAAGTCGCCGGATCTCGCCTCGACACACGAGGAATGGCGCGACGCGCTTCTTTCCGAATACCACAGCCTGATTTCGACGAATGTGGTTTCCCAGCTGACAGACGGTGTGGCGATACAAGGAGTATTGAGTTGACCCTTAAGGCAACAACCTCTCTTCCCGACGCGAGGGCATTTCTCGGCGATGCGCCTGTCATGGCGAAAAGACGTGTCACTGAGGCTGGAAGCGCGAGCGATACCAAGCAGCTTCGTGTCGCCATCGTGCATTATTGGCTCGTTTCGATGCGCGGCGGCGAGAAGGTCGTCGAAGAGCTGTGCCGGATGTTTCCGCAGGCCGACATCTTCACCCTCGTCTGCAACCGCGATCGCATCAGCGATTTTCTGAAGACGCGGAACATCCGCACGTCCTTCTTGCAGAAGATCCCAGGCGCGCAACGGCATTATACCAAGATGCTGCCGCTGATGCCCTTCGCGCTCGAGCAGTTCGATCTGCAAGACTACGATCTCGTGCTGTCGAGCGAATCCGGACCCGCCAAGGGCATCATCACGCGCGCTGACGCGCTGCATGTCTGCTACTGCCACTCGCCGATGCGTTACATCTGGGATCAGTTCCATGTTTACCGGCATGGCCTGTCCTGGTTGGGTCGCGCCTTGATGTCGATCACCGCGCCCATGCTGCGCGCCTGGGACGTGACGACGTCCTCGCGGGTCGATGTGTTCGTCGCCAATTCCGATTATGTCGCAAGCCGCATCCGCCGCTTCTACGACCGGGAATCCATCGTCATCCATCCGCCCGTTGCGACGGACGATTTTGCGGTGGGCAAGGGGAAAGGCGAATTCTATCTCTATGCGGGACAGCTGACCACCTACAAGCGGCCGGATATTGCCGTTCGCGCCTGCACCGAGGCCGGGCGGAAGCTGGTCGTGATCGGCGAGGGAGAACAACTGGCCTATCTGAAGTCGATCGCCGGACCGACCGTTGAGTTTCTCGGCCATCAGCCCTTCAACGTTCTGCGCGACCATCTGTCGCGATGCCGCGCCCTGTTGTTTCCGGGCACGGAGGATTTCGGCATCCTTCCGGTGGAAGCCATGGCATCAGGGCGGCCGGTCCTGGCTTTCGACGCCGGCGGCGCCCGGGAAACCGTTTCCTCCCCGCATGTCGGTTTTCGCTTCGCGCAGCAGACCACGGAAGCTCTATTGGAAACAATGGCGGCGTTCGAAGAGGTGGAGGACGATATCGATCCGCATGCCATCCGCGCGCACTCGCTGAAATTCTCTTCCGCCGTGTTCCGCGACCGTCTGTCCAGCCTGATCGAGCAACAACTATCCACCCATGGCGACCGATCCGCCGAGGTCTTCAGAAGACGGGCGGGCTGAGGGCAAGGAACGGAGCTGCCTGTCTTGCTGCTGCGCCGAAACCGTCTCAATTCGCCGACGAGGAATAGAAAATAGATCATGTCAAGCGTATCTCAGAGGACGGCGACGGCGAGTATCTGGACCATCAGCGGAAAATTCCTGGCGCGACTGCTCGATTTCGTCAGCCTTCTGATCCTCGCAAGGCTTTTGAGCCCAGCGGATTTCGGCCTTGTCGCCATCGCGACCTCGGTTCTGGTCATCGTCGAGACAATCCTGGACCTGCCACTGACGCAGGCCCTGATGCGTCAGCCGTCGCCTTCGGACGATATGTTTGCCACCGCCCTTACCCTCAGCCTGCTTCGAGGCGTGGCCATCAGCACGCTGATGATAATCGTCTCCTGGCCGATGGCTTTGATCTATGACGATTCCCGGCTTTTCTCTCTTGTCGCCGTGCTCTCCATCGCGCCTGCCATGCGCAGTGTGATCAGCCCGCGCATGGTTCTCTTCATGCAGCGGTTCGATTTCAAACGCGAGTTTGCACTCGATCTCATCACCAAGGGGTCGACACTGCTGTTCGGTGTCGGGGTGGCGGTCGCGACCGGCAGCTATTGGGGACTGGCGATCGGCGCGGTTGCAGGCCCGACCGCCGCGGCGATCACCTCCTATGTCTTTGCGCCGATGCGACCGAGGTTCAGCCTTTCCGAGTGGAAGCACTTTCAGGATATGATCAGCTGGAACACCGTGTCGCAGGTGCTGAGTTCGATCAACTGGCAACTGGACCGGCTGCTTTTGCCGCGCTTTACCGGCTTGTCGACGTTCGGCGCCTTCAGCGTCGCCGACAATATCGCCGCTATTCCATACCAGACCTTCGTCGGGCCATTGTTGCGTCCGCTGATGGCGGCATTCTCGACCGTCGATGACCGTCGTAATCTGATCGCTGCCTATCTGAAGGCGACGAACGCGATCACCTTCGTGGCAGCGCCCATCCTCATCACGCTCGCTTTTCTTGCCGAGCCGGCCGTGCGGATCATCGTCGGCGAGAAATGGGCATCCGCCGCGCCGATTCTGCAATGGCTGTGCATCGTCAGTCTGCTCGGTCTTCCCACGAACATGATGCCGCCATTGGCGATGGTCCTGAACAAAACCCGCTATCTCGCTCTCCGGATGTTTGCCGAGTTCGCCGTCAGGGTTCCGGTCACCATCCTGGGCATTGTCTATTTTCAGGTAGCCGGAGCGTTGGGCGCGCGGATCGTGGCGGTGCTTGTCGCCTATGTCGCATCGCTCATCATTACGCGGCAGCTGATCGGCGCGACGTTTGCCGCTCAGTTGTATGCCTTTTTACGGCCTCTGGCCGCGAGCTTGCCGATGATCGCTTTCCTGCTGTGGATCGAGCCGATGCTCTCCGCCATGCCTGTCGGCCTCAACCTTGTCGTCAGCCTGGCGCTTTGCGGCGGGGCGGCAGTAGCGATCTTCTGGGCCTTCGCGTTGCTGCTGTGGCAGGTTGTCGGAAGGCCCGACGGCATCGAGACCATCGTCGTCCAAAGGCTCATGCCGCGACGAAACGGAGTTCTCACCTTTTGATCGAGACAAGTGTAG
The DNA here is from genome assembly GCA_000023185.1 of Rhizobium leguminosarum bv. trifolii WSM1325. Taxonomy (NCBI): domain Bacteria; kingdom Pseudomonadati; phylum Pseudomonadota; class Alphaproteobacteria; order Hyphomicrobiales; family Rhizobiaceae; genus Rhizobium; species Rhizobium leguminosarum. The sequence continues at coordinate 3,417,045 of CP001622.1, read as the reverse complement.
TCCAACGATTGGTTTGGCGTTTTCGGAGGAGCAGAATGCGTTACGGGATATCTTCTAAGGCTCTGGGTTTGCTCATCGTTCTCGGTCTGGGGGCGTTGCCCGGCCAGCCCAGCGTGGCTCAGCAACCACTCAATATCAATGCGTATCAGCTAACGTTCGAGGAGAGTTTCGACAGTCTCGACGTCTCGGCCTGGGGAGAGAGAAGCTCCCGCTGGATCGCCCATACGCCCTGGAACGGCGATTTCGGTGACGCCCGTTTCACCGATCCGGCCCCCGGCTTTCCGTTTACCACCGATCAGGGAATTCTGAAGATCGAGGCGCGCAAGGAGGCCGATGGAACCTGGCGATCGGGCCTGTTGTCGTCGGTGAACCCGAAAGGCGAAGGGTTCTCGCAGCAATTCGGTTATTTCGAAGCACGGATGAAGCTGCCGCCGGGCAAGGGAGTCTGGCCAGCCTTCTGGCTCATCGGGCTCGATCGGTCGAAATACACCGCCGAAATCGACGTCCTGGAATATTATGGGCGCGCGCCCTACGAATTCAGCATGGGCTTCCATATCTGGCGTCAGAGCCAGGGCGGCCAGAACACCACTGGTGGCCATTGGCAAACCGTCCAGGACGGAATTCTGAACAGCGAATATCATACCTACGGCGTCGATATCCAAGCTGACAAGACGAGCTTTTATCTCGACCGTCAGTTCATCTGGAGCTTCGACACGCCGAAGGAGTTCCACATGCCGTTCTATCCGCTGGTGAACCTGGCACTCGGCTCGGGTTGGCCGATCGATGAAACGCCCAATCCTTCCATCCTGCTTGTCGACTATATTCACGTCTACCAGCGGAAGCCCACCGACGCGGCAAATTGAACAGCCGACGGGATAGCCGTTCCGTCGCTAAAGCGCGTCGCGATCTTTCAGATTCGCTCCTCGCGCTTTAGGTCCTTGTTTTTACGCATGTCGTTGTCGCAAAACCGCTGCACACTTTTGCGCGACATGCTCTAGCGGCCGCAGCTGAGGCCGGTTTGCGGGTCGAAGAGATGCATTGCTTCCTCGTCGAAAAGGAGGGTGAGCTTTTCATTGTCGCGGATTGGCGTGCGTGGTGGCAGGCAGGCCATCAGGCGCTGATTTCCGGCAAGGGCGGTGACGACGAGTTCCGGGCCGGTCAGCTCTGCGACTTCAAGGATTGCCTCGATCGACGGGCCGGTGCCGTCTGTGCGAAGCGCCTCGGGACGAATGCCGAGGATAAAGTCGCGGCCATTGCCGGCCGTCTCGCGGAAACGAGCGGGCAGGGGCAGGCTGACATCGGAGCCTGAAAGCGCCAGGCGACCGTCACGCGCCGTTGCCTTCAGCAGGTTCATCGGCGGCGCGCCGACGAAGGTCGCGACATAGAGCGTTGCCGGATGGTTGTAGATCTCCTCCGGCGTGCCCAGCTGCTCGATGCGGCCGTCGCGCATGACGGCGATGCGGCTTGCAAGCGTCATCGCCTCGATCTGGTCATGGGTGACATAGACGACCGTGGTCTTCAGCATCTGATGCAGCCGCTTGATCTCGGTGCGCATCTCCATGCGCAGCTTGGCGTCAAGGTTGGAGAGCGGCTCGTCGAAGAGGAATACCTCCGGCTTGCGCACCAGCGCACGGCCGATGGCGACGCGCTGGCGCTGGCCGCCGGAAAGCTGGCTCGGCTTGCGGTCGAGGAGGTTTTCGATCTGCAGGAGCTTTGCGGCGTCGCGCACGGCATTGTCGCGCTCCGGCGCCGGCACCTTGCGCATTTCCAGGCCGAAGCCGATGTTCCGGTGCACCGTCAGATTGGGATAGAGCGCGTAGGATTGAAAGACCATGGCGATATCGCGGTCCTTCGGATGCACGCTGAGCACCGAGCGGCCGCCGATCCTGACATCGCCGCTCGTCGCCTCGGCAAGGCCGGCGATGATGTTCAGCAGGGTGGACTTGCCGCAGCCGGAGGAGCCGAGCAGCACCAGGAATTCGCCGCTTTCCAATGAGATGTCGATGCCTTTCAGCGTCTCGACGTCGCCATAGGTCTTGCGGATATTCTGAATTTCGAGCGCGCTCATCGCACAGGCTCCTCGGGAGATGACGGGCCGTCATAGTCGCGGGGAAGGGTGGATATGGCGCGCGAGGCGACTGCGGTTCCCGCCTCCAGACAAGAAATCAGCGGCTCATCGCTTGCGAGCGCGGCAAGGAAGGCGGCGTTGAAGACATCGCCGGCGCCGATCGTATCGACGACCTCGACAACGGGTGCCGTCACCGAAACCAACAGGCCGTCCGGCCCGATCGCGAGAGCGCCGTCCGGGCCGCGCTTGACGACGATGATCGCACCCTCCGGCATATGCGACCTGATGTGACGGGCCGCCTCGACCGGATCGGCAATGCCGGCAAGTGTCGTTGATTCGACCTCGTTCAGCAGCGCGATACCGCTGCGGGAGAGCCATGCGCGTGTCGCTGCGCAATTCTCGTCTGTCCAGCCGTCGAGTGGCCAGCCGGTATCGAGCGCGACGGTGATGCCATGGCTGTCGGCCCAGTCAAAGAAGGCGTCATAATCCGCTGTCAGGTCATCGGTCAGGAACGAGCCGCAGAGAAGGGCGTAGCCGCCCTGCAGCCTGGCACCCTCGATGACGGCGAAGACATCTGCCAGGCTGAAACGCGGCAGGTGGCCTTTTGTCGTGAAGAAGGTGCGCTCGCCGTCCGGATGGGTGATGCCGACGGAGAGCGTCGTTTTCTCCGGACGTACCGGCCACTTGTCGGAACGGTGGCCGAAGGCTTCGCTCAGCCAGCGGCCGAACTGGTCACTGCCGATATTGGCGGAGATCTCGAATTCGACGCCAAGCGCTTGCCAGGCGAGCGCGCTGTTGCCGGCGGCTCCGCCAACCCGTAACTCGTCATGATCGACGATGATTTCCGTCCCGGCCTTCGGCCAGGGGGCGGCCGGTCCGAGGATGAGGTCGATGTTGACGTTGCCGATGACTGCAAGCGGCCGCATTCATTCGCTCCGGGTGATCTTGGTGGATCGGACCGGCGTTCCGGCATTTTCCACGCGGGCATCGGCAAAGGCGATCATCAGCCGCTGGGCGACCGGCAGCATGGCGAAGATCGCGGCAAGGCCGGTTGCCGGGGCAAAGCGGATCGTCACCGCGCCGGCGACCGCCGCTTCGCCCGAGGCGTCGAAAAGGATGACGGGGGCGCCGGTCTCGACGGCGGATGTCGCCATTGCCGTCACCAGGCCGGCCGTCTCGTCGAAGCCACGGAACAGCACGACGCCGATCTCCGGCCCCAGCATTTCCATCGGCCCGTGGCGCAACTGGCCGCCTTCGAGCGAGAAGCAGGGACGGCGCGACAGTTCCGTCAATCCGAGCGCCAGCGCCTCGGCGATACCCTGCAGCCGGCGGCCTGACGTGACGATGGTCGCGACATTTTCGAGGGCGGTGAGCGCGGCGGCGATGTCATGGTCTTCCGGCGTTTTGAGGGCGGCAATCGCGGCGTCTGGATCGTCACCGAGGGTGGCGAGGATTGCCAGATGCAGGGCGAAGGTCACCGTCAGGCTCCGGGTCGCGGCGAAGGCAAGCTCGGTGCCGCCGGTGCCGATGAGTGACGGGGCGGCGCTTGCGAGGAAGGAGCTGCCTTCGAGTGTCAGGCCGAAGGTCTCCTCGGTGCCGCCGGTTTCGTTGAACCAGCGCACGACCTCGGCGCTTTCGCCGGATTGCGAGGTGACGAAGATCGTCCTACCGGCGATCGGCAGCGGCTGGCCGAGCTGCTCGGACAGCGGCATGGCGACGGTATCAATGCCGAGGGCACGGTAGAGTGGCTCGACGGCGCGGTTGACGGCATGCGAACCGCCCATGCCGATGAGCAATAGCCGCCCGGTCCGCTTCAGCGAGGCGGCGGCCCTCGTGGCCATCGGCTGGGCCGCTTCATAGGAGGAGATCGCATCGGCATGCTGGCGGGCCATTTCGCGATCGATCGCGGCAAGTCCGGCCGGCCGGGGTCTTTCTGCTGTCATGTTCATCCCTTGACGCCGCCGCTGGTGAGCCCCGAAATCAGGGCGCGTTGCATGACAAGACCGATCAGCACCGGGGGCAGGGCGGCGAGCACGCCTGCCGTCGCGATCAGTCCGTAATCGGAAACGCGGCCGCCGGCGAGATCGGCGATGGCGACGGTCAGCGTCTTGGCGCGCTGGTCCGAGGTGAAGAGCAGCGCATAGAAGAATTCATCCCAGGCAAGCAGGAAGGCAAAGAGGCTCGACGTCGCCATCACGGGGGCGGCGAGCGGCAGCGTGATGATCCTCAACGTCTGGAACAGGCCGGCGCCGTCGATCATCGCCGCGGATTCGATCTCGCGCGGGATGGAATCGAAGCCCGATTTCATCAACCAGGTGGTGAAGGGCGCGAGAATTGTCAGATAGACGAGGGCGAGGCCGAAGACGTTGTTCAGCATGCCGAGATGGGAGAGGCCCATATAGAGCGGCACGGCGAGCGCCACCGGCGGCAACATGTAGGTGGCGATCACCATCGATAGCGACCAGCCGACCGAAGGTGTGCGCGACACAGCCCAGCCGGCCGGAATGGCGAGCGCGATGGCGGCGATCGTCGCCATGCCCGCCACCTCGATGCTGTTGCGCAGCGACGAGGTGAAGGCGGCGCCGGCGCTGTTTTCGATCGTCGAGAGCAGTACGCCGTAGCGAGAGAAATCCACCGTCTGCGGCCACCAGCGCAGCGGCTTTGCGGCAAGGTCGGCGGCCGGCGAGATGCTCATGATGAACAGCCACAGGATCGGCGCCAGGATGACGGCGGCAAGCAACAGCGCGCAGAGATGAATGAAGACAGAAAAGAGCGGGCTCTGGCGTTCCATCAGGCCGCACTCCCGGCGGTCTTGCGCACCAGAGCGGCGTAGGCGGCAGCAAGCAGCGTCACCAGCAGCGTGACGATCAATGCCAGCGATGCGCCCGAACCTGCCCGCTGGAAGGAGAAGGCTTCCTGATAGACGAGGATCGACAGCGTGCGCGTGCTGTTGGCCGGGCCGCCGCGGGTCATGACCCAGATGATGTCGAAGACCTTGAAGGCTTCGATCGTGCGCAGCACCAGGGCCACCATCAGCGGGCCGGCGAGATAGGGCAGGATGACGAAGCGGAAGCGAGCGAAAGCGCCGGCGCCGTCGACCAGCGAGGCGGCGGTGATGTCGCGCGGCACGGCCTGGAGGGCGGCCAGTGCGATCAGCGCCACCAGCGGGAAATTCTTCCAGCAGTCGGCGACGATGAGGGCCGCCAGCGCCGTGCCCGGTTCGCCGAGCCAGGAGCGGTAGGCCTCCAGCAGTCCGAGTTGGGTCAGCGCGGCGTTTAGCGCGCCGTATTCGGGATTGTAGATCAACCGCCAGAGTGTGGCGTTGACGACGGTCGGCAGTGCCCAGGGCAGGATCATCAGGGCGCGCAGCGCGGTGCGGCCGCGAAACTGCTGGTTCAGCAGCAGGGCTGCCAGAACGCCGATCGCCATTTCGGCGGCGACCGAGACGATCGCGAACCATGCGGTGGTGATCAGCGTGCGCTGGAAATTCGAGCCGGTGATCATCTTCGCGTAATTGTCGATGCCGACGAAGTTTCCTTCGGTGCCGACGAGCTTGGCATCGGTGAAGGAGAGGCCGACGGTATCGATCAGAGGCCAGCCGATGACTGATATCATGACCACGAGAAGCGGCAGCATCAAAAGCCACGCGCGCGTTGTCAGCCAAGTGCCCGACATCAAGGCGACCCTTCTTCATTATCGGTTTGGAGACCGGGCGACGGCGGGCGCCGCCCGGGGTTTCATGGCTTAATCAGAGGCCGCTATTGTCGGCCGCCGACTTCAGCGCATCTTCGGGAGAGGACTGGCCGAGCAGCGATTCCTGGATCGCCTGTTGCAGCGCGGTCGAGAGCTCCTGATATTTCGGCGTCGTCGGACGCGGATACATCGCGGCAAGGCCGATCTTGGCGGCGGAGATCAATTCTTCCTGACCCTTGGTGACATCAGGGTCCTCATAGGAGGACGCCCAGATCGGCAAGCTGAGCTTGGCATAGGCATTCTGCGTCGCCTGCGAGGTCATGAAGGTGATGTATTTCCAGGCCTCATCAGGATGCTTGCTGGCCGAGGTGATGCCGAGGCCCATCGAGCCGTTGACGGCCGAAGCCTCGCTTTTGCCGGCAACACCCGGCGCCGGCACGACGCCGACCTTGCCTGCGACCTTGCTGTCCTTCGGATCGTTGGCCATGTTGTACATGTAGGTCCAGTTCAGCGCGAAGGCGGCATCGCCGTTTTCGAAGACCTTACGGACGTCCTCTTCGAGGAATTCCTTGGAGTTCGGATTGGTGAGGCCCGAGGAATAGCTGGAGACCATGTATTTCAGTGCATCGAGGCCACCGCCGGTCTGGAAGGCCGGCTTGCCGTCCTTCAGGAAATCGCCGCCATAGGCGCTGACGAGCGTGGTGTAATCGCAGATCGCGGCTTCGGCCTGCGACCAGCTCCAGGCGATCGGCGTGGCGAGCAGGCCCTTGTCCTTGATGGTCTTTGCCTGTTCGGTCAGCTCGTCCCAGGTCTTGGGCGGAGTCTTGATGCCGGCCTTTTCGAGGATCTCCTTGTTGTAGAACAGGTATTTGGTGTCGAGGATCCACGGCATGCCGTAATATTTGCTATCATATTGCACGGTGGTCCAGGCTCCCGGCAGCACACCTTTCTTCATCTCGTCGGTGACGCGAGAGGAGACGTCGACCAGCACCTTGTTGCTGGCGTATTCTGCCGGCCAGATGACGTCGAAGAGGACAACGTCGTAACCGCCGCCGGAACCCTGCGCCAGCACCGTCTTGTCGTGCAGGCCTTCATAGGGAACGAATTCGAGATTGACCTTGATATCGGGGTTCGCCTTGGCGAAGGCGTCGGTCATGGCGCGCACATCGGCCTCGCTATAGGCGGCCTGGGCCATGAAAAGCGCGTTCAGCGTCGTTTCGGCGAAAGCATGCGGCGCAAGGGATGCGCCGATCAATGCCGCACCGAGAAGCGTCTTGTTAAGGGATTTCAGCATTGCAGCCTCCAGTTTTTGACATTTACGCATTGCCGAGGGCGGTTCTCCGCCATCGGTGTTCGAGCAAGCACGCGCGGAAAGCGTGCCGGTTCGTCGTCTCGGAGCGTCGTTGGAGCCGTTGCCCGCCTCCTGCGTTCCCTGGAACTCTCCGGTTCCTCATTAAGTCAAGTGTATTGACTTATTACTTCTTCAACATTCTATTGGAGTCAAGAGGGAATTGCACATGAATGACAGCCGCCCGATCCGGGCCAAGAGCGGCACCAATCACGAAGGCACCAGCGCACATAACCGGCGCGTGATGATCGATGCCCTGAGGATCAACGGCGCGCTTTCACGCGCCGATCTGGCGCGGGCGACGCGGCTGACCAAGCAGACGGTGTCCAATATCATCGAGGAACTCGAGCGCGACGGTCTCGTCAGTTCGCAGGAGGCGGTGAGAAGGGGCAGGGGCCAGCCCTCGACACCCTATGGCCTAGTGCCCGAGGGCGCCTTTGCGATCGGCCTGCAGATCGACCGGCATGTGACGCGGGCGGTCGCCGTCGATCTCGTCGGCAGTGTTCTCGTGCGTGATGAGGCCGGGCTACCACCTGGAGGTCCGTCGAATGGGACGAAGGTCATCCTCGACCTCGTCGCCGGCATACGCTCAAAGCTTGCCGGGGTCGTCCAGCAGTCGGAAAAGCGGCTGGTTGGCCTCGGCGCCGCCATGCCTGGGCCTTTCGGGGTTGCCGGCAGCGGTGACGATCCTTGGATGATGGAGGCCTGGCAGAAATTTCCGTTGTTGGAAACGCTGACCGCCGGCACCGGGCTCGATGTCGGCCTGCAGAACGATGCGGCGGCGGCGGCGACCGCCGAGCGCATGGTGGGAGTTGCCCACGGCCTCGACCACGCCGTCTGCCTCTTCGTCGGCTATGGCATCGGCGCCGGCCTCATTCTGAACGGCGAACTCTACCGCGGCACCAACGGCAATGCCGGCGAGATCGGCATGGCGCTGCTGTTTGCCGACGGCAAATCGACGCCGCTCGAACATCGCGCCTCGCTCGCCTCGCTCTATCAGCATCTATCGGTCGATCCCGCCGACCCTCATCTCCACGCACGTATCAACGATCTTGCCTTGAGAGGCGATCAAAGCATCGACGCCTGGGTTGAGGCGGCCGCTGTGGACCTGCGCTGGAGCATCCATCTCATCGAGACGCTGTTCGATCCGCAGACCGTCATCCTCTGCGGCAGCGCGCCGGAAGCGCTGGTGAACAGGTTGATTGCGGCAATCGGCCCATTGCTGCCCTCGATCGCCGAACGTAGTGGCCGGACGCTGCCGCGCCTGCAGTCCGGCATGGCCGATCCCTGGTCGGTGGCGCTTGGCGCTGCGGCCGGACCGATCAGCCGTGCGTTCGATCCGCGTTTTGCTGCAATTTTGAAGGATTCCCTTTGATTTGGAGGCTGAAACCGGGCGTTGCACAGCAGTGTAAGGGCAAAATGCGGCTGTTTTGCAAGTTTCGTTCCAGCTGGGCGCGCGAATAAAGGCGCTTCTTTCCAATATAATTGAACATTAAACGCGTTCTAAAATTGCGTTTATTTTAATGTAGATATATAGTATTTCAAATAGATTTGAAATCTATACAAAAGTTCTTTAAATATTTCCCGAAATGTTACGAATAATGATTGTATGACTGCTTTGTGACAACTGGAATTGGAACATTTCATGTCATGCAATATTCATTGGCGGCGGCAATTTCAACCAGCTAATAGGGCGTGCGCTGAAAGTGCGCGTCCTTTTACGTTCGAGGTTCTCATGCAAGCCAAGCTTCTCGGCGCCGTTGGCGCCCTTCTCGCTACAGCGTTTCTTGCTGGTCCCGCTGCCGCCGCCGATAAGACCAAGATCGACTTCTGGTTCGGCAATTCCGGGGACATCGCAAAGCGTGTCCAGGAGCAGTGCGATCGCTTCAACCAGTCGCAGGCCGACTACGAAGTCGTCTGCACCAGCCAGGGCAGCTATGACGCCTCCCTGCAGAACACCATCGCCGCCTTCCGCGCCGGCAAGCAGCCGACCATCGCCCAGGTCTCCGACGCCGGCACCCTCGACATCATGCTCTCCGGCGCCTACTACCCGGCAAACAAGCTGATGACCGACATGGGCTATACCGTCGACTGGAAGGACTATTTCTCCGGTATCTCCGGCTATTACGCGACATCGAAGGGCGAGATGTACTCCTTCCCCTTCAACTCCTCGACCGCTCTTCTCTACTGGAACAAGGACGCCTTCGCCAAGATCGGCAAGGATCATGCTCCGGCAACCTGGAAGGAAGCAGGCGAGGACCTCAAGGCTCTGAAGGATGCAGGCTATGCTTGCCCACTCGGCTTTGACATCTCCAACAATGAAGTCTGGCAGTACATCGAGCAGTTCGAAGCCGTCAACGGCGAAGCGATCGCCACGAAGAAGAACGGCTTTGAAGGTCTGGACGCCGAGCTGGTGTTCAACAAGAACCCGCTTCTCGTCAGCTACGTCAAGGATCTCAAGTCCTGGTACGACGACAAGCTTGTCGTCATCAAGAACAAGGCTGTCGGCCAGACCTTCGTCGAAGCCTTTGCCGCCGGCGATTGCCAGGTCATCCTGACCTCGGTCGGCGACCACGGCAATGTCGGCCGCACCGCCAAGCAAGGCATGAACTGGGACGTTGCCATGCTCCCGACCTACGGCGACGCAGCCCGTCACAGCTCTTACGTCGGCGGCGCTTCGCTCTGGGTTCTGCAGGGTCACTCCGACGCCGAATACAAGGCTGCCGCTGCCTTCTTCAACTTCATCGCAAAGCCGGAAGAAGCTCTTACCTGGTCGACCGTTACCGGCTACATCCCGGTTCGCAACTCCGGTTTCGAATATCTGAATAAGCAGGGCTTCTACGGCAAGGCGCCTTATGCCGGCCGCGAACTCGCCATTCAGAGCCTGACCGCTTCTCCGGCTGGCGATGCGGCTCCGCAGGGCATCCGCCTCGGTGGCCTGCTGCAGGTCCGCACCGAAATCGCCAATGGTCTGCAGGCAATCTTCGTTAACAATGCCGATGTCCAGGCTTCGCTCGACAGTGCTGCCGAACGCGGCAATACGCTGCTCCGTCGCTTCCAGCAGACCTACAAGAACGTTCAGCTCCCCTGATCGCTTGGATAATGAGCCGCACCCGGCCCGCGTTTTGCGCGCCGGGTGCGTCTTTGTAAGTCTCAAATTGTCGCGGATGCGGCCTCGCCGCGCACGCCTAAAGCGCGTCGCAATCTTTCCGGTTCGCTCCTCGCGCTTTAGATCTATATTTTGACGCATGTCGCTACAGCAAAACTGCTGCGCGACATGCTTTAAACCAAACCAGGACGAAAACGACCACTCATGGAAAAGCGCGTCACTTTCTCCTCGACGACGATCGGACTGCTCTTCGCATTTCCGATGCTGTTGCTGATCTTCGTCTTCTTCTACTGGCCGAGTGCGCAGGCGCTCTATTGGGCGTTCACGCTCGAGCAGCCATGGGGCGGCGGTAATGCCTGGGTCGGTTTCGACAATTTCAGACAGCTGCTCACCGATCCTGTTTATTGGGACTCGATCACCCGCAGCATGATCTTCGGCTTCAGCTCGACGGCCATTGCCATGGGGCTGGCGCTGATCCTGGCGCTTTTGACGGATCGGGAGCTGCGCGGCCACAAAGTCTATCGGTCAGTCTTCATCTGGCCTTATGCAATTGCCGCTCCCGCTCTCGGCCTCGCCTTCCGCTTCATCCTGGCGCCGGAGGCCGGCCTTCTGTCGGTTATCAACCACGTCTGGCCCGGCCTCTGGAACCCCGCACTCGACGGCAAGGACGCGATGATCGCCGTCATTGTCGCCTTCTCCTGGAAATATATCGGCTACAACTTCATCTTCTTCCTCTCGGCGCTGCAAGGCATTCCGCGCTCGCTGATCGAGGCCGCCGCAATGGACGGTTCGGGACCGATGCGCCGTATCTGGGATATCCAGCTGCCCCTGCTGACGCCGACGCTGTTCTTCCTGCTCGTCATCAACATCACCGAGAGCTTCCAGGATTCCTTCGGTATCGTCGACATCATGACGCAGGGCGGCCCGGCGCGTGCCACCGAGCTCATGGTCTACAAGATCTATTTCGACGGCTTCAGAGGTCTCGACTATTCGGGCGCCGCAGCGCAGTCCATCATCCTGATGGTGCTGGTTGTCCTACTCACCATCTTCCAGTTCCGCTTCATCGAGCGGCGGGTGCACTACAAGTGAGGTCGCGGACATGATCGAACGCACGCCGATATTCAACTTCATCTGCTATAGCCTTCTCGCGCTCGGTATGGTGATCGCGCTTTTGCCTTTCGCCATCGTCATCATCGCGTCGACGCTTGATCTGGAGACGGTCAATCGCGTGCCGCTGCCGCTGACGCCGGGCTCGCATTTCTGGGAAAACGCTGAGACCGCCTGGGTTCGCGCCGATCTCGGCAACAAGCTATTCCACAGCATCATCTTCGCCGCAACCGTCGGCGCCGGCAAGGTCATGCTGTCTTCCATGGCAGCCTTCTCGATCGTCTACTTCCGCTTCCGTGGCCGGTATGTGATTTTCTGGATCATCTTCATCACGCTGATGCTGCCGCTGGAAGTCCGCATCGTGCCGACCTATTCGATCGCGGCCAACGCCCTGCAGCCTTTCCAGACGATCCTCGACGTCACCGGCATAAGCTGGCTCGTTGCGCAGATCACCGGCATGCAGATCAAGCTCGAATGGGGTCTGCTGAATTCCTATCCCGGTCTCGTTTTGCCGCTGGTCGCAACCGCGACCGGTACCTTCCTCTACCGGCAGTTCTACCTGACGGTTCCGGACGAGCTTGCCGAGGCCTCGAAGATGGACGGATCAGGCCCGGTCCGGTTCTTCTGGGACATTCTTCTGCCGCTCTCTCGCCCAAATATGATCGCGCTCTTCACCATCATGTTCGTCTGGGCCTGGAACCAGTATCTCTGGCCGCTGCTGATCACCACCGATCCGAATTTCGGCATCGCCGTGACGCAGCTCAAGACCCTCATCCCGTCCGAATTCGGTCTGCCCGACTGGAACGTCGCCATGGCCGGAACCCTGATCATCATGTCGCCGCCATTGATCCTCGTCATTCTGATGCAGCGCTGGTTCGTACGCGGCCTTATCTCCACCGAGAAGTGAAGGAGTATTCCCTTGGCACCGATCTCCATTCGTGGCGTGAAGAAAAACTACGGCAAGACCCCCGTCGTTCACGGCGTCGATCTCGACATCCAGTCGGGCGAGTTCATCGTCATCCTCGGCCCATCCGGCTGCGGCAAGTCCACGCTGCTGCGCATGATCGCCGGCCTCGAGGAAATCACCGGTGGTGAAATCGCCATTGACGGCCGCGTCGTCAACCAGCTGGAGCCGCGCGAGCGCGGCTGTGCCATGGTGTTCCAGAACTATGCGCTTTATCCGCATATGAGCGTTGCCGAGAATATCGGCTACGCATTGAAGGTGGCCGGTGTCTCGAAGGCAGAGCGGAGCCGGCGCATCGGCGAGGTCGCCAAGGCGCTCAGCCTCGAACCCTTCCTCGAACGCCGGCCGGCCGCTCTTTCCGGCGGTCAGCGCCAGCGCGTCGCCATGGGCCGGGCGATGATTCGCGAGCCGAAGGTGTTTCTCTTCGACGAACCGCTGTCGAACCTTGACGCCAAGCTGCGCATTGCCATGCGCGCTGAAATCCGCCGCCTGCACCGCCGCCTCGGGGCCACTTCGATCTTCGTCACGCATGACCAGACCGAGGCGATGACGCTGGCCGATCGGCTGGTGGTAATGAACGGCGGCAGGGTGGAGCAGGTCGGCACGCCCGAAGAGGTCTATCATCATCCGGTCTCGCGCTTCGTTGCGGGCTTCGTCGGCACGCCGGCGATGAACCTGCTCGAGGGCACGATCAATGACGAGGGCGTCTTCGTCTACGATCAGAGCCGCATGGTGGCGCTGCCACGCGAGCGCGCCGCACCGCTGAAAGGCAAACGCGTCGTGCTCGGCATGCGTGCTGAGGCCGCCCGGCTGGTGGCCCCGGATGCGCCAGGCGCCTTGGTAGCAACGACCGATTTCATCGAAGAGCTCGGCGCAAGCCGCATCGTCCACGCCGATTTCGACGGGCTACCCTTTGCCGTGGCGCTGACTGAGGCCGTGAAGGTGAAGTCGGGCGATCCGATCGGCATCGCGATCGATTACGACCAGATCCACCTCTATGCCGCCGATACCGGCCGGATCATCGAGAAGCCTGTTATGAACAGCGCAGGCGTCGTCCACGCCTAAAGCGGTCTGCGACGTTCCTTTGCTATGATCTTGGCAGAGCGTTCGGCGGCTGAGGATGTCAGCCGCTTGCTCGACGGTGAATTGCTCTAACGGTGGATCGGGTCGATCCAAGCGACGTCTTCCGGCTTTTCGACCGGCTCGATGTCGAGGTTGACGACGACCGGTTCCTGACCTGATCGGACGAGCACGCATTCCAGCGTCTCGTCGCGGCTGGCGTTGATCTCCTGATGCGGCACATAGGGCGGAACATAGATGAAGTCGCCGGGGCCGGCCTCCGCGGTATACTCCAGATGCTCGCCCCAGCGCATGCGGGCCTTGCCCTTGACCACGTAGATGATGCTTTCGAGATCGCCGTGATGATGGGCGCCGGTCTTGGCGTTGGCATGGATCGTCACCGTGCCGGCCCAGATCTTCTCGGCCCCGGCGCGCGCATTGTTGATCGCGGTCGCGCGGTTCATGCCTGGCGTCTGCGCGGTGTTCGGATCGAGCGAATTGCCGGGAATGACCTTGACGCCATGTTCCCGCCAGTCGACGTGATGATGCTCGTGGTCGTCGCCCATGCCTTGCCTCCACCTTCGATCTGAGCAGTCTAGGCGGGCGTCGAGCAGCGGCCAAGTGGATTCACGGCTGCCCGGGGTTTCATGAGTGCGCCTGCAAGCGTTCTCGATGACTGCCGGATGCTGATATATCTGATTGGCACGAACATGCCGGCTGGTCGCCCCAGGCGGAATAGTTTTTGTCGAAAGTCGGAAAAGCTAGACGAAGTTGGACTGCACAATATGTCGGCACCTCGATAGCTTCTTTGCACAACGAAAGAGCCGAGCCGATGAGCCACCTCCCGCAGATCGATTACGACACCGCCTCGGAAGAGGTTCGTGCGGCGCATGACGAGGAAGTCAGGCTGCGCGGGCGCATGACCAACATGAAGCGGACGCTACTGCACTCGCCGGCCGCTCACCACATCTATGCCGAATGGTTCACGCTGCGCGCCGAGCTCGATCCCGCCATCAGCGACCGGGAAATCTGGATCTTCTCGCATGCGATCTCGAAGGCGGCGAAATCGAAGATCGCCATCACCTTCTTTCGCCGGGCGCTGATCAACAAGGGTTTCGATCCTGACGCGCTGGAGCTTTCCGAAGAGGAGGCGCTGCTGGACGCTTTCGGTAAGGCGATCGTTACCGATTCCAACGCCGTTCCCGCCGAAATCTGGGCGAAGCTGAAACAGCGCTACGAAACCAAGGTGCTCGTCGATCTCGTCGCCTTTGCCGGCATCATGCTTGCCACCGCCGTCTTCAACAATGTCGTCGAGGTCGATTTCGACCCCGAGCTTGAAGCTTTTGCCGAAGGCAACAGTTCATCCGCATCCTGAATTTCAAAGATCATTTGAGGGAGTCCATCATGTCTATCATCACCAAGCGCTCGCGCCTGCTCGGGACCGTTTTCGGTCTTGCGCTGGTTTTAGGCGCAACCGCCACACAGGCCGAGACGCCGGCCAATGTTCTCGTCGTTGCGCAGTCGATCGACGACGCCGTCAGTTTCGACCCGGCCGAAGGATTCGAGCTCACCACCGTGCAGTCCTTCAACAATCTCTATCAGCGACTCGTCCAGTCGAACCGCGAGGATGGCACCAAGATCGAGCCGGCGCTCGCTGCTTCCTGGGAAGCGGGCAGCGATGGCAAGAGCCTGACCTTCGCGCTCACTGACGCCAAGTTTTCTTCCGGCAATCCGGTGCGTCCCGAAGACGTGGTCTTCTCGCTGACTCGCGCCGTGAAGCTCAACAAGTCGCCGGCCTTCATCCTCAACGAACTCGGCTGGACGGCCGACAATGTCGATACTGCCGTCACGAAGGTCGACGACACGCATGTGAAGCTCACCTGGAGCGCCGATGTCGGTTCGGGCTTCGCGCTGTCGCTGCTGACGGCGCCGATCGCTTCCGTCGTCGACGAGAAGACAGTCGCCGCGGAAGCCAAGGACAATGATTTCGGCAATGCCTGGCTGAAGGTCAATTCGGCCGGCAGCGGTGCCTATACGATCGCCACCTACACGCCGCACGAAGCGCTCGTGCTGCAGGCGAATGCGAATTCCTCCGACAAGCCGAAGCTCGAAAGCGTCATCATCCGCAATGTGCCCGATGTCGGCGCCCGCCGCCTGCTCGTCGAGCAAGGCGATGCCGATATCGCACGCGGCCTCTCGGCCGACCAGATCGATGCGTTGAAGGGCAAGAGCGGCATCAAGGTCCTCTCGGTCCCGTCTGCCCGCACCGATTATATCCTGCTCAACAGCAAGGCGAACGAGACGCTCGGCAAGCCGGCCTTCTGGGAAGCGGCGCGTTACCTCGTCGATTACGACGGCATTACCAAGAACCTGCTGCGTGGCCAGAGCAATGTGCACCAGGCCTTCCTGCCGGTCGGCTTCCCCGGCGCGCTGACGGACAATCCGTTCAAGCTCGACGTCGAGAAGGCGAAGAAGATCCTCGCCGACGCCGGCATCAAGACGCCGTTCAAGGTTGAATTCATCGTCTTCAACGACCAGCCGTTCCTGTCAATCGCGCAGTCGCTGCAGTCGACCTTCGCCCAGGCAGGCATCGATCCAGCCGGGTGTTGCGAGCGACATCTATGCCCGCGGCCGTTCCGGCAAGTTCGAGATGACGCTGCGCTACTGGATCCCGGATTATTTTGATCCGCATTCCAATGCCAGCGCCTTTGCGATCAACCGCGACAACTCCACCAACACGGCCGCCAAATATGCCGGCTGGGTGATCCCGGAGCTGACCGACGAGACGCTTGCCGCCGTTAAGGAGCAGGATGCCGCCAAGCGCGTTTCGCTCTATCAGGACCTGCAGAAGAAGATCCAGGCAAGCTCGCCCTTCGTTTTCATGCTTCAGGGCAATGACCAGGTCGTGCTAAGCGACAAGGTGAAGAACTACGCCCAGGGCCTGAACGCCGATCAGGTCTATTACGACAAGGTTGAGAAATAAGTGCCGCAGACGGCAACACCTTTGACTGCCGACACCAACGACTCCCGCCAGAGCAGACGCTGGCGGGAGTTGTCTTTCGTCCGGCCACTTCTCAAGTGGCTCTGGTCCTTTGCGCTGACTCTGTTCGGCCTGGCGCTCGTCACCTTCACCATGACGCGGCTGTCGCCGATCGATCCAGCGCTGCAGCTCGTCGGCGATCACGCGAGCCAGTCGACCTACGAGGCTGCGCGTGTCGAACTCGGGCTCGATCAGCCGCTGCCGGTGCAGTTCCTGCGTTATCTCGAAACGGCACTCTCCGGCAATTTCGGCCAGTCGATCTCGACAGGCCAGCCGGTGGCGAAAGATATCGCCCGCACCTTTCCGGCGACGATTGAGCTTGCGACCGCGGCGATCATCCTTGGTGCTGCCATCGGCCTTGCGCTCGGTATTGCGGCCGCCATGCGGCAGGGCACATGGGTGGATAGCGCTGCCCGCTTCGTGTCGCTGTTCGGTTATTCCGTGCCGATCTTCTGGCTCGGGCTGCTGATGCTTCTACTCTTCTATGCCCGCCTGCACTGGGCACCAGGGCCTGGCCGGGCGGACGTCGTCTTTCAGTACACGGTCAAGCCGATCTCCGGCTTTGCGCTGATCGATACATGGATGTCCGGCAAGACAGGTGCCTTCAGGGACGCGTTGGCGCATCTGGCGCTGCCGGCGATCGTGCTCGCCTTCCATGCGCTTGCCGCGATCTCGCGGCTGACGCGGGCGGCGATCCTCACCGAGCTCGGACAGGAATATGTGACGACGGCCCGTGCCAAGGGCGCCAGCCTTAGCCGTATTACCTTCATCCACATCATGCCCAATATAGCGGGTACGCTGCTGACCGTGATCGCGCTTTCCTATGCGAGCCTGCTCGAAGGCGCGGTGCTGACCGAGACCGTCTTTGCCTGGCCGGGCATCGGCCGTTACCTCACGACGGCGATGTTTGCCGGCGACATGCCAGCGATCCTCGGCGCCACACTCGTCGTCGGCGCGTCCTTCGTGCTGCTCAATGCGCTGACCGATCTCGGCGTCTCGCGCCTCGATGCGGGGAGGCGGCGATGAGCGTGATCGTGCATGCTCCGGTCGGCGGGCCGTCCTTCCTCAAGCGCATGCTGCGCTCACCCTCGGCGGCAGCCGGTCTTGTCGTCGTTGCCGTCATCCTGCTTGCCGCACTTCTTGCGCCAGTAATCGCCCCTTACGACCCCAACCTGCAGGAAACCGCCAACCGGTTGATGCCGCCGACCTCGGCGCATTGGTTCGGCACCGATGCCTTTGGCCGGGATATACTGTCGCGGCTGATCTATGGCGCGCGGCCGACCCTGCTGCTGGTGCTTGTCGTCGTTCTGCTGATGGCGCCGCTCGGCATCGTCGTCGGCATTCTCGCCGGTTTCTTCGGCGGGCTGACCGAACGCCTGTTGATGCGCGTCACCGATATCGTCATGTCCTTCCCGCGCCTGTTGCTCGCCTTTGCCTTCGTCGCCATCATGGGACCGGGCCTGATCAACGGCGCGCTGGCGCTGGCGCTGACAAGCTGGCCCGCCTATGCCCGGCAGGCCCGCGTCGAGACAGCGGCCCTGCGGCGCAGCGATTATCTTGCCGTCGCCGAAATGGTCGGTATCAAGGGTGTCCGGCTGCTCTGGGGGCATATCCTGCCGTTGGTGCTGCCATCCGCCATCATCCGGCTGGCGCTCGATCTCTCTGGCATCATCCTCGCTGCCGCCGGCCTCGGCTTTCTTGGCCTCGGCGTGCGTCCGCCAACGGCGGAATGGGGATCTATGGTTTCGGAAGGAACGCAGGTGATCTTCGATCAATGGTGGGTGGCGGCGGTGCCGGGTCTTGCAATCTTCATCACGTCATTCGCTTTCAACCTGCTTGCCGACGGGCTGCGCGATATCCTGGATCCACGCCATGACTGAGCCGCTTCTTTCCGTCGAGGATCTGACAATTTCCTTTCCCTCCGAGGCCGGCCTTCTCCGCGTCGTCGACGGCATCTCCTTTGCCATCGGCCGCGAGGTGGTGGCGCTCGTCGGCGAATCCGGTTCCGGCAAGTCGATGACCGGCCGCGCGATCATGGGCCTGCTGCCGCGCCAGGCGGATATCCGGGCAAGGCGGCTGGAGTTCGACGGGCAGGATCTCACAGCACTTTCGCCCTCCGGCTGGAACAGGCTGCGCGGCGCCGGCATCGGCCTCATCCTGCAGGATCCGAAATATTCGTTGAATCCGGCGCATCGGATCGGCCGGCAGGTCGAGGAGGCATTGCTGCTGCATGCCCGGCTCTCGGTTGGCGAGCGGCGCGACCGCGCTCTCGACATGCTTGACAAGGTCGGACTGCCCGATCCGAAGCGGGTCTATTCGAGTTATCCCGCAGCGCTTTCCGGCGGCATGGGGCAGCGTGCGATGATCGCCGCCATGCTGATCAACCGCCCGAAGCTTTTGATCGCCGACGAACCGACTTCGGCGCTCGATCGCGGGCTGCAGGACCAGATCCTGACGTTGCTGCGCTCGCTGACGGAAGAGCTCGGCATGGGGCTGCTGCTGATCAGCCACGATCTGCAGCAGGTTTCGCGTTATGCCGACCGGGTGATGGTGATGCGGCGGGGCAGGATCGAGGAGGAGATGGCATCCGCCGATCTCGCCAATGCGAAATCGGCCTATACCAGGGCGCTCTGGGCAGCACGGCCTTCGGCCGCCACCTACGGCACGCATCTGCCAGTCTATGGAGAAGAGCCATGACCGCGCTTTCCCTGGACAATCTTTCCGTCACTTTCCATGGCCATGGCCAGGGCGGCGGCAAAGGCTTCACCGCCGTTCGCGATGTGAGCTTCACAGTTGCATCAGGCGAGACCTTCGGGCTGATCGGCCCTTCCGGCTGCGGCAAGACGACGGTGTTGCGCGCCGTTGCCGGATTGAATATCGGCTGGCAGGGTGCCATCAGCGTGTTCGGCGAGCCGCTGCATCCGGGCCGGAAGATTACCGGCGCGCTGCGCGGCAATATCCAGATGGTGTTCCAGGATCCCTATTCCTCGCTGCATCCGCGCCATCGCATCTCGCGTATCCTGGGCGAGCCGTTGTCGCTGCGCGGCATTGCCGGCGTCGAGGAGGCGGTGCGTATCGCGCTCGATCAGGTCGGCCTCTCGGCTGCGATCGCCGGCCGCTACCCGCATCAGCTTTCCGGCGGCCAGCGCCAGCGTGTTGCCATCGCGCGGGCGCTGCTGCTGAAGCCGAAGCTGTTGTTGCTCGACGAGCCGACTTCGGCGCTGGACGTCTCGGTGCAGGCGGAAATTCTCAATCTGCTCAACGATCTGAAGGCTGCACATGGCATGACCTTCGTGCTGGTCAGCCACGACCCCGGCGTCGTCGCCCATATGTGCGACCGTGCCGTCACCATGCAGGCGGGCGGCATCGAAAGCCTGCTCGACCGCGCCGCGCTGTCTGGAAACGGCTGGGTCGAGCAGTCAAGCCTTCGCTGAGTTTCAGCCAAGCGGCAGGATCAGCACGTCGCGTGGCGGCACGACGATGCCGCCGTTACTGACATAGTCGATGGGCCAGGTCGCCTTGTCCTGCGCAAGTGCCCCCCGGGCGAGTGTCACTTCGGTCTTCTGCGCCGTTCTCGTCGGATTGACGAGCCAGAGGAAGCTGCCCTTTTCCCCCTCGTGGACGCGAGCGAAGAGGGCGGTGTTCGACAGCGTCACATGCCGCTTCTTTCCACTCCATCTCAGCAGTTCGGCAAAGAATGCGCCGTTCGCCTTTCCCTGTGTGCGGTAATAGGCAACGGAGGGATTGGTGCCGATCAGCAGCGTGCGGCCCTTGCCGTAGGTATATTCGACGACGGCAAGACGGCCGTCGGTGAAGTGGCCGCGTCCCGTTCCGCCGGTCAGCCGATAAGATTGCAGGAAGCCGCCACCGTCGACCGCCGCGCCGTCCAGATCGAAATGGATGCGGTCGCCGACATCGGGCATGAATTCGACTTCCTCCTCGCGCGCGCCGAAGATCTCGTCGAGGCCCATGTTCGGCTGGACGGTGCCGACCTGACCACGATCGCCGAAATAGCCGGGGCATGCTTCGGCAATCAGCGTGCCGCCGTTTTCGACCCAGGCTTTCAGGCTCTTTGCCTGTTCTGATGTGAACATGATCGGGTAGGGGAAATAGAGGAAATCATAGGCCGCGATGTCGTCGATATGCACCCAGTCCGGCTGCACGCCATTTTCGAGGAAGGCCCGATACGCCCCCCACATGGCTTCGGGATAGGGTTTCTCCTTGCGGTCGTGGTTCAGGAGGTAATCGAACTCCTGGGTTTCGCGAACGACAAGGATGCCGACTTCGCCGCGCACCGGCTTTGCCTCCCAGAGGGCACTTTGCGCCTTGTCGTTTGCCCATTTCGCCATGGCGCTTGCCATGTCGGAGCGCGGCGTGCGCGAGCCGTCCATGCCGTAGGAGCCGAAGGCGCCGAAGAGCGGACCGTCGAGCAGCGGGCGCCAGCGCAGATTGATCACGCCGCGGGCGCCGCCGGCAAGCGAGGTCATGCTCCAGAGACGGATGTCCTCGGGCTCGGCGACGCGGCCGTCTTCCTTGTCGCGGCCGATCACCTGCGGCTGCAGCCAGAGCGGCCCGCCCTGGCGTTCGGCATGCCAGAACGGTTTGCCGCGGGCGGCGGCACGGTTGATGTCGACGCCGTACCAGTTCTTCCAGGCTTCCGACCCCTTGCGGGCCTGGATCCAGGTGAAGCCGTAAACCTCGACCTTGGATGCGGCGAGCCAGTCGTCGCAGCCGTTGGCCGCCATGTTGGGAATTGCGCCGGATATGCCGTGGGCAACGATGGTGTTCTTCTGGTCGACGGCGCGGATGGTGTCGATGCGCCATTGCATCTGGTCGTAGAAATTGTCGCGCTTGAACTGCAGCCAATCGATGCATTCGGGGTAGGGCGCCATGTGCACCGGCGGCTCGATATCGTCCCATTCGGCAAAGCTGTAGCGGTACCAGGCTTTCGCCAGGATCTTCAGGCTGCCGTACTTCTTCTCCAGCCATTTGCGAAAGGCTGATTTGGCATAGGGGCTGTAGTCGACATCGGCGGAATAGTTGCACTCGTTCCAGACGTCATAGCCATAGATCGCCGGATGATCCTTGTAGCGGGTGGCGAGCGCGGTCAAGAACTTGCCGGCGGCTTCCTTCACTTCGGGGCAGTTCAGCGTCAGGGCGCCGGCGCCGCCACCATTGTTGGAGAAGCCGCCGGTCGCCGACGAGACGCCCATATAGGAACCGAGTTTGGTGCCGTCGGCATTGACCTGCAGCGCATGAGCATATTTGCGCACTGCCCAGTCCGGCACGGCATGGATCAATTCGGCGATGACGGTCTTGATGCCGTTTGCAGCGGCAAGGTCCATCTGACGGTCGTATTCCTCCCAATCGTAGACGCCGGGGGCGGTTTCGATCGCGCTCCACATGAACCAGTGGCGGAAGATGTTGAGGCCGTCCTGCCCGGCGGTGGCGTAGTCGCGTTCCCAATCTTCGCGGGGCGGGTTGGACTTGCGGAAATAGACGGCGCCGTAGGGCAGCTGGATATCTTTGTTGAGCATTTTCCTGTCCTTCTCTATCGATGACCGGACATGGCTTCGCCGTCCGGAAAGAAGGCTCCGGCAGTCGGCAATCGAAGATGTCGTCCGGTTGTTCTAAAAAGCGTTGATCTAGCGCGGCCCTCCGGCGAGGAGTTCCAGAGTGCGGATGAGGGCGGAATGGTCGCGTTCGCCGTCGCCATTGGCGATGGCGGCATTCATCAGCTGCTGCGTGGCGGCCGTGTTCGGCAGCGACAGATCGAG
The DNA here is from genome assembly GCA_000023185.1 of Rhizobium leguminosarum bv. trifolii WSM1325. Classification (NCBI taxonomy): domain Bacteria; kingdom Pseudomonadati; phylum Pseudomonadota; class Alphaproteobacteria; order Hyphomicrobiales; family Rhizobiaceae; genus Rhizobium; species Rhizobium leguminosarum. The sequence continues at coordinate 3,394,880 of CP001622.1, read as the reverse complement.
TGCGCGGGCGGCATCGACGGCAAGCGTCATGTCCTTGCGGTGCAAGCGGATGCGGAAGCCGGGCTCGAAGGTCTCCTTGACCATGCGCTCGCCATGCACTTCGAGGATGCGCGAGGAGGCAAAGCCGCCCATCAGCGCGGTGCGCACCTTGGCCGGATCGGCGCCGGCACGCTTGGCAAACAGCAGCGCTTCGGCAACCGCCTCGATCGTCAGACCGACGATGATCTGGTTGGCGACCTTCGCCGTCTGGCCGTCGCCGCTACCGCCGAGATGGGTGATGTTCTTACCCATCTTTTCGAAAAGCGGCTTGGCGCGCTCGAAAACCTGCTCCTTGCCGCCAACCATGATCGTCAGCGTGGCGGCCTTGGCGCCGACCTCACCGCCGGAAACCGGGGCATCGAGATAATCACAGCCGAGCGCCTCGATGCGTTTGGCGAAAGTCTTGGTGGCGACCGGCGAGATCGAGCTCATGTCGATAACCAGCTTGCCCTGGGAAAGGCCGGCGGCGACGCCGTCTTCGCCGAACAGAACCGCCTCGACATCTGGTGTATCCGGCAGCATCAGGATGACGATGTCGGAAGCGTGCGCCACCGCCCTGGCGCTTGTTGCGGCTTTGCAGCCCTTGTCGACAAGATGCTGCGAGGTTTCCTTCACGCGGCTCAGATGCAGCGTGTGGCCGGCGTCGATCAGGTGTTCCGCCATCGGGCGGCCCATGACGCCCAGTCCGATAAATCCGATGTTCATGCTGTCCTCGCTGACTTCAGATAGGGTTTCATCCAGCCGAGGCCTTCGCTGGTGCCGGATTTCGGCTTGTACTCGCAGCCCACCCAGCCGTCGTAGCCGAGGCGATCGAGCTCGGAGAGGATGAAACCGTAGTTGATCTCACCGGTGCCGGGTTCGCCCCGGCCGGGATTGTCAGCGATCTGGACATGGGCAATCTTCTCCTTCAGCCGGATGAAGGTGGGGATCAGGTCGCCCTGCATGATCTGCATGTGGTAGAAATCATACTGGATGTAGAGATTGTCCGAGCCGACCCGGTCGAGAATGCGTTCGGCATCAGCTGTGGTCGACAGGAAGAAGCCGGGAATATCGCGCAGGTTGATCGGCTCGACCAGCAGCTTGACGCCGACGTCGGCACAACGCTTTGCTGCATATTTCAGATTGTCGACCAGCACCGTTTCCAGCGTTTGAAGGTCTGCACCCTTCGGCACCAGCCCGGAGATGACATTCACCTGCCGGCAATCGAGCGCTGCGGCATAATCGAGCGCCTGCGCGATCCCGTTGCGGAACTCCTCTACGCGGTCCGGCAGGCAGGCGATGCCACGCTCGCCGCCGGCCCAGTCGCCTGATGGCACGTTGAAGAGCGCCTGTTTCAGGCCGCTCGCCTCCAGCGCCTCGGCGACCTTCTCCTTGGGTTCGGCATAGGGGCCGAGATATTCGAGGGCGCCGAAGCCGTCCTCTGCGGCTGCCGTGAAGCGGTCGAGAAAGGGCAGGTCCTGGTAGAGGAAGGAAAGGTTTGCGGAAAATTTCGGCACGGGATCGTCCTTAAATATTGGCAGGCGCGACGAAACGATGCCGGTGCAGCATGCGCTTGTCGCGAGGGTCGGGATTGGGAACGGCGGAGATGAGGCTCTTCGTATAGGCCTCTTTGGGAGCGGTGCAGATCTGTTCGGCCTCGCCGAGTTCGACGATTTTGCCGCGATGCATGACGGCGACGCGATCGCAGAAATAACGCACGACCGAAATGTCGTGCGAGATGAAGATAAAGCTCAGGTTCAACCGTTGACGAATATCGAGCAACAGGTCGAGGATCTGGCTGCGGATCGAGACGTCGAGTGCCGACGTTGCCTCGTCGGCGATGATGATGCGCGGATCGAGTGCAAGGGCGCGGGCGATGCCGATGCGCTGGCGCTGGCCGCCGGAGAAGGCATGCGGATAACGCTCCATGCCCATCGGATCGAGGCCGACCAGGCGCATCAGTTCGGCGACGCGGTCCTCCAGCGCCTTGCCCTTGGCCAGACCGTAGACAACAAGCGGATCGCCGATCACCTCCTTGACGGTCATGCGCGGATTGAGCGAGGCGAAAGGATCCTGGAAGACCAGGCGGACTTCGCGGTGGAAGGTGCGGAGTTCGCGCTTGGTGAGTTTCGTGACGTCGATCTCGCTACCGTCCTTGCCGCGATAGCTGATGCTGCCCGATGTCGGCTCGACGGTGCGCAGGATGAGCCGGCCGAGCGTCGTCTTGCCGGAGCCGCTTTCGCCGACGATGCCGAGGTTTTCGCCGGGATAAAGATCGAAGCTGGCGTCGTCGACGGCGCGCAGCGTATTGGCCTTGCCGTGCCAACCGTAGATCTTGCCAAGGTTGCGGACGGACAGGATCGGCTGCGGCGCATCCGGCGACAGCGCCACGGCCGGCAGCCGCCCTTCGACATGGTGGGTCAGCTTGACCGTCGAGGCCAGCAGTTGGCGGGTATAGGGATGCTCGGCGGCATGGTAAATCGCATCCACCGGTCCGTGCTCGACGATGCGGCCGAAGCGCATGACGGCAACATCATCGGCCACTTCTGCGACGATCCCCATGTCATGGGTGATGAGCAGCATGGCCATCCCGCGTTCGACCTGCAAGCGCTTGATCAGGTCAAGGATTTCGGCCTGAGTGGTGACGTCGAGCGCCGTCGTCGGTTCGTCGGCGATGAGAATGTCGGGATTGCCGGCAAGCGCCATGGCGATCATGGCGCGCTGGCGCATGCCGCCAGAGAATTCGAAGGTGTAGCGGTCGGCCATCTTGTCCGGGTTCGGGATCTCGACCTGGCGCAGCAGTTCGACGGTCCTTTCGCGGGCGGCACGATGATCGAGATTGCTGTGCAGGCGCACCGCCTCGATGATCTGCGAACCGATGGTGTGAACCGGCGACAGCGAGCTCATCGGCTCCTGGAAGATCAGGCCGATGCGGCGGCCGCGTATGGCGCGCATCGCCCGGTCGGACGGCTTCAGGGCGGCGATATCGATGACCCCGTTACCCCCGGTGACCTCGTCGCCATTGCTGAGCAGGATGCGGCCGGAAACGATGCTGCCGGGGCTGTCGACGATCTGCAGCAGTGAGCGGGCGGTGACGCTCTTGCCGGAGCCGCTTTCGCCGACGAGGCAGAGCGTCTGGCCACGCTTCAGCTCGAAGCTGACATTTTCGACGGCGTGCAGGATGTGGGTGCGCAGCCTGAAATCGATCGAGAGGTTTTCGACGGAGAGAACGACGTCGTCTGAAAGATCGGTCATGGTTTCCTCCTCAATTGTCGTAAGGGTCGGCGGCATCGCGCAGGCCGTCGCCGAAGAAATTGAAGGACAGGACGGCGACGACGACTGCGAGCGACGGCCAGATCAGGAGCCACGGCGCGGTTGCGACGGTGCGGATGTTCTGGGCGTCCTGCAGCAGCACGCCCCAGCTAACGACCGGCGGCTTGAGACCGATGCCGAGGAAGGACAGCGAGGTCTCGGCGACAATCATCGTCGGCACGGCCAGCGTCACGACCGCAAGGATATGGCTCGTCAGCGACGGCAGGATGTGGCGGAAGATCAGCCGCGCTTCGCTCGATCCGTCGAGCCGGGCGGCGACGACGAAATCCTCGCTGCGCAGTGCCAGGAACCGGCCGCGCACCTCCCGCGCCAGGCTGGTCCAGCCGAGCAGCGAGACGATGATCGTTATGACGAAATAGACATTGACCGGCGACCATGTCAGCGGGATCGCCGCCGCCAGGCCGAGCCACAGCGGGATGGTCGGCATGGCGCTGACGACCTCGATGACACGCTGGATCAGCGTATCGACCCAGCCGCCGTAGAAGCCGGAGATCGAGCCGAGCACGACACCGAGGATCAGCGACATGGCGACGCCGACGAGGCCGATCGACATGGATACGCGGGTTCCGTAGACGAGCCGCGAGAAGACGTCGCGACCGAGCCGGTCGGCGCCGAGCAGGTACATCGGATCGTTCTGGTTGAGGGGGCCGATCAGGTGGCGGTTCATCGGGATCAGGCCCCAGAGATCGTAGGCCGCGCCTTTGACGAAGAAGCCGATCGGGACGACCTTGGTGTCGTCGACGACGAAGGTGCGGCGCAGCGCCACCTTGTCGATCTCGACCTTGTAGCCCTTCACGTGGAAATTGAACTCCGAGCTGCCGTCCGGTTTCTCGACGAAGAAGCTGAAGCCCTGCGGCGGGGCATAGGTATATTGCGGCCGCGAGGTCATCGGCAAAGCCGGCGCCAGGAATTCGGCGAAGAGGCCGACCAGATAGAGGAAGAGGATGATGGCGCCGGCCACCATCGCCACCTTCTGGCGAACCAGTTTGCCGGCGACCAGCCGCCAGGGGCCGATCGCGGCGGTCGAGACGGTCTTGCCCTGTTTCAGCGGGCTGATCGAGGGACCATCGGCAACGGTGTGAAGCGGACCAGCATGGGCTCCGAAGGTTTCGTGCGTGCTCATCGCATTCCCCTCAATTGAATCGGATGCGCGGATCGAGCAGCGCCAGCAGCAGATCCGACAGCAGCATGCCGACAAGGGTCAGCGCGCTCAAAAGCAGGATGAAACTGCCGGCGAGATACATGTCCTGCGAGATCAGCGCGCGGAAAAGCAGCGGACCTGCGGTCGGAAGATTCAACACGATGGCGGTGATGGTCACGCCGGAGACGAGATGCGGCAGCACCCAGCCGATCGCCGAGACGAAGGGATTGAGCGCGATTCTGACCGGATATTTGAGGATCACCTTGTATTCCGGCAGTCCCTTGGCGCGGGCGGTGACGACATAGGGCTTGTGCAGCTCGTCGGTCAGGTTGGCGCGCAGGATGCGGATCATCGCTGCCGTTCCGGATGCGCCGATGATGATGATCGGGATCCAGAGATGGGCGAGGAAATCGCCGACCTTGGCGAGGCTCCAGGGCGCCTCGGCATACTCAGGCGAGATCAGCCCGCCGACGCTCTGGCCGAGATATTTATAGGCGACGTACATCAGCGTCAGCGCCAGGATGAAGTTCGGCACGGCAAGGCCGATGAAGCCGAGAAAGGTGAAAACGTGATCGCCGATGGAGTGGCGGCGGACGGCCGAATAGATGCCGATCGGCAAAGCCACGATCCAGACGAAGAGCAGGCTCAAGAGCGAGATCACCAGCGTCGAGCCCATGCGCGCCCAGATCAGCCCGGAGACGGGCTGGCCCCACTCGAAGGAGTAGCCGAAGTCGCCGCGGCTGACGATGCCCCAGATCCATTTCAGATATTGGACATAGAAGGGGTCGTCGAAGCCGTAGATTTCCTTCAGCCGCTCGATCTGCGCGGGATCGACGGTCTGGCCGCTGTCGCTCATGGTGGCGATCATCGAGGTCAGATAGTCACCCGGCGGCAGCTGGATGATCAGGAACGAGATCAGCGACATGCCAAACAAGGTCGGGATCATGTAGAGCACGCGCTTGAAGATATAGCCAAGCATCGAAACGTTTCTCCTCCCGTCGGGAACGCTGTGACGCGCTTCCCCCGGATCTTCACCCGCCTTCGGCCCTCCAGGCCGAAAGCGCTCCTCCGTCGCATGTCATCTCATTTCCAGGTGAGATGCAGGACCTCAAGCCGATCGATACCTGGCACCTCCACCTCGGCGCGGCCATTCCCGAGGCTGAAGCTTGCGGCGCGGTCGGCAACAACGAGCCACGCCTTCGCCACCGATCGGCCCTCCGGAATCTCCACCGAAACGGTCTGCGCTGCCAGAGGGTAATTGTCGCGGATCGGGCCTTTCATCATCATCGGATTGGTGAGATTGAAGAGGCTGAGCGCCAGACCCTCACCGTTTTCGCGCAGCGCCAGATCGACGACGCCCTTGCCTTTGACGGTGACGCGCGGCGTCTTGCCGAGCGCCCAATGGACGGTGTTGGCGATGAGCCGCGCATGATCGACGGCAAAGACCTCCCAGAAGATCTCGCCGATATTCCAGGGAATATAGACCGTGCGGCCACCCTTGCCGGTCTCACGAGCGATGACGGCAGCGCCTTTCGGGGCCTCGCGCGGATAGACCTCTTCCATCGGCAGGTCGGGAAAATCGGGGATATAGAGGAAGGGCGTCTTCGCATCGGCCGACGGTTCGGCGTGGATCAGGCGGGTGCCGCCCATGATGCGTTCGGCGCCGTCGAAACCCCGATTGATCGGGTGATTGCCGGAAAGGGCGACATAGGTGTTTTTGACGATGCCGCGCGGGCCGGAAACGTATCTGGCGCCGAGCACGTCGGCCAGACCGAATTCGTCACGCTTCTTGCCAAATTCGTCACGCAGCGACGTCTCGTAAGAGGCAATCACGCTGCCGCCGCGATCGACATATGCGCGGATCGCCGCGTTCTGCGCATCCGAAAGGCAGGAGGCGTTGGCGAGAATGATCAGCTTGAAGCGGTCGAGGGTTTCCTCGGTCAGCACCTGGTCCGAGAGCAGCTCGAAGGGCAGTCGGGCTTCGACGAGGGCGTGATAGAGACCGAGATCGTGCTTCTCGGCGGAATGCCGCTCTTCCGGCGCCCAATGGCGCAGCGTCGTCGAGGGATCGACGACAGCGATTTCGGCGGTCGGCTTCATGCTTTCCAGAACGGGCTCGACGGCTGCCTGCAGGCCGAATGCGTCGGCCACCGGCTCGACCCAGCGTTTGTCGGGCACGACACCGTTGAATTTGGTGAACCAGGCGTAGAGGCCGTGGGCAGTGCCGTCGTTGATCCAAAGCTGCATCTCCTCACCCGAGGTGACGGCATCCTTCCAGCGATATTCCTCCTCCGGGCCGATCGAGGTGATCAGCACAACCGGGCGGTCGGGGAAGGTGGCGCGGATGCGCTTGCCGTTACGGCCAGCCGACCAGCCGAGCTCCAGGCCCTTGCGGCCCTGATGGTCGACGACGAGGAAGGGGCAGTGCCTGGCGATGACCGAGAGGTCGAATTCCATCAGCGACGCGCCGCCCATGTTCGGAATGAAGCTCGCATGCGGGCGGATCGCTTTGACGGCATCGTCCCATTGCGCGATCATGTCGGTGAGCACGCGGCGGCGCCATTGCACCCAAGCCTGCCAGGCCGGATCCTCGGCATCGGGTTTTACAGGCAGGGCGTGGCCGGACATATCCTTGAAGCGGCGGGCGCTGTCTTCGCTATAATCGACGCCGTGGCCCTGCCAGCGATTGGCGAAGACCGCATCGATATCGTATTTGCGGACGATCTCCTTGACCACCTCAGGCATGAAGACGCTGTTGTAGTCGCCATAGGCATTGGTCACCCAGACATCGGGATAGGCCCAGTGGCGGCGTGGCGTGCCGTCGGCATTGATCATCACCCATTCCGGATGGGCTTTGGCGGCATCATCATGGATCGCATGCGGGTCGACGCGGGCCATGACATGCATGTCGAGCTTGCGGGCGGCGTCGACGAGCGCGCCGAAGATATCCTTGTCGCCGAGATATTTGCTCACATAGTGGTAGGGCACTTCGCTCGGATAATAGGCGATATAGCCGCCTGCGCTGAGGCAGACCGCGTTCGATTTCGTGCGTTTGAAGACATCGATCCAGAATGCCGGGTCGTATTTCTCCGGGTCGTCTTCCACGAAGGTCAGCTGGGTCCAGCGGGTCGCGGTCTTGAACCAGTCCGGCGTCCTCAGCGTGTGGGTGTTCTGTTTTCTGGCGTCGAGCATCGTCTTCATCCAATCATTGGCAAAAGAAGGCCCCCGGCGCCGACCGGCTCGTCGGGCGCCTGGTATGGCTCATGAAGTTGAAGGCCATCAGGCCTTGTAGAACTGCTCCGGCATGGTCGGAGCGGGCGTCGGCCAGCCGAAAGAGTTCGGCATGATCTTCGTGACGTTTTTCATGTTGTTCTTGACGACGCCGTATCCGTCCGGCGGCAGCGAGATGCCGAAGACATAGAAATTGTCGGCGGCGCCTTGCAGGATCTGCTTCATGACCTCGCGCTGGCCTGATGCGTCGGAGGTCGCCTTCAGCTTGTCGTAGAGCGCAAGCTGGTTCTTCGTGCTTTCCGGCGGTTCCTCAGCATTGGCATTGGCGCGGTCGCGATACCAGAGCTGCCAAGCGGGGGCATACATGGCGTTGGCATCGGTCGGCACGTAATAGCGCGGGTCGAGCATGGCGGCGACGCCGCCGTTTGCGCCGAACTGGTGGGCAGTCGCATCGAAATCACGGCCCTGACGGACGCGGGTTTCCCAGAGCGAACGGTCCATCGAGCGCATCTGTGCATCGATGCCGACCGCCTGGAACATCGGGATCACCAGCTGGAAGAGATCGAGGAAGACGGCGCGCGCCTGGTCGATCTCGAAGATGATCGTCAGGCGGCGGCCCTTTTCGTCGAGGCGGAAGTTCTGGTCGTCGCGCTTCGACACGATCTGGTCGAGCATGGCATTCGCCTTGTCGACGTCATAGGCCGTGAACTGCGTGGCGAGCTGCTCGTTGTAAAGCGGATCCTCCTTCTTGATCGACGGCTGGGCGGGCGCCCCCTGACCAACGAGCACGGCATCGATCAGCGACTGCCGGTCGAGTGCTGTCGAGAGTGCCGCACGGAAATCCTTGTTCCGGAAGAGCTTCCGCTTGGTCTCGTCATTGTGGTTCAGGTTGAAGATGAAATTCATCACATTGGCTTCGGTCGAGGTCAGTGTGTAGAAATCATAGCCGCCCTGCTCACGCGCATCGTAGAGAACCGACTTGTTGTTCGGTGTGGCGATATACTGGTCCATCAGGTCGACTTCGCCCTGCATGGCCTTCAGCAATAGAACCTGCGGGTCGGCGACCATCTGGTAGACGATACGGTCCATATAGGGCAGCTGGTTGCCCTCGGTGTCGACTTTCCAATAGTAGGGATTGCGCTCGGCAACGGCGCGTTCGGTGTTTTCGCCGGGCGCTATCGTGAACATCCAGGCATGCACGCAGGGCTTCTTCGAGGAGTTGAGGAAGAAGGCGTTGTCGTCCTGGAAACCGGCGGCCGCCTGGAAGGAGGCGATCCAGCTTTCAAAGCCGCGTTGCTTGGCGAGTTCATCGGCCTTCGGATTGTGGTCGATGTGGAACTGCTCCAGATAATGCTTCGGCGTGCGCGTCGTCTGGTCGTTGTTCGCCCAGGCGACCTGCAGCGGGAACAGGCCGTTCGGCTTGTCGAAGATGACCTTGAAGGTCTGTTCGTCGACGATCTCCAGCTTGGCCGGCTTGCCGCCAGACTTCCAATGATCCTGACCGACGAAGGCGACGCGCTTGTCGGTGAAAACGGTGTCGTACCAGAACTTGATGTCGGCGGTGGTGTAGGGATGGCCGTCCGACCATTTCATGCCCTTGCGCAGGCGGATCGTATAGACCTTGGAGTCGGCATCGCCCTCGAAGGACTCGGCGACGTTCAACGTCACGCCAGACCAGTCGGGCGTATAGCGCAGCAGCGGCTCGTAGGCCTGGTAGCGGAACAGCATCGACAGCGACCCGCCGCCGACCAGCGCCATGTTCCAGTCGCCGCCGTATTTGCCGACGCTTTCGACTGGTTTGACGACGAGCGGATTTTCAGGAAGCCGGTCCTTCAGACCCGGCAGGGCGCCGCTCGACACCTTCGTTTTCAGAATATCCGCTTCCTTGAAGTCAGCGGCGAAAACCGGCAGGGCCGGCAATATCAGGGCGGCCGACGTCCCGGCCAGAAACGCACGTCGTTTCAGCTTGATCATAGGGGATCTCCTCCAAAAACCGTGCCCTTATTCATTATTTTGCTATTGGGCTTGGGATGAGAGAAAGATTACATTTGGATATTGTTAGGTAAAGCGTTATGTTTTCGTTAGTGCGAAAATTTGCTTTTGGGATGCGGTTGATATAGCCAGCGTCCCATCAACCGAATGTAGGGGTGCCAGGTGGGAAGCAGAGGCCGGGTTACATTGCAGACCATCGCAAGGGAGGTCGGCCTGTCGAAATATGCAGTGTCGCGCTCGCTTGCCGGCAAGAGCGGCGTCAGCGAGGAAACGCGCGCGCTGATCCGCGAGACAGCGCAACGCCTCGGCTATACCAGGCCGTCCGGGCAGGGTGCTGGAGGCGAGGTCGCGGTTGTCTTTCACGATCTCGATGCCGTTAACAGTGAGCTCTACATGCAGGTGCAGAACGGCGTGCAGCGCGAGGCTCATCGGCTTGGCATGACGCTGCGCGTACGCTGGACCCATGATTCCAGCCAGTTGGAGGAGCTGGCGCGCGCTTGCGACGGGCTGATGCTCGTCGGTCCGCATGCCCGTGAGGCAGTGGCGGCGGCGAGTGCCACCGGCGTTCCGATCGTGCGTTTCGGCTGGGTGGATGCACTCGAACAGATCGACCATGTCGGCGGCACCGACCATGAGGCGGGGCAGGCGGTGGTGGAATATCTGGTCGGGCTCGGCCATCGGTCCATTGTTTACGTCTATGGCATGCCGGGCCTGCGGGGACGCCAAGAGCGGCACTACGGCGCCCGCGAAGTCGCCGAACGTTATCCTGACGTTGCGCTTCATGTTATGCAGTTCGACGAAGAGAATGGCTTCAGAGCGGCCTTCCGAGCGCTCGTGGAAAAAGGCATCCAGCCGACGGCTTTTTTCTGCGCCCATGACGGGCTGGCACTGACCGTGGTTTCCGAGTTGCTCGGTCAGGGATACCGCATTCCCGACGATATTTCGGTCGTCGGGTTCGGCGACTACTCGCCCGCAACGCAGATCTCGCCGGCGCTGACGACGGTGAGGATGGAGGGGCAGGAATGCGGGGCGGTCGGGCTGCGGCTCTTGCTCGAGCGCATCGAGAATCCACGCCTGCCCGGAATGCCGGCGCGGCGCATCATGATTGCCTCCCGCATTATCGAGCGCCGCTCGGCCGGACCCTGCAAGGCGGCGGCGAGCGTCGATGCCGCCGAGGTTTAACCGCCGAGCGAAGCAATCGCAGCCTTGACTGCGTCCGCGCCGGACTTGGTCGGCCGGTATTCCAGACCGACGGCGCCGTCGTAACCGTTGGCAAAGATCCAGCCGAGGCGTCGGGCAAGGTCGATATCGCCGGAGCCCGGTTCGTTGCGGCCGGGGTGATCGGCGACATGGACGTGGATGATACGGTCGAGACGGCCGTTCAGTACCTCCTCGGTGCGCTCGTCCATCACGGCGGAATGGTAGATGTCGTAGACGATACCGATCTCGGGGCGAGCGACGTCATCGATGATGTCGAGACCTTCGCGGGTCGAATCGAGGAAATAGCCGACATGGTCGATGCGGATGTTGAGCGGCTCGACGCCGAGGCGGACACCGCTGCCTTTGAGGATATCGGCGCCGGCTCTCAGCGTTTCGGTGAGTGCCCTGCGCTGTTCTTCGCGGGTCAAGCCTGGGAGATCGTCGCCCGCCTGGGCAATCAGCACTGGCGCGCCGAGACGCTTCGCGACACTGACGGATTCGGCAAGGCCTTTCAGCCAGGCCTGCCGATTGGCGGCGTCGGTCAGCGCGATCATCGGTTCGGCGACGAGGCTGGAGACGGCAAGGCCGGTTTCCTTCAGCGCCGCCTCGATCGCATCGAGATCCTTGTCGCTCCAGCGCCAGAATTCGATCGCCGTCAGGCCGGCCGCATGGGCGCGGCGGATGCGATCGGGAAAGCTGTCGCCCTCTTCGGCAAACAGCCACTCTATGCAGGCTGAATAACGTCGCATGAAAACTCCTCCCATCCTGTTGATGCAGGCATGCGACAGATTGGAGCCTGCCGCAAGAGGAGTTCAGGCGCTTGACGCCCGGGTTCATTGGCGGAACACTCGGCAATCAGGCCGGAATCTCCGGCCGTTTGCGGAGGAAGACATGGATCTCGGATTGAAGGGAAAGATTGCCGTCATAACAGGTGCGTCGGTCGGCATCGGGCTGGCAATCGCCGAGGGGCTGGCGGCTGAGGGCGCCGACCTCGTGCTGGCAGCGCGCGGCGGTGAGCGGCTCGTGGCGGAAGCCGCCCGTATCGCCGAGACGTACGGCGTCAGCGCCACCGCTGTCGCGGCCGATGTGGCGACGGTTGCGGGAACCGAGGCGATCATTACGGCGGCGGCCGAAAAAGGCGGCGCCGATATCCTCATCAACAATGCCGGCACCGGCTCGAACGAGACGGTGATGGAGGCGCCCGACCAGAAGTGGCAGGACTATTGGGACTTGCATGTGATGGCCGCCGTGCGGCTGGCGCGCGGCATCGCGCCGCAGATGAAGCAACGCGGCGGCGGTGTGATCCTGCACAATGCCTCGATCTGCGCCGTTCAGCCGCTCTGGTACGAGCCGATCTACAATGTCAGCAAGTCGGCGCTGATGATGTTTTCGAAGACGCTCTCGACCGAGCTCATCAAGGACAATATCCGCGTCAACTGCGTCAATGCCGGTCTGATCCTGACGCCCGACTGGATCAAGACCGCCAAACAATTGACGGCCGAGACCGGCGGCAACTGGGAAGGCTACCTGCAGAGCGTCGCCAACGAGCACGCCGCCTCCAAACGCTTCGGCACACCGGAAGAGCTGGCAAACGTCTTCGTCTTCCTGAGTTCGGAGCGCGCGAGCTATTGCATCGGCTCGACCTATTTCGTCGATGGCGGCATGCTGAAGACGATCTGACCGAGGCTGCAGGCAGAGCGCGCGGCGGCCGGTCTTTCTCAAGGCTGCCGGGCGTTTCTGTGGACGTTGCCGATACAAGCTATAAATAATAGCTATTTTGTTGTATGTTCACGCTTTTGACGCTATTTGCCTGCTATTGGCAGGATAAATACTGCAATTTCTACAGGGCGACGACGATGCTGACGAAAAAGGGAAAATACGGGCTGAAGGCGCTGGTCGACCTGGCACGGCTGGCGCCGGGCGAGACTGCCTTCATCAATGACATCGCGGCCCGCAACAATATCCCGAAGAAGTTTCTCGATACGATCCTGCTGGAACTGCGCAATGTCGGCATCCTGCGTTCGAAGAAGGGACCGGGCGGCGGTTATTCGCTGTCGCGGCCGGCAACCGAAATTCGCATCGGCCATGTCATCCGCACGCTCGACGGACCCTTAGCGCCGATCCGCTGCGCCAGCCGTACGGCTTACGAGGCCTGCGACGACTGTGCCGATCCGGAAACCTGTCAGGTGCGGCGCTCGATGACCGATGTTCGGGACGCGATCGCCGCCATTCTCGACAATATGACCCTCGAGCAGTTCGTCGCCGATGGCGGCAGCATCGACGGCGCGAGGGAAGAATTCCCGATCTCCGCCGCCAGCTGATTAGGCGCCGCCGACCTTCGACATATATTCGCCTGCGGTATGCACCAGCTTTTCCCGCGGCAGCGATAGCGCGTGAATGCGGGCGTTGCGCCAATGGCGGTCGAGATTGAGGCCGATGCCGGCCGATGTTTCCCCTGCAAGTTCGAATAGCGCGTTTGCGGTGTCGAGTGCCGTTTCCCCGGCAAGGATCGCGGCCGCGGAGGCGGAAAAATGCGCGTCCACCATCGCGGCCTCCACAGGATTGACCTGGGCAATGTCGAGTTTGCGGCCAGCACGTTCCAAGGTTGCCGCCGCCATTTCGATACGGATGGCGCGTTCGCCGATCCCGGGGAGGACGCTGGTGCTGCGATCGCCAATTGCGATCATCAGGTCGCTCCATGCGGCCCGCGCGATGCCCAGGCTGACGCCGGCCTTGAGCAGCAGGCCGAGCGAGATGGCGGTCGAATGTCCGGACGAGGGGGCAGGGGCAATCGCATCGGCATTGACATGAAGCGTGCCGACGATCGCCGTCGCCGAGCCATTGGTGCGCTGGCCGAAGCCGTCCCAATCGTCGACCACCTGCACGCCTTCCTCAGCGCCTGCGAGGTAGAGCGTCACCGGGCGGCTGGGCGGAGCGGTGGCGGCAGCGGCGATCCAGTCAGCGAAGAGAATGCCAGGTCCCTGCCGCGTGCGCCCGCTCAGGCGGTAGCCCGGACCTTCGGCGGTCAGTTCGGCCCCGTCGATGAAGGCGGCGCCCGCGAAGCGGTCACCGAGCAGCGCGCGGGCAAACAGCGATGCCTTCAAATCCTCGGCAGCCTGAGTGCGGAGCGTTTCCAGCGCAGAAAAATGACTTTCCAGCGCCTCGCCGATCGATGCATCGCCCTCGGCGATGATCGCAACGATTTCGGCGAGCAGGGCGTTCGACACGTCGAGCCCTTCATGGTCTGGCGGAACAGCGATTGCCGTCAGCCCCGATACCGACAGCGCGTCCAGCTCGGCAAAGGGCAGGATGCGGTTGATATCACGCTCGCTCGCCTGATGCCGGAATGCAGCGGCGAGGTCGCGGGCCGTGGATATCACCTCCTCTTCGCTTTCGATGCGATGCGCGGGAGGCCTCAGGCTCTGATGAAACTGCGATACCGTTCCCATTGGCCACTCTTTTTCGACAGATACAGGAGTGAGAGATTGCCCCTCAAATGATAAGGCCGGTTTTTCTACAAAACCAGAATGGTTTGGATTTTCTTACCAGCTTGATTGCCTTGTCCTTTACTCTACTTACGGTGACGTGGGGCTTCCTTGATCGAGAAATATGATGAGCGACTCTCGTGCTCGCAGCAGCGAGGTTTCGAAAATGGCGCGCCAGCCGAGACCGCGCCTGACGCTGGATATTGCCGCTATCCCAACCTATGCGATCGGCGATATTCACGGTCGGTACGATCTGCTTGTGAAAGCCGAAGCGGCGATCCTGCGGGATGGCGCGCGGCTGCCCGGGCGAAAGCTGATCGTCACGCTCGGCGACTATATCGACCGCGGCCCTGAATCGGCACAGGTCATCACCCATCTGATGGAGCCTCCGCCTGATGGATTCGACCGCATCTGCCTTGCCGGCAATCACGAAGTCGCCATGCTCGACTATATCGATGGCTGGATCTCCTATGACGATTGGATGCAGATGGGGTCGGCGGAGTCGCTCAAATCCTATGGCCTCGATCCGGAGCATCTACCGCTGGTCTTTCCCTCCGGCGCGAAGCTCGATGCCTTCATCCGCCAATCGCTGCCGCGTACGCATATCGATTTCATGCGGGCGATGCCTGTCCTGTTGGAGACCCCGAGCGTGATTTTCGTGCATGCCGGCATCAATCCGAAGCTGCGGCTCAGTGAGCAGACGGACGAGGATCTGGTCATCATCCGCCAGCGGTTTCTCGAAAGCCGGGTGCCGTTGCCGAAACTCTTCGTTCACGGTCATACGCCGAACGATGAACCCGACATACGGCCGAGGCGGCTCAATCTCGATACGCGCGCCTATCGCAGCGGCAAACTCACCGTCGCCCGCTTGTGGCAGGGCAAGGTGCATCTGTTTTCGACCTGACTTTTGTCACTGGTTCCCAAGCCTATGCGTCGATTCAAGGTGTTGCAGCGTCCTTTGCGCGTCTGAAAAGACGCGCGGCGCGCAGAGCCGGGTGGGATCGTCTCAGACGACCCCTTGCTCGACCGGCTCCGTCTTCGCTGGCTCTACAGTGGCCGGCCGCTTGCGGCGCCAGCCGCGCAGCACGACGTAGAAGACCGGCGTCAGAAACAGGCCAAAGATCGTCACGCCGAGCATGCCCGAGAAGACGGCGGTGCCGAGCGACTGGCGCATTTCGGCGCCGGGGCCGGTGGCGATGGCGAGCGGCAGAACACCGAAAATGAAGGCGAATGCCGTCATCAGGATCGGGCGCAGGCGAAGATGGCTGGCCTCGATGGCCGCCTCTACCGGCGATTTGCCCTCGTCCTCCGCCTGCCTGGCGAACTCGACGATCAGAATGGCGTTCTTGGCCGCAAGGCCGATCAGAACGATCAGGCCGATCTGCGTCAGGACATTGTTGTCCATTCCCCTCAGCGAGACCCCGATCAGCGCCGCGAGCACCGCAAGCGGGACGATGAGAATGATCGCGAGCGGCAGAACCCAGCTTTCATATTGCGCCGCCAGCGCCAGGAAGACGAAGACGACAGACAGGGCGAAGATGTAGATGGCGGTGTTGCCGGTGTGGGTCTCCTGATAGGCGAGCTCGGTCCATTCGAAGGTCGTCCCCTGCGGCAGGATTTTCGCCGCTAAGGCCTCCATCTTGGCGATGGCATCGCCCGTTGACGTTCCAGGCGTCGGATTGCCCTGAAGCGGCACCGAGACATACATGTTGTAGCGCTGGACAAGCGCCGGGCCGCTGGCATCCTGGATGTCCATCAAGGTTCCAAGCGGAACCAGCGCCCCGGTCGCCGACCGGACCTTCAGGGCGAGGATGTCTTCCCTGTCCATGCGGTACTGCCGGTCGGCCTGGGCGCGAACCTGATAGACGCGGCCGAACGCATTGAAATCGTTCACATAGGCGACGCCGAGATTGATGGAAAGGGCGTTGAAGATATTGGGGATCGGCACATTCAGGAAACGCGCCTTGTCGCGGTCGATCGCCAGGAAGTATTGCGGGCTGGCATCCGAAAATGTCGTAAAGACGCCGGTCAGCCCCTCGGTCGTTGCCGCCGCACCCATCATCTGCCGGGCGAGGCCGAGCACGCGAGTCATATCGGCGTTTTCGAGATCGGAAATCTGCATCTTGAAGCCGCCGGAATTGCCGACGCCACGCACGGATGGCGGTGGAATGGCGATGATGAAGGCTTCCTGGATGCTTTGCAGCTTTCCGTAAAGCTCGCCGATGATCTTGTTGGCGTTCTCGCCGCCTTCTTCACGTTCGGCAAAGGATTTGAATGGAACGAAGACGACGCCGGCATTTGAGGCATTGGTGAACGTCGCCCCGCTGAAGCCGGCAAATTGCACGGCATTGCCGACGCCGGGCACGGTGCGGGCGATATCGCCCACCTGTTTGACGACGGCGTCGGTACGCGCGAGCGAGGCTCCATCAGGAAGCTGTATGACGATGATTGCGTAACCCTGGTCCATGGTCGGAATAAAGCCCGCGGGAACTTTCGTGCCCATATACCATGTCGCTCCGAGCAGGCAGACGAACGTGACCATCGCGGCAGTCAAGCCCACCCAACTGCTGACCAGATGCCGAACGGTCCATGAATAGCCGGAGCTTAGCCGATCGAATCCATGATTGAAGCCGTCCGCAAGCCCTCTCCCCAGACGGGATGCGACATTCATGCGTTTGGTTTCGTGGTCATGGGCTTTCAGCAATATGCCTGCGAGTGCGGGCGACAGTGTGAGCGAATTCAATGCGGAAATTGCAGTGGTGACGGAGATCGTCACCGCGAACTGCCTGTAGAACTGGCCAGAGATTCCTGGAATGAAGGCTGTCGGGACGAACACGGCGATCAGCACCAGCGAGATGGCGACGACGGCGGTTCCGACTTCGTCCATCGTGACATGGGACGCCTGCTTCGGCGTCATGCCGCGCGCCAGATTGCGCTCGACGTTTTCCACCACCACGATCGCGTCATCCACGACGATCCCGATCGCTAGGACAAGGCCGAACAAAGTGAGCATGTTGAGCGAGAAGCCGAAGGCGAGCAGAACCGCGAAGGTGCCGATCAGCGATACCGGGATGGCAATGATCGGTATGATTGCGGTTCGCCAGGATTGCAGGAAGACAAGAACGACGATCGCCACCAGGATGGCCGCTTCTGCAATGGTTCTATAGACCTCGGTAATCGAATCCGAGATGAATTCGGTCGTGTCGTAGACGATACGATATTCCAGACCCGGCGGGAAATTCTGGGATATGTCCTTCATGAGCGTCTGGACTTGATGGGCCGTGTCCAGTGCGTTGGTTCCCGGCCGGGCGAAGATGCCGAGAGCCACTGCGGGATCGTTGTTGAGATAACTGTTGGTGACGTAATCCTGTGCGCCGAGTTCTATCCGGGCGACATCCTGCAACTGCACGAGGCGGCCCGATGTCGTCGATTTCACAATGACATATCGGAACTCGCGCACGTCGGAGAAGCGGCCGTCCGTTCGCACCGTATATTCGAATGCATTCTTGCCGGTGACGGGCGGGGCCCCGATCTTGCCGCCTGAAACCTGGACGTTCTGATCTCTCAACGCGGAGACGACGTCATCGGATGTCATCCCGTAAGCGGAGAGCTTTTCCGGATCCAGCCAGATTCGCATCGAATACTGGCGTTCGCCAAAAATCTGCACGTCGCCGACGCCGTCAAGGCGCACGAGAACGTCGCGGATGCGGTTGCGGGCGTAATTCGAGACGTAAAGCTGGTCATAGCGGTGCGATGGCGAAAGCAGGTGCACCACCATCATCAGATCCGGTGAGCTTTTGTCGGTGGTCACGCCAAGCCGCTGGACTTCCTCGGGAAGACGGGGAAGGGCGATGGAAACGCGGTTCTGGACGAGCACCTGGACCTTGTCGAGATCGGTGCCGAGCTTGAAGGTGATCGTCAGCGACATGGCGCCGTCGGCGCTGGAGTAGGAAGACATATAAAGCATGTCTTCGACGCCGTTGATCTGTTGTTCGAGCGGCGTCGAAACGGTATCGGCGATCGTCTGCGGGTCGGCACCCGGATAGGAGGTGCGCACGACGATGGTCGGCGGCGCTATCTCCGGATACTGCGATACCGGCAATTGCGTGTAGGCAATGCTGCCGACAACGAGAAAAAGGATCGAGATGACGGCCGCAAAGATCGGCCGGTCCACGAAAAAATGAGCAAATCTCATTGTCCGCTCTCCGCGCCGGCAGTTTCCGGCGGAGCGTCCTGCCGCTCCTGCGGCAGTTCGGTCATCTGAGGCGTGATCTTTGCGCCCGGCCGGGCGCGCATCAGGCCGTTGACGATGATCGTCTCGGTGCCATCAAGACCCTCGCGTATGACGCGGTAGCCGTAGAGGCGCGGTCCGGGCCTTACGGGCTTGGTCGAAACCGTGCCGTCTTCGGCGACGACATAAACGACGCGCTCATTCTGGTCCGAGCCGATGGCCTCGTCGGGGACGAGAATGGCCTGGTAGGTGTTGGAGGCTTCGACCTGTATTCGACCGAACAGGCCGGGCTGAAGGACGAGATCAGGATTGGGGAAGCGGGCACGCAGACGAATGGTGCCACTCTCATTGTCGACCCGGTTCTCGGCGAAATCGAGCTTTCCCTTGAACGGTTTGGCACTGGGATCCGAGATCGTGACGGACACATCAAGTCCGCCACCGCCCTGCTGCAGATCCTTGCCCAGTTTGCGCGCGGTGTCGGCGAAATTCAGCAGGCGGCGCTCGTCGACGTCGAAATAAAAATCGATCGGATCGAGCGAAACGATCGTCGTCAGCACAGTCTGGTCGGTCTGCACAAGGTTGCCGGCCGAGATCAGCCGGCGGTCGATGCGGCCGCTGAGCGGCGCCTTGATCTCGGTATATTCCATGTCGAGAGAGGCGCGGTCGGCTGCGGCCTGTGCGCCGCGGACATTGGCCTCGGCCGAATCGAATTCGCGGCGGCGATCATCCAGCGTCTGGGCTGACTGGCTGCCGCTCGAAGTTAGCGATTGCGTGCGCTTATATTGCGCGTCGGCAAAGACCAGGGCGGATTGCGCCGATTCGAGTGTGGCCTTTGCCTGATTGAGCGCGGTTACGAACGGCCGCTGATCGATGACGAAGAGCAGGTCGCCCTGCTTGACCAATGCGCCGTCCTGGAAATGAATTTCCTGCAGGTAACCACCGACGCGCGAGCGAACCGAGACCTCGTCGACCGGCTCGAAGCGGCCGATGAACTCGTCGCTGTCGACGACATCGCGAACGACCGGCTTGGCAACGGTGACGGGCGGGGGTGGTGGGGCGCTCTGGGCCAGTGCGGGGAGAGGCATGAATGCGGCAATACAGCCAAGCACCACCATCTGTCGAAGCGCGTAAGTCATACCGGTCCTCCAATCTCGACGGCCGATTCACTGCCGCCAACCTCAAGATGAAGTGATGCTGTTCATGTCTTGCTGCTTTGAACGAGGGCCTCTGCCCCCATGATTCCCCCGGCGTTCAATCCCTTGGAAAAGGAAGGCCGGCACGCAATGCACATCCGAAAAATCGTAACCCTATGGAATTGGACTATAAACGGCAGCGGCGAAAAATTGCAAATGCCAATTGGTAACGGTTCCGGAATCCATCAAAACTTCACAGAAGGCATCAGCTCTCGACGATCTCGTCTCTGCCGGGCGGCAGGGCGGCGAGTTCGGCCCAGTCGAGCTCCTGTTCCAGCATGTGAAAGACATCGTCGTCGATCTCGTCGGCGCGGCGCATCGCCGCCAGTCTGCGGCGTTTGGCGACGATGACGTTGCGGCGCTGCTTGTCGAGCCTGCTGACCTCGCGCGGGTGTTTCCCGTCAGCGGTGATTTCGCGTTCGGAAGTGTAGACGTCGCGCAGGATGCGAGTGGATTTGTCCTCGCCGCCGGCGAGTTCGGCAAGGGCCGCATCGATCAACGTGACGCGGGCCCTGGCGAGGTCGCGATCCAGGGAGGTGTCCGGATCGAATTTCAGGAAACGGATCAGCGGCCCGAGCGTCAGGCCCTGGACAATGAGCGTGCCGAGAACGACGGCGAGCGCGCAGAGCAGGATGATGTCGCGATCGGGGAAGTCGATCGGCAAAGCGAGCGCGGTCGCCAGCGTGACGAGGCCGCGCATGCCGCACCAGCCGGCAAGCAGGCTGGTCGCGAAGGTCGGAACGGCTTGTGTCGTGCGTCCGCGCGCGGCGAGAAAGTTGATGACGCGGTTATAGAAGAGCACCCAGGCCAGGCGGACGACGATGACGGTGACGAAGACCATGGCGGCGAAAGTGATCGCGAAATTCAGACGGCCGGGATCGAGGTCGAGGACGATCTGACGGGCCTGCAGGCCCATCAGCAGGAAAGCGAGCACGTTGAGCAGAAAGACTGCGGCTTCCCAGACCGAATAGGAATGAATGCGGTGGCGGGCCGTCTGCCGCTCGGGCATGTAGCGGGCAATCACCATCGCATAGACGACGATCGCCAGAATTGCCGAAAGGTGCAGCCGCTCGGCGATGATCCAGGTGCCGAAGGTGGCGACGAATTCGAGCAGGGTGCCGCCGAGCGTGCCGGCAAGCCTCAGGCCGACGACCATGTAGAGACGGCCCATGAGATAGCCGAGGATGAGGCCGCCAGGCACGGCGAGCGCCAGCTCCGCCAGGGCGCCGGCGAAGAAGGCGGGACTTGCGGCGGCTGCCACCGCAGCGCTGAAGATCAGTAGCGCCACGGCGTCGTTCAGGAGGCTTTCACCCTTCAGGATCACATAGGTTTGGCGCGGCAGGGTGAAGCGGTCGAGCATGGCGGTCGCGGCTGCCGCATCCGGCGGCGCGACGATGGCGCCGAGTGCCACGGCTGCGGCAAGCGGCAGGCCGGCCATCGTCACGCTGACGGTGGCGACGGCTGCGGCCGTCAGGATCACGGCAATGGCGGCGAGCGAGAATAACGGCAGCCAGTTGCGCCTCAACGTCCTCGGCGGCAGATCATAGGCGGCGTCGAAGAGCACGGGCGCGATCAGCAGCGCCAGCGCCAGCTCGGGATCGATCGCGACCTCCGGCGCCCAGGGCACGGCCGCGACGATGACGCCGGCGATCGCCAGCATTGTCGGATAAGGGATCCGGAACTTCCTGGAGAATTGCAGAAAGACGATCGCCACCAGCAGCAGCGTCAGCATGCTTTCGAAGAACGCCATAGAGCTCCCCAATGCGCACCTCCGGCGGAGGCTGTTCCTGCCGCAGAATTAGGGCGGAACTCGGCTGCGGCTACTGTCGGCGCCTGCAAGCGGCGAAAGGAGGAACCGTAGGATATGTTTGACCTGATCTGCGGCATTTTAGCCGCCGCTGCTGAATCTGCCGTCCATACCCTTGTGCGGCGCGCATGCTCAATATATCTACTGATATTATAAGTATGCTTATAAATAATGGTTACAGGTTTTCATGAACGCCACTCCGACCCTCGGTTTCCTTCTCCACGACGTCGCACGGCTGCTGCGCAAGCGGTTCGAGCAGCGCGCGAAGTGCCTTGGGCTGACCCGGTCGCAATGGCAGACGCTTGCCTATCTCTCGAACAATGAAGGCATCCATCAGGGCGGCCTTGCCGAAATCCTGGAAGTCGAGCCGATCACGCTGGTGCGCATTCTCGACAAGCTCGCCGAGCGCGGGCTGATCGAGCGCCGCCAGCACCCGACCGACCGGCGCATCTGGCTGCTCTATATGCGCGACGAGGCGCACCCGTTGCTCGCCGAAATGCGCGAGCTCGGCGACACCACCCGCGCAGAAGCGTTGCAAGGCGTTTCGGCCGAGCAGCGCGAGCTGCTTTTCCACATCCTATCCGTAATGAAGACGAACCTGGTTCAGGCATGCCGGAGCCCGGTTGACGAGAATGAGACGAACGATGGCTGATCAATCCCCCCTCCGCGTCGTTGCCGACGCCAATACCAAGACCAAGACCAAGACCAAGACTCCTGTCGAAGGAAACGAAGCGAAACAGCAGGAAACGGTAGCCGAAGCGCCTTCATCCAATTCAGCGCCGGCTGCCGCCGTGGCTGCGCCTGGCGGCAACAAGGTCCGCCGCCGGCGCAGTCCCACGCGGCCGATCCTGTTTGCCCTGCTGCCGGTGGCGCTCGTCGTCGGCGGTTATTATTACGTCAATGGCGGCCAGGTGATGTCGACCGACAACGCCTATATCCAGGCCGATATGGTCGGGCTTACCACCGATGTCTCGGGCATCGTCGACCAGATCAACGTGCATGAGAACGAGGCGGTCAAGACGGGGCAGGTGCTCTTCAGCCTGCGGTCGGATTCTTTCAAGATCGCGCTCGATGGCGCCAAGGCGCAGCTCGGCGCGCAGCGCAACCAGATCATGAATCTCAAGGCCAGCTATCAGCAGTCGCTTGCCGAGATCACGCAGGCGCAAGCCGATCTGCCTTATTATCAGGATCAGTTTGACCGGCAGCAAAACCTCGTCAACAACGGCAGCGCGACGCAGTCGGCCTATGACGAAGCCAAGCACAATCTGGAAGCCGCGCAGCAGAAGGTGACCGTCGCCAAGGCGGAAGCCGCAACGACGCTCGCCCAGCTCGGCGGCAATGCCGACCAGCCGGCCGAGGAAAACCCGCTCTACCTGCAGGCCAAGTCGAATGTCGACAATGCCCAGCGCGAACTCGACCACAGCGTCGTCAAGGCGCCGTTCGACGGCATCGTCACCAATGTCAACGCGCTGCAGGTCGGCTCTTATCTGCAGGCTTCGCAGCAAGCCTTCTCGCTTGTTGCCACCGACCATCTGTGGATCGCCGCCAGCCCGAAGGAAACCGAACTCACCTACGTCAAGCCCGGCCAGACGGCCGAGATCTATATCGACACCTATCCCGGCGTGACATGGAAGGGCAAGGTCGAGAGCATCAGCCCGGCCTCCGGCTCCAGCTTCTCGCTGCTGCCGGCGCAAAACACCACGGGCAACTGGGTGAAGGTCGTGCAGCGCATTCCGATGCGCGTCAGCATCGAGGACACCGAAGGCAAGCCGCCGCTACGTGTCGGCATGAGTACGGTGGTCGATGTCGAGACCGGCCATGCCCGCGGCCTGCCTGATTTCGTCAACAAGCTTCTGGGTCGGCCTCAGGGCAAGGATCATGAGTAACGCTTCCGCTTCTCCGGTGACGCCGATTGCCAATCGCGGTGCGATCACGGCCTGCGTCATTCTCGCCGTCATCATGCAGGCGCTGGACACGACGATCGCCAACGTGGCGCTGCCCTATATCCAGGGTAGCGTGTCGGCCTCTGCCGACCAGATCAACTGGGTGCTGACTTCCTATATCGTCGCGGCGGCAATCATGACGCCGCCGTCGGGCTTTCTCGCCGCCAAGTTCGGCCGCAAACGCGTGCTGCTCGTCGCCATTGCCGGTTTCGTGGCGGCCTCCGTTCTCTGCGGCCTGGCGCAATCGCTGAACCAGATCGTCGCCTTCCGTCTGCTGCAGGGCCTGTTTGGGGCATCGCTGGTGCCGCTTTCCCAGGGCATCCTCCTCGACATCTACACGGTCGAGGAGCGCGGCTCGGCGATGGCCCTTTTCGGCGTCTCGGTCATGGTCGGGCCGGTGCTTGGGCCCGTCATCGGCGGCTGGCTGACCGACAATATCAGCTGGCGCTGGGTGTTTTATATCAACGTGCCGATCGGCGCGCTGGCCTTCATGGGCATCGTCGTCTACGTCACCGAGACCAAGAGGGATCTGCTCGCCAAACTGGACTGGTTCGGCTTCGGGATGATGAGCCTCGGCATCGCCGCGCTGCAGCTCTTCCTCGACCGCGGCGAGCAGCTCGACTGGTTCTCGTCCGGTGAGATCATGCTCGAGGCGTTGATCTGCGCCTCAGCCTTCTATCTGCTGATCGTGCATACTCTGACGGCGGAGAAATCCTTCGTGAACCCGAAGCTGTTCCTCGATCAAAACTTCTCGATCAGCATGATCTTCATCTTCGTGGTCGGCATTACCTATCTCGCCTCACTGGCGCTGATGACGCCCTATCTGCAGACGCTGATGGGCTATCCCGTTATCACAGCCGGCATCGTCATGGGGCCGCGCGGGCTCGGCACCATGCTCTGCATGTTCATCGTCGGGCGGCTGGTCGGCAAGGTCGATACGCGCGCGTTGCTGGCGCTCGGCCTGGGGCTCACCGCATGGGCGATGTACGACATGACCGGCTGGACACCCGACGTCTCGCAATGGACGATCGTCTCGGTCGGCTTCATCCAGGGCGCCGGCCTCGGCTTTCTGTTCGTGCCGCTGACGACGATCGCTTTTTCCACGCTGCCCGCCCATATGCGCGGCGACGGCACCGGTCTCTACAACCTGTCGCGAAACATCGGCTCGGCGGTCGGCATCTCGATCGTCTCGGCGCTGATCGTCGAGAACACGCAGAGCAATCATGAATCGATCGCGGCCTATGTGACGCCGTTTAACCACGCCTTCAATGCGGTGGCGGCGCAGGGGCTGAGCCCGGTGACGGCGGCCGGCCGTGCTTCGCTCAACGAGATCATCACGCTGCAAGCGACGATCATCGCCTACATGGACGATTTCAAGCTGCTGATGCTGATGTCGCTTGCGGTCATTCCGCTGGTGCTGCTGCTGCGCAAGCCGAAGGCAGCACCCGCCGTCGACCACAGCGCCGTCATGGAATGAACTCCAGATTCGCGCAATTCCGGACGAAAAACCGCTTCGCACTTTTCCTGGAATTTTCTTATAAATTAAATAGTTGGAGCATGATGTCGCGCGAAAACCGCTTACACTTTTCGGCATCATGCTCTAGCGAAACGGCTTGCTGAGAAAACGCGATCCCTGAATGCCGAAGCGCCATGGAGCTTCGGCATTTTTCGTGATGCCGATGCGTTTTCCCGAGACGATCGGCACCGGGGCCGACGGCGCGATCGCATAGGGCGGGCGATCAAGCAGCCGGTCATTGATCCCGATATCGATGCCAAGCGCCTGGCAGAGCTTGCCGGGACCGCTGCAGAGCGACGTCAGCATATCGGTGCCGCGCCGCTCCATCATCAGAGGGATTCCCGTTTCCGGCTCCAGGGCGCGGATGAGTGCAGCCGAGCCCGGATGGCAGACGAAATTCAGACACCAGTACATGCCGTAGATGCGGTAGATATAGACATTGCCCGGCTTGCCATACATGGCGCCATTGCGCTTGGTCGGGCCGCGGAAGCTGTGCGAGGCCTCGTCATCGGGGAAATAGGCTTCGGTCTCGGAGATGCGCCCGCCGACGCCATCCACGGTCAGATGGCAGCCGAGCAGGTCGCGGGAGACGGCGATCGCATCGCGTTCGAAAAACTTCCTGAGGCTTTCGCCGGTGAGCGTGCCGGCGCCGATCGCACCTGATATCGTTCCACCATCGGTCATATCAGACGCAGATAACATTCAGCGCGCTCGCCGTCATCCCGAAACCGCTTCATGTTTTTCGGCCAAAGACATCAGCGGCCGGCATTCGGATCGCGCATCGGGATCGAGGATGATGTGACCGATACCGGGTCGCTCGCCGGAAAGGAATCTTCCAGACCCTCCTCCAGCTCTTCTTCGAGCAAAGCAGGATCCTTGCTGCGCGCGCCGTCGCCATGGGCAGGTTCGATTGCCGCAGCAAGCAGGGCCTTGGCCCGCAAGACGGCGTTTTCCGAGGTCAGTTCAGGCGTGCTCCTCAGCGTCACGGCAATGCTGTCTTCGCCCTCGCCGCCGAATTCGACGACGAAGCCGTCTTCCGTCTGGTAGACGGTGATATCGTTGAGTGCCATGGCTGTTCTCCGAGGGCGCTCTTATTAGCAAGGCGTATTTTAGTGAAGCGCGTTTTCGGAATTTTGTCGAGCGAAGACCTTTACCAGCCAGTCGATGAAGACGCGCACGCGCGGCGAAAGCTGGCGGTTGCGGGGGTAGAGCAGGGAAACCGGTGTCGGAGTCAGCGGAAAATCCTGCAATACATGGATCAGCGTTCCCTCGGCCAGGTCTTTTTCAGCGTGATAGCGCGGGATCTGAATCATGCCGAGGCCCATCCTCGCCGCTGAAATATAGCTTTCGGCGGCGTTGACCGCGACGGTGGCGGGAATGGTGACGTTACGCACCGTGCCGTCGACGATGAATTCGAGCGGCAGCAGGGTGCCCGTGCTGCTGGAGCGGAAGCCGACCATGCGATGGCCGGCAAGCCGGTGGGGATGCTGCGGCAGGCCACGGGTGGCGATATAATCGGGAGAGGCGAGTGTCACCTCATCAAGCATGGCGACGCGCCGGGCGACCATGTCGCTATCCCCAGGCGTGCCGACGCGCAGCACGCAATCGATGCCTTCGCGCACGAGATCGACTAGCCGGTCGCCCTCGCTCATGTAGAATTCAATCTCAGGATAGGTCTCCAGGAAGGACGGCAGGCTCGGCAGTACGAAATGGCGAGCGAGTGTGCCGTGCACATCGACGCGCAGCAGGCCTTTTGGCTTGGCGCCGGCGAAAGCGCCTTCGGCACCCTCGATATCGGCAAGGATCGACAGGCAGCGCTGGTAATAGGCCTCGCCGTCAAGCGTCGGACTGACATGGCGTGTTGTGCGCTGGAGCAGGCGCACGCCGAGGCGGGCCTCGAGCCCCTTTACCGCATCGGTGACGGTCGAGCGCGGCAGACCGGTGTCTTCGGCGGCAAGAGTGAAGCTGCGGCGTTCCACGACACGGCAAAACACGCGCATGGCATCAAATCTGTCCATCTGTTTGTTCGTTATTCCCGGATAGTGATGCCGAAGAATGCCAGATTATCCGCAGAAGGAAAAGGCGCATCTTCTCCTCATCGAAAACGCGCTGCGGCGCAGGATGAAGGAGAAGGACAATGGCTTCCAAAGAAAACGGCAAGGTAGCACTGGTCACCGGCGCTTCCCGCGGCATTGGAGCGGTAGTCGCCCGACGCCTCGCCAAGGACGGTTTCACCGTCGTCATCAATTATTCCGGTAATGCCGCTCCGGCCGAGGAATTGGCCCAGGAGATCGAGCAGGCCGGCGGCAGGGCGCTGACGGCGAAAGCCGATGTCAGCGATGCCGAAGCCGTCCGCCGCATGTTCGATGCCGCGGAAACCGCCTTCGGCGGTGTCGATGTGCTTATCAACAATGCCGGCATCATGATGCTCTCTTCGCTTGCGGAGGCCGATGACGCCAATTTCGATCGGCAGATCGGCGTCAATCTGAAGGGCACCTTCAATACGTTGCGCGAGGCTGCCAAGCGTCTGCGTGACGGCGGCCGGGTCGTCAACTTCTCGACCTCAGTCGTCGGCCTGAAGCTCGAAACCTACGGCGTCTATGCCGCGACCAAGGCTGCCGTGGAAACGCTGACGGCGATCATGGCCAAGGAGATGCGCGGCCGCAACATCACCGTCAACGCCGTCGCGCCCGGTCCTGTCGCCACCGACCTTTTCCTCAACGGCAAGTCGGACGAAGTCATCGCCCGCACGGCGAAGATGAACCCGCTGGAACGCCTCGGCACACCGGAAGACATCGCATCTGCAGTTGCCTTCCTCGCCGGCCCGGACGGCGGCTGGATCAACGGCCAGACGCTGCGCGCCAATGGCGGCGTGATCTGACCAAGACGGCGGCTTTCGGCCGCCGCTCATTCAAATTTTCATTTCTCAATCAGGCAATCGAATCCAGAAGGACTAGGATCATGAGCAAGCAAGTCATCGTCATCACCGGCGCTTCCAGCGGTTTCGGCGCTCTCACCGCCCGCGCCCTCGCCAAGGCCGGCCATACCGTCTATGCCGGCATGCGCGGCACGGAAGGCCGCAACGCTCCGGCCGTCGCCGATGTGGCTGAATTCGCCAGGAACAACAACGTCGATCTGCGCTCGGTCGAACTCGATGTCGCCTCCGACGCGTCGGTTGTATCAGGTATCGCCAGGATCATCACCGATGTAGGCCGCCTCGATGTCATCATCCACAATGCCGGCCATATGTCCTTCGGCCCGGCCGAAGCTTTCACGCCGGAACAGTTCGCCGAGCTCTTCGACATCAACGTGCTCTCCACCCAACGCGTCAACCGCGCGGCACTTCCGTATCTGCGCAAGCAGGGCAGGGGCCTGGTGGTCTGGGTATCGTCGTCGAGCAGCCGCGGTGGCACGCCTCCCTACCTCTCGCCCTATTTCGCCGCCAAGGCGGCGATGGATTCACTTGCCGTCTCCTATGCCGGCGAGCTGACCCGCTGGGGCATCGAGACCTCGATCATCGTGCCCGGCGCCTTCACCAAAGGCACCAACCATTTCGCCCATTCCGGCTCGCCTGATGATACGGCCCGCGCCGCCGAATACAATGAAGGACCCTACAAGGGCGTGCCGGAGCAGGCGCTGCAGGGCCTGGCAGCGCTCGAACCTGCCGACGCCGATGCCGGCGCGGTTGCCGTCGCCATCGTCGATGTCGTCGGCAAGCCCTTCGGCACCCGGCCGTTCCGCGTCCACATCGATCCGTCCGAGGACGGCGCCGAGATCGTCAACGGCGTTGCCGACCGTGTCCGGGCGGAATTGTTCCGCCGCATCGGCCTCGAGGACTTGCTGAAGCCGGCCGTCGGGAATTGAAACCCGGCCCAACCGCTGCACGCGGGAACAACCGCGCGGGGGAACATGGAGCCAAGCCGTCATCGCAAATATGTGAACGCGACTGCGGAATTTTCCCTTATAATCCTGCGGAGAGTGCGTATATCTGCTTTATCGCGAGAGAATGGAATTCCCTGCCGTTCTCTTCGCGAACCTCCAGAGCCTGCCGCGCCTTTGCTACGGTGCGACAGGCTTGATGTTCAAAGTTGAAGATTGTGGCCCGTCGAAGGTTTCCCCTGCCTTCCGGGCCGTATTTGTCTTGGCGCTCAGACGTCGTTCAGTCTCGCCTCGACCAGAAGCTTCACCAGCCAGTCTACGAAGACGCGGACCTTGTTGCTGAGGTGGCGGTTCGGCGGATAGACGACATAGAGCGGCAGCGGATCGCGACGCCAATCCGGCAGCACGCGGACGAGTTCGCCCCTTGCCATCGGCTCGCGCGCCATGAAGATCGGTACCTGCGCGATGCCGAGGCCCGTCAGCGCCGCCGTCAGATAGGTGCGGCTATCGTTGACCGAGGCGATGTAACGCGGACTAGTCTCGATCACCTCGTTGTGCCGGCGGAATTCGAAGGGCAGCGTCCGGTTGTTCTGGGCGCGGAAATAGTTGACGGTGTAATGATCCGCCTCCAGATCCTCCGGCCGCTCGGGCATGCCGAATTTCTGGATGTAGCTCGGCGAAGCACAGGTGATCATTTCGACTTCGGAGACGCGCCGCGCAATCAGCGATTGGTCGGCCGGGGTGCCGGCCCGCAGGGCGCAATCGACATTTTCCGCAAGATAATCGACCGTGCGGTCGCCGACACCGAGGTCGATACGGATATCGGGATAACGCTGATAGAAATCGCAAAGCGCCGGAACGACGATCCAATCGGCGAAAGCGCCGGCCATTTCGACACGCAGTCGTCCGCTCGGCAAGCTCTGCGAATTGGAAAGGCTGCCATCGAGCTCCTCCAGTTCCGAAATGATCTGGGCGGCGCGTTCGTAATAAAGCGCGCCGTCCGTGGTCACCATGACCCGGCGCGTGGTCCGATTCAAAAGCTTGGTGCGCAAATGCGCTTCCAGGCCCTGTATGAGATTGGTCACCGTCGCCTTGGGCATGGCGAGCATGTCGGCGGCGCGGGTGAAATTGCCCGTCTCCACGACGCGAATGAAGACGCGCATTGCCGAGAGCTGATCCATCGGTTTCAAATCCGCAGTTTGCGTTGCACCATTGTTCGAGATCTGGAACAGTGTTATCGCGTTATAGCTTCTTATTCCTTGGTTGGAATAACAATATCTTTTTTGTACAAAATGCAAGCGGCAGGCGTTGTCTGCTTGTCGGCGACACAGAAGAGACCGGAAGCATGACGGTGGAATGGAAAGATATGATGCTGGATAAGGTGGCCATCGGCCCCGTTTCCGCACGCATCTACCAGGGCGCTGATTACGGCAAGGGTCCGCCGATCGTGCTTTACCTGCATGGCGGCGCTTTTCTGGATAGCGACACACACGTCGACCGGCCGGTGGCGATGAGCCTCGCCAAGGCCGGCGCCATCGTCGTTGCCGCCGATTACAGCAGCCTTTCCGGCAATCTCTTCCCAAAGGCGCTAGAAGTTTCCTTCTCCGTTTTCACCTATCTCGCCAACAAGCGCGCCGGTCTCGGCGACCGCAAGTCGCTGCTCTTCGTTGCCGGCGAAGAGGCGGGCGGCAATGTCGCCGCCGGCGTGGCGCTGAAGGCGCGCGACCAGATGCCGGACGCGCTCGACGGCCAAGTCCTGATTTCGCCGCTGCTCGATCCCTTCATGGGCACGTCCTCGATCCGCAAGGCCGAAGCCATCGGCATGCGCCAGCGCTGGACGGAGGGCTGGAGCCACTATCTGAGCGGAGGCGGTTGCCACCCTTATGCGGCGCCTTGCCTCTGTTCGCGCATATCCGGCGTCGCGCCGGCGCTGATATTCACCGCGGAGGACGATCCTCTGCACGACGAGACAATTGGTTACGGTACCCGCCTGAAGCAGGCCGGTGTCGGTGTGCGCCAGCATGTCCTTCCCGCCGGGACGGGCTGGCCCTCGATTTATGGTGGGAAATCCGACGGAGCGCCCGACTGGCAGGAAAACGTCAGCCACCATTTCGGAAGCTTCCTTCGGGACGTAAGCGTTCAACCGCAATTGCATTGAAGAAGATCTGATATTTCGGCGGCCTTGAGCCGCAAGGAGAGTACCGATGACGTCCAGAAAGAAGCGCTGGGCCCTTGTGGGCGCCGGCATAGGCCTTATTGCGTCCGTTTCCGGCGCTGCATTGTTTTTCGAACTGCCGATGAGCACGACCGCTACGGCCGCTTCCGCCCCCGCACAGGCTCCCGCTGTGCCGGTGACGGTGGCCGTCGTTGCGGCGCACGACGTGACGGCTTGGGAAAGTTTCTCCGGCCGTCTGGAAGCCGTCGACCGGGTGCAGGTGCGTTCCCGTGTTGCCGGCGCCATCCTGTCGGTGGCTTTCCGTGAAGGGGCGCTGGTCAAGCAGGGTGACCTGCTCTTCACCATCGACCCGGCCCCCTACCAGGCGAGCGTGGCGCAGGCGCAAGGCCAGGTCGCTTCGGCCGAAGCCAAGGTCAGCCTGGCGCAGACTGAACTCGACCGCGGCCGCAGGCTTTCCGACAACCGCACCATCTCCCAGAGTGATCTCGATCAGCGCCTGAGTTCGCTGGCCGAGGCTCAGGCGGGGCTGCGTTCGGCGCAGGCCGCACTGCAGTCAGCCCAGCTCGATCTCGATTATACGCAGGTGCGAGCTCCGGTTTCCGGCCGCATCGGCAAGATCGAGGTGACCGCCGGTAACCTTGTCGCCGCCGGTTCGACCTCGCCGGCGCTGACGACGCTCGTTTCCGTCGATCCGATCTATGCGAGCTTTAACGCGAGCGAAGAGATGGTGACGCGCGCGCTTGCCCAGCTTCCGCAGACGGATAGCGCCCTGCCTGCCGTCGAGCAGATCCCGGTCGAGGTCGGCACGCTGACCGACAGCGGCACGCCGATCAAAGGCAAGCTGCAGCTGATCGACAACGAGGTCGATGCATCAAGCGGCACGATCGGCGTTCGCGCCGTCTTCGATAATCCGGGCGGGCGTCTCATCCCCGGCCAGTTCGTGCGGGTGCGCATGGGCCAGCCGAAGGCCGAGAACAAGATCGTCATCAGCGACCGCGCCGTCGGCACGGACCAGGACAAGAAGTTCGTCTTCGTCGTCGATGGCGAGAACAAGGTCGCCTATCGGCAGGTCCAGCTCGGCACGCTGGCCGACGGCCAGCGGGTGGTCGAAAGCGGCCTGAACGTCGGCGAGAAGATCGTCGTCAACGGTCTGCAGCGCATCCGTCCTGGCGCAGTCGTCGCGCCTCAGATGGAAGAGAAGGTTGCGACCGCGCAGTAAAGACTTCGCCTTCCCCTCAGGGGGAGGGCCAATACCCGAAATGATATGACCCGCCGGCGGCTCCCAAACCGCCGGAGAGGGACTTTGTATCCATGTTCACCCCGGAGAGGGCTTTGATATGAACATATCCAGATTCTTTGTCGACCGCCCGGTCTTTGCCGGTGTTCTTTCGGTCCTCATCCTGGTCGCCGGCCTGATCGGCCTGCGCGCGCTGCCGATTTCCGAATATCCGGAGGTCGTGCCGCCGTCGATCGTCGTGCGCGCCACCTATCCCGGCGCCAACCCAAGCGTCATCGCCGAAACGGTGGCAACGCCGCTCGAAGAGCAGATCAACGGCGTCGAAGGCATGCTCTATATGGCTAGCCAGGCGACATCGGACGGCGTGCTCAACGTCACCGTCACCTTCAAGCTCGGCACCGACCCTGATAAGGCGCAGCAGCTCGTGCAGAACCGCGTTTCGCAGGCCGAACCGCGCCTGCCGGCGGAAGTCCGTTCGCTCGGCATCACCACAGTCAAGAGTTCGCCCAACTTCATTATGGTCGTCAACCTCGTCTCTGACGGGAACAGTCACGACATCACCTATCTCCGCAACTACGCGACCTTGAACGTCAAGGATCGGCTCGCCCGCATTGCAGGCGTCGGTCAGGTGCAGGTCTTCGGCGCCGGCGACTATTCCATGCGTGTCTGGATCGACCCGCAGAAGGCCGCCGAGCACAATCTTGCCGCCAGCGACATCAGCAGCGCGATCAGCTCCCAGAACATCCAGGCCGCCGCCGGTATCATCGGCGCATCGCCGAGCCAACCGGGTGTGGACCTGCAGCTCAACGTCAATGCCCAGGGCCGCCTGCGCACGCCTGAGGAATTTGGCAACATCATCGTCAAGACGGGCGCCAGTGGCGAGATCACCCGCCTTCGCGATGTCGCCCGCATCGAGCTCGGTGCTGCGGACTACACCCTGCGTTCGCTGCTTGACGGCAAGCCGGCCGTCGCAGTTGCTGTGCTGCAGGCGCCGGGTTCGAACGCGATCGAGATCGCGGACAATGTGAACGCGACCATGGATCAGTTGCAGCTCGCCATGCCTGAGGGCGTCAAGTACGAGATCGTCTACGATACGACGAAATTCGTGCGTGCCTCGATCGAGAAGGTCATCGACACGCTGCTCGAGGCCATTGCGCTGGTCGTCCTCGTCGTCATCCTGTTCCTGCAGACGTGGCGCGCCTCGATCATCCCGCTGATCGCGGTTCCGGTATCGATCATCGGCACCTTCGCGGTGATGTATGTCTTCGGCTTCTCGATCAACGCGCTCAGTCTGTTCGGCCTGGTGCTTGCGATCGGTATCGTCGTCGACGACGCGATCGTGGTGGTCGAAAACGTCGAGCGCAATATCGAGCATGGCCTGTCGCCGCGGGCTGCCACCTACAAGGCAATGAAGGAAGTCTCCGGTCCGATCGTCGCGATCGCGCTGGTCCTCGTCGCGGTCTTCGTGCCGCTTGCCTTCATCTCCGGCCTGTCGGGTCAGTTTTACCGCCAGTTCGCGCTGACGATCGCAATCTCGACCGTCATCTCGGCCTTCAACTCACTCACCCTGTCTCCGGCACTGGCAGCCCTTCTCCTGAAGGGCCATGATCAGCCGAAGGATTGGCTGACGCGGTTCATGGACGCCATCTTCGGCTGGTTCTTCCGCGGCTTCAACCGTGTCTTCGGCGCGGGCTCGAATGCCTACGGCAAGGGCGTGGGCGGGCTGTTGTCGCGCAAGAGCATCGTCATGGTGATCTATCTGGCACTGGTCGGTGCGACCTACAGTCTCTTCAGTACTGTTCCCGGCGGCTTCGTGCCATCGCAGGACAAGCAGTATCTGATCGGCTTCGCCCAGCTGCCGGATGCCGCAAGCCTCGACCGCACGGAAGACGTCATCAAACGGATGACCGACATCGCGCTGGCGCAGCCGGGCGTTGCCAATGCGATCGCCTTCCCGGGCCTGTCGATCAATGGCTTCACCAACTCCTCGAATGCAGGCATCGTCTTCGTGACGCTGAAGGACTTCGAGGAGCGCAAGACGCCTGATCTCTCGGGCGGCGCAATCGCCATGGCGCTGAACCAGAAGTTCGGCGTCATCCAGGATGCCTTCATCGCCATGTTCCCGCCCCCGCCGGTCAATGGTCTCGGCACGACCGGCGGCTTCAAGCTGCAGATCGAGGATCGTGCCGGCCTCGGCAACCAGGCGCTCGACGAAGCCACGAAGGCCGTGCTTGCAAAGGCCTACCAGACGCCTGAACTCGCCGGGCTGTTCTCCAGCTTCCAGATCAACGTGCCGCAGCTCTATGCCGATCTCGACCGTGCCAAGGCCGAGCAGCTCGGGGTTTCCGTCACCGACGTCTTCCAGACGCTGCAGATCTATCTCGGTTCGCTCTATGTCAACGACTTCAACGCCTTCGGCCGCACCTACAGCGTCCGTGTGCAGGCCGATGCGAAATTCCGCGCCCAGCCGGAAGATATCGGCCAGTTGAAGGTCCGTTCGGCATCGGGTGAGATGATCCCACTTTCGGCCCTTCTGAAGGTGGAGCCGAGCACCGGTCCGGAACGCGCGAACCGCTACAACGGCTTCCTTGCCGCCGATATCAACGGCGGTCCGGCACCGGGCTTTTCGTCCGGCCAGGCGCAGGCGGCAATCGAGAAGATCCTTCACGAGACCCTGCCTGCGGGCATCGACTTCGAATGGACGGATCTGACCTATCAGCAGATCCTGGCCGGCAATTCGAGCATCGTCGTCTTCCCCCTGGCACTGTTGCTCGTCTTCCTCGTGTTGGCCGCCCAGTATGAAAGCCTGACGCTGCCGCTTGCGATCATCATGATCGTGCCGATGGGCGTGCTGGCCGCGCTGACCGGCGTCTGGCTCACCGGTGGAGACAACAACATCTTCACCCAGATCGGTCTTGTGGTGCTTGTCGGTCTATCGGCGAAGAACGCGATCCTGATCGTGGAATTCGCCCGCGAACTGGAGTTCGAGGGAAGAACACCGCGGGAGGCCGCAATCGAGGCCAGCCGCCTTCGCCTTCGCCCGATCCTCATGACCTCCCTTGCCTTCATCATGGGTGTCGTGCCGCTCGTCGTCTCTACAGGCGCCGGCGCGGAAATGCGCGCGGCCATGGGTGTCGCGGTCTTCTCCGGCATGATCGGCGTGACCTTCTTCGGCATCTTCATGACGCCGGTGTTCTACGTGCTGCTACGGCGGCTGACGGGTAACCGTCCGCTCGTCCAGCACAAGCCGGACGAACACAAGGAAGAAGAGGCGGAGGTCATCCGGCTCGCGGCGGAATAAACGGAATTCAACCTTCCTTTGTCGGGTAAATCGGGCGGGAACTTCGGTTCTCGCCCGTATCGTTTTCAAGGCATGATGCCGAAGTGCGCGCGGCCTTCGGACGACGCCCTCCAGGGCATATGACAAAAATGCGTTACGTCCGTCAAAACGGTTTGCAACGATGGGCGAGGAGACTATCAAAGACGGACAACAGTTGGGAGGACTGAATGACGAGTTCGAGAGAAGGTCATGACGGCAGGCGGATCGCCTTTCTCGGCACCGGCCTGATGGGCGCGCCGATGGCTCGCCGGCTGCTGGGCGCGGGTTTTGCCGTCACCGTCTGGAATCGCGATCTCAGCAAGGCCGAGGCGCTTGCGGAAGACGGCGCGGTCTGCGCGAAAACACCTGATGATGCCGTCTCGGGCGCCGACGTCGTCATCACCATGTTGACCAACGCCGAGGCGGTGGAGGACGTGTTGTTCGACCGCGGAGCGGTCGATGCGATGACGTCTGGCACAACGGTCATCGACATGAGTTCGATTGCCCCGCATTTCGCCCGCGACCATTCTGCAAGGCTTGCCGAACGCGGCGTCGATCACGTCGATGCGCCGGTATCAGGCGGCGTCGTCGGGGCGGAAGCGGGTACGCTTGCGATCATGGCGGGCGGTGACAAGGACGTGATCGACGGGCTTGCGGATATCTTTGCGCCGATGGGGCGGGTGACCCGCGTCGGTCCGAGCGGGGCAGGCCAGCTCGCCAAGCTTGCCAACCAGCAGATCGTCGCCGTGACGATCGGCGCCGTCGCCGAAGCGATGATGCTGATCGAAGCGGGCGGCGGCTCGCAGGCCGCCTTCCGCGACGCCATTCGCGGCGGCTTTGCCGAGAGCCGTATCCTTGAGCTGCACGGCAAGCGCATGGTCGAGCGGCAGTTTACCCCAGGCGGTTCGTCCAGCAACCAGCTGAAGGATCTGAACGCCGCCATGGAGACGGCCAAGACCCTGTCGCTGACGCTGCCGCTGACGGCGGCGGTGCATGCCGAATTCAGCGAATTCGTCGCCAATGGCAATGGCGAAAAGGATCACAGTGGCCTGCTCCTCCATCTCGAAGAGAAGAATGCCCGGCCGGGAGAAAAACAGTGACGGACAGCCATTCGCCGAAGCGGCGCCTGCGTTCGCAGGACTGGTTCGACAATCCCGATCATATCGACATGGCAGCGCTCTATCTGGAGCGCTTCATGAATTACGGCATCACGCCGGAAGAACTGCGCTCCGGCAAGCCGGTCATCGGGATTGCCCAGAGCGGCAGCGATCTCACGCCTTGCAACAGAGTGCATGTCGAGCTTGCCAAGCGGGTGCGCGACGGCATCCGCGATGCCGGCGGCATTCCGATCGAGTTTCCGACGCATCCGATCTTCGAGAATTGCAAGCGCCCGACGGCCGCACTCGACCGCAATCTCGCCTATCTCGGCCTCGTCGAAATCCTCTACGGCTATCCGCTCGACGGTGTCGTGCTGACCACCGGCTGCGACAAGACCACGCCTTCAGCGATCATGGCTGCTTCGACGGTCGATATTCCGGCGATCGTGCTCTCCGGAGGGCCGATGCTCGACGGTTGGCACGAGGGGGAGCTGGCGGGCTCCGGGACGGTGATCTGGCGGATGCGGCGGAAATATGCGGCAGGCGAGATCGATCGGGAGGAATTTCTGCAGGCGGCGCTCGATTCTGCGCCTTCCGTCGGCCACTGCAATACGATGGGCACCGCTTCGACGATGAATGCGCTGGCCGAGGCGCTCGGCCTTTCGCTGACCGGCTGTGGCGCCATTCCGGCCGCTTACCGCGAACGCGGCCAGATGGCCTACCGCACCGGGCGACGCGCCGTCGAAATCGTGTTCGAGGATCTGAAGCCGTCGGATATCCTGACGCGCGAGGCTTTCCTGAATGCGATCCGCACCAATTCGGCGATCGGCGGCTCGACCAACGCGCAGCCGCATCTGGCCGCGATGGCGAAGCACGCCGGCGTCGAACTCTATCCCGACGATTGGCAGGTACATGGTTTCGATATCCCGCTGCTGGCCAATGTCCAGCCGGCGGGCGCCTATCTCGGAGAGCGCTTTCATCGTGCCGGCGGTACGCCGGCGATCATGTGGGAGTTGCTGCAGGCCGGAAAGCTCGCCGGCAACTGTCGCACGGTGACGGGCAGGACGATCGCCGAGAACCTAGAGGGCAAGGAAGCGCGCGACCGCGAGGTTATCAAGCCGTTCGCTGAGCCGCTGAAGGAGCGGGCGGGCTTCCTCGTTCTCAAAGGCAATCTCTTCGATTTCGCGATCATGAAGATGAGCGTGGTCTCGGAGGATTTCCGCCGGCGCTACCTTGAGGAACCCGGGCACGAAGGCGTCTTCGAGGGCAGGGCGGTGGTTTTCGACGGTTCCGAGGACTATCACAAGCGCATCAACGATCCCGAACTCGGTATCGACGAAAACACCATCCTCGCCATCCGCGGCGCCGGGCCGATCGGCTGGCCGGGTTCGGCTGAGGTCGTCAACATGCAGCCGCCGGATCATCTCCTGAAGCGCGGCATCAGCAGCCTGCCGACGATCGGCGACGGCCGCCAGTCGGGCACGGCGGACAGTCCCTCGATCCTCAACGCCTCGCCGGAGAGTGCAGCGGGAGGCGGCCTCGCCTGGCTTCGTACCGGCGATATCATCCGCATCGACTTCAACCACGGGCGCTGCGACATGCTGGTCGAGGACGCCGAGATCGAACGGCGCAAGGGCGACGGCATCCCGCCAGTGCCGGCGGATGCGACGCCGTGGCAGCAGATCTACCGCCGCTCGGTGACGCAATTGTCGGACGGCGCGGTGCTGGAGGGAGCGGCGGAATTCCGCCAGATCGCAAAAAACCCGCCGCGGCACAACCACTGATCTTAAAGGTGCCGCAGACTGCAAGTCCTTTGATCCAAAAGGGGAAAGTCGTAACGAACAGTTCACCTAGTCATTAGTTCGGTCATCAGCACAAGGCTTCATTAATGCCGGCTTGAGACCATATTGCCGTTATGCAAGCTTCTAAGGCTGGGACCGCGTTGCCAGAGATCAAAGCCACACGATCCGAACGGGAGTTCCAGGATCTTCTGCGTCGGCTCGAACTCGCTCTCGATGCATCCCAGATCGGTGTCTGGGAGCACAGCATCGAGCAGGACGGGATCTTGTGGGATGCACAGATGCATCGTCTCTACGAGACCGGCGAGACGTGCCGGCTGGTGCCGGCATCGCTTTGGTCGGATGCCATCCATCCCGATGATCGCGAGCGGGCCGAACGCGACTTCGAGCAGGCGATAACGACGCGCGGCGCCTATAATTCGCAATTTCGGATCGTGCTGCCGAGCGGTGAAATCCGCCATTTGCGTTCGCGCGCGCATTTCTATGTCGATGCGGAGGGTCTGCCTTCCTTCATCGGCGCCGAATGGGATGTGACGGCCGACATACTGCTCAACGCGGAACTGGCGCGGCAAAAGGTGGTGGCCGAGGCGAGGGCGCTGGCGCTCGAGGAAAGCAATGCCCGCATCGAGCATGTCGCCGATCATGACTATCTCACCGGCCTGCCGAACCGGCGCCTTCTCGACAAGCGGCTGGCGGAGTTGCCAGCCGACAAAAGCATCACGACGCTTGCCGTGCTGCATCTTGACCTCGACCAGTTCAAGCAGATTAACGACAGCCACGGTCATGCCGCTGGCGACGCCGTTCTCAGGGCCGCAGCACTTAGAATCACCGCCGCCATTCCTGCAAATGGCGTGGTCGCCCGCGTTGGCGGCGATGAATTCGTCATCGTACTGGTCAATTTCGCCGATCTCACTGAGCTGAAGCTGATCACCGAGGACGTCCAGCGTCGGCTGCGGAAGAAGATCCGCTTCGGCCAGGAGATGCTGCAATCCGGCGCCTCGATCGGCGTTTCCTGGAGCGGCGATCGGCGTGCGCGCAACCTGCTGGCCGAATCCGACCTGGCGCTCTACCAGGCCAAGAAGCTCGGGCGCAACCGCGTCGAATTCTTCACGCGGCAATTGCAGGAGGATCTGCGCTCCAAGCGTCGCCTCGCCGAAGAGTTGAAGCTTGGGCTGGAGCGCGGTGAGATCCTTCCCTATTATCAGCTGCAGCTCGACGCCCGGACGCGGGAGGTCATCGGCTTCGAGGCGCTGGCGCGCTGGAAACATCCGGAGAAGGGCGTGCTCGCTCCGGGGGTATTCCTGAAGATTGCCGATGAGCACGGACTTGCGGCGGAGATCGACGCGGCGATCCTCAAAAGCGTTCTCGAAGACCGGCTGTTCTGGCTGTTGCGCGGCCTTGCGGTTCCGCGCATCGCCGTCAATATCTCGGCGTCGCGGCTTGCCGATCCGGCACTGCTCGACAAGCTGAGGAAGCTCGATATCCCGCCCGGCGTGATCGTCTTCGAACTGGTCGAAACGATTTTCCTCGACGACAGCGACGAAAAACTGCTCGATCATATCGGCGGTATCAAGCAGATGGGCATCGACATCGAGATTGACGACTTCGGATCCGGTCATGCCTCGCTCATCGGTCTCGTCAAGCTGCGGCCGAAACGGCTGAAGATCGACCGGCAACTCGTCACCGAGGTCGTCAGCTCGGCCGAACAGCGGCGCGTGGTGGGTTCGATCGTGGAAATCGCCAAGGCACTCGATGTCGAGGTGATCGCCGAGGGCATCGAGACCGAGGCGCATGCCGTCGTGCTGGCGCAACTCGGCTGCGACGGCCTGCAGGGCTATGCGTTCGGTTATCCCGCACCGGCGGCGGAGACAGATCGTCTGTTCTCATCGATGACGAGCCGAATCGAAAAGCAGAAGACCGCGATGGGCAACTGAACGGCCGGCGACCCGTCCGCTGGCGACTGTCATCGCTCCCGGTTTTTGCCGCGTCGCGGAGGTGATTTTGGACGAACGCTTCTCTCGTCTTTCAAATTCGCAGGCGGTCTCTTTTCGGCGCGGCTTTTTATTCGCATCCGCAGGAAGATAATTGGCGTGCAAGTAATTTTCTTGAGCTTGCAACGGCATTGTTTCATGGTAATGCGGAAACGAAGCTTTCTGTATTGCATCGAAAAATGATTATACGCGTCGTCAAGTCCATGAGCGCGGCTCTCCATCGTTCGCAGGTGCAATCGGGAGCTGGGGCCCGACAATTGCTTTGCCGTTGCCGGGATGGACTTGCGGGACATTTAATCTAGGAAAGTCGCATGAATTCGGAATTTGCCGTTCGTTCGATGCGGCCCGGCGAACTGGAACTCGTGCTCGAATGGGCGCGTCAGGAAGGCTGGAACCCTGGCCTCGACGATTCGCTTGCATTCCTCGAGGCCGATCCGTCAGGATTTTTCGTCGGCTCCATCGGCGAAGTCCCCGTCGGTTCGATCTCGGTCGTCAAATATGGTGAGAGTTTCGCCTTCCTGGGCCTTTACATCGTCCATCCTGATTTTCGCGGCAAGGGTTATGGCAAGGCGATCTGGGAGACGGGCATTGCCAGCGCGGGAGACCGCACGATCGGTCTCGACGGCGTCGCCGCACAGCAGGACAACTACCGCAAGGCCGGCTTCGAGCCAGCCTATTCCACCATTCGCTACGGCGGCGTCGCCACCTCCTTGCCGGTCTCGACGCTTGTCGCGCAGCCGGTGCTGGATTCACGCCTCGAAGGCCTGCAGCGCTATGATTCGGCGATCTTTCCGCAGCCGCGGGATGCCTTCCTCACCTCCTGGTGCACCGGCCGCAGGGGCCGCCGTTCGGCGGTGGTGCGCAAGAGCGGCAAGATCCGCGGTTACGCCACGATCCGCCGCTGCTACGAGGGCTACAAGGTCGGCCCGCTCTTTGCCAATGATGCCGACAGCGCCGCGGCGTTGCTTGCCGAATTGATCCCCGAGGCGAAGGGGGCCGCGGTCTTCATCGATATTCCCGCAGAGAACCACGAGGCGGTCGCGCTTGCCGAAGGCATCGGTCTTCAACCGGTGTTCGAGACGACACGCATGTATCGCGGGTCGGCGCCGGCCATTCCGCTGAAGCACGTCTTCGGCGTGACGACGCTGGAGCTTGGTTAAAGCCTTTTCCCGACCGGGAAGGCTTTAATCCACGGGTGAGGCGGGCACGGTCGGCGACGAAGCTTTGGGACGGCCCTTTTCGGCGATGGCAATGCCGCCCAAGGTCAGTACCAGTGCGATTACATGGAAAGACTGCAGCTGCTCGCCGATCAGGGCGACGGAGAGCAGCGTTCCGAACACTGGCACGAGATTGATGAAGAGGCCGGCGCGGTTGGCGCCGATTGCGACGACGCCCTTGATATAGAGGATCTGTGCCACCAGCGAGGGGAAGATCGCCGTGTAGAGAGTGATGACCCAGCCGGCCTGGTCCGGCCACTGCGCGGCACCCCGGCCGGCCTCCCAGAGGAGCAGCGGCAGCGAGGTCAGCATGGCGCCGAGCGCCGGGACCGCCATCAGCGTGCGCCAGTCGAGCGGCGGCTTCCAGCGCAGGAAGATCGTGTAAACGGAATAGGCGGCAATGGCTATCAGCATGAGCCCGTCGCCGCGGTTGAGGCTGAGTTGCAGCAGCGTTGCGAGGTCGCCATGCGCGGCGGTCAGAGCGACGCCGATCAGCGTCATGCCGAAACCGAGACATTGCGCCAGCGAGATGCCGGTACGGAAGAACATGAAATTCAGCAGGAAGATCAGCATCGGGATGCCGGCCTGCTCGATGGCGACGTTGATCGCCGTCGTATATTGCACGGCCGAATAAAGCATAGCGTTGAAAAGGGTGTAGCCGATGACGCCGTAGAAGAGGAGCAGCGGCAGGTTCTTCCTCACCACCGGCCAGTCCTTCCGCAGTTGCGGTAGCGAAATTGCGGCGATCATCGCGACGGCAAGGAACCAGCGCAGGAAGGTTAGCATCATCGGGCTGATATGCCCGAGCGCGAGCTTGCCGGCGACGGAGTTGCCGCCCCAGCAGAGGGTGGCGATAACGAGGCAAATATAGGCCGTGGCTTGCAAGAGCGTTCTTCCCGTCTTTCCGCGATCGCCGAGCGCGGCGTTTTGTGACGGGAAATAGCCTGCCGGCTGCTGATTTGTCACGTAAAAAGCCCAATCTGCTGTGACAACAGGGTCGCTTTCCAAAAAACAAAGCTTTATAGATGCGCGGGTTTGAGCAGGTGCGCGGTTCCGCGCCGGTAACAGGAAGAGTTGGATGACGAACGTAGTCGTGGTCGGTTCGCAATGGGGTGACGAAGGCAAGGGCAAGATTGTCGACTGGCTTTCGGAGCGTGCGGATATTGTCGTGCGCTATCAGGGCGGACACAATGCCGGCCATACGCTCGTCATCGACGGCACGAGCTATAAGCTCTCGCTGCTGCCGTCCGGCGTCGTGCGCCCGGGCAAGATGGCCGTCATCGGCAACGGCGTCGTCGTCGATCCGCATGCGCTGATCGCCGAGATCGGCCGGCTGGAGGCACAGGGCGTGACGGTCACGCCTGACAATCTGCGCATTGCAGACAATGCGACGCTCATTCTTTCGCTGCATCGCGAGCTCGACGCGATGCGCGAGGATGCGGCGTCGAACAGCGGCACCAAGATCGGCACGACGCGCCGCGGCATCGGCCCGGCCTATGAAGACAAGGTCGGCCGCCGCGCCATCCGCGTCATGGATCTTGCCGATATCGAGAGTCTTTCCGGCAAGGTCGACCGTATTCTGACGCATCACAATGCGCTTCGCCGCGGCCTCGGCGTTGCCGAAGTCAGCCACCAGACGATCATGGACGAGCTGACCTCGATCGCCGATCGGGTGCTGCCTTTCCGTGATACGGTCTGGCTCTTCCTCGACAAGGAGCGCCGCAAGGGTGCTCGCATCCTCTTTGAAGGCGCGCAGGGCAGCCTGCTCGATATCGATCACGGCACCTATCCCTTCGTGACCTCCTCGAACACGGTGGCCGGCCAGGCGGCAGCCGGTTCCGGCATGGGGCCCGGCTCGCTCGGTTACATTCTCGGCATCACCAAGGCCTATACGACGCGCGTCGGCGAAGGCCCGTTCCCGACCGAGC
Source organism: Rhizobium leguminosarum bv. trifolii WSM1325 (assembly GCA_000023185.1). Classification (NCBI taxonomy): domain Bacteria; kingdom Pseudomonadati; phylum Pseudomonadota; class Alphaproteobacteria; order Hyphomicrobiales; family Rhizobiaceae; genus Rhizobium; species Rhizobium leguminosarum. The sequence goes on along the minus strand of CP001622.1, from coordinate 3,351,147 downwards.
TCACCGACGAAATTGGCCAGTTCCTGGGCGAGAAGGGGCATGAGTTCGGTACTGTGACGGGGCGTAAGCGCCGCTGCGGCTGGTTCGACGCGGCACTTGTGCGCCAGTCAGTCGCTACCAACGGCATCACGGGCATCGCGCTCACCAAGCTCGACGTGCTCGACGGTCTCGAGGAATTGAAGATCTGCGTCGGCTATATGCTCGACGGCGAACAGATTGATCATCTTCCCGCAAGCCAGGGAGCGCAAGCTAGGGTCGAACCGATCTACGTCACCCTGGAGGGATGGAAGGAATCGACCGTCGGCGCCCGCAGTTGGGCGGATCTGCCGGCACAGGCGATCAAATATGTTCGCCAGGTCGAAGAGCTGATCGGGGCACCCGTCGCGCTCCTTTCCACCAGCCCGGAGCGGGATGACACGATACTTGTGACCGATCCGTTTGAGGATTAAGCTCACGGGTCACTGTGGAGGATGGTTCGGTAGAGTACCGGACTTCTTGAGAAAGTACTGATGGCGGATTTTATTGCAGTCATTCGGCGGGCCGTCGACGGCCTGGCTGAAAATACCCCCGAGATGCGGGTGAAGGTCTACGAACGTGCCCGCGGCGCAGTGCAGCGGCAGCTCGAGAACATGAAGCCGCGTCCGCCGGAAGCCATGCTGCAACGCCAGCTCGAAAAGCTCGAGGCTGCCATCCGCGAAGTGGAAGGCGAACACTCCGAGGCGATGCCGCTCGACGAGCCGGTTGCAGCCGTCACCGCGTCGGAATCCTTCGAAGAGCAAGCGGTTCACGACGAAAGCGAACCGGCGCCGGAGACGGCAGTCGAGGAACCGGCATACGAAGCCTATGCGGAACCGCAGGCGGCCGAGGCCGCCGACGAGCCCGATCACGTGGAAGCCGCCGCACCGCAGCAGGCTGAGGAAGAGGTCGCTGCCGAGGAACCTCTTTCCCAGGAAACACTCGTTTCCCCTGAAACAGCCGCTCCCGCGGAAACCCCTGTTTCCGCCGAGACACCGGTTTCGCCGGAGACATCCGGTCCGGCCGAAACATACTGGCATCCCTCGCATGAGGAGGAAGCGCCGGCCGAGGAATGGCATGCCAGCGAGGCGCGCGACGTCGCTGCTGAAGACGTGCCGGCCGAACATGGCGGCTGGGAGCCGCCTGCCGCGCATCGCAGCGAGCAAGCCGACGAAGACCGTGCCGACGGGCAGCATGCCCTGGAAGCCGACGAGATCGCGGCCGAACCGGCGGCGGTGGAAAGCGAGGAGCCGGAGGCCGAGGAGGCTTACGAGCCCGTCGAGCCGTTGCAGCCGATCACCCGCGGCATAGATCATGCATCCAACCGCCTTGTAGAGCCGGTCGCCGATTTCGATCGTCCGCAGGAGTTCGTCGAGCACAGCCGCGAGGAGCCGTTGCAGGCCGAAGCTGCGGCGCATTTCGACCCCGTCTGGACCGAGCCCGTTGCCGAAACGCCGGCTCCGGCGCCCAAGGATGCGGAGACCGAATGGGCGGAAGAGGAACTCCGGCAATATTCGGAGACGGCGCCGGCGCCGATTACCGCCGATGCCTCGGCGCGCGCCTTCGAGGAGGTGATATCGAGCCTCGAAAAAGTGGCACCCGCCGCCATCATGCCGGCCGCCAAGGAAAGTTTTTCCTGGGAGACGGCCGCCTTCGACGATCTGCCGCCGATCGAGGCCGACAGCGGTAAGAAGACACCGGTTGCCTCTCATTTCGACGATGTCGATATTTTCGCGGAAGTGCACAACGGCAAGCCGGCGCCCGCTAGCGGCGCGCCGAGCGAGGACTGGCGAGAAGCGAAAGCGCTGCGCGGCTACGACCGCCGCGGCTCGGTCGCCGCTGACGACGATGACGCCAATCCGTCGATGGATATCGATCAGATTGTCGCCTCCAAGCTGCAGGGCAAGAGCTTCCGTATGGAACCGAAGCGCCGCCGCTTCGGCATCGGCACCGTGATCACGCTCATCTTCGCACTCATCCTGATTGGTGGCGGCGCCTATGCAGGCTGGACGAACAGAGAGGCATTGGTGGCGATGGTCGACGGGCTCGTCAGCTCGGCACCGTCGCAGGCGACCAGGAACGAGGCGGCAACGCCGCCGGACGGTTCGTCGACGCCTGCCCAGCCGGGCGCGGTGACGCCAGCCCAGCCGACCGCACCAGGAGCGCAGAATACTCCAGCGACGCCGGCACAGCCGAACCCGCAGGTAGCGTCAATGAACAATGACGGCGCTGCGGCCAATTCGAAATTCACCCAGCGGCTGCTGACTGATGGAACTGAGGTCGATAGCGGACCGGCGACCGTGCCGGGAACGCCGACCGCGGAAGGAAAATCGGTGGCCGAACAGAATGTCGCGGCAGCCGATACGCCGCCTGCCAGCGCGCAGGGTGATGCGGCACCCGCCGCCACGCCGACGCCGAACGGTGCGGCGGCATCGCCGCCGCAGGCCGCGCCCGTCGGTTCGTCGCAAAAGATGTTCCTCTATGAGGAGCGCATCGGCCAGAGCTCGCCGACGGCGATCGAGGGATCGGTCGTCTGGAGCGTGCAGCACGAGGCCGGCCAGGGCGGCCGGCAGGAGGCGACGGTGCAGGGCAATGTCACGGTTCCTGAGCGCAATCTCTCGGCTCTCGTCACCTTCAAACGCAATTCCGATCCGTCGCTGCCGGCAAGCCATCTCGTCGAGATCGTCTTCTCGGTGCCGCCGAATTTCGAAGGCGGCAGCATCGACAGTGTCCAGCGCATCTCGATGAAGCGCACGGAACAGGACCGCGGCGATGCGCTGATCGCGGTTCCGGCCAAGATCACCGACGATTTCCATATGATCGCGCTCAACGACTACCCTGATGCGCGCAAGGCCAATCTCGACCTGATGTCGACCCGCAACTGGATCGATATTCCGATCACCTACCGCAACGGCCGCCGCGCGCTGCTGACGATGGAAAAGGGCGGTACGGGAACGGACGCCTTCAATACTGCGATCAAGGAATGGACCGCGCTCGGAGATGTGTCGACGAGCCAATGAGGTGTTTACGCAATGCCAGCGCTCCCAGATCTTGATGGGGTGCTGAGGCTGCGGACAGAGATGAATGAAAAAGAAAAGGCGGGCCGCAAGGACCCGCCTTCTTCAATTGTATCACGCGGCAGGTTATGCCGTGGCTTCAACGACGCGGACGGCCTTGGCCCGTTCCAGGGCTTCCTTGCGAACCGCGTCCTGCACCTTTTCGAAGGCGCGGACCTCGATCTGGCGAACGCGTTCGCGACTGATGTCGAATTCGGTCGAAAGGTCTTCCAGTGTCACTGGATCTTCAGCGAGGCGGCGAGCCTCGAAGATGCGGCGTTCGCGCTCGTTCAGCACGCTCATCGCTTTCGCCAGCATGCGCCGGCGGGTGTCGAGCTCATCCTGTTCGATCAGCACGTCTTCCTGGCTGTCATGGTCGTCCACCAGCCAATCCTGCCATTGACCGCCGTCACCTTCGGCCGCCTTGATCGGCGCGTTCAGCGAGGCGTCGCCGGAGAGGCGGCGGTTCATCGAAATGACCTCCTCCTCCGAGACCTTCAGCTTGGTGGCGATCTCCGAGACGTGCTCCGGCTTCAGGTCGCCGTCATCGATTGCCTGGATGCGGCCTTTCAGCCGGCGCAGGTTGAAGAACAGGCGCTTCTGGTTGGCGGTCGTGCCCATCTTCACCAGCGACCACGAACGCAGGATATATTCCTGGATCGAGGCCTTGATCCACCACATGGCGTAGGTGGCGAGGCGGAAGCCGCGCTCGGCATCGAATTTCTTGACGGCCTGCATCAGTCCGACATTGCCTTCGGAGACGACTTCGCCGATCGGCAGGCCGTAGCCGCGATAACCCATCGCGATCTTCGCGACGAGGCGAAGATGGCTGGTGACGAGCTTGTGGGCGGCATCGCGGTCACCATGCTCGGCATAACGCTTGGCGAGCATGTATTCCTGCTGCGGCTCCAGCATCGGAAACTTGCGGATTTCGTCGAGGTAACGATTGAGACCGGCTTCACCGGCGGTAATGGACGGCAAGGTATTTCGGGCCATAGTGCACCCTCCTAAAGTGAATTCCGGTTCCCGATGGAAACGCATCGTCGCGTTAAAAAAAGCGAACCGGGACGTGCGGCTCTCTCCGAGCCCGCACTAAGTCAACATACAGATAAGTGTGGCGAAACGGCGGTTCAAGGTGCCGCTCACGCAGGTGTGAGTTGGGCAGGCGGCATTCGGAGCCCGGCTTTATCGCCGCAGCGCTTCGACCAGTTCGACCATATCATCCGGCAGCGGCACCTCAAAATGCATGATTTCGCCGGTGCGGGGATGCTCGAACTGCAGCATGAAGGCATGCAGCGCCTGGCGGCCGAAACCGTTGACGATCTTGCGGATCTCTTCGGGCAGGAGATTGGCCTTGGTCTTGAAGCCGGCGCCGTAAACCGTGTCGCCGAGCAGCGGATGGCCGATATGGGCCATATGGACACGGATCTGATGGGTGCGGCCGGTTTCGAGGCGGCACTCGACCAGCGAGGCGAACGCGGTCGCATCCGGCTTCTCATGGAAGCGCTCGACCACCTGGTAATGCGTGATCGCCTCGTCGGCGTCCTGACTGTCGGGGCGCTTGACGGCACGGCGCGTGCGGTCGCCGGTGGCGCGGCCAAGCGGGGCATCGACCATGCCCGACAGTGAGCGGGGCCGGCCCCAGACGACTGCCTGATAGGCCCGCTCCAGCGGCATGGTGCGGCCATGGTCGGCAAATTGCAGCGACAGGTGGCGATGGGCAATGTCGTTCTTGGCGACGACCATGACGCCTGTCGTGTCCTTGTCGAGACGGTGGACGATGCCGGGGCGGCGCACGCCGCCGATACCGGACAGCGTATTGCTGCAATGGTGGATCAGCGCGTTGACCAGCGTCCCTGTCCAGTTGCCGGCGCCGGGATGGACGACGAGACCGGAAGGCTTGGAGATGACGATGACGTCGTCATCCTCATGGAGGATATCGAGCGGGATGTCCTCGCCCTGCGGCGTCGGGTCTTCCGGCTCGGGCAGCGTGAGTTCGAAACTATCGCCGGTGCGCACCTTGCGCTGCGGGTCGGTGACGGGTTCGCCGCGCAGAAAAACCTGGCCGTCCTTGATCAGCGCCTTGATGCGGCTGCGCGAAAATTCCTCGCCCACCTGCGCCGTCAGCCAGGCGTCCAGCCGGCCTTCGGCGCTTTCATCGGCGGTCAGGACTTTTCTATTGCCGGCTGCTTGTTTAAAGGGGTCGCTCAAGACGCTTCTTCTCCGACGTATTTTTTTAGAACGGGACGCACAGATGACAGCAATCGAGCCAGACGACCAGGAAGAGAAGCCCCTTGATCCGGCGATGGAAAGTGTCCGGCGCAAGATGGTCCGCCTGCAGATCGTTTCCGGCGCCATCATGTTCGTGAGCCTTATGGCGGTCTTCGGCGCGGTTGTCTACAAGGTGATGCACAGCGAACCGAAGGAGACGGCGTCGGCTGTTGCCGCCTCCGGCGTGCCCTCGGATGCGCCGCTTGCGGCGACCGTTTCCTTGCCGCTCGGCTTCAAGGTGCAGTCCACCTCGTTTTCGGCCGGGCAGATCCTGTTCTACGGCGAAACGGCCGAGGGCAAGAATAAGGCGCTGGTTTACGATCTCAGGACCGGCCGCACCGTCGCCGACGTCACTGTTACGGGCAATTGAGGCCGGCATGGCCGCCGTCCCGATCGACATCGACAGCGCCGACGATCCGCGCGTCGCTGAATTCCGCGAGATCCGCGAGCGCGACCTGACAGGCCGAGAGAACCGCTTCATCGCCGAAGGCACGGTCGTGCTGCGCATGCTGGCCGAGGCGCATGCGGCAGGCCGCGGCTTTTTCGCCGAGAAGATCCTGCTGCTGCGCAACCGCGTCGAGGGCGTCCTGCCGATCCTGGAGCGGTTTCCGGCCGATGTGCCGGTCTATGTCGCCGGGGCCGATGTGCTCGACGGCGTTGTCGGTTTCCATCTGCATCGCGGCGTTCTCGCGCTCGGGAGGCGACAGGACCGCGGCGAGGCGGCACTTCTCGATGCGCTGCCGGAACGGGCGCTGGTGCTCGTCGGCTGCGGCATTTCCAATCACGACAATGCCGGCTCGATGTTCCGCAATGCGGCCGCCTTCCGTGCGGATGCAGTGCTGCTCGACGAAACCTCCTGTGATCCGCTCTACCGCAAGGCGTTGCGTGTCTCGGTCGGTTCTGTGCTGAGCGTTCCGCACCGTCGCGGCGGCAAGGCGCTGGATGTACTCGTGGCGCTTGCCGAACGGGGCTTTGCCATCTGGACGCTTTCTCCGCACGGCAAGACCGATATCCGCGCCATTCCCGCCTCGACGCGCATGGCGCTCGTCGTCGGCACTGAAGGCGAGGGGTTGCCGGAGGCGCTGCTTGCGCGGTTCCAGAGCGCGCGCATTCCGCAGTCGGAGGAACTCGACAGCCTCAATGCCGCGACGGCGACGGGGATCGCGTTGTTTTCCATGGCCTCGGCGATGGGCCGGGTCTAACGCACATCCTTTCATCGGAATCGATTTTCAGGTTCTGCGTCAATTCAAACATGTTGGCGCGCCGGGCGTCCTATGGCGCGCGCGGGGGATCGGCGATGATCGCGGCTGCCCTGTCGGCAAGGCTGACACGATCGTTCGCGTTCTTTTCCGCAGCTTCGACGAGCAGCGTGCGGATCGGTGAGGCGGGACCCTCGCTGAGTGCGGTCAGCGCCACCATATTGGCGGCGATCGAGGCGATCTCCTCGCGGATCGCACCGTCGCGTCCGGTTACGGCCTTTGCCTTTTGCAGGCGCTCGGCAAGGGCGGCGCTGCGCTTGCGGACATCCTCGCCGATCTCAGCCGTGATCATGGCGGTGTCGAACGTGGATGTGGTCGTGTCTTCGGCCGTCATTTCCGCCGGCAGCTCCGCGACCAACCCGGCAAGGCCGGCGTCGCGCAGCACCCGGTTGACCTTGCGGATCTCGGTGTTGGCGGCCTTCAACTGCTCCTTCAACTTGGCGATCTCCTGCTGGCGACGAGCGACCAGGTTTTCCTTTTCGGTGGCGGAAGCGCTCTCGCGCGCGGCCTTGTCCTCCAGGCGGATCACCATATGCTGCTGCTGCGTCAGTTTCTGTTCGGCATCCTTGGCGCGCTTCTGCAGCAGGCTGACGTCCTGGCGCAGCGTGTCGCGTTCGTCGCGTAGCGCGTTGACGCGGAATTTCAGGCTCTCCGCCTCGGTCTCGCGCGCGGCCAGGTCTATCCTCAGCCCATCGGCCTGTTCACCGAGTTTGCCCAGCCGCGTCCTCATCGTCGTCAGTTCGCTCTCCTTATTGGCAGCGGACTGCTCGGCAATATGCAGATTGGTCTTCAACTGGCTGATATAGTTCTCGTCCTTGCGAAGATGCGAGCGCTGGTCGGCCGCCTCGACATGCATCTCGCCGATCTGGGCCTGCAATTCGCCGATCTCGGCGGCAAACCTGCCGGCGTCGACGGCGAGGGCGTCGTGGCGAAGCTGGAGTGACAGGGATTTCTCGCGCTCACGCAGAAGGTCCTGGGCGGTGCGGGCGTTTTCGGCGGCATAGAGCGCGCGCACCATATCCTTCTGGGCGCGAACCTCCTGCGGGCTCAGCGGCATCGTCGCTTTCAGCCTGTTCTCCGTATACCAGACGATGCGGCGGTGAACGGCGGGCGAGACCAGAAAGACGAGAAAGGCCGCGGTCAGGAAGCCCAATCCGAACAAGAGAGCATATTCGATCACGGCGCGGCCATCGGTAAGAAGGTTGATACGAGGTCAGCCGCGATGATTAAGCACGCGTGACGCGCATGGCAAGGCCGCCGGTGGGGACGGCGGCAGATTCCAGCGGCCTTGAGGCCTCAGAAGGGGTTCCAGGTCGGCGCCTGGGTGATTTTGAGATAGCCGACATTGACGCCGAGGCGGGCGCCGACGCCGGTGCGGATCGGCACGACCAGCACGTCGTTGTTCTTGAGCAGCGTCATGCCGAAGCCGGCGATCACATATGCCGAGCCGCTGACGCCGCCGAAGCGGGCATAGATGCCGTTGACGGAAGGCAGGTCGTAGACCAGCATCATCACGCGCGAGCCTTGGCCACCGTAATCGAGGCCCAGCGAGGGTCCCTGCCAGTAGAGATTATGTTCGCCGGCGTTCTTGGTGTTCAATTGGCCTTCACCATAGGTAAGGCCGGCGATGAAGGCGCCGCCGCCTTCCTGTCCGAGGATATAGCCGTTCGGCAGGCCATATTTCTGGAAGGCACTCTCGACCACTTTGGCAAGTCCGCCGCTGGCGGAGCCGAAGAAGGAGTGGCCGGCGTCGACGATTTCCTGCATCGTGTACTGGCCGTTGTCCTGGGCGGCAGCCGGCCCGGCAACCATCAGCGAGGAGAAGATGAGGGCCGAAAGTAACCTGCAGAAGCCGATGAATCGGTGCGGAAATCGAGGGCGCATGGTGTCATCCGTTCGTCGTTTGGCTAGGAGCGGGCAACCGCTCGCGGCGATTGGTGCATTTTGCGCCGATGATCTTAACAATCGGTTTACCAAATATGGTGTCATTATGGCATCGAGTACGATCGCAAACTTCGCGCAATTTTGATGAAGCATATTCCGGGCGCAATGAAATTGCCGCCCATCAGGAGACAATGATGTCCAAGAACCCCAATCTCACCCTGTCCGGCCCAGATCTGGCCGCGCTTCTTTGCAGCCGAGTTTGCCACGATGTCATCTCGCCCGTCGGCGCGATCAACAACGGGCTGGAACTCCTGGATGAGGGCGGCGCCGATGCCGACGCGATGGACCTGATCCGCACCAGCGCGCTCAACGCTTCCGTCCGCCTGAAATTCGCACGTCTCGCTTTCGGCGCGTCGGGTTCCGTCGGCGCATCGATCGACACTGGCGAGGCCGAGCGTGCAGCCAAGGATTTCGCCGTCGCCGAGAAGAAGACCGAGGTGATCTGGAACGGACCGCGCGCGATCGTCGCCAAGAACCGTGTCAAGCTGCTGCTCAACCTCTTCCTCGTTGCCTATTCCGCCATTCCGCGCGGCGGCGTGCTTGAGGTAACGCTCGAAAATCCCGAGTTCGATGCCAAGTTCAAGCTCACGTCCAAAGGCAAGTTGATGCGCTTGCCGCCGAAATTCGTCGAGATATCGACCGGCACGATCGAGGAGGCGATCGATGCCCATTCGATCCAGCCCTATTACACCGTGCTTCTGGCGCAGGAGTGCGGAATGACGCTTGATCACAGCGCCAGCGCCGACGAACTGGTGTTCACGGCAGTGGCTGCGGCAGCCTGATTTCGGAGCGCAGACGTGCGTCGGCGCTCCGTCCGGTAACGATTCGTTAGCCTGATGGACCTATTCTCCAGGGTTGTAAGAGGCCTCTTGCTGCGACGAATGCGGGGGCAAAGGAGCGGCCATGCAAAGGTTCATGATCACCGATAATTCGGACATCGTCCGTAAGGTCGGCAAGCGCATTCTCTCCGAACTCGACTTTCTCGTCAGCGAAGCCTCCAACGCCGGCGAAGCGCTGCAGCGCTGCCAGGCGGAGCTGCCGGAATATCTGATCGTCGATTCCGGCATGGAAGGCGCCCTCGACCTCATCGCCGCCATCCGTGCCATGGAAGGCGGCAAAGAGGTCAAGATTTATTATTGCGTCGTCGAGGCGGATCTGAAGAAACTGATGGCGGGCAAACGGGCCGGTGCTACCGACTTCCTGCTGAAGCCGTTCGATCGTAAGATCCTGACCGCCGTTTTCGGAAACCGCGCGATCGCCGCCTGACCGGCAGATCTCTTTTCGCCGATATCGGCATCACTGGCGCATGATGCCGAGTGCAAGCGGTTTCAGCCGCCCTACGCTATTTCCTAAAGCGTCGCGATCTTTCAGATTCGCTTGCCACGCTTTAGGTCTTTGCTTTTCCGCATGTCTTTATCGCAAAACCGCTGCACACTTTTGCGAGACATGCTCTAGATCGAAATGACAGAGCATCTCAGGCCGATCCGGCCTGAGGTCATGTGTTGTGAGGGTGGGTTCTTATTGCCCGCAGGCAGAAACGAAAAATCCCGCCGAAAAGGCGGGATCTTCGTTTGTCCGACAAGGGGGATCGGAAAAAAATATCAGGCGGTTTCGGCGTATTCGGCACCATCCGGCTCGCGAAGAACGTAACCACGGCCCCAGACGGTCTCGATGTAGTTGGCGCCGCCTGCAGCGTTGGCGAGCTTCTTGCGGAGCTTGCAGATGAAGACGTCGATGATCTTCAGTTCCGGTTCGTCCATGCCGCCGTAGAGGTGGTTCAGGAACATTTCCTTGGTGAGGGTGGTGCCCTTGCGGAGCGAAAGCAGCTCCAGCATCTGATATTCCTTGCCCGTCAGGTGGACGCGCTGGCCCCCGACTTCGACCGTCTTGGCATCGAGGTTGACGATCAGTTCGCCGGTCATGATGACCGATTGGGCGTGGCCCTTGGAGCGACGGACGATGGCGTGGATGCGGGCGACGAGCTCGTCCTTATGGAACGGCTTGGTCATGTAGTCGTCAGCGCCGAAACCGAGGCCGCGAACCTTGTCTTCGATGCCGGCCATGCCCGACAGGATGAGGATCGGTGTCTTGACCTTGGACAGCCGAAGAGTGCGAAGCACTTCATATCCGGACATGTCGGGCAGGTTCAGATCGAGAAGGATGATGTCATAATCATACAGCTTGCCCAGATCGACGCCTTCTTCACCGAGATCGGTGGTATAAACATTAAAACTCTCTGATTTCAGCATCAACTCGATGCTCTGCGCCGTCGCGCTGTCATCCTCGATTAGAAGTACCCGCATAATTATCCCCTTTACCGCCGCCGAAAGGTGGTCTGGCCCCCTACACGATACCGAACACGCTACGTGATTTGAAAGCTGCCACGAAATGGTTAACAAATTCTAATTCACTCTGGCAAGGAGTATCGAATTTATTAAACAATTTTTCCATTTCTCTGTTTTCCAATAGGAATCTCAAAAAGGTGTTCCTCAACTTTAACATTAGGAAACAGCGCTAAGTGATTCATCCGACTCGCCAATGAAAAGGTTCGAACTTAATGCCGCGGCATTTACCGACCCTTAAATCATCGGGCCTATCATTAACGATGCCCGTAAACGAAAGGTTACCAGCGGTAGGTATTTGTTAATATCGCAGGAAATTTTTTAGCAAACCGTGTCAAAGCGGCGCGCAGGGCGGTTTCAAGTTGAGCCGGGGTCTCGCATCACGGGAGTAATGCGTATGAAGTCGCGAGAAAGTCTCGTTCGCCTGAAGGAATTTCAGGTGAACGAAAAACGACGTCAGTTGCAGCAGTTGCAGATGATGATGTCCGAATTCGAACGGATGACGAAGGATCTGGAGAGCCAGATCGTTGTCGAGGAAAAGAAGTCCGGTATTTCCGACCCGAATCACTTTGCTTATCCGACCTTCGCCAAGGCCGCGCGTCAGCGGGCCGACAACCTGCAGGTTTCGATCAAGGAACTGAAGATGCAGGAAGAGACGCTGGAAATGGCGCTCGAGGAGATGCAGGCGGAATATGCAAGGGCCACAGCGCTGGAAGAGCGTGACGGCGGCGCCAGAGCAAGGGCGTAACAGAAACGGCTGGGTGCCGGCTTTGGCGCCCTGGGATCGCCACTGAGAAGCCATGTATGATGGGCGCGCTGTCCGTTATACATGGCTTTTGGTGTTTGCCTTATGCGTCGCTCCCATGGGAAACGAGATTCGTCCCCCGCGGGGACGATTTGTCTTATGCATGTCCTGTCCCAAAACGCGCTGTGCGTTTTTGGGCGACATGCATTAATTCACGACATCCTTCCATTCCGTATGGCGTTGCGCCTGCGCCTTGAAGAAAGGGCAGAGCGGGATGATCTTCCAGCCGCCGGTGCGGGCTGCCTCCACGGCGTGGAGCGCCAGTGCCTGGCCGACACCTTTTCCGCGCAGCGCATCGGGAACGGCCGTGTGATCGATGATGACGAGCTTCGGCGATGTGCGTGAATAGGTCATCTCCGCCTCGTGCCCTTCGACCTCGGCCGCATAGCGGCCGCCGGAGGCGCCTTCCTCACTTCGAATGTCCATTGTCTTTCCTCGTAACGGATATTGTCTTAGCGGACCGTGACATGGCAGCGCGGTCGTGCCAAGCCGTAGAGGCAATACAGGCAGGAGACAGAGTGTTCATGCAAAATGTCGGATCGATAAGAGATTCAGGGCAATGAGTGCGCTTTCGATGGCTCGCCCCGTGCTTCTCGTGGCCGCGCCGTTCTTCCTGGCGCTCGGTCTCGTCTTGCCGCTGGTCCGTTTCGAGACGCTGTATTTTTTCGACAAGACGCCGTCGCTGATCGAAATCATCGTCTCGCTATGGCAAGGCGGGGACGGGCTGCTGGCGGCAATCGTCGCCCTGGTTTCGATCCTGCTCCCGTTTCTGAAGATGGTCGGCATCACCGTGGAGGCGATGGGGATCACCGCGGAAGCGACGGCCGCCGGCGGTGGGGCCGGCAGCCTGTTCTATCGTCGCGTCGTACCGCATCTGTCCAAGTGGTCGATGATGGATGTGCTGCTGGTCGCGATCGTCATTGCGGCGGCGAAGACGACGGGGCTGGCGGATGCATTCACGCAGCCGGGCCTTTGGTGCTACGCAGCCTCGTCAATGATTTCGGGCCTTCTTCATTCCCTAACGGGAGATGCGTCCGGCCCGAAATAAATGTCGTCAATGCTGGGGTGTGATCAGTGACGATATTGCTGGATGCGCGTGGTGCGCAGGCCGGCAAGACCGTGGCTGTTGATCGACGACTGCCAGGAGAGGAATTCTTCGACCGTGAGCGTGTAACGCTCGCAGGCCTCTTCCAAGCTCAACAAGCCACCGCGAACAGCCGCGACAACCTCTGCCTTCCGGCGAATCACCCAGCGCCGCGTATTGGGCGGCGGAAGATCCGCGATCGTCAGGGGGCTGCCATCGGGGCCGATGACATATTTTACTCGGGGACGTATCATTTCGGTCATTGGACTCTCTACACAACGCAAGACCACGAACCCCACTCTAGCCTGCCACATTTAAAAATTGCCTAAACCCATCGTAAGACTTTGATAACAAATTTAGACGCCCGCCCGGCTGGTGACGTCGGGCAGCGGCATGCTGCTACGTCAATTTGCAGCGCCTGCATGGGAGCCATGCGGAATAAATATTAGCTGATTTCCCGGGATGATCTGATACGTGCGGCAACATAAGAATGAGCGCAAGACGTCGTCTACGTTCGTCCCGCTGTATCGGTCCAGTTCGCGCTTTTGAGGCTTCGTGTCCTCGGGATGCGGCGAAGAAGCCGTCTTTGCTGATGCCCCGACCCGAACTTTTCGCCGCCGGCAGCAAGGCTGAGCCGAAGCTGGCTATACGAGGATACAAAGATGAAAAGACGTGGACGCGCAGTCGGCGACTGCGCTGAGGATGCTGCATTTTCGCCTTCGCAGGCCGATGGCGTCGGGGTTTCGTTTAACGACGGTAAGGAACGGCTCGGGGTGATGGCGAAGCTTGTGGGCTTCGATTTCTATCTGCTCTCGGCTTTCCCGCGGGGCGACCGCACGGATTTCGCCGAAAACCGGTTGATCAGCAATTGGCTGCAAAGCCTTGTCGGCTTTTATGACGCTGCCGATCTCTTCTATTGCGGCAGACTGGTGACCGCGATGAAGCGGGCGATCATGCCGGTCTTCTGCGAGGAGGGGTCTTTTGCGGGCAGCGCCGCCAATCAGGAAAACCGCAAACTCGACAGGCTCTTTCAGATGCACGGGCTGAAGAATACCTTCGCCTTCGCGCAGCATGATGCTGACCTGAAACAATACACCTTCGCCTTTTCAGGCAGCTGTCCTATGCCCACGCGAGAGCAGGCGATGGCGCTGCTCTCCGGCTGCATGGAGCTTCTGGATAAGGTTTCGCGTAGCGGCGGCGTGGAGGATGGTCCGTTGGAGACGCTCACCCGGCGCGAAATCGAATGCCTGCCACGAATTGATTTAGGGAATCACGCAGCAATTCAAAGTGCTACAGCGTCCTTTGCGCGTCTAAAAAGACGAGCGGCGCTGTCGGCAAGAGCAGCGACGAGATCGCAATCATTCTCGATCTCTCGTCGCATACGGTGGCGGGTTATCTGAAGAGCGCGATGTGCAAGCTCGATTCGGTCAGCCGCATGCAGACGGTCGCCGGAGCATTCCGGTACCGGCTGCTCTGAGGCAGCCGGTCCTTTCTCACAAAGCTAAAGCTTGGCAGCATGTCGCGCAAAGTGTGCATCGGTTTGCGCGACATGCGTGAAAACAACGACCGAAAGCGCGAGGAGCCGATCTGAAAGATCGCGACGCGCTTTAAAAGCCTTTTCCGCGGGTCAGCTCCGACACGACGGTTCCGGCAACGATGCGCATATCCATCCAGATCGAGAAATTCCCGACATAGTAGAGATCGCTGGCGATGCGGGCACGCGCCTTGGCCGGACGATCGGTCGGGCCGCGCAGGCCGCGCATCTGGGCAAGACCCGTCATGCCGGGACGCATCGCATGTCGCTGATGATATTCCGGTACGAGTTCTTCGTAGAGCACGCCGCCGGCGCGCATGCCGATCGCATGGCAGCGCGGACCGACGACCGACATGTGGCCCAGCAGCACGTTCAGCAACTGCGGCAACTCATCGACATTCGTACGGCGCAGAATGGCGCCGATGCGCGTGACGCGCGGATCGTTCATTACCGTCTGGGCAACGCCGGAGACGTCGCAGAGGTCGGTGCGCATGGAACGGAACTTGTAGACCTTGATGGCCTTGCAGTTCTTGCCCCAGCGGGTCTGCTTGAAGAGCACCGGCCCCGGGCTGTCGATCTTGATCAGCAGGGCGACGAACAGAAGGAAAGGGGCGAGGACGAGGAGGGCGCTCAACGACGAAACAATGTCGAACGCCCGCTTCAGGACCAGATCCAGCAACGGCGCCTGCGGCGCATCGCTGTGGATAACAGGGGTCTGGATCTTCAGGCTCGGCTGCTGGCGGCGGCTCGGCCGGAAGGACTCTGTCGAAATGCTGTTGTTTAGTTCCGTGATGCTCAAGGATCGTACTCTGTTGTCTTCGAGGGGGCGCGGCGGCAAAAGGCGATCAATGGTTTACCCTGTCACCAGGGCTGCACTTAGGTCTTGGTAACCCTACTAAAACGGAAAAATGCGACAATTGTGTAATGGTGTCCAGAGAAATATCGCATCGCAGCAAATCTTTCGCATTTGCGTTAAGTTGAGGCAAGCTCATGATATTTCGTTAATAATTGGAATTTTGTCAAAGTTTTTAGGCCTTTGGAGGGGTTCGCCGCAGGCTGGCGACGTGCCGATTCGACACGTGGGCCGTGGCTCTTAAGCGTATTTCTTAACGAAAGACGATGCGAAATTTTGCTGATGAAGATATCGATCATCGTCGAAGCCGTGCCGAAATGTGACAAAATCAAGGCAGGATTGATGGCGCGCGGCGTCTTGAAAAGATGCAGGGCAATGAATTCGCAGCCCGAATCGCTCAATCAGGCCCGATAACGCGAATCACTTCACAGCTAGAAATAGGATCGTGGCACGCTTTGAGGGGAGGCGGCTCGCTCAGTTGGGGTGCGCATGCATGAGGTCGACCGCGGATCGTAGCGGCGGGCCTGAACACGTGGCGGCGATGCAAAGGATTTGCCGCTTGCCGGTCTTCAGCGATTCCCGCGGGTGGTTACGCCGGTTCGAGGACGCGTTTCCTGCCGCCCCAGGAGATGAAGTTCGGGTTGGCGAAGTCGAAATCGGCGGCCGTTCCCGTTTTGCCGTAGGTCAGTGGCGTCCCGTCCAGCGTCACCGTCGAACCGCCGGCTGCGCGCAGCACCGCATCGCCGGCTGCGGTGTCCCATTCCATCGTGCGGGTGAAACGCGGATAGACGTCGGCCTTGCCTTCGGCCAGCAGGCAGAATTTCAGCGAGGAGCCGATATTGGTGCATTTGAAGATCGCTTGATCGGCGAGGAAGCTTCCAGTCTCCGGGCTGTTGTGGCGAAGGCTTGCAAGCGCCAGCCTGTCGTCCGGCTGTTCGCGCACCGTGATCGCGCTGCGTGCGCCAACCGTGAAATCGTCCATGACGACGAGCCTTTCGGCGTGGCCGCGTTCTCCGGAGAAGGCAAGCCCCAGCGCCGGCGCATAGACGATGCCGGCAATCGGGGCGCCGTTCTCGATATAGGCGATGTTGACGGTGAACTCCTGCCGTCCGTCGACGAATTCACGGGTGCCGTCGAGAGGGTCGACCAGGAAGAAGCCTCGGCCATCGATGTCGGGCACTTTGCCAGCGGCGACCGATTCTTCCGCCACGACGGGTATTTCGGGATAATCTCTGGCGAGATGCGCGAGGATGATGCGCTCGGCCTCCTCGTCGGCGACCGTGACCGGACTTGCATCCGCCTTCATGGCGACGGGGAAGCCTTCGCGCAGGACCGTGATGATGGCCCTGCCGGCTTCGAGCGCCGCCTTTTCAAATGTCCTCAGCATCGTCCTTTTGCCGTTCGCCACGCGGCGAGCACCCCGCTGTCGCTCGTCCGCAAACCATCCCTGTCACAACCAGATACTCAAGTTATATGGTGTTCCCCGTCATGCTCCGCATCCCTCAATACAAAGCCTGATGATGCTACCATAAATTTTCAGCCTTGTCAGACGAAGAAGCGGGCATCGCTCGTGAAATGGCATTCGTCAAAGAAGCTGCCTTGGGGTCTGAATTTGCTCCATTGTCCAATTCTGTGGAATAGCTTACGCAGCAAGCGGCGCAGGAAATCGACGGCGATATCTCCGGACGGTTAACCCAGTGGCGGTTTCTGGCTAAAAATAGGCCCTGCTCTGCCGTTTTTCTGTGGATTTTGGTTCAAAACGCGCCATTTAGGCCTGTTCAGACAAGAATCTGTAGAAGTAAATCCTTTTTGTCTTCACATTTCCAACGAAACCGCTATGCATTCGGCCTATGAGGTTCTCTGAAACGGAGAACTGAAGAACCAAAAAGAGATGCAGCATTTTCGGCTCGCATCCAGGGGAAAACGACATATGGAGTATTTCGTCCAGCAGCTCTTAAACGGGCTGACGCTCGGATCCATCTATGGCCTCGTGGCTATTGGCTATACGATGGTTTACGGCATTATCGGCATGATCAATTTCGCCCATGGCGACATCTTCATGCTTGGTGGTTTCGCCGCTCTTATCGTCTTCCTCGTCCTCACATCCATCTTCGCAGGTCTCCCGGTGGCCGTTCTGCTGCTGGCGATGCTTGTTGTCGCGATGCTGATGACGAGTTTGTGGAATTGGACGATCGAGCGCGTCGCATACCGTCCCCTGCGCGGTTCCTTCCGCCTGGCGCCGCTGATTACCGCGATCGGTATGTCGATCACGCTGTCCAACTTCATCCAGGTGACGCAGGGCCCGCGCAACAAGCCGATTCCACCGATGGTGAGCACGGTCTACCAGTTCGGCAACATCTCGGTGTCGCTGAAACAGATCATCATCATCGTGATCACCGCAGTGCTGCTGACAATCTTCTGGTACATCGTCAATCGCACCGCACTCGGCCGTGCCCAGCGCGCCACAGAGCAGGATCGCAAGATGGCGGCACTGCTTGGCGTCAACGTCGACCAGACGATCTCGATCACTTTCGTTATGGGTGCGGCACTCGCGGCCGTGGCCGGCACGATGTACCTGATGTATTATGGCGTCGCCTCGTTTAACGACGGCTTCACGCCTGGTGTGAAGGCCTTCACGGCAGCCGTTCTCGGCGGTATCGGTTCGTTGCCCGGCGCCGTCTTCGGCGGCCTGCTTATCGGCCTTATCGAGTCGCTGTGGTCGGCATACTTCACCATCGCCTACAAAGACGTCGCGACCTTTGCGATCCTGGCTTTCGTGTTGATCTTCAAGCCGACCGGCATCCTCGGGCGGCCGGAAGTCGAGAAGGTATAACGTCATGGCAAACATTGAAAATTCTGCAGGCAAGCCCGATGCCGGACTTGTCCGCAAAGGCCTTACCGAAGCTCTTTTCGCCGCCGTCCTGTCGTTCGGCATGTTCGTTCTCTATGTCGGCCTCAAGACCGACCAGAACATCAGCAACGAGTTGATCATCGTCCAGCGCTGGGGCCTGCTTGCGATCTTCGTTGCGGTCGCCGCCATCGGCCGCTTCGCCACGGTGGTTTTCCTGCGGCCGCATCTCGACAGCCGCAAGCTGGCAAAGGCGAGACAGGGCGAACTCGACATCTCGACAGAGAAGAGCTTCTTCCACCGGCATTTCCTGAAGATCGCGCTGATCGCGCTGCTGCTTTATCCCCTGGTGGTGGTGGCGATTAAGGGCCCTCAGGGCTCGCTGACATATGTCGACAATTTCGGCATCCAGATCCTGATCTATGTGATGCTCGCCTGGGGGCTGAATATCGTCGTCGGCCTCGCCGGCCTGCTCGATCTCGGCTATGTCGCCTTCTATGCCGTCGGCGCTTATTCCTACGCGCTGCTTTCGAGCTATTTCGGCCTATCCTTCTGGGTGCTGCTGCCGCTTTCGGGCATCTTCGCGGCACTCTGGGGCGTCATTCTCGGCTTCCCGGTGCTGCGCCTGCGCGGCGATTACCTCGCCATCGTGACGCTTGCCTTCGGTGAAATCATTCGTCTCGTCCTCATCAACTGGACTGACGTGACGAGGGGCACCTTCGGTATATCGAGCATCCCGAAGGCAACACTCTTCGGCATTCCTTTCGATGCGACGGCCGGCGGTTTTGCCAAGCTCTTTCACCTGCCGCCCTCCTCGGCCTACTACAAGATCTTCCTTTTCTATCTTATTCTGATGCTCTGCATGCTGACGGCCTATGTCACCATCCGGCTACGCCGCATGCCGATTGGACGCGCCTGGGAAGCTTTGCGCGAAGACGAGATCGCCTGCCGTTCGCTCGGCATCAACACGGTGACGACCAAGCTGACCGCCTTTGCGACGGGCGCGATGTTTGCCGGTTTCGCCGGCTCGTTCTTCGCCGCCCGGCAGGGCTTCGTCTCGCCGGAATCCTTTGTCTTCCTGGAATCGGCCGTCATTCTCGCCATCGTCGTTCTTGGCGGCATGGGTTCGTTGACCGGCATCGCGATTGCCGCGATCGTCATGGTCGGCGGCACCGAGTTGTTGCGCAGCATGGACTTCCTAAAACTCATCTTCGGACCCGACTTTACGCCGGAACTCTACCGCATGCTGATCTTCGGCCTCGCCATGGTCGTCGTCATGCTGTTCAAGCCGCGCGGCTTCGTCGGCTCGCGTGAGCCGACAGCCTTCCTCAGAGAGCGCAAGGCGATATCCGGAAGCTTCATCAAGGAGGGGCATGGTTGATGAGCCCCGTAACGAATACGATGTCTGACGACACTCTTCTCAAGGTCGAACACCTGTCGATGAAGTTCGGCGGCCTGATGGCCATCAACGACTTCTCCTTCGAAGCCAAGCGTGGCGATATCACCGCGCTGATCGGGCCGAACGGCGCCGGCAAGACCACCGTCTTCAACTGCATCACCGGCTTCTACAAGCCGACGATGGGCATGATCACGTTCAACCAGAAGAGCGGCAAGCAATACCTGCTGGAGCGCCTGCCGGACTTTCGCATCACCAGGGAAGCCAAGGTCGCACGCACCTTCCAGAACATCCGGCTGTTCTCCGGCCTGACCGTTCTCGAAAACCTTCTGGTTGCCCAGCACAACAAGCTGATGAAGGCATCGGGTTATACGATCCTCGGCCTTATCGGTGTCGGCCCCTACAGGCGGGAAGCGGCTGCGGCAATCGAACTCGCCCGTTTCTGGCTCGAGAAGGCCGATCTGATCGACCGCGCCGACGACCCCGCCGGCGATTTGCCCTACGGCGCCCAGCGGCGTCTCGAAATTGCCCGCGCCATGTGCACCGGTCCGGAGCTGCTCTGCCTCGATGAACCGGCTGCCGGCCTCAACCCACGGGAATCGGCAACGCTCAACGCACTGCTGAAGAGCATTCGCGCCGAAACCGGAACGTCGATCCTTCTGATCGAGCACGACATGTCCGTGGTCATGGAAATCTCCGACCACGTCGTCGTCCTCGAATACGGTCAGAAGATTTCCGATGGCACACCGGATCACGTGAAGAACGATCCGCGGGTCATCGCGGCCTATCTCGGTGTCGAGGATGAAGAAGTGGAAGAGGTGATCGCAGCCGTCGAGCAGCTCGAGGGAGGCGCAAACTGATGGGCGATGAAGTAATGACGGGTCAACCGCTCCTTCAGGTGAATAGCGTCGAAACCTATTACGGCAATATCCGGGCGCTGGCCGGCGTCGATGTCCACGTCAACAAGGGCGAGATCGTCAGCCTGATCGGCGCCAACGGCGCCGGCAAGTCGACACTGATGATGACGATCTGCGGCAGCCCGCAGGCCCGCACCGGTTCGGTGGTCTTCGAGGGCCGCGACATCACCCACATGCCGACGCATGAAATCGCCCGTCTGCGCATTGCACAGTCACCGGAAGGCCGCCGCATCTTCCCGCGCATGACGGTTCTGGAAAACCTTCAGATGGGCGCTGGCCTCGACAATCTGAAACACTTCGCCGAAGACGTCGAGAAGATCTTCACGCTCTTCCCGCGTCTCAAGGAACGTCACGCCCAGCGGGGCGGAACACTTTCGGGCGGTGAACAGCAGATGCTGTCGATCGGCCGCGCGCTGATGGCGCGCCCGAAGCTGCTGCTTCTCGACGAACCCTCGCTCGGTCTCGCGCCGCTGATCGTCAAGGGCATCTTCGAGGCGATCAAAAAGCTCAACGAGGCGGAGGGGCTGACCGTTTTCCTCGTCGAGCAGAACGCATTCGCCGCCCTCAGGCTTTCTCACCGCGCCTACGTGATGGTGAACGGCAAGGTGACGATGAGCGGCTCCGGCAAGGAGCTTCTTGCCAATCCCGAGGTCCGCGCCGCCTATCTCGAAGGCGGAAGACACTAGGTGGAAAGGAGAGTTTGACATGCAGGGACTTTTCTTCGAAGCGGATGCCGGCCCCCTTGTGGCGATCCGTGTCATCGTCTTGCTCTTAGGCTTTTGGACGGCCTGGCGCGCCGGCAAAGCGGTTGCCGAAGGCTGGGCCGACTATCCGTTGGTCATCGTCTATACATTCCTGCTCGCCTGGGCGATGCAGTTCCTGCATCATGCCCTGTTCAATGGGCCGATGCTCAACGCCTTCTACTATATCCTCGACTTTGTGACGCTGTTGGTGTTCTCGACGGCCGGCTTCCGTTACCGCCGCACCAATCAGATGGTTAACAACTATTACTGGCTGTACGAAAAAACTTCCGCGTTTTCGTGGAAGGACAAACATTGACAGTCCGTTGAAACTAGGCATGAATTGCCTTCCGAGTGGAACAGCTTTCCTGGCGCAGTCAATGGTGGGTAGTGCGCTGGGCCTTGGACCGGAACCCGCCCAAAAATTGGGAGTAATAATATGAAGAAGTCTCTTCTGTCGGCAGTGGCTCTGACGGCGATGGTCGCCTTCAGCGGCAACGCGTGGGCCGACGTTCTCATCGCTGTCGCTGGTCCACTGACTGGACCGAACGCCGCATTCGGCGCTCAGCTCCAGAAGGGTGCCGAACAGGCAGCCGCCGACATCAACGCGGCTGGCGGCATCAACGGCGAGCAGATCAAGATCGAGCTCGGCGACGACGTCTCCGACCCGAAGCAGGGCATTTCGGTCGCCAACAAGTTCGCCGCTGACGGCGTCAAGTTCGTCATCGGCCACTTCAACTCGGGCGTTTCGATCCCGGCTTCGGAAGTCTATGCCGAAAACGGCATCCTCGAAATCACCCCGGCCGCGACGAACCCGACCTTCACGGAACGGGGCCTCTGGAACACGTTCCGCACCTGCGGCCGTGACGACCAGCAGGGTGCCATCGCCGGCAAGTATCTTGCCGATCACTTCAAGGACGCCAAGATCGCTGTCGTTCACGACAAGACACCTTACGGTCAGGGCCTTGCCGACGAAACCAAGAAGGCTATGAACGCCGCCGGCGTCACCGAAGTCATTTACGAAGGCATCAATGTCGGCGACAAGGACTTCTCGGCACTCATCGCCAAGATGAAGGAAGCCGGCGTCTCGATCATCTATTGGGGTGGTCTGCACACCGAAGCCGGTCTCATCATCCGCCAGGCGGCCGACCAGGGCCTGAAGGCGACGCTGGTTTCGGGCGACGGTATCGTTTCGAACGAACTGGCCTCGATCGCTGGCGACGCCGTTGCCGGTACGCTGAACACCTTCGGCCCGGATCCGACGGCGAACCCTGCGAACAAGGAACTCGTCGAAAAGTTCAAGGCCGCTGGTTTCAATCCGGAAGCCTACACGCTCTATTCCTACGCTGCGATGCAGACGATCGCCGGAGCCGCCAAGGCTGCCGGTTCGCTGGATCCTGAGGCCGTTGCCAAGGCCATGAAGGAAAAGGGCCCGTTCCCGACCGTTCTCGGCGACATTTCGTTCGACGAAAAGGGCGACCCGAAGATTCCTGGCTACATCATGTACGAATGGAAGAAGGGTCCGGACGGCAAGTACAGCTACTTCCCGCAGGGCATGTAAGCCTCGCTCCCCTTTATGGGACATGATTATCGAAGCCCGGTTCCGACCGGGCTTCTTTCTTTTTGCGGGCGTTTCAATTTTCGCCTGGCTGGTCTAACTCTTGGCATCGTTTTGAAGCATCGAGCGGAACCGTCCATGTCCAAACCCCGCATTCTCGTCACCCGGCGCTGGCCAGCCACGGTGGAAACCGTCCTTGCTGAACGTTTCGATGTGACGTTCAATCGTGACGATATCCCGCTCGCTGAAAACGAGCTGCGGCTGGCGCTCTCGACCTTTGAAGCCGTATTGCCGACGGTTTCCGATCGGTTGCCCGCCGCCGTCTTCGACGGCGTGCCTGTTGTCACCAAGATCCTTGGCAATTTCGGCGTCGGCTACAATCACATCGATATATCCGCTGCCAAGGAGAGAGGCATTGCGGTCACAAACACGCCGGGCGTGCTGACCGACTGCACGGCCGATATCGCCATGCTGCTGCTGCTCTCCGTTGCCCGGCGTGGCGGTGAGGGCGAGCGGCAGCTACGCGCTGGTGAATGGAAGGGCTGGTGCCCGACGCATATGGTCGGCACCAAGGTGACGGGGAAGACGGTCGGCATTATCGGTTTCGGCCGGATCGGCAAGGCCTTCGCGCAACGCTGCCATTTCGGCTTCGGCATGGATGTGGTGTTCTTCAACCGCTCACCGATCAATCCGGCTGAGGCGGCGCGTTACGCCGCGCGGCAACTGCCGACGATCGAGGCTGTGCTCGCGGTGGCCGATTTCGTCTCGCTGCATTGCCCAGGTGGAGCAGAGAACCGGCACCTGATGAATGCGGCGCGGCTTGCGGCGATGAAGCCGGGCGCCTTTCTCATCAATACGGCGCGTGGCGACGTGGTGGATGAGGCGGCGCTGATTGCAGCGCTCGAGGCGGGCACGATCCGCGGCGCCGGGCTTGACGTCTACGAGGCGGAACCCGATGTGCCGGAGGCGCTGCGGCGGATGGAGAACGTTATGGTGCTGCCGCATCTCGGCAGCGCCACGGAAGAGACGCGGACCGCCATGGGTATGAAGGTGGTTGACAACGTGACGGCGTTTTTCGAGGGTAGAGATGTGCCGGATCGGGTGGTTTAGCGCCTAGAGCATGATGCCGAAAAGTGTGAGCGGTTTTCGGACGACATCATGCTCTAACTATTTAATTTAGAACAGGATTCAGATTTTAGGCCGAACAGGCCTAAAATCATCCTGTTCTAGCCTCCAATACCATCTTACATCTCGTACAGCACATGCGTGGCTTTCACGGCGGCCGAGGCCCGGTTCTCGACGCCGAGCTTCACGTAAATCTGTTCGAGGTGTTTGTTCACCGTCCGCGCCGACAGTCCCAATATTTCACCGATGTCGCGGTTGGCCTTGCCCTTGGCGATCCAGAGCAGCACTTCGGATTCGCGCTGGGTGAGCGAAAAGCGCTGGCGCAGCACCTCGTCGTCGCTGCGCTGACTGGCGGCGGTGAGGCGGAAGAGATATTCGTCAGGGCCGATTGCGCCGAGGAAGGCGAGCTGCAGCGCCGCCTGGCCGGCATGGGCGATCGAGATGATGCCGTCGCGCACCGCTGCGACGCGGTCGTGCATCCAGCCGGCGATATGGCGCACGACGATTTCCATGCCGTCGTCGCTGCCCATGGCGGCATTGACCAGCCGTGTCGCC
Source organism: Rhizobium leguminosarum bv. trifolii WSM1325 (assembly GCA_000023185.1). Classification (NCBI taxonomy): domain Bacteria; kingdom Pseudomonadati; phylum Pseudomonadota; class Alphaproteobacteria; order Hyphomicrobiales; family Rhizobiaceae; genus Rhizobium; species Rhizobium leguminosarum. The sequence continues at coordinate 3,326,845 of CP001622.1, read as the reverse complement.
TGCGGCGTTGACCAGTGGATGGCGCCGTCGCCCTTGACTGCCAGCAGATGACGGCCAGCCGCGTCCAGGGCGATGCGGGCGCTTTGGGCCGAGCGGGCATTGCGCAGATGGACGCGGATGCGGGCGCGCAGTTCATCGATGTTGATCGGTTTGCTGAGATAATCGACGCCGCCCGATTCCAGCGCGTGCACAACATGCTCGGTCTCGGTCAGGCCGGTCATGAAGACGACAGGCACCTGCGCTACTGTGGCGTTCGCCTTCAACCGGCGGCAGGTCTCGAAGCCATCCATGCTGGGCATCACCGCGTCGAGCAGGATAAGATCGGGCGTGATGCGCTCGACGATACCAAGGGCTGCCGCACCCGACGTGGCGATCAGCACGGAGAAGCCGGATTGTTCGAGCGCGTCAGTCATGAAGCCGAGTGCTTCGGCCGAGTCGTCGACGAGCAGAACGATGTCGCGGGGGAGGGCCGGCTCAGCCAATGGATTCCACCTTTTCGTCGAAGTCGTGCAGGAAGGTCATGAAGCCGGCGAGATCGAAGGCGGCGACATAGGCGCGAAGTTCCTCCGTGAATGGCTGATTTGCCTCCACCTTGGCAAGGTCCGAAAGCTTGGCTTCGATGCCTCTGATATAGCCGATCTCGCCGAGCCGCAGCAATTCCTGCACATGGGCAGCACCTGGGCTCAGCATCGGCGCTTCGATCTTGACAGGGACGGTTGGCATGGCATCGGCATAGATCCATGTCAGGCCGAGATGCAGGGCGAGCTTGTCGCGCAGCTGGCGGATGTCGACCGGCTTGCCGATCGCATCATTGTGGCTGTCGTCACTGTCGCTGAGAACGGCCGCATCACCGATATTGGCCGACAGCATCAGCACTGGCGCTGTCTGTCCGGCCTCGCGCAGACGCGAGACGAGCTGCCAGCCGTTCATGCCGGGCATCAGGATATCGACGAGGAAAAGGTCCGGCATGATGCCCTCGATCAGCGTCAGGCATTCGCCGCCGCCTGCCGCCGTCAGCACGATGAAATCGAGCGGCGCCAGGATCTCGCGCATCATCTCGCGGTGGTCCTCGTTATCATCGACGACGACGATCGTGCGGCGCGGGCCGTCATAACCGACGATGCGCTTCTCCTGCGGCGCTGCGGCCACTGCGCGCATGACGGCGGACAGCATCAGCCGGACGCGGAAGGTCGAGCCTTCCTCCTTCACGCTTGAAACCGAGATCTCGCCGCCGAGCGTGTTGGTCAGAAGCCGGGTGATGGTGAGGCCGAGGCCGAGCCCCGGCATTGGCCGCACGCTTTCGGCCTCGCCGCGCTGGAAGGGTTCGTAGATGCGGGGCAGGTCTTTCTCGGTGATGCCTCGGCCGGTATCGGCGACGGTAAAGGTCGCGACCTGGCTGCGATAGCCGACATCGAAGGTGACGCTGCCCTCGTCAGTGAACTTGATGGCATTGGAGAGCAGGTTGACGAGAATCTGGCGCAGGCGCTTTTCGTCGGTGCGGACGAATTGCGGCAAGGCCGGCGCGCGCTCATGGATGAAGGCGAGCCCCTTTGCCTGCGCCTGTGGCCGGAACATATCGACGATCTGGTCGAGGAAATCCTGGATGTTGATCTCGTTGGAATAGACCTGCAGGCGGCCGGCTTCGATCTTGGAAATATCGAGCAGGCCGTCGATCAGCCCGGAGAGGTGTTCGGCGCTGCGGCGGATGACCTTGATCGAGGACTGGCGCGGCGCCGGAATGGTCTCGTCGCGTTCGAGGATCTGGGCGTAGCCGAGCACGGCGTTCAGCGGCGTGCGTAATTCATGGCTGAGCCCGACGACATAGCGGCTCTTGGCGCGGTTGGCGGCCTCGGCCGTTTCCTTGGCGTTCTGCAGGGCAGCGTCGGTCTTCTTATGGGCGGCGATTTCCTTGAGCAGCAGCGTGTTCTGGCGTGAGGATTCCTCCTCGGCAACGACGCGGCTGTCATGGGCGAGCACATAGAACCAGCAGACGACGCCTGCGATCACCGAGAAGACGAAGAAGACGATGAAGATGGTGCGGTTGACGACCTCGGCCGTCTCAGGGGAGGCGGAGGCGACCTGATGGGCGATCATCGCCAGGATCGCGCCGATGGCGGTCAATGCCAGCACGACGGCGATGCCGTAGCGGCCGAGACGCGTCGTCAGCTTCTCGATGATGGTTTCAGACAGCAGCACCTTGGCGACGGTGCCGACTTGCGCATTGAAACGGGCGGCCGGCTTGCACATGTCGTGGCAGCGGCTGTCGAGCGAGCAGCAGAGCGAGCAGATCGGCGCGGCATAGGCCGGGCACCAGGCCATATCCTCCGGCTCGAAGGGATGCTCGCAGACCGAGCAGGTGATGTTCGTCAGGTTCTTCCAGCTCTGGCGCGGCTTGCGGGCGAGATAGAACTTGCCTTTCGTTGCCCAGGCGATGACAGGCGAGGCGACCAGCGCGACGACGAGGGTAATATAGGGAGCGAGCGAGGCGGCGATCTCGCCGAAGGCACCGAAATGGGCAATCAGCGACACCGTCGCCGATAGCGTCATGGCGCCGAGGCCGACCGGGTTGATGTCGTAGAGATGCGCGCGCTTGAACTCGATGCCGGGGGGAGCCAGCCCCAGCGGCTTGTTGATGAAGAGATCGGCGGAGATCGTGCAGAGCCAGGCCATGGCGATGATCGAGAAGATGCCGAGCGTCTCCTCCAGCAGCCGGTAGATGCCGAGTTCCATCAAAAGCAGGGCAATCGCGACGTTGAACACCAGCCAGATGACGCGGCCGGGATGGCTGTGGGTCAGCCGCGAGAAGAAGTTCGACCAGGCGAGCGAACCTGCATAGGCGTTCATCACATTGATCTTTAGCTGTGAGACGACGACGAAGGCCGCCATCAACAGCAACGCGGCATTGTGCCAGGGGACCATGTAGCCGAAGGCGGTCAGATACATCTGTGCCGGGTCGGCGGCGCGATCGAGGGGGACGCCCGAGGTGAAGGTCAGCACGACCAGAAATGAACCGGCAAGCAACTTGGGCGCGCCGATGATGACCCAGCCGGGGCCGGCGAGAAAGATCGCCAGGCGGTGGCGCCACTTGCGCTGCGGGTCCGGCGGCAGGAAGCGCAGGAAGTCGGCCTGTTCGCCGATCTGCGACATCAGCGCCAGGATGACGGCGGAGGCGGCGCCGAACTCCACGAGATCGAACTCGGCGACGGTGCCGGGCGGGCCGGAGGCATGACGGATGCCGGCAAAGGCGCGCCAGAGATCGAATTTTTCCCAATCCAGCAAGGCGATGAAGATGAAAGGCAGGATATTCAGCACGATCCAGAAGGGCTGGGTCATCAGCTGGAACTTGCTGATCAGCCGCACGCCGTGCGTCACCAGGGGGATCACCATGACGGCACTGATGATGTAGCCGATCCAGAGCGGGATGCCGAGGGTGAGCTCCAGCGCCCCGGACATGATCGAAGCCTCGATCGCAAACAGCATGAAGGTGAAGCTTGCATAGATCAGTGAGGTGATGGTCGAGCCGATATAGCCGAAGCCCGCGCCGCGCGTCAGAAGATCGATGTCGACGCCGTGGCGGATGGCGTAGCGGCTTATCGGCAGGCCGATCGCCAGCATGGCGATCGAGGCGACGATGATGGCGTAAAAGGCGTTGGTGGTGCCGTAGGAAAGCGTGATCGCGCCGCCGATCGCCTCCAGCGCCAGGAAGGAGATTGCGCCGATCGCCGTCTGTGAGATGCGCTGTGAGGAAAAATGGCGGGCGCTCTTGGCAGTGAAGCGCAGCGCATAATCTTCCAGCGTCTGGTTGGCGACCCAGCGATTATATTCGCGTCTTACCGGAATGATGCGTTGGCGCGCTGCCATGTCTTCCTTTCCGGCATTCCGGTTGGGCTCATCGTCTCTTCGGCAGTTTTGGCGGGATGGATGGGAAAGGCAAGAGGCGGGCACCAGCTGGTTCACAGAATGGCAATATTTTTGCAATTGATCTTTCACATAACAGCTCTAACTCTCCGGCGTTCGTTCAACTATTTCGGATATCACCATGTCTGTTTTAAGCTTTTTCCGCCTGAGCACCGCCCTCGTCTGCCTCCTTTCCATCGTGCCCTCGCTTGCCGGCGCCGAGCAGGCCACGGCGGCGAAAGCGCCTTATGCGCAGGCCGGAAACACCAACAAACGCGGTGACGCCTGCTTCTCGACGGTGGACACCAACGCTGCCGTTCGCCTCCTCTCCGGCTTCCTCGAAATCTGGACCCCGCGCACGCCTTTCGTCGATGCGGGTGTCGAAGCCCCGGCCAAGGATAATTGCCCGGCGGTTGCCAAGACGGATTGGGACGGCATTCCTTCCAGCAAGACCGACGGCCATATCCTCAACCAGGCCGTCCATGACGCCAACATCGCCTATGTCGTCAAAGCAACGCGGGCGCGGACGGCCGATCAGGCCGTCGCCGCCTATCTCGACGATCGGCGCGGCAAGAATGCCAGCATCGTCGATGGCCTCGGTCCGCTGACGGATGCCTGGAAGGCCGGCTCGAAGCAGACCACCACGATCACCGAGGTGGCGGCCGACGCGACGACGGCCAAATATGACGACAAGGGCAACAATCGCGGCGCCGGCAGCAAGCCGGACACGGAAAACAAGACCGATGCCAATCCCGACATGGGCCTTGCAATCGACTTCATCAACGCCGCAAGCGGTGACGGCTCGACGGAGCCCGCAAAACGCTATTTCAAATATGGCCGTCCCTACCGCTGGAGCCAGGACGTGTCGGTCGTTCCGACGCTGGAGCCCGCCAAGAGCGGCAAGCCGGTCGAGGATGGTGGTTTCCCGAGCGGGCATACGGCGGAAGCCTGGCGGGATGCGCTCGCCATGGCCTATCTCGTGCCGCAGCGCTTTCAGGAAATGATCACGCGCGCCAGCGAGCTGGGTGAAGACCGTATTCTCGCCGGCATGCATTCTCCGCTCGACGTGATGGGCGGCCGCATGCTCGGCACCGCCACGGTCGTCTACAATCTGAACAAGGCCGACAATGCGGCGCTGAAGAGCGATGCCTACGCCCAAGCGCAGTCATGGCTCGTCGCCAAATCAGGCGTTGCGGATGCGGGTGCGCTCGAGGTTGCCGCCCACGCGGCACCGCTCGCTGCAGACCGTTTCGCCGATCATGACGCCAATCGTGCCTACGTGCTGCAGCGCCTGAGCTACGGCCTGCCGACGATCCATGCGACCGATCAACCGGCGCGCGTGCCGCAGGGCGCCGAAGCGCTTCTCGAAACGCGTCTGCCCTATCTGGACGGCGAGCAGCGCCGCGATGTGCTGAAGACGACGGAGATCGCCTCCGGCTATCCGCTGCTCGACGATGCGGAAGGTTACGGCCGTCTCAACCTGTTTGCCGCCGCCGACGGTTACGGTGCGTTCGAACAGGACGTGACCGTGACGATGGACGCGGCAAAGGGCGGGTTCAATTCGATCGACACCTGGCGGAACGACATCACCGGCAGGGGCAGGCTGGTGAAGCGTGGCAACGGCATCCTCGGGCTGTCGGGCGCCAACAGCTATTCCGGCGGCACCATGCTGGAAGAGGGCGCGCTGGTGGCCCTGTCGTCGTCGGCCTTCGGTCGTGGCGGGCTGACGGTCAACGGTGGCTCGCTCGTTTTGGCGGCCGACAAGCCGTTGACCGTGAGCGGCGATTATCAGCAGCTCGCCAATGCCACGACGAAGCCGGCGCTCGGCGCAAACGGCGCGGGGACACTGGTCGTCGAGGGCAAGGCGGCGCTGGCCGGCGACCTCGCCGTGACGCTTGTCGACGGTTATGCCCCGACGCCCGGAACGAAGATCGAAATCCTCAAGGCGGGTGCCGTGACCGGCACCTTCGGCAAGGTCACCGTCTCCGGCCACAAGGCGAGCCTCTCCTATGGCCCGACATCCGTCACCTTGACGATCGACGGATAATTTCCGGTATCGAGATAGGGCATCCCTGCTGCGAGGATGCCCTTCCTTCTCCGGCCTGCCTGTTTGACCCCCGCGCCTACGTCATTTTGCGTATGTGTTTTTGCGCTGCAGCACCCGATAGTCCCTTAAGCAACAGTTAATCTCCGTTTCCGGCCTGTTGCGGAACAAGAAGAGGGGCTCAACCAGATGAATCTCAGAACTACTATTGCGGGCGCTGCACTCGGCGCCGTCATGGCGGCCTCGGCTGCCTTCAGCGGTGCGGTTGCCGCCGACGATACGATCAAGGTCGGCATTCTGCACTCGCTTTCCGGCACCATGGCCATCTCCGAGACCACGCTCAAGGACGCCATGCTGATGCTCATCGACGAGCAGAACAAGAAGGGCGGCCTTCTCGGCAAGAAGCTCGAGGCCGTCGTCGTCGACCCGGCTTCCGACTGGCCGCTATTTGCCGAAAAGGCACGTGAGCTGATCCAGAAGGACAAGGTTGCCGCCGTCTTCGGTTGCTGGACGTCCTCGTCGCGCAAGTCCGTTCTGCCGGTTTTCGAAGAGACCAACTCGATCCTCTTCTACCCGGTCCAGTATGAAGGCGAAGAGTCCTCGCGCAACATCTTCTACACCGGTGCTGCTCCGAACCAGCAGGCCATTCCTGCTGTCGACTACCTGATGGAAAAAGAAGGCGTCAAGCGCTTCGTTCTCGAAGGTACGGACTACGTTTATCCGCGCACGACCAACAAGATTCTCGAGGCATACCTGATTTCGAAGGGTATTCCGAAAGAAGACATCATGACCAACTACACGCCGTTCGGCTTCTCCGACTGGCAGACCGAAGTTTCCAAGATCAAGGAATTCGGTTCGACCGGCAAGAAGACCGCCGTCGTTTCCACGATCAACGGCGATGCCAACGTTCCGTTCTACAAGGAACTGGGCAACAAGGGCATCAAGGCAACCGACATCCCCGTCGTCGCCTTCTCGGTTGGCGAAGAAGAGCTTGCCGGCCTCGACACCAAGCCGCTCGTCGGCCATCTCGCTGCCTGGAACTACTTCGAGTCGGTCGAAAGCCCGGCGAACAAGAAGTTCATCAAGGACTGGCACGCTTTCACCAAGAACGACAAGCGCGTGACGAACGACCCGATGGAAGCTGCGTATATCGGCTTCAATGCATGGGTTAAGGCCGTCCAGGCTGCCGGCACGACCGATACCGACAAGGTTCTCGACACCATTATCGGCGTCAGCGTTCCGAACCTCTCCGGCGGTTATGCGACCGTCATGCCGAACCACCACATCACCAAGCCGGTGCTGATCGGTGAAATCCAGGCCGACGGCCAATTCGAAATCGTCCAGCAGACACCTGCCGTCGTCGGCGACGAATGGTCAGATTTCCTGCCTGACTCCAAGGATCTGATCTCCGATTGGCGCAAGCCGATGTCCTGCGGCAACTTCAACGTCGCTACGGGCAAGTGCGGTGGCAAGGGCTCCTGAGTACGACTCCGATCCGATGATTGCCTGAAGGATTCCGTCCGGGTTTGATCCCGGGCGGAAGCTCCGTCCCAGCGATTGCGCCGCGAGGCCAACACTATCAAGGGCGAGAAAGCCGATGTATCGCGCCATAAAGATTTTCCTCATCACGGTTTGCCTGACATTTTCGGGCCTGACATTTTCGGGCGTGATAATCTCGAGCGAAGTCCATGCCCAGGATGATATCCACGTGCTTATCGACGCGCTCGGCGTCGGCGACTTCCCGGAACGCGAAGAGGCCATCAAGGCGCTGGTCGCTTCCAAGGATCCGCATGTCAGCCAGATCCTGCAGCAGTTGAGCGACGGCCTTCTCTACGTCAATTCCGATGGCGGCCCGGTTCTTCTCCAGGGCGGTACCGATGACGAACCGACCTATTCCGATCCGATCACCGGCGAAGCCGCTGCCGATGTCGATCCGGATCTGATGACGAAGGTGAAGATCAACAACGCGCTTCGCGGCGTCATCGGCGCCGCCACCAGCCAGCTGACGCTGATGAGCCCGGACCGCTCCGCGCGGCTTGCCGCGGCGCAGGGCCTCCTGAAAGATGCCGATCCCGCCAATCTCGACCTGCTGAACTCGGCGCTTGCGGCCGAAAAGGACGCTGAGATCAAGAATACGATGGAAGCGGCGCGCGCAGTGCTGCTGCTCAAGACGGATGCGAGCGTCGAAGACAAGAAGGCTGCGATCGATACGATCGCGGCGCGCGGCAATCGCGATGCGCTGACCATCCTCACGACCACACTCGAAACCGCGCCTGACGACCTGAAGCCGGCGATCCAGGCGGATATCAGCTCCATCAATCGCAGCCTGGCGCTGTGGGATATCGTCCAGAACATCTGGTACGGATTGTCTCTCGGCTCGGTCCTGCTGCTTGCCGCGATCGGCCTTGCCATCACCTTCGGCGTCATGGGCGTCATCAACATGGCGCATGGCGAAATGGTGATGATCGGCGCCTACACCACCTATGTGGTGCAGGAATACATTACTTCCGCCTTTCCTGAACTTGCCGATTATTCGCTGGCCTTTGCCGTGCCTGCGGCCTTCGTCTTTACCGGCTTCGTCGGTCTGGTGATCGAGCGCGCCGTCATCCGCTATCTCTACGGCCGGCCGCTCGAAACGCTGCTCGCCACCTGGGGCGTGTCGCTGATCCTGCAGCAGGCGGTGCGCAGCAGCTTCGGCCCGACCAACCGCGAGGTCCGCAATCCGACCTGGATGTCCGGCGTCTTCGATCTCGGCGGGCTCTCCATCACGTGGAACCGACTGTGGATCATCGTCTTTTCGATGGTGGTCTTTGTGGCGCTGCTCCTGCTGCTCAAACGGTCCGCCTTCGGCCTGCAGATGCGTGCCGTTACGCAGAACCGGCGCATGGCGTCGTCGATGGGCATCCGCACCGGCTGGGTCGATGCCTTCACCTTCGCGCTCGGCTCGGGCATTGCCGGCATCGCCGGCGTGGCGCTCAGCCAGATCGACAATGTCTCGCCGAACCTCGGTCAATCCTACATCATCGACAGCTTCATGGTCGTCGTCTTCGGCGGTGTCGGCAATCTCTGGGGCACGCTGGTCGGTGCACTCTCGCTCGGCGTCGTCAACAAGTTCCTCGAGCCCTTCGCCGGCGCGGTGCTCGGCAAGATCCTGGTGCTCGTCCTCATCATTCTCTTCATCCAGAAGCGTCCCCGCGGGCTCTTCGCACTCAAAGGAAGGGCGGTGGAAGCATGATAACGGCCTTCCTTCTCCGATCACTCGATCGAAAGATCGTCATTGCCATCGCCCTCCTGCTTCTGGTCGCGGTTCTTGTGCCGGTCCTGAACCTGATGACGGGGCCGAGCAATCCGCTGCACGTGCCGACTTATATCATGTCGCTGTTCGGCAAGTATCTGACCTATGCGCTGCTGGCGCTGGCGCTTGATCTCGTCTGGGGCTTCTGCGGTATCCTCTCCCTCGGCCACGGTGCCTTCTTTGCGCTCGGCGGCTATGCGATGGGCATGTATCTGATGCGCCAGATCGGCACGCGCGGCAGCTACGGAGATCCTGTTCTGCCCGACTTCATGGTGTTCCTGAACTGGAAGGATCTGCCCTGGTTCTGGTTCGGCTTCAACCATTTCTGGTTTGCGGCGCTGATGGTGCTCGTCGTGCCCGGCCTGCTCGCCTTCGTCTTCGGCTGGTTTGCCTTCCGCTCACGCGTCAACGGCGTCTATCTCTCGATCATCACCCAGGCGATGACCTATGCGCTGCTGCTGGCCTTCTTCCGCAACGACATGGGCTTCGGCGGCAACAACGGCCTTACCGATTTCAAGGACATTATCGGTTTTAGCGTCCAGGCTGACGGCACGCGTGCAGTCCTCTTTGCGGCAACTGCGATCTTCCTGGCTCTATCGCTGCTGATCGCCTCGGCGATCGTGCGCTCGAAGTTCGGCAAGGTGCTGGTCGGCGTACGCGATGCCGAAAGCCGCACGCGCTTCCTCGGCTACCGCGTCGAGCATTTCAAGCTCTTCACTTTCGTCGTCTCGGCGATGATGGCCGGTATTGCCGGCGCGCTCTACGTGCCGCAGGTCGGCATCATCAATCCCGGCGAATTCGCGCCTGCCAATTCGATCGAAGTCGTCATCTGGACGGCGGTCGGTGGGCGGGCGACGCTGATAGGTCCGATCATCGGCGCGATCCTCGTCAACGGCGGCAAGACGATCTTCACCGGCCTCTTCCCGGAGTTCTGGCTGTTTGCGCTCGGCGGCCTCTTCGTTGCCGTCACGCTGTTCTTGCCCAAGGGGGTCGTTGGCACGATCGCCCAATATCTCGGCAAGCGGAAGGTCGTCTCCAAGGTGGCACCATCGGCGGCTGAGGAAGATGGCATCGAGCCGAAAATCCAGGCAGCGGAGTGAGCGCCATGATCCCCGACGACAAACCCACCAGCGTGCTTTACCTCAACGGCGTCTCGGTTTCCTTCGATGGCTTCAAGGCGCTGAATTCGCTGTCGATCGTCATCGAACCCGGCGAGCTTCGCGCCATCATCGGCCCGAACGGCGCCGGCAAGACGACGATGATGGATATCATAACCGGCAAGACCAGGCCCGACGAGGGCGAGGTGTTCTTCAACGGCACGATCGATCTTACCAAGAAGGACGAGGCCGATATCGCCCAGCTCGGCATCGGCCGCAAGTTCCAGAAGCCGACGGTCTTCGAGAGCCATACGGTGTGGGACAATCTGGAGCTGGCGCTGAACCGCCGTCGCGGCGTGTTCTCAACACTGTTCTACCGGCTTTCGGGCGAGGACAAGACGCGCATCGAGGAGATCCTCGAAACGGTGCGGCTGACGCATCGCCGTGACGAATTCGCCGCCAATCTCTCGCACGGGCAGAAGCAATGGCTGGAGATCGGCATGCTCTTGGCGCAGGAGCCGAAGCTGTTGCTGGTCGACGAGCCGGTGGCCGGCATGACCGATGCGGAGACGGCGGAAACCGCGATCCTGCTCAAGGATATCGCCAAAACCCGGTCGGTCGTCGTCGTCGAACATGACATGGGCTTCATCCGAGACCTCGGCGTCAAGGTGACCTGCCTTGCTGAGGGATCGGTGCTGGCAGAGGGATCGATCGATTTTGTGAGTTCGGATCCGAAGGTCATCGAGAACTATTTGGGGCGGTGAGGGATGATGGATACATCGGATGTTGATGGGTGTGTCACCCCTCCCCAACCCCTCCCCACAAGGGGGAGGGGCTTAACCCCGGCGCTCGCTCATCGCTACGATTGCCAGCTTTCCTATGATCTCCTGAGAAGTGGGACGGCGGCTCCGAGTTTGCCCCTCCCCCTTGTGGGGAGGGGTTGGGGAGGGGTCTTTTTTGGACCCGCAAAGATTCAGGAGACGGCATCATGCTGACAGTCGAAAACGCAAACCTCCACTACGGCGCCGCTCAGGCGCTGCGCGGCATCTCGATCAAAGCGGAGATGGGCAAGATTACCTGCGTGCTGGGGCGTAACGGCGTGGGGAAGAGTTCTCTTCTGCGCGCCGTTACCGGCCAGCATCCGCTGTCGGCCGGTACCGTCACCTTCAATGATACCAAGCTCAACGGCCTGCCACCCTTTGCCCGCGCCAAGCAGGGCATCGGCTATGTGCCGCAGGGACGCGAAATCTTTCCGCTGCTGACAGTCAAGGAAAATCTCGAAACCGGCTTTGCTCCGCTTGGCCGCCGCGACCGCAACATCCCCGATGACATCTTCAGTCTCTTCCCGGTGCTGAAGTCGATGTTGTCACGTCGCGGCGGCGATCTTTCCGGCGGGCAGCAGCAGCAGCTGGCGATCGGGCGGGCCATGGTGACGCGGCCGAGGATTCTCGTGCTCGACGAGCCGACCGAGGGCATTCAGCCATCGATCATCAAGGATATCGGCAGGGCGATCCGCTATTTGCGCGACTCCACAGGCATGGCGATCCTGCTCGTCGAGCAGTATCTCGATTTCTGCCGCGAGCTTGCCGACTATGTCTACATCATGGACCGCGGCGAAATCGTGCATGAAGGGCTTGCCGAGACGCTGGATACGCCGGAGGCCCGCCGCCACCTGACTGTCTGACCGGCAGATGCCGCATTTTGCAGCAAAGCGCGCGGCGCCTGGAAAACCTTCCGCCGCCGCCAAGGGTCTGCTCGGGGCGGCATAGGAATTGCTTGCTTTCCGTTATTCGCGCGCTTGAATGAAAACCAGGGGCGCGACCGAAAGGGACGATATGACGATCGCGGCGGCAGGCACGAGACCGCAAAGAGCGGAAGGGCGCGGGCATCTGGCGGCAAAGCTGTTCGATGGCCGCACGCGTATCCGTGAACTCTATCAGGAGGGGGCAGCGAAGATCCGCCTGCCCGATACCTTCGACGCCTCCATGGAAGCCGTCATCATCAATACTGCTGGCGGTTTGACGGGCGGCGATCGGATGGATTGGAGCGTTGATGCCGGCCCCGGCACGCGCATCGACGTCACCACTCAGGCTTGCGAGAAGATCTACAAGGCATCGGCCGGCATCGCCGAGGTGGCGACCAGCATCAAGGTCGGAGCCCAAGCCCGTGTCGACTGGCTGCCGCAGGAAACGATCCTCTTCGACCGGGCCGCACTTTTCCGCCGGCTGGATGTCGATCTTGACGAGAGCGCCGAATTTCTGGCTGTCGAAGCCGTGCTGCTCGGCCGCAAGGCGATGGGTGAGGCGGTGGTATCGGGGCTGTTCCGCGATCGCTGGCGGATCCGCCGCTCGGGTCAACTGATCCATGCCGAGGAACTCAGGCTTTCCGAAGGTGTGGCGGCACTGGCGGCGCGGCGGGCCGTGCTCGGCGGACAGGTGGCCTTTGCGACGCTGCTTTATGCCGGGCCGCTTTCAGAAGCCTATCTTAGCAAGGTCCGGCCGCTGGTCGAAGGATCGATGGGCGGTGCGAGCGCCTGGAATGGCAAACTCGTCGTCCGCCTTGCCGCAGCCGACGGCTTCTCACTCAGAAAAATCCTGATCCCGGTCATTTCCGCCTTGCGCAATGGTGCGCCTGTGCCGAAAGTCTGGAATCTATGAACGTAAGCATTCGGTCAAGCAGATGGACAAGCGATGAACCTCACTCCGAGAGAAAAAGACAAGCTGTTGATTTCCATGGCGGCGATGGTGGCGCGGCGGCGACTGGAGCGCGGCGTCAAGCTGAACTATCCCGAAGCGATCGCGCTGATCAGCGACTTCGTCGTCGAAGGCGCGCGCGATGGCCGCCCGGTTGCCGAGCTGATGGAAGCCGGCGCCCATGTGATCGGCCGCTCCCAGGTGATGGAGGGCATTGCCGAGATGATCCACGACGTGCAGGTGGAGGCGACGTTTCCTGATGGCACCAAGCTCGTCACCGTGCACGAGCCGATCCGGTGAGGAGATAGGGATGCTCGAGCTCAGGCCCAATTGCGAATGCTGCGACAAGGATCTGCCGCCTGATAGCACTGAGGCACGGATCTGCACTTATGAATGCACCTTCTGCGCCGATTGCGTGGACGGCGTGCTGAAGGGTGTCTGCCCGAACTGCGGCGGCAATCTCGTTGCGAGGCCTATTCGGCCGGCGGCGATGCTTGCCAAAAATCCCGCGTCGACGAAGCGTGTGCTAAAAGCCGAGGGCTGCGCGCCCAAGGCGGCTTAAGGAGGACGAGATGATTCCAGGCGAAATCTTTGCCGCGAGCGGCGACATCGAACTGAATGCCGGCGCGCCGACGGTGACGCTGGAGGTTTCCAATACGGGCGATCGGCCGGTGCAGGTCGGCAGCCACTATCATTTCGCCGAGACCAATGCGGGACTTTCCTTCGATCGCGCGGCGGCGCATGGCAAGCGGCTCGATATCCCGGCGGGAACGGCCGTGCGCTTCGAGCCGGGGCAGACGCGCTCGGTGACGCTGATCCCGCTTTCCGGCAAGCGCGAGGTCTACGGTTTCCGTCAGCTGGTGATGGGCAAGCTTTAAGAACAATAGGCTGGAGGAGTGCATGCGCTTGAATATCTGCCTCGTCGGGGCGGCGATGCTGCTGACGGCAGGTGCTGCCTCTGCTGAGGATGTCGATTGCAACAGTCCCAAGACGCAATCGGACATGACTGCCTGCGAGGCGGCGCGTCATGAGGCCGCCGACAAGGCTTTGAATGCGCAATACAAGAAGACCCGCGCCGTCCTGACAGCGATCGACAAGGACCTGGATGGCGACAGGAAGGGTGCAGAGCAGGCGCTGGTCAAGGCGCAGCGCGCCTGGATCGATTATCGCGACGCCGAATGCGACGCCTTCGGCTTTCAGGCCCGCGGCGGCACGATGGAGCCGATGCTGGTCGCCGGGTGTCTCGCCAACATCACGGACAAACGCACGAAAGAGCTGAAAGAGCTCGAAGATACGATGAGCAACTAGGGTGATCAGGAAAATCATGATCGTCGGCAATGGCGACATTGAGGAGGGCGGGGCTGGCATCATCGATGCCGCCGATTTCGTCATCCGCTTCAATGATTGCCGCTCCTATGGCGCCGGCGGCAGCCGCACGGATGCCGTCGCGGTCTGCAATACCGGCAGACCGGCAAAGGCGATGCTCGGCTCGCGTGAGTGGCGCACCCATCCGGGCGTGGTGTCGGCGGGCGAAATCTGGAGCGTGCGCGACCCGGAAAAATTCGCCGCGATGCGGGCACCGCTTGCCGTCTCGCATCCGGAACTCGACGATTTCTGCGACGACTATACGGATGAATTCAGTGTCTACTGCGCCGATACCGGCAAGAAGCACGTCGTCATCGGCAAGGCGGTTCACGAGTCCGTGGATGCCTCGCTTTCGGCGTTTTCTCCGTCGCCCTATGTCGTGCCGAGCAGCGGTATGATCGTCATTGCCGAGGTGCTGAACACATATGCCGAGGCCGAGGTGACGCTTGCCGGCTTCGGCCACGTCGGCTGGGAATGGCACCCATTTGCGGCCGAACGACAGCTTGTCGATAGTTATATTGCCGCTGGCCGCCTCAAGCGGCTCGGCGGAAAAACACTCGTCTCTTCCTCCCAAGGAGCCTGATAGATGCCCTACAAGATCTCGCGCGCCGCCTATGCCGGCATGTTCGGACCGACCACCGGCGACAAGGTGCGCCTTGCCGATACGGAGCTCTTCATCGAGATCGAGAAGGATTTCACCACCTATGGTGAGGAGGTGAAGTTCGGCGGCGGCAAGGTGATCCGCGACGGCATGGGCCAGAGCCAGGTGACGCGGGCGGATGGCGCGGTCGATACGGTCATCACCAATGCGGTGATCGTCGATCATTCGGGTATTTACAAGGCCGATATCGGGCTCAAGGATGGGCGCATCGTCGCGATCGGCAAGGCCGGTAATCCCGACATGCAGCCGGGTGTCAACATCATCGTCGGCCCCGGCACGGAGGCGATCGCCGCCGAAGGCAAGATCGTCACCGCTGGCGGCATGGACAGCCATATCCATTTCATCGCGCCGCAGCAGATCGAGGAAGCGCTGATGAGCGGCATGACCTGCATGCTCGGCGGCGGCACCGGACCGGCACACGGCACGCTTGCCACCACCTGCACGCCCGGTCCCTGGCATCTGGCGCGCATGATTGAAGCCGCCGACGCCTTTCCGATGAACCTTGCCTTTGCCGGCAAGGGCAATGCCTCGCTGCCGGGGGCGCTGACCGAAATGGTGCTGGCCGGCGCCACCTCGCTGAAGCTGCACGAGGATTGGGGTACGACGCCAGGCGCCATCGACTGCTGCCTGTCGGTTGCCGACGAATACGACGTGCAGGTGATGATCCATACCGACACGCTGAACGAAAGCGGCTTCGTCGAGGATACGATTGGCGCCATCAAGGGCCGCACCATCCATGCCTTCCATACGGAAGGGGCGGGCGGCGGGCACGCGCCTGACATCATCAAGATCTGCGGCCAGCCGAATGTCATTCCGTCGTCGACCAATCCGACGCGTCCCTATACGGTCAATACCATTGCCGAGCATCTCGACATGCTGATGGTCTGCCATCACCTGTCGTCGTCGATCCCCGAAGATATCGCCTTTGCCGAAAGCCGGATCCGCAAGGAGACGATCGCCGCCGAAGACATCCTGCACGATATCGGCGCCTTCTCGATCATCTCGTCCGACAGCCAGGCCATGGGCCGCGTCGGCGAGGTGGCGATCCGCACCTGGCAGACGGCTGACAAGATGAAGCGTCAGCGCGGCCGGCTGAAGGAGGAAAAGGGCGACAACGACAATTTCCGCGTCCGCCGCTATATCGCCAAATATACGATCAACCCGGCGATCGCCCATGGTCTCAGCCGTGAGATCGGCTCGGTTGAAGTCGGCAAACGTGCCGACCTCGTGCTTTGGAACCCGGCCTTCTTCGGGGTGAAGCCCGATATGGTGCTGCTCGGTGGCTCGATTGCGGCCGCCCCGATGGGCGATCCGAACGCCTCGATCCCGACGCCGCAGCCGGTACACTACCGGCCGATGTTTGCCTCCTATGGCAAGAGCCTCACCAATTCCTCCGTCACCTTCGTCAGCCAGGCCTCGCTCGATGCCGGCCTGAAGGGCCGGCTCGGCGTCGCCAAGGAGCTGGTCGCGGTGAAAAACACGCGCGGCGGCATCTCCAAGGCATCGATGATCCACAACGACCTGACACCCGAGATCGAGGTCGATCCGGAGACCTATGAGGTCAGGGCGAACGGCGAGCTGCTGACTTGCGAGCCGGCGACGGTGCTGCCGATGGCGCAGCGCTACTTCCTGTTCTAGGCCCAGGTCGGATGTGTGATGGACGGCTCCGATGAGGACAGGCATCCGCTGGTTGTTGCGGATCGTATTCCTGCTCGTGTTTTCGGCGGCCTGCGGAATCTTCATTCCCCGGCCGCTGATTGCGCCGGTCAAGGCGTCGTCTGCGGCGGTGACGCATCGGATTCTGCTGCTGTCGGGCCCGATCCATACCGATATTGCCATTCCGCTCGACGCGGAAACGCGGGCTGCCTTTTCCTTCCTTGACGATACCGGTTTTCCGCTCGGCCATCCGAATGCGGAGTGGCTCATTATCGGCTGGGGAGGTCGGGCCTTCTATCTGGAAACTCCCACATGGGCGGAACTGAAGCCGCTGCCGGTGTTGCGCGCGCTGACAATCGACCGTTCAGTGCTGCATGTGGATCTTGCCGGTCACATCACCGAGCCGCAGCCGACTGTTGCGGCATTCAATGTCAGTGACGATCAATTGGCGCAGCTGCGCAATTTTATCTCGGACAGCTTCGTGCGCGACGCGGGCGCGGTGGTGCCGATCCCGGATGCCGGTTACGGCGAGATCGACCGTTTCTTCGAGGCCAGGGGATACTTCAACGCTCTCTTCGGCTGCAACACCTGGAGCGCCGCCGCCCTGCGTTCGGCTGGGCTTCGAACCGGCTTATGGAGCCCGATTCCACAAGCATTGCGATTGTCTGTTTCTGTCTACAATTGAAGCAGCCGTAGAGCCAGTCCGCTCTTAAAGTGAATTGTGAACAGCGCTCTCCATATGGTTGTAAAAATCAGTGGAAGAACCGATGTTTTCCCCAGCTAAACCATTCTGGAACATCTGCCCCGCAGTGATCAATAAATCTCTTTTATATCAGTAATTTAAGTGTCTCTCTGCGCTGTTCGATTCAGAGATTGGAAAACTGCACCCCCTGCTAGAAAAGTTCTATCCACCGATTCGTCCGAAACCGTTCGAATCTTAACGAGTCGATTAAGACACCCGCAGCAATTGGGCTCTTATCAATGCCTGGAAACGCCGAGCAGGAAGGTTGATTCTCATGAGAAACTGGATTTCGCTGCAGGCCGATTTCGGCGATCTTCAATACCGCAAGAACGTCTACGTCTTCGCCCTGAAGATGGCTTTTCTCGCCGTTATTCTCTCGGGAGTCATTATCGCATTGACGATGCCGTCGCTCGATCTTCTCGGGTTGCTGCCGGTGACACTCGCTCATGCAATTGGCTTCAGCGCGATCTTTTCCTGGCTGATCGGCGGTACGGTTTCCGGCATGCTGTCACTGTTCGCCGGCTTTGCCATGCGCGATCTCGCGCTCTCGCGGGCGGAATTCGAAAAGCTCAGCCGCACCGATACACTTTCCGGACTGCTCAACCGGCGGGCTTTTACCGAGGCGCTTGAGAATACTGATGGCGACGCGTCCCTGGTCATTTTTGACGTCGACCGTTTCAAGACGATCAATGACCGCTTCGGCCATGGCTGCGGCGATGCCGTTATCATTGCCGTTTCGGCCATGCTCACCTCCGCCTTCGATGAGATGTCCGTCGTCGCACGGCTGGGTGGGGAGGAGTTTGGCGTCATCGTCTCCGGGGAACCGCTGGAGGCGCGGATGGAGCGCGTCGAAGGTGTCCGAGCCCGGATCGCCGGTGGCGCCATCAAGGCCGAGGGGCACGATATCCGCATCACCGTTTCCGGCGGCGTTGCCGATCTCGTCGCCGGGCGCAACAAGCAGGCGGTCTATGCCTCCGCCGACCGGGCGCTCTATCTCGCCAAGGCGCTCGGGCGCAATCGCGTCGTACACGAGCGGGAAGGTCTGCATCACGCCTGGCACGGGCTCGTCGATAAGGGCGTCGATGGCGAGGGCGGACCGGAGAGCGACAATGTGATGCAGGCTTACGGAATATAAAAACGGGACCCGAACGAAAGACCATTGGTGCTTGCATCGGGAAGAGCTATTTTGCATGGTCGTCCTCTCAGCAAAACGGACATATCATGCAGCGCGTCACCTCCTATCTTCCTGCCGGAACCCCTTCCTCCCATCCGATCGCCCAGGTCAAGCTGCCGCATGATCTACGCCATCTGCGCCGCAAGCTGCTGCATCTGGAAAATGGCGAGATGGTCATGCTCGATCTCAAGGATCCGGTGCTTTTTGCCAATGGCGATCTGCTGGTGCGCGACGACGGCGAACTGATCGAGATCCTCGCTGCCGACGAGAAGCTCTTCGAGGTTCGCGGCCGCGACCGCACGCATCTGGTCGAGCTCGCCTGGCATCTCGGCAACCGGCATCTTGCCGCGCAGATCGAGGAAGACCGCATCGTCATCCTCCGCGATCATGTCATCCGCACCATGCTGCAGGGCCTCGGCGCCGTCGTCCTCGAGATCGACGAACCATTCCAGCCGGCGCGCGGGGCCTATCATTCCCAAGGCGGGCATTCGCATGGGCATGATCACGATCACGATCACAATCATGACCACGGGCATGATCACGGCCATGACCATGATCACGAACATGGCTACGAGCACGAGCATGAACACCGCCACGATCGCGGTCATGATCATGACCACAAGCACGACTGAGCCTTGATGACCGGGGATCGCGAGCTGCAGGCATTGCTGCGCCTGACCGCATGGCTGTCACCGGCCTTTCCGATCGGCAGCTTTGCCTATTCGGGCGGGCTGGAGCGGGCGGTTGCCGACGGGCTCGTCACGGATGCTGGCTCGCTTGCGGCCTGGACCGCCACGCTGATCGGCAATGGTTCGGTCTGGAACGATGCGGTGCTTCTGGCTGAAAGCCACAGGCACCAAGTGGAAGCCGTACGCCTTGCCGAGATCGCCGTGCTTGCCGAGGCGCTTGCGGGATCACGCGAGCGCCATCAGGAAACGATGTTGCTCGGCGAGGCTTTTCTCGCAGCGGCGCGGGCCTGGCCGGACGGGGTGTTCGATCGGCTACCCGGCAAGGTCGCTTATCCCATTGCGGTCGGGGCGGTAACGGGCGCCCATGGCATAGAGCCCGAGAAGGCGCTTGCCGCCTTCCTGCATGCCTATGCCTCACAAGCGGTTTCATCAGGCATCCGCCTCGGTGTCGCGGGGCAAAGGGATGGTGTCGCCGTGCTTGCCGGTCTCGAAGACCATATCACGGAGGTCGCCCGGCGGGCGGCAGCCTCGACGCTTGACGATCTGGGTTCGGCGACGGTGCAGGCCGATATTGCCAGCCTGCGCCACGAGACGCAGGCGACGCGGCTGTTCCGTTCGTGATTGTCCGAAATTATCGCTGCGGTGAGAGCAATTCCAGCAAAAGTGCGCAGCGGTTTTGCGTCCGGAATTGCGTGAAAACCAAGAGATAGAGCGCTTCCGTGATTCGAAGAAAAACAGGCGCTCTAAGTCATTTGACGGTGGCGCGGGCGGGCGGCTTCGTTATCATCGGGGTTCGATTGGAGTTTGGAGTAAGGCATATGAAATCAAGAAACGGACCTTTGCGTGTCGGCATCGGCGGGCCGGTCGGCTCGGGCAAGACGGCGCTGACCGAAAAGCTCTGCAAGGCGATGCGCGACGACTATTCCGTCGCCGTTGTCACCAACGATATCTACACGACAGAGGATGCCGAGGCGCTGGTGCGGATGCAAGCATTGACGTCGGACCGCATCGTCGGCGTCGAGACGGGCGGCTGCCCGCATACCGCCATCCGCGAGGATGCGACGATCAATTTGCAGGCGATCGCCGGCCTCAACCAGCGAATCCCCGATCTCGACGTTGTCTTCATCGAATCCGGTGGCGACAATCTGGCGGCGACCTTTTCGCCCGATCTTGCCGATATCACCATCTATGTCATCTCGGTTTGCCAGGGCGAGGAAATCCCGCGCAAGGGAGGCCCCGGCATCACCCGATCGGACCTGCTTGTCATCAACAAGAAGGATCTGGCGCCCTATGTCGGCGCCGATCTCGAGGTCATGGACCGGGATGCGACGCGCATGCGTGCGAGCCGCCCCTTCGTCTTCTCCGACATGAAGCGCGGCGACGGCGTCAGTTCGATCGTCAGCTTCCTCAGGGAGCAGGGCGGGCTCTAGAGCATTCCGTTTTTCTCCGAATCACGGAAATGCTCTATCTCTTTGTTTTCACGCAATTCCGGACGCAAAACCGCTACGCACTTTTGCTGGAATTGCTCTAAAGCGGGATGATTTTGGCGGTCAGACCTGCCGCAGCAGGTTGACGTCGCTGATGGCGATCGCCCGGCCGCGCACCGTGACACCTTTCGTTTTCAGCGTCGAGAAGGCGCGTGAGAGCGCCTCCGGTGCGAGGCCAAGCTTGCGGGCAAGCAGGTTTTTCGGAAAGGGCAACCGCAGCGAACCGGCCGCACCGTTCCCGGCACAGTGGGTCAGCAGATAATGCGCAACGCGCTGCGGCGCGGTCTGCATCCGGTCGCTTGCCAGGCATTCCATCGTCGAGATCAGATGCAGTGACAGGCTGCGCATGATCGCCTTGCCGATCCGCGGCCGCTCCTCCAGCAACAGCCGGACCTTGGGAATGCGGAAGCATGCCAGCACGGCATGATCCATCGCCTGCGCGCCGGTGCGATAGGTTTCGTCGGCGTGGATCAGGCATTCCGCGAAGCCGTCGCCGGGCTCGCAGATGCGGATATCGGCCTGCCTGCCGTCGCCGTTGTGGCGATAGAGCCTGACATAACCGCTGAGTACGCAATAGAAATAGGCCGCCTTGTCGCCCTCCTCGAAGAGAACGTCGTGCGGGTCGCAGAGGCGAACGGTGGCGCAGGCGCGCAGGGCTTCAGCCTCGTTGTGGTCGAGCCCGGCCATGAAGGCGGCCTTGGCGAGCACAGCGGCCTCATGGCCGTTGAATGTCAGCGTCCTGTTCATCTCCCGGTCTCCTGATATGGCCGGTCTTTCCAATTCCACGTGCATGCCAGGCAAAATACGGGAGGGAGATGGCGGTGGATTTGATTTCGGTCAATCGTCAGACATGACCAAAAAACGAAACGGGCCAGGAGATCGCTCCCGGCCCGTTCCTTTCCTGGGTCTTGCTTATTCCGCCGCGAAGGGCGGCAGGCGCAGCACGTTGGTGTCGTTGCCCTTGGCGCTCTTGCGTTTGCCTTCCGGCTTTTCGATTGCGGTCAGGCGCTCCTCCAGCGAGTCGATCTCGCTTCGGTTCTCCCGAGTGACACGGGTGAGATCCTCGCGCGACAGCGGCAGCTCCTCCTCGTCCTTCCTGCCGACCAGGCGGCCGAAAGCCCAGCCGAGCAGGCGGGACAGGTCGTCCATGATCAAGAAGAAGGAGGGCACGACGACGAGCGAGAGCACAGTCGAGACGATGATGCCGCCGATCACCGCGATCGCCATCGGCGCGCGGAACGAGCCGCCTTCGCCGACACCAAGCGCGGAAGGCAGCATGCCCGCCGACATGGCGATCGAGGTCATGATGATCGGCCGGGCGCGCTTGCGGCCGGCTTCGACCATGGCCTCGACGCGCGGCATGCCCTGATGGCGCATCTCGATTGCGAAATCGACGAGCAGGATCGCGTTCTTGGTGACGACACCCATCAGCATCAGGATGCCGATCATGACAGGCATCGACAGCGGATTGCTGGTGAGGATCAGGCCGGCTGCGACGCCGCCAATGGCGAGCGGCAGTGAGAACAGGATGGTGAAGGGCTGGATCACGTCCTTGAAGAGCAGGATCAGCACCGTCAGCACCAACAGCAGGCCCATCAACATGGCGTTGACGAAACTCTGCTGCATCTCGCTTTGCACCTTGGTGTCGCCGCTTTCGGCAAGGTGCACCGTGGCCGGGATATTGGCGTCGTTGACGATCTGACGGAAGCGGGCCGAAGCCGTGTCGAGTGCTACGCCCTGCGGCAGGTCGGAACCGATCGAGACGACGCGGTAGCGGTTGTTGCGCTTGATCGAGCTTACGCCTTCCGAATAGTCGATATTGGCGACGCTCGCGAGCGGAACGGTGCCGCCGCTGGCGGTCTGGATCTTCAATGTCCGGATGGCCGCGAGATCGCGACGCATGTCGAGTGCGGCCTGGACGCGGATCGGGATCTGGCGATCGTCGAGCGAGATCTTGGCAAGGGCGGCATCGACATCGCCGATGGTGGCGACGCGGATCGTCTCGGAGATCTGCTGCGGCGTAATGCCGAGGCGGGCCGCCTCATCCATGCGCGGGTGAACCTGCAGTTCCGGACGGGGAAGGGAGCCGTCGGCGCTGACATTGGCAAGCAGCGGATCGGCGCGCAGCTTGGATTCCAGAATACCGACGGCGTCGTTCAGGTCCTTGTCGTTCTTGGAAAGGAAGTTGAAGGAGAGGTCGCGTTCGCCGCGGTCATTGAGCTTCAGGATCCGGACGTCGGGAATATCACGCAGCTTGGCGAAGACTTCCTTTTCGATATCCCACTGCGGGCGTTCACGGCCGTGGACCTCCACCTTCGGCAGTTTCGGGCCAATGACGGGGATACGGCCGATCACGTCGTTGACCATCTTCTTGACCAGCGATTGGTCGAGCTTGTCGAGTGCCAGCGTGATGGTCGCACGGCGCAGTTCGAGATCGCCCTTCGGCGATGCGCCACCGAGGACGAAGACGCTATCGACGCCGTTGATGTCCTTGACCCTGTCATAGATCGCATCCGTCGTCTTCTCGGTGTCGTCAAGGCGTGCATTGGGCGGCAGCTCGACGGAGAGAACGATGCGTGAGGCATCTTCCGGCGGCAGGAAGCTGCCGGGAACCTGCATCAGCAACAAAACGGAGCCGACCAGGAAAGCGAACGCGACAATCAGCGTCGCATAACGCGTGTACCAGCGTCCGGTGGTGCCACGTATGAGACGGGTGTATCCCCGCATCAGCAGGCCATCATTGTCGTGATGGTCTTCCATGGCGTCTTCGGCGCGCATCAGATAAGCGGCCATCATCGGGGTGATCAGTCGCGCGACCATCAGCGAGAAGAAGACGGAGAAGGCGACGGTCAGACCGAACTGGATGAAGTACTGGCCCGGGATGCCCGGCATGAAGGAAACGGGCACGAAAACGGCGATGATGGTGAAAGTGGTGGCGATGACGGCAAGGCCGATTTCATCAGCCGCCTCGATCGCCGCTCGATAGGGCGTCTTGCCCATCTTGATGTGGCGGGCGATGTTTTCGATTTCGACGATCGCATCGTCGACAAGGATACCGGTGGCGAGCGTCAGAGCGAGGAAGCTGACGAGGTTCAGGGAGAAGCCCATCATGTCCATGATCCAGAAGGTCGGGATCGCGGACAAGGGTAAGGCGATTGCCGAAATCAGCGTCGCGCGCCAGTTCCTCAGGAACAGGAAGACGACGATGACGGCGAGCAGCGCGCCTTCGAGGAGCGTATGGATGGCGGCCTCGTAGTTGCCGTAGGTGAAATAGACCGAATCGTCGATCAGTTCGATCTTCACATTCGGATTTTCGGTCCGCACCTTGTCGAGGTTCTGCGCCACGGTTTCGGCGACGCTGACCTCGCTGGCGCCCTTGGAGCGGAAAACGCCGAAGGTAACGACTGGCGTATCGTTGAAGCGCGAGAAGGATTTCGGCTCCTCATAGGTGTCCTTGATGACGCCGAGATCGGATAGTTTGACGAAGCGGCCGTTCGGCAGGCCGATCGTCGTGTTGGCGAGGTCGGCGACGTTGCGGGCGTCGCCGAGAACACGGATGGCCTGTTCGCTTCCCGCCACCTGGCCGCGGCCTGAGCCGAGGTCGATGTTGGTGCCGCGCAGCTGCTGGTTCACGCTCGCGGCGGTGATGCCGTAGGCATTGAGCTTGTCAGGGGTAAGTTCGATGCGCACTTCGCGCTCGGCGCCGCCGTAACGGTCGACACGGCCGATGCCGGCCTGGCCCTGCAGCGAACGCTTGATCGTATCGTCGACGAACCACGAAAGTTCTTCCAGCGACATGGCAGGCGAGGAAACGGCGAAGGTCTGGATCGCCTGTCCCTCGACATCGACCTTGGAGACGATTGGTGCTTCGGCCGTAGTCGGCAGATCGCTGCGGATGCGGTCGATCGCATCCTTGGTGTCCTGCACGGCTTGTTCGGTCGGCACTTCCATCCGGAACATGACGACGGTCTGCGAGCTACCGTCGGTCACCGTCGACTGGATTTCGTCGATGCCGGTGATGGAGGCCACCGCGTCTTCGATCTCCTTCGTCACCTGCATTTCGAGCTCGGCCGGCGAAGCGCCGCTCTGCGTCACGTTGATCGAAACGAGCGGCACGTCGATGTTCGGAAAACGCGTGATCGGCAGCGCGTTGAAGGACTGCATGCCGATGAACACCAACAGGCAGAAGGCCAGCAGTGGTGCAATGGGATTTCGGATGGACCAGGCTGAAAAATTCATCGGATGGTCTCTTTAGTTGGAAGCCGGGGGCTGTTCACGCACCGGCGTGATGTGGTCACCGTCGCGAACGTAAGCGCCCGCCTTGGCCACGACCTCGTCGCCGGTCTTCAATCCATCGATGACCTCGACATAGGCGCCGTCCTGGATGCCGGTCTCGATCTTGGCGAATTTCACCACGCCGTCCTCGACCTTGCGGGCGGAGGAGCCTTCGTTGCCGGTGAGTACAGCGGTCAGGGGAAGCGCTACGCCTTCAGTCTCGCGCACGGTGATCTCGGCGCTGCCATACATGCCTGAACGCGCCTTGCTGTCATCATCGATGGAGATATGGACGAGGCCAAGGCGGGTGACCGGATCGACGGTCGGCGAAACCAGGCGTACGGCGCCGGAAAGCTTCTCACGGCTGCCGGAAAGCGAAATCGTCGCCTTTTGGCCGGCCATGATCCTGACGACATCGCTTTCAGCGACCTCAGCGACAAGCTCGATATCACCGTCGCGGATGATGGTGAACAGCGGATCGCCGTTGCCGGCGGCAATGGCGCCGACCTTGGCGTTCTTCGCCGAGACCGTGCCGGCGACCGGCGTCTTCACGTCGGTGCGCGCCAGCTTCAAATCCGCATCGGCGATCTGGCTGTCGAAGACCTTGAGATCCGCTTCGGAGACCTCGATCGCCTGTTCGGCGGAGACGACGCGGGCATTGGCTGCTGCGGCGGTCGCATCGGCCTGTTCGACCTGGGCGGTGGAAACCGTGCCCTTCTTGACCATTTCCTGGGCGCGGGCCTGCTGCTGCCTTGCCTGTTCGGCATTGGCCTGCGCCTCGATGAGCTGGGCGCGCAGCTGGGCGAGGCTTGCCTCGCCCTTGGCCTTCGTCGCCATCATCTGGCTCTTTTCCAGGACCACTGCGTCATCGTTGAGCGTCGCCAACGTGCTTTCGGCCTGAACCTTGTCGCCGATATCGGCTTTCAGCGTGCGGATCGAGAGGCCTTCGACCTGCGGCTGGATATAGACTTCTTCGACGGGCTTGACCGTTCCGGTGCCGATGACACGGTCGACGAGGGTGCGGTTCACCGCAGTGGTGACGACGATCGCCGGCAGGTTCTGCTGCGGTTTTGCGACCGGCGCTTCCTGCGAAAATGCGGTGGATGCAGCAAGTGCCGCTGCAAAAAGAGTAGAGGCGCCTAGAATTCCAGTCGGCTTGCGTACCATGCGTGTTCGTCCAATCTTATGATAAGGTTGGCCGAACTCGAGCGTCTGCCACTCAGCGCGCGATCAGGCCACTGCCCTTCCTGCATTCTCAGAGGTATCCGCCGATCCTTTGCCGCCTTCATCCCTCGCCGGCAAATTCGGCTTGTAGGTGGTATCGATTTGCTCGATCTACAAGTCCGGCAGAAAACAATTCCCCATTAGGCAATAATAATTACCATTCCGACGTCAATCAATCACCGCAAGGTTATGTCAACATTACGAAGATTGATCGCGCCTCATCCCTAAGACGTTTGACGCCCGAAAAATGCGACAGTTGCAAGGCATTTTTTTCGGTTGCTGGATGCAGATGATGTAGGCCGACTGACCGGAAATCTGAATCAGCATCCAAATCAAATAGATAGAGAATGTCGTCCGAATACCGCGGACAGTTTTTGCCATCATGCTCCAGAAAATGACGAAACGCGCGGAAATCTCCCGCGCGTTTCGCTTCGCAATCCTGCCGAAACTACTTGGAAGCGGCGTCGGTGATATCGTGCGTCCAGGCGCCCGACGGCTCCTTGCTTATGATCTTCTGGTCGAGCAGCGCCTTTGCCGTGCGGGCATAGAGCGCCTCGTCCAGCTTGCCGGAGCTGTCGCCGACCAGCTTGGCGACTTCGCCCATCATGCGCTTCTGATGGTTGTCGTCCTGGCCGCCATTATCCATGACGATCTCGGCGGCTTCGTCGGGATTCTCGGTGGCATATTTCCAGCCCTTCATCGATGCGCGGACGAACTTGACCATCTTCTCCTTGAAGGCCGGATCTTTCAGCTTGTCTTCCATCGCATAGAGGCCGTCTTCAAGAAGGTCGTTGCCCATTTCCGTGTAGTTGAAGACCGTCAGTTCTTCCGGCTTGAAGCCGGCATCGATCGCCTGCCAATATTCGTTATAGGTCATGACAGAGATGCAGTCGGCCTGCTTCTGGACAAGCGGCTGCACATCGAAGCTCTGCTTCAACACGGTGACGCCGTTCGGACCGCCTTCTGTGGACAGGCCGAGCTTGTTCATCCAGGCGAAGAAGGGATACTCGTTGCCGAAGAACCAGACGCCGAGCGTGTGGCCCTTGAAGTCGGCTTCGGTCTTGATCGGGCCGTCCTTGCGGCAGACCATTTCCAGGCCCGCCTTCTGATAGGGCTGGGCGATGTTGACGAGCGGAACGCCCTTTTCGCGGGCAACCAGGGCACCGCCCATCCAGTCTACGATGACATCGGCGCCGCCGCCGGCGATCACCTGCTCGGGGGCGATATCAGGGCCGCCCGGCTTGATGTCGACGTCGAGGCCTTCCTCCTTATAGAAGCCCTTTTCCTTGGCGACGTAATAACCGCCGAACTGGCTCTGCGTGACCCATTTCAGCTGCAGCACCACCTTGTCGGCGGCCATCGCATGGGCCGATGCAAGCGACATCGCGCTCGCCATCATTGCAACCATCAACTTTCTCATTTTCTTATCCTTACCCTCTGAAGTTATGCCCGGACCCGTTTCTGGAGCCCGTGCGCGCCTAGCCACCACGGATAGACGGATGCCAGAACGTCACCGCCCGTTCGGTCAGGGCGATGATGCCATAGAAGATCGAGCCGGCCAGCGCCGCGACGGCGATTTCCGCCCAGACCATGTCGACATTCATGCGGCCGATCTCGGTGGAGATACGGAAGCCCATGCCGACGATCGGCGTCCCGAAGAATTCCGCAACGATGGCACCAATCAGCGCCAGCGTCGAGTTGATCTTCAGTGCGTTGAATATGAAGGGCATTGCCGCCGGAAGCCTGAGCTTCAGCAGCGTCTGCCAATAGCCGGAGGCATAGGTGCGCATCAGGTCACGCTCCATGCTGCCGGAGGCGGCAAGGCCGGCTACGGTATTCACCAGCATCGGGAAGAAGGTCATGATGATGACGACGGCGGCCTTCGACGGCCAGTCGAAGCCGAACCACATGACCATGACAGGGGCGACGCCGATGATCGGCAGGGCCGAAACCATGTTGCCGATCGGCAGAAGGCCGCGGCGCAGGAAGGCGATGCGGTCGGCCAGCACCGCTACGACGAAGCCACTGAGGCAGCCGGCGATATAACCGATCAGCACTGCCTTGAAGATCGTCTGCCTGACGTCCGCGCCGAGGATCGGCAGCGATGCCATGAACCGCGCGCCGATGGCGCTCGGCGGCGGCAGCAGGATGAAGGGAACGCCGGCGCCACGCGTGACCGCCTCCCAGAGAATGAGGATCCAGGCGCCGAAAATCGCCGGAATCAGAAGCTGGAGCGCCGACTTGCCGGAAGTAGTGACGGGCTGCAGTTTCGACAGCTCGGTGACGCATCGCCAGGCAAGCAGCCAGCAGGCGAAGAGCAGCAAGAAGAAAGCCCGCGTCGCCGTGCCCTCGTTGCCGGAAAGAGCGGAAAGCAGCATCCAGGCGGCGCCATGCGCGCCGATAAACAGCACGGTGGCACGATAGGCCGGCGGCTGCGGCGCTAGAGACAGCAGGGCAGCCGCGATGACGATGATGAAAATGAGGCTTGCCGTGCCGTCAGTGAGGGGGCGCGCCGCGCCCTCGCCCAGAAGCGGCAAGGCCGTCAGTGCCCCGATGCAGAGGAGGAGGGCGACCATGGCTTGCCAGGAGAAGGTCAGATGTCTCATGCCGGCCTCCCGCCCATGGCGCGGTCGACGATCTTCGCCGCGACGCCGACAATCGCAACCAGGATGCCCGCCAGCAGCGATCCGGCGACGAGGGCGGCCCAGATATCGATGGTCTGGCTGTAATAGGAGCCGGCGAGCAGCTTCGAGCCGATACCGGCGACGGCACCCGTCGGCAGCTCGCCGACGATGGCGCCGACGAGGCTGGCGGCGATCGCGACCTTCATCGAGGTGAAGAGGAAAGGGATCGAGGCTGGAACACGCAGCTTCCAGAAAGTCTGCATCGGGCTGGCATAATAGGTGCGCATCAGGTCGAGATGCATGATCTCAGGTGAACGCAACCCTTTCACCATGCCGACGGCGACCGGAAAGAAGGAGAGGTAGGTGGAGATCAGCGCCTTCGACACGAGCCGGGAGGCGTCGGAATCGAGATTGAGGAGATGTGCAACGGCATTGTCGCCGGTCAGCACGTTATAGGAGATGATCACGATCATCGGCGCGATGGCGAGGATCGGTATGGTCTGGCTCGCCACCAGCCACGGCATCAGCGAGCGGTCCATGGCGCGGTTATGGACGATCAGCACGGCGAGAAGGATGCCGAGCAGCATGCCGAAGCCGAAGCCGAGCAGGGTGGAGGAGAGCGTTACCCAGCTGTGATAGACGAGGCTGCGATTGCTTGAAAGGCTGCGCAGGAAGGTGTTCTCGTAGACGTTCTGCGCCACCTGATGCGGCGCCGGCAGGATCGGCTTCGGCTGCGCCAGAGTCTTGCCGATGAATTCGAGGGTCGTAGGTGTAACGCCGGCGCGGCCGTCCATGTCGCGCTGGAACGGCGCGTTCATGAGGATGGCGGCGATATACCAGATGACGACGAGCGCCAGCAGGATTGTGGTGACGGGGACGATCTTGTCCTTGAAGGTGTCGGGTTTCACAGCGACTGCCCCCATTGGTTGGCGTCGAACGCGCAGCCACCCCCCTCTGCCCTGCCGGGCATCTCCCCCACAAGGGGGGAGATCGGCAGGAGGGTAGCGCCTCGCTCCGTGTTAGCTCTGCAGCGAACGGAACGGCGATCCTTGTTTGGGGAAGCCGGTGCAGCATATCGATCTCCCCCCTTGTGGGGGAGATGCCCGGTAGGGCAGAGGGGGGTGGCCCCAGGGCGCACGCTCCCGCTCCTCATGCGTGCCCCGTCCTCAACCCTTCGCGGACGCGGTGGGCAATCTCTAGGAACTCGGGGGTTTCGCGGATGTCGAGCGGGCGTTCGGCCGGCAGGGTCGAGTCGATCACATCGGTCACGCGGCCCGGGCGTGGAGACATGACCACGATCTTGGTCGAGAGGTAGACCGCCTCGGGGATGGAATGAGTGACGAAGCAGATCGTCTTGTTGGTGCGGGTCCAGAGTTTCAGCAGCTCTTCGTTCAGATGGTCGCGGACGATCTCGTCCAGGGCGCCGAAGGGCTCGTCCATCAGCAGCAGGTCGGCGTCGAAGGCGAGCGCTCGGGCGATCGAGGCGCGCTGCTGCATGCCGCCGGATAGCTGCCAGGGGAATTTCTTCTCGAAGCCCGAAAGACTGACGAGATCGAGCGCTTCGGCGATGCGCCGCGTCCGGTCAGCGCCGGAATACCCCATGATCTCCAAGGGCAGGGCGATGTTGTTTTCGATGGTGCGCCAGGGATAGAGCGCCGGCGCCTGGAAGACATAGCCGTAGGCGCGGGCCTTGCGCGCCTCCTCCGGTGTCATGCCGTTAATCGAGATCTCGCCCGAGGTGCTCTTCTCGAGATCGGCGATGACACGCAGGAAGGTGGTCTTGCCGCAGCCCGACGGGCCGATGAAAGAGACGAAATCGCCCTTGCGGACATCGAGATTGACATTGCTCAGTGCGTTCACCGGGCCATCGTTGGCCTGGTAGGTGAGACAGAGATCCTTGGCGGATACGACGGAGGGTGCTTGCATCAATGCGACCAGTCTTGTTTTCGCCGCGGGAACGCGGTTTGCGTGCTATTATTACCGCCGGTTTTATCGACGACACACTCCATGGAGGATGAGGATGGACGTGACATCAAAGCCCACCTGCCATATCGTTCGCCCCAATCATGCCTATGACGGCAAGCAGGGGCTGAGCTATTTCGCAGGCATCGCCGCCGAAACGGTCGGCGCCAAGGGCATCTGCATGCATCTGTTGACGATCCCGCCCGGCGTGCGCGCCAAGGCGCATCTGCACGAGGCGCACGAGACGGCGATCTACATGCTCTCCGGCGAGGCGCATACCTGGTACGGAGACGAACTGGAACATCACGTCATCGTCCATGCCGGCGAGTTGTTCTATATCCCAGCGGGTGTGCCACACCTGCCGGCGAACCTCAGCAGCACGCCGTGCACGGCGATCATCGCGCGCACCGATCCGAACGAGCAGGAAAGCGTCGTGCTTCTGCCGGAGTTGGACGCTTTGGTGCCGGCGTGAGGTCATTGGCATAGAGGCAGCGGTCCTCGGTTGATGGCCGTATCGTCATACGCCATCGTCATACGCCGCTTGCCGGAATGCCGCTACGCGTCACCTTGCGCGGTGCAGTGATATCCTTCCACTGGGAAAGCGCCTTGCTGACAGCCGTGACCGGCTCGCGCCTGACGAATTCGCCGTGACCCTCGCGGGTCTTGATCGCACCTTCCTCGATCGCGACGACGCCGCGCGTCAGCGTATAGCGCGGCAGGCCGGTCACTTCCTTGCCTTCGAAGACGTTGTAGTCGATCGCCGACTGCTGGGCCTTGGACGAAATGGTCTTGGAACGTTGCGGGTCCCAGACGACGATGTCAGCGTCGGCGCCGACAAGGATCGCGCCCTTCTTCGGATAGATGTTGAGGATCTTGGCGATGTTGGTTGAAGTGACGGCGACGAATTCGTTCATCGTCAGCCGGCCGGTGTTGACACCATGCGTCCAGAGCATCGGCATACGGTCTTCGAGGCCGCCGGTGCCGTTCGGGATCTTGGTGAAGTCGCCGACGCCAAAACGCTTCTGCGCCGTGGTGAAGGCGCAATGGTCGGTGGCGACGACCTGCAGCGAGCCGGAGGCAAGACCTGCCCAGAGCGAATCCTGATGCTGCTTGTTGCGGAAAGGCGGCGACATCACCCGGCGGGCCGCATGATCCCAGTCGGGATTCGAATATTCGCTCTCGTCGAGCGTCAGGTGCTGGATCAGCGGTTCGCCATAGACACGCATGCCCTTTGCGCGGGCGCGGCGGATCGCCTCGTGGGCCTGTTCGCAGGAGGTGTGGACGATATAAACAGGACAGCCGGCCATGTCGGCGATCATGATGGCGCGGTTGGTGGCCTCACCCTCGACTTCCGCCGGGCGGGAGTAGGCATGCGCCTCGGGGCCGTTATTGCCCTCGGCAAGCAGCTTTGCCGACATCGAGGCGACGACGTCGCCATTTTCGGCATGGACGAGCGGCAGGGCGCCGAGTTCGGCGCAGCGTTGGAACGACGCGAACATCTCGTCATCGTCCACCATCAGCGCGCCCTTGTAGGCCATGAAGTGTTTGAAGGTGTTGATGCCCTTGTCGCGGACGATGGTCTCCATCTCCTTGAAGACCTGCTCGCTCCACCAGGTGACCGCCATGTGGAAGGAATAGTCGCAATTGGCGCGGGTCGATTTGTTGTCCCACATGGTCAGCGCCTCGAGCAGCGACTGGCCGGGGGCGGGCAGGGCGAAATCGACCACCATGGTCGTGCCGCCGGAAAGGGCGGCGCGCGTGCCGCTTTCGAAATCGTCGGAGGAATAAGTACCCATGAAGGGCATTTCGAGGTGGGTGTGCGGATCGATACCGCCGGGCATTACATAACAGCCGGTCGCATCCAGCGTCTCGTCGCCCGAGAGGTTCGGACCAATCTCGATGATCTTGCCGCCGTCGATTTTCACGTCAGCCTTATAGGTCAGGTCGGCGGTGACGATGGTGCCGTTCTTGATGACTGTGGTCATGATCATATCCTCAATCGTAAAACGCTAAAGCCAGGACTGCGCCGCGGCCCTTTTCAGTGCGGCGCCAATTCACGAACGCTGCGCATTCCATCAGGTC
Source organism: Rhizobium leguminosarum bv. trifolii WSM1325 (assembly GCA_000023185.1). Lineage (NCBI taxonomy): Bacteria > Pseudomonadati > Pseudomonadota > Alphaproteobacteria > Hyphomicrobiales > Rhizobiaceae > Rhizobium > Rhizobium leguminosarum. The sequence continues at coordinate 3,293,878 of CP001622.1, read as the reverse complement.
GACCCACTGTTGCGGCGCTGCATCCTTGAAATGCAGATAGTTGTTGATCCGAACGGTCAGAGCTTTTCCTGGCTCGATGGTCAGTTTCGACATCCCAGCATCGGGGTCGTCGAGACAGCTCATACAGTCGATCCAGGCGTCCATGTTGCGACCGTAGAAGTCAGGAAAGCCGAACGTCTCGGCGAAGCTGTCATGAAATTTATCATGCCCGACCAGTCGAGTGCCATCCATGACGACCACCGCTTCGGTTGCGCTCACACCACGATCTCCGCCGTTTCCACCACGGCATGAAATAGCACATCGGCTCCCGCCATCGCCCATTCCTTGGAGATCTCTTCCGCCTCATTGTGCGAGAGCCCGCCGACGCAGGGGCACATGACCATCGTTGCCGGTGCGACCTTGGCGGCCCAGCAGGCGTCGTGGCCGGCGCCGGAGATGATGTTCATGTGGCTGTAGCCGAGTCGCTCGGCGGCATCGCGCACCGACGTGACCAGTTCCGGATCGAAGGTGATCGGCTCGAAGTGGCCGATCGCCTCGATGGAACAGCCGACGCCGAGTGCGTCGGTGATCTCAGGCGCCTTCGCCTCGATCTTTGCCCGCATACGGTCGAGCTTCTCCTTGTCGGGCGAGCGGATGTCGACGGTGAAGACCACCTTGCCCGGCAGGACGTTGCGGGAATTCGGCGAGAAGAACACCTGTCCGACGCCGCCGACGGCGCCCGGCTGTTCGCCCATCGCCACGCCCTGGACCATTTCCAGGATGCGGGCCATGGCAAGGCCGGCATTGACACGCAGGTTCATCGGCGTCGAGCCGGTATGGGCTTCCTTGCCGATCAGCGTGAATTCCAGCCACCAGAGGCCCTGGCAATGGGTGACGACGCCGATCTGCTTTTCCTCGGCTTCGAGGATCGGTCCCTGCTCGATGTGATATTCGAAATAGGCGTGCATCTTGCGGGCGCCGACCTCTTCGTCGCCGACCCAACCGATACGCTTCAATTCGTCGCCGAACAGATTGCCCTCGGGGTCCCTGCGATTATAGGCAAAGTCCAGGCTGTGCACGCCGGCGAAGACGCCTGACGCCAGCATGGCGGGGGCAAAACGCGCGCCTTCCTCATTCGTCCAATTGGTCACGACGATCGGATGTTTGGTCTTGATGCCGAGATCGTTCATGGTGCGCACGACTTCGAGAGCCGCAAGTACGCCGAGCACACCGTCATATTTGCCGCCGGTCGGCTGGGTGTCGAGATGTGAGCCGACATAGACGGGCAAGGCATCGGGATCGGTGCCGGGGCGGGTGGCGAACATCGTGCCCATGCGGTCGACGCCCATGGTCAAACCGGCATCGTCGCACCATGTCTTGAAGAGGCTGCGCCCTTGCGCATCGGCATCCGTCAGCGTCTGGCGATTGTTGCCGCCTGCTATGCCGGGGCCGATCTTCGCCATGTCCATGAGACTGTCCCAGAGACGGTCGCCATTGACGCGCATGTTCTCGCCTGGTGCTGCCACCATTTTGTATGCCCTCACCTGTTTGCGGCAGTCATGCAAGGGGCATGCCTGCCTGTTCCCGTGGTCCGTTCCTGCGCCCCCTTATTGGTTTTGTCGAGCGCCGGAAAATCGCCAGTTGCCTTTGTTTTACATCTGACGGATAATTTGACCGATTGGTAAACATTACAACTTCCACCGCCGGGCTCAAGACGAAAATCACGAAAATCGCCGATAAAAATGCGGGTAGTTGCTCAAGGAAGCGGCGAGGGTCGTCCCCAACCAAAACTTGAGCGAAGAAGTTGAATTTCAAGGGGAAACGACAGCCTGTGACCATACCGAGAGCAGCGAAAACCCTGAGGCGGACGCGAATCCAGGAAGAGAAGGAAGAGCAGATCCTGGAAGCCGCGCTCGATGTGTTTTCGGCAAGCGGCTTTCGCGGTTCGACCATCGACCAGATTGCCGAAGTGGCCGGCATGTCGAAACCCAACCTGCTCTATTATTTCCGCACCAAGGAAGCCATGCACCGGGCGCTGATCGACCGGGTGCTCTACACCTGGCTGGAGCCGCTGCGGGCCTTCGACGCCGAAGGCAATCCGGAGGCGGAAATCCGCAGCTACATCCGCCGCAAGCTGGAGATGGCACGCGATTTTCCTCGCGAGAGCCGGCTTTTCGCCAACGAGGTGCTGCAGGGCGCGCCGCATATCGAGGACGAGCTGAAGGGACCGCTGAAGGAATTGGTCGACGAGAAGGCGGAGGTCATCCGCACCTGGGCGAAGTCAGGCAAGATCGTCAAATGCGATCCCTATCACCTGATCTTCTCCATCTGGTCGACGACGCAGCATTACGCGGATTTCGACGTCCAGGTGCGCGCGGTGCTGGGGCAGGAACATTCGGGCGAAGGGCGTTTCGAGGATGCGGCGCGGTTTCTGGAACAGCTCTTCATCGGCGGGCTGCGACCGGATCCTCTCGGAGGGTGAGGGTTTTACCCGCTCCTGCGAAGCTGTACCCGGGCAAGAATATCCGTCACGCCTTCCATCGTATAAGGCTTCTGCAGCACGGGTGCATCCGAGTGGCTGTTTGCCTGGGCGATGCCTTCCCCATACCCCGTGGCAAAAACGAAGGGCACGCCATCAGCTGCCAGCCGGTCGGCAATCCCGAAACTCGTCTCATCGCCAAGATTGACATCGAGAAGCGCCAGATCGAAGGACTGGCCGGCCAGGATTTCCATCGCCTCAGTGACACTTGGTGCCGTTGCGACGTCGGCGCCCAGGCGGCGCAGGATATCCTCCCCATCCATGGCGATGATCAGATTGTTTTCCACCAGCAGCACGTTCAGGCCGGAAAGCGGTTGATCGTCGGGATTGGTCTTGGGTTCGGTTGCTCCGATCGGAACCGGATTTGACCGTTCGCTGGTCGGGCCGACGACATGTCGCGCCGGAATGCAGAAATCGGCCTCGAGCCCATCCCTGAGGTAGCGGACCTCCGCCTTGCCGCCGAGGTCATAGGGGATCGAGCGGCGGATGATCGTCGAACCGAAGCCATGGCGGGTGGGTTCGATGACGGGCGGACCATGCTTTTCGCGCCAGCCAATGCGCAGATTGCCCTCGTCGTCGCGGTGCCAGCCAAGTTGGACCGTGCCGCTGCCGGTGCCGGAAAGGCTGCCATATTTGGCGCTGTTGGTCATCAGCTCGTGGAAGACAAGGGCGGCGGTGGAAAAGGCGTGCGGTTCCAGCAGTACATCCTCGCCGCCCATCTGGATGCGTTGCGCATTTTTCCCGAGATAGGCGGCGGTCTCTGCCAGCAGCAATTGCCGGAGCGAAGCAGGCGCCCAGTGATCGCGGGTGATCTGGTCATGGGCGCGGGCGAGCGACTGGATGCGGCCCTCGAGCTGGCGGATGTAGTCGCCAAGGCCGACCGACGTTGCCTGCGACTGCCGGATGATACCGGTGATAAGGCTCAATATGTTGCGGACGCGGTGGTTCAGCTCGGCAATCAGCAGTTCCTGGCGCTCGTTTGCCGTCTGGCGCGCCATACTGACCTCGTCGGTGAGGCGCAACACCACCTCGATCAATGTGACGCGGATCGTTTCGGCGACACGGCGCTCGGCCTCGGTGAAGGGGAGGGAGCGGCCGCGCACCAGTTCCGACCAGGCTTCGAAACTCTTGCGCGGCGTCAGCCGCGGGCCATTCGGACCGTATTCCACCGGCTTGTACGGATCGCCGCCCCAGCGAACTGTGCGCACTAATTCCTGACGGAAAAGCACCACATAATCGCGCGGCGAACGCGAGATCGGAATGGCGAGCATGCCTGCTACAGCATCGTCGACCTCAAGATCCAGATAGGTTTCCGCGAGCCTGTCCACGGCATAGATGCGGCCGGCGGCGTTGCGGTTGAGGTGGCGGACGAGGGCTGCGAAGCCTCTCTCATTCGGCCCGTTACCGGCAAGTGCCAGCCGGCCGTTGATCCAGACGCCGATCCCGTCGGCAGGAATGGCGTCGGCGAGCGCCTCGATCAGCCAGGCCGGATCGTCGAGCAGGCTCGCATTGTCTGCGACGGAGGTGAGAAGCCGGTCGGCAATGCGGCGCGCCTTGGTCTCGTAGTCGAGAGCCAGTCGCCGTTCGCGGCTTTCAAGGCGCGACGCAAACATCTGGCCGAAGAGTTCGGCAGTGGAGCGGCTTTGGGCCGAAGGCAGACGCGGGCCGTAGTGATGGCAGGCAAACAGGCCCCAGAGCCTACCGTCGACAACGATCGATATGGAGAGCGAAGCGCCAACGCCCATGTTTTTCAAATATTCGATGTGGATCGGCGAGACCGAACGCAAGACCGACATGGAGAGGTCGAGCGGCCGGCCGTGCTCATCGAGCGGCGGCAGGATCGGGACCGGGACGGCGTCGACATCAGCAATGATACGGAACAGGTTGCGCTGATAAAGCGCGCGCGCCTGTACCGGAATGTCGGAAGCCGGGTAGTGCAGCCCGAGGAACGATCCGATGCCGGCCCGGGCGGCTTCCGCCACGACTTCGCCGGAACCGCTTTCGTCGAAACGATAGACCATGACCCGATCGAAACCGGTAAGCGCCCGCGCTTGTCTTGCACCCTCACGGAAGAAAGCTTCCAGTGTTTCCGTGTGATCGAGGCGGGACATCATGCTGCGCATCGAGAGTGACGCGGCGTCGTGCCTGTCTTCCTGGCAGCGCTCGCCTTCGATGATGACCTGACCTCCGTTCAGGTGCACGGCAAGGTCGAACCTGTTTTGATCGGACGTCAGAGCAATGCCGAAAATGCGCTCGACGACGTCCGAACCGCGCAACGTGGTAAGCTTGTTGCGGATTGTGTGGAGTGCTTCGGGTGTAATCAGAGAGAGAACAGGACGGCCGATCGCGTTGGCCTCTGTCACTCCGATAAACTCCGCCAGATTTGCGGAGGCGCGCATGACAATCCAGTCTGAGGATGCGGCCAATAGAAAGCCGAAGGGCTGGACGGAGCCGAGCTGGTGGATCGGCTCACGGTCGCAATTGGTGAGATCGACCGGTTCGTGCGTGCCGTTCATGGGACGGCTTCCAATTCGACTTGCCCCGCTTTGAGGAAGAGATCGAAGACATCGCGGGCTGCGGCGACAGCCGCACCCGGATCGTCCACCTCGCTCGCGTCGAGACGATCCATGAAAAGCCGTATGGCGCCCTTCGGGCCTTGCGGGCTCAGATAGCTGCTGGGCAAGTGGTCGGGCACGGCCTTGGCGAGCAGCGCGCCGCCGAGCTTGGAGCCTTCAAGGACATAGGCGGCGCCCCAGACCGCTGCTTCGCAGCGCAATACCGGTTGCGGCAGCAGCACCGGCAATCGATCATCGAGTTCCCGGATGTCGGCAGCCAATAGATGCGCCCGCCTTCGTTCCGGCCAGTCCGGCAGCAGACGGCCGATTCCTCCATTCTCAAGCGCATGTTCGACTGATGGTACGACCCGGGCATGCGCGCGCAAGAAAGCCTTGTAATCCTGGATGCGTGAGAGGTCGAAACTGCCGAAGAGAGTGTCCACCGCGGTGTGGCAATCTGCAGTTTGTGCGCGGAGGGCGCTGCGAAGTGACATGCTGGCGTTTTTCCGAGTGATATGGCGGCCGCCCACAACGGACGGTGAATGAGCGGATATACTGCGGTATCGCGTTATTTCCAGAGAAAGCCGAAGAATAACATAGGTTTCTCGTCGCTCGCAGGCGCGGCGAGCGCTTCAGCCCATCATTGCCGGCAGTCTGGCGGCGAGCGTATCGATCGCGAGCCGCACCTTCGGCAGCATGACCGGGGAGCGCAGCCACACGGCATGGGCATCGAAGACATTGGCCGGTTCCTGCTTCAATACCTGAATGAGCCGGCCTGCCAGCACCTCCTCGCGGACCAGCCAGCATGGCAGCCAGGCAAGACCGCGTCCGGCGACGGCCGCATCGGAAATCGAAGCGAGGTCGTCGAGCCGCAGTCGCGCCTTTGGCACCAGCCGCCGCCCGGGATCGGCCGCAGTCGGAAATATCCAACCCTTGTCGTCATCGCCCCGCCTGTAGACGATGCCTTCATGCCGCGGAATATCGAACACCGTTTGCGGCTCGCCATGTTTTTCCAGATAGGCGGGCGATGCGCAGACGGTCATGCGCTGGCGGGCGATCGCCCGGGCCATCAGATCCGGATTGTCCTTCAACGGCCCGTTGCGAATGACAAGATCGAAGCCGTCTTCGAGCAGGTCGACGATACGGTCGTTGAAGGAAAGGTCGAGTTCGAGGTTCGGATGTTCATCGAGCAGGCGTGCGAGGGTCGGCGCGATGCAGTGGCGGCCGAAAAGCACGGGCATCGAGATGCGCAGCCGGCCGCGCACGTCACGCCGGCCGGATTCCAGCATGGCTTCCCCGAGGCGGATTTCCTCGACCGCCCGCAGGCAGCGCTCGTAGAAGAAGCGGCCTTCCTCGGTAAGGCTCTGCATGCGTGTCGTGCGGTTGAAGAGGCGCACGCCGAGACGCTGCTCCAGACGTGCGATCGTCTTGCCGACCGCCGAACGCGTGAGATGGAGCCGCTCGGCGGCAGCCGAAAAGCCACCTGCCTCGACGGCTTCGACAAAGATCGAGATACCCTTCAGCCGTTCCATTTGTTTCCTCTTTGGAACCATTTGGGAGAATTAATATCGCAACTGGTGCGAAATATTCAACGATATCCTTGTCCTCCCTGCAATGAACAAGGAGCAAGACAATGCAGACGACACGGCAATGGCAGATCGACGCGGTTGGACCGGAGCGCCAGCTGACGATCGGCGAGCGGAGGCTCGAACCGGTTTCGGGAAACAGGGTTCTGGTCCGGACGGAAGCCGTCTCGCTCAATTTCCGCGACCGGCTGGTGCTGGAGAGCGGCATGGGGTTGCCGCTGCAATTTCCCTTCGTGCCCGCTTCCGATATGGCAGGAGTCGTCGAGGCAGTCGGACCCGAGGTCAGCCGTTTCAAGCCGGGCGATCGTGTCATCTCGACGTTTTCGCCCGACTGGATCGACGGACGCGGCTTGGGCGATGCGCGCACGCCACCTTACAAGACGCGCGGCGGCTTCTATCCCGGCGTCCTCTCGCAATACACCGTGCTTTCCGAAGAATGGTATTCGCGTGCACCTGACACGCTCGACGCGGCGCAGGCGAGCACCTTACCCTGCGCCGGGCTGACTGCCTGGTTCGCGCTGATCGAACGCGGCGGTCTGAAGGCCGGCGACAAGGTTCTGGTGCAAGGCACCGGCGGTGTGGCGCTCTTCGGTCTGCAGATCGCCAAGGCGCATGGCGCGGAGGTCTTCATCACATCAGGTAGTGCCGAGAAGCTCGGCCGCGCCGTTGCCCTCGGCGCCGATCACGCGATCAACCGCCATGAGGGCGACTGGGTTGAGCAACTCTATCAGTTGACCGGCGGCTATGGCGCCGATCACGTGCTTGAGATCGTCGGCGGCCCGCATCTCGGCCAGGCGCTGAAGGCGGTGGCGATCAATGGCCGCATTTCCGTGATCGGCGTGCTCGAGGGTTTCGAGGTTTCCGGCCCGGCCGGCCCGCTGCTGCTCAAGGCGCCGGTTGTGCAGGGCATATCCGTCGGCCATCGCCGTGCGCTGGAAGACCTCGTGCGGGCAATCGACCAGACCGGGCTGAAGCCTGTGATCGACAAGCGTTATGCCTTCAACGAATTCCCTGAGGCGCTCGATCATCTCTATCGCGGGCCCTTCGGCAAGGTGGTCGTCGAGTTCTGACGGCGGCGAATTCCCGTCTCCCCGCCGTATAATTGTAAGGGGGAGACGGGAGGCCGATCAGGCGGCAGCGGGGACGCCCTGTTCGAAGGCGAAGCCTTCATCGGCCCAGCCGGTCATGCCGCCGATCAACAGCTTGGCCTGGAGGCCAAGACTGGCGAGGCGGAAGGCAGCCTTGTCGGCGCCGTTGCAATGCGGGCCGGCGCAATAGACGACGAACAGCGTATCGCTTGCCCATGTCGACATGCGGTGTGCCGTCATCTTGCCGTGCGGCAGGTTGATCGCTCCTGGAATATGGGATTCTGCGAAGAGCTGCGGCGAGCGCACATCGAGGAGAACGAAATCGACTTTGCCGGCCGCAAAGGCGGCATGCACGTCGGAGCAATCGGTTTCGAAGGCAAGCTTGGCGGCAAAGTGAGCGACAGCGGCATCCGGAGCTGCAGCAGGTATTTGGGAAACGGGGCTTAGCATCGGTCTTCCTTTTTCTGAAGTTGCCGCCTGGTATCGCCGATGCTAGAGCTTTACGAAATTGGCCATCATGACCGACAGCGTAAAGATCATGCCAAACTCATCGCCGCAGCAGACAAAAGGACCGCTGGTCGCCGCGCTTGCCTATGACGGGCTCTGCACCTTCGAATTCGGCATCGCCTACGAGGTCTTCGGCCTGCCACGCCCTGAGATGGGCGAAGGTTGGTATCGCTTCTCGGTCTGCGGTATCGAACCGGGTCCGCTTCGCGCAGCGGGAGGGCTGACGGTCGCAGTCGACAACGGACTGGAAGTGCTTGATGAGGCGGACCTGATTGTCGTGCCCGGCTGGCGGGCAATCGATGCGCCGGTGCCGGAACCTCTCGCCGCAGCGCTCAGGGCAGCGCATCAGCGCGGCGCGCGCGTCATGTCGCTCTGCTCGGGTGTTGCGGTTCTTGCCGGATCGGGGCTGCTTGCCAACCGCAGGGCGACGACACATTGGCGTTATGTCGCCTCGATCGCCGCGCGTTATCCCGATATCGCAGTCGATGCCGACGTTCTCTACATGGACGAGGGCAGCCTGCTGACGGCGGCGGGCAGTGCTGCCGGCATCGATCTCTGCCTGCATGTGGTGCGCGGCGACTTCGGTTCGGAGGCCGCAAACAGCGTCGCCCGCCGCCTCGTCGTGCCGCCGCACCGCGAAGGCGGACAGGCGCAGTTCATTCACGCGCCGGTTCCCGAGGAACGCGAGGGCATCCGCCTCGGGCCGCTGATCGAATGGATGCGCGAAAGCTTTTCCGAGGACCAGCCGATCAGCCTGCTTGCGAAAAGAGCCGGCATGAGCATGCGCACCTTCCAGCGGCGCTTCGAAGCGACGACGGGCCTCAGCGTCGGCGAATGGCTGCTGAAGGAGAGGCTGCGCCATGCTCGCGATCTGCTGGAGAAGGAACTTGCTGTTTCGCTCGATGACATCGCCGCCGCCAGCGGCTTTGGAACACTGGCGACCATGCGGCATCACTTTCGCAGGCGACTGGGGACGAGCCCGCATGCCTATCGGAAGTCATTCGGCGGTTAGAGCATCCCATGCTTGCATTTCCTTGCCATTTCACCTAAGTGGGCGCTCTCGATGTTTCTGGAAAGGGAGCGCCACGATGACGAATATCTCAGCACGCCCCGAGAGGGTTTCGGCTTAACTCGGCCAACGGGCCGATGAATGCCGGTTGAACATCGCCGTTTTGGCGATGAAAGACCACTCATATCCAGGTTCATTATCATGGGCAATTTCATTGGGAGCGAAAGCTCCCCGATGACGTCGTCGGCACATCCGGCGGTCATCAATCGTTTCTTTTCCGGTAGCGCCTGGATCGAAGGCGCCGCTTTAGACCAACTTGACGAAATGTCCCGCCTGCCGGGTGTTATGGAAATCGCCGCCTTTCCAGATCTGCACCCCGGAAAATATGGTGCGACTGGCGTGGCATTGTTGTCGTCCCGGCTGCACCCGCTGTTGATCGGCAATGATATCGGTTGCGGCATGTCGCTCTTCGGCCTGGATCTTCCGTTGCGCAAACTGAAGATCGACAGGGCGGCGGAACGGCTTCGCCGGTTTGAAACGCAGGCGATCGGAGATGCCGCGGAACTTCTCGCGGAGGCAGGTCTGTCCACCGATCTGACACCCGGTGCGCTTGGCACGATCGGCGGCGGCAATCATTTCTGCGAGTTGCAGGCTGTGGAGGATCTCGCCGAAGGCGGATCTGCCGAGGGACTCGATGATCAGGGGCTCTATCTGCTGGTTCATTCCGGTTCGCGCTCTCTTGGTGCCACCATATTCTCGGAGATGGTGGCCGCTCATTCGGGGCTCGCAGCCGGTCTTGCTTCCGGTTCTGAGGCCGGCACCGCCTGGCTTATGCGCCATGACCAGTGCGTTGCCTGGGCATCGTTGAACCGACGACTGATCGCAGAACGGGCGGCCGCAGCGCTTCATGTCGATCTGCGTCTCATCGCCGACGTGCCGCACAATCTCATTCGCCCGTCCGATCGTGGGTTTGTGCACTACAAGGGTGCGGCAGCGGTCGTATCGGGCAAACTTGCGCCGATTGCGGGATCTCGAGCGAGCCTCAGTTATGTGGTTCGTCCGAGCGCTGGCGTTGCCCGTTCGCTGGATGGCATCTCTCACGGGGCCGGTCGCAAATATGACCGCGCCACCATGCACGGGCGTGTCGGCCGCAATCGCTCCGAACGAGAACAGCTGTTGCGCAATTCCTGGGGCGGTATCGCCATCTGCGACGATCGCTCCCTTGTCGTCGAGGAGGCGGCATCCGCATACAAGGATGCCGGGCAGGTGGTGACCGATCTGGAAAATGAGAGCCTGGTCGTGAGGCTTGCCAGCTTTCGGCCGCTTGTCACCTTCAAGAAGGCGGTTGATGAAGCGGAAGTTGAGCAGCGCCGGCGAAAACCTGAATATCGCAGGGAAGGAGGACGTGGCCATGAGCGCTATTGATCTTCTCATTACCGCAGGCAACGGCCCGGTGGAATGCCGCATGGCGCTGGCGGCGCTTCTCGGCATTCTCGAGCGGGAGGCTGTACGGCTCGGGTGCTCTTTCGAAACCAATCTTGGCCCGATGCCGGATCAGCACGGTGCAAAGTCGGCAATCGTCAGCCTCAATGGTTTCGAGGCGGAGCAGATTGCCAATGACTATTGCGGGACGATCCGTTTTACCTTCAAGAGCCAGGTGCGTCCGGGTCACAAACGGCAGAACTGGTATGTCTCGGTTCAGCGTATCGATACAAAACCGGAAGGCGGCGAGGTGACGATTGATCCAGCCGACCTGCGTTTCGAGACGCTGAGAGCCGGCGGACCGGGCGGGCAGCACCAGAATACGACCGACAGTGCGGTTCGCGTCCTGCATCGGCCTACGGGTCTTGTCGCGACCGCGCGCGATGAGCGTTCCCAGCATCGCAACAAGGCCCTGGCGCTCCGGCGTCTGGAGGCAATGCTGCGCCATCTCGAAGTGGAGAAGCAGGAGGCGGCCAAATCCGGGCGCTTCATCGCCAACCGAACCATCGAGAGAGGCAACGAAGTCAAGAGTTTCAAGCTGTGATCCGCAATCGCATGGACTGACCACAAACAGCAAACGGCGTCCTTCCGCGAAGGGCGCCGTTTTCACAGGTCACGACATGCCGCGTCTTTCCGCGGCGTTGCAGATCCCTACTCCGCCGCCTGCCGGGCCATCGGGTTGTTCGGGTGCGTGGTCCAGTTGGCATAGTTCGGATCGACCACGCGGCCGGTGCGCTTGTCGAGGGCGCCGGCGGGAAGCTGCTCCATGGTGATGCAGTTCTCGACCGGGCAGACGCTGACGCAGAGATTGCAGCCGACGCATTCCTCGTCCACCACCTCGAAATGGCGAGCGCCATCGACGAAGTTGGTGATCGCCTGGTGCGAGGTATCCTCGCAGGCGATGTAGCAGCGGCCGCATTTGATGCAGGCGTCCTGGTCGATCTTCGCCTTGGCGATGTAGTTGAGGTTGAGATATTGCCAGTCGGTGACGTTGGGCACGGCGCGGCCGGTAATGTCGTCGAGGCTGCGGTGGCCCTTTTCGTCCATCCAGTCGGAGAGGCCAGTGATCATCTCCTGGACGATCTTGAAGCCGTAGGTCATCGCCGCCGTGCAGACCTGGACGTTGCCGGAGCCGAGCACGAGGAATTCGGCCGCGTCGCGCCAGGTGGTGATGCCGCCGATGCCCGAGATCGGCAGGCCGTAGGTTTCCGGATCGCGGGCGATCTCGGCCACCATGTTGAGCGCGATCGGCTTTACCGCCGGGCCGCAATAACCGCCATGGCTGCCCTTGCCGCCGACCGTCGGGTTGGGGGCGAAGTTGTCGAGATCGACGGAGACGATCGAATTGATCGTGTTGATCAGCGAGACGGCATCGGTGCCGCCGGCCTTGGCGGCGCGGGCGGGGCGGCGGATATCGCTAATGTTGGGCGTCAGCTTGGTGATGACGGGCATGCGGGTGTACTGCTTGCACCAGCGCACGACCATCTCGATATACTCAGGCACCTGGCCGACCGCCGAGCCCATGCCGCGCTCCGACATGCCGTGCGGACAGCCGAAATTGAGCTCGATACCGTCGGCGCCGGTCTCTTCGACCAAGGGCAGGATCGCCTTCCAGGCCTCTTCCTCGCAGGGTACCATGATCGAGGCGATCAGCGCCCGGTCCGGCCAGTTCATCTTCACCTGCTTCATCTCTCGCAGGTTGGTGTAGAGGTCGCGGTCGGTGATGAGCTCGATGTTGTTCAGACCGAGCAGGCGGCGGTCGGCGCCCCAGATCGCACCGTAGCGCGGGCCGTTGACGTTGACGACGGGTGGGCCTTCCTCGCCGAGTGTCTTCCAGACCACGCCGCCCCAGCCGGCCTTGAAGGCGCGCTCGACATTGTAGGCCTTGTCGGTCGGCGGCGCAGACGCCAGCCAGAACGGGTTGGGGGACTTGATGCCGACGAAATTATTGCGGAGATCAGCCATTGTTCATTCTCCCCTTCAAGCGACCGCGACAGCCGGAGCGGCTGCTGCGGTGAGGGCACGATGGATGGATTCAGCCGCATCGCGGCCATGGGCGACGGCGGAAACCGTGAGATCGTCGCCGCCGAAGACGCAGTCGCCGCCGGCCCAGACGCCGTCGAGCGAGGTATGGCCTTCGCCATCGACAGCGATGCGGCCGGATTCCATGCGCAGCGAACCGAGACCAGAAGCGTCAAAGCTCTGACCGATCGCCTTGAAAATCTGGTCGGCGGCAATCACACCGGTTTCGCCGGTGCCGACCAGGCGGCCTTCGACAATCCTTGTATATTCCACCTCGATAGCGGCGACTTTGCCGTCCTGCGACAGGATCGATTTCGGCGCCAGCCAGTGGCGGATGATGACGCCCTTGGAGCTTGCCAGATCCTGCTCGAATTCCGACGCGTTCATGTGTTCCTTGCCACGGCGGTAACAGATCGTCACCTCCTCGGCGCCGAGCAGCTTTGCCTGCACGGCAGCGTCGATCGCCGTCATGCCGCCGCCAAGGACGACGACGCGGCGGCCGATGGCGATGTCGCTCTTGTCTTCGGCCTGGCGGAGGGCGGCGATGAAATCGACGGCGTCGTCGACGCCTGCAAGGTTCTCGCCCTCGATGCGTAGCGCGTTGACGCCGGCAAGGCCGATACCGAGGAAGACGCCGTCATATTGCGCCTGCAGATCGGAAAGCGAGAAGTCGCGGCCGAGACGCTCACCGTGCCGGACCTCGATGCCGCCGATCGCGAGGACGTAGTCGACTTCCTTCTGGGCGAAATCGTCGACCGTCTTGTAGGTGGCGATGCCGTATTCGTTGAGGCCACCGGACTTTTCCCTGGCATCATAGATGACGACGGAATGGCCGTTTACGGCCAGTCGATGGGCAGCGGCAAGGCCGGCCGGGCCGGCGCCGACAACGGCGATCGTCTTTCCGGTCGGTTCGGCTCTGGCATAGAACTGCCGGCCGGCCTGCATGGCGGCATCGGTCGCATAACGCTGCAGGCCGCCGATCTCGACCGGCCGCTCTTCAGCCGTGTTGCGCACACAGGCCTGTTCGCAGAGTTCTTCGGTGGGACAGACGCGGGCGCACATGCCGCCAAGGATGTTCTGGTCGAAGATCGTCTTTGCCGAGCCGATCGGATTGCCGGTCGAAATCTGGCGGATGAACAGCGGAATGTCGATCGAGGTGGGACAGGCCGTCATGCATGGCGCGTCGTAACAGAAATAACAGCGGTCAGCGGCGACCAGCGCCTCATGATTGTCGAGGCGCGGATGAAGATCGGAAAAATTAGCCTCATACTCGGTGGGCGAAAGCCGGCCGGCATGAATCCCCGTTTCCAGTCGTTCCATTGAAGTTCCCTCATTATTGGTAAACGGCCTGTGAGGGAAAGCGTAACTCAGGTTTAAAAATTTATCAAACGGTAAAATTTTGACGATTTTGTCTTGCTGTCTCGCAAGTAATCCACTGTTTTTGCTGGAAGAAATTAATCGCTCTATATCAGTGAAACGGCTGAGCGCGCGATGAAGGAAGGGCATCCGAAAAAAGATTCAAAAAAGTCGAATTTTTTTCGGATGGCAGGGAACCAAAGTTTGATGTCGTCGTTATTGCGATATCCGGATGGTGATCGCATCGACCCAACATGCGCGCCCCCAACCCACTATCCGGACGTACTCACGGTCCCCTCCCGGTGAGTGAAGACAGCCGGTGCGCCGCCCTCGCACCGGCTGTTTTTCCGTTTTTGGCTGTCTCCAAGGCTTTCACACTCGCTTGAAGATCTCGAATTCAGTTTCCGGAATGGTCAGACGATATTCGATGCGGCCGGGAACGAGGTTCAACTCCGCCTTGCCGTTGACCGAAGAAGGCACGACACGCTCCAGCACGGTGCGGCCGAAGCTGTTGTCGCTGAATTCGTGGACTTCCGACTGATCATGCAGCACTTCCGCCCAGGCGACTTCGATCGCTTTCCTGTCGTTGATCATGGCTTCGCGGCAATTCAGCGTGATGGACGCGGCGCCGCCTGATATCGCGCCAAAGGAGGCGGAGTTGACGATGAGTTCGTGGAGGGCGAGCCCGAGATGCACGGCGGCATTCGGCGTCAGATGAGCGTTGATCCCGTAGATCGGCATGGAGCCGGCCGTCTCCGGCCAATAGGGGGCAAACTGCTTTTCGGCGAGTTCGAAGAGATAGGCGCCACGCCAGCTCGAATCCGTGATCAGGTCCTGCGAGTTGGAAAGCGATTGCAGCCGTCCGCGGAACTTGAGGAGGAAGCTGTCGAGAGAGAGCGTGTTGCGCGCCGTCTGCGTGGCAATGCCCTGGATGATGGCGAGGAGGTTCTTCGAGCGGTGTGAGAGTTCGCGCAGCAGCGACTTCAGAACTTTTTCGCGATGCCGGCTTTCGGTGACTTCAGCCATGACGGACAAAAGTCCATATGCGCCGCGTTCGCCGGTGCGCTGGATCTTCAGTTCATAAGTGCGCCTTTCGCCGTCAACGTCGATCTCGACTTCGGCATTGTTGGGGATGCCGGTTTCCAGCACCTTGTGTTTCAGCGCTGTCAGATATCGCCCATGGGCGTCGCCGAAAAGGGCGGCGTCGCTGCTGCCGGGCGTAAAGAGTGCTGCAAAATGCGGCGGCAGATTTTCGGCGTAGAAAATCGACAGTCGGGCGTCCTGGCAGAGGATCGAAATCCCGGCGCTGCCGAGCGCGCGTTCCATCATTGCGGCTTTGCCTTCGAAGGTAAAAGGCATGCCGGACAATGGTTCAGTCGTATTCACTCGGCCGCCTTTCCTTGTGACATCTTGAACGTCGCTGAAGGGAGCGCCCTTACAGACACCGCCTGCCAACTCTAGAACAAAGCGCTGCAAAAAACCGTTAAAGCCACCGGAGCGTCCCGGTAGCACCGGAACGCCTGCTTTGGCGATTTGGTTCCGAAGGCCGGAAAATTGCGTCTCAGGCGGCTACTCTGGTCGATTCATTGAAGAAAAGAGCCTGGCTGATCAGTGCCTTGACCATGTCGGGATTGAACGGCTTGGTGACCAGGAAAGTCGGTTCCGGGCGCTCGCCGGTCAGAAGCCGTTCCGGGAAAGCGGTGATGAAGATCACCGGCACGCTCGACGTCTTGAGGATGTCGTTGACTGCGTCGATACCGGAGCTGCCATCGGCAAGCTGGATGTCGGCCAGCACCATGCTCGGCTTGGTCTTGTTGTAAAGCGCCACGGCCTCGGCATGCGTACGGGCAATGCCGGTGACGCGATGGCCGAGGCTCTCGACCATCTGCTCGATATCCATGGCGATCAGCGGTTCGTCTTCGATGATCATGATATCGGTTGCGACCTGACGGGAAATCTCCTGCGACGCGACGTCGAGCAGATGCATGACATCCTGTTCCTCGGTCTCCAGAATTTCGGCGATTTCGGCGACGCGGAAATTTTCCACGGAGGCGAGCAGGAAGGCCTGACGGGCGCGCGGCGAAACCTTGGAAAGGTTCAGCGTGGCGCGTTGCTCCCAGGCATAGGGCGAGGTCGGCTCTGGAATCTGGACTGCGGTGGAACCAAACAGTTGCGTGAACAGTTTGTAGAGTGCGACCCGGTCATTCGCCGTATCCGGAAAAATCGACAGATCGGCGATGATGGCTTCGAGAACGGCGGCGACATAAGCGTCGCCCGAAGTCTGAGTGCCGGTAAGGGCGCGGGAATAGCGGCGCAGATAAGGAAGGTGCGGCGCAATCCGAGTAGAAAGTGTCATTAATGGGCTCCTGCATACAGGCCGGCATTGGCTTCAATGAGCGGTTAACGCCGCCTTGATAAAAAAGTTCCGGAAGGGGAGGAACTTTTTTCGTCGCGCCGCATTATTCCAGCCGACGAAGAAAGGGCGTAGCGTTTTGACCCATGCAACGGCAAATGCCAGCGACATCGACAATGGAACGTTCGATGTCGATGGTTGAAATCGTGTTTGATCCCATCCACGCCCCTAGAACAGACAACCGGCGAGAAGACGAATTGATGACTACACGCAAGAAAGAAGCAGCCGATCAGCGAAAGCTGGAGCTGCGGGCAAGCGACATCCTGGACCCGAACAACCAGATCGGCGTCAGGCTGCGGTCGCTCTATTCGGCCGCACAGGATGAGGCGATTCCCGATCGTTTTCTCGACCTTCTCGAAAAGCTCGACCATGCTGAAATGATGGCTTCTGCCAAGATGGCCGAATAGGATCGCCGCATGGAAGACAAATCGCAACCCAGCTTCAAGCGGGAACTGCTGGCGGCACTCCCAAGCCTTCGCGCCTTCGCGATCTCGCTCATCGGGCGGCACGACCGTGCCGACGATCTCGTCCAGGACACCATCATGAAAGCCTGGGCCAAGCAGGATCATTTCGAGATGGGCACCAATATGAAGGCCTGGCTCTTTACGATCCTGCGCAACGAACTCTACAGCCAGATGCGCAAGAGCGGCCGCGAAGTGCAGGACAGCGACGGGCTGTTTACCGAATCGATGGCGATGCACCCCTCGCAATATGGTGCGCTCGATCTGCAGGACTTCAAGAAGGCGCTCGACCAGCTGCCGCCGGATCAACGCGAGGCAATCATCCTCGTCGGCGCCTCGGGTTTTTCCTACGAGGAGGCGGCCGAAATCTGCGGCTGCGCCGTGGGCACCATCAAGAGCCGCGTCAACCGGGCCCGCCAGCGGCTGCAGGAGTTGCTGCAGATCTCAGGCGAGGCTGATTTTGGCCCCGACGCCACCTCGGCGCCGCTGACGTCGAAGGCTTTCGCGTTCTGACAAGAGTCATATTTGGGAGGAAAGCCGGTTGCCCTTCGGGGCGCCGGCTTTTTTGCGTTTTTCGGTTATGCCATTGATATAATTGTGTGTATTCGCCCCTCATCCGGCTGCCGCCACCTTCTCCCCACGAGCGGGCGAAGGAACATGTCGCACCCTCACCGTTCCCACCTCGCTCTCGCAGGGCACGTCCCCTCTCCCCGTTTTTACGGGGAGAGAGTTAGGGTCATATGCGCTAGGTTAAGCGAGCGTGTAGATCGTCGCATTGTTTTCGGCGTCGTCGCGGCGGCTCACAGAGGTGGCGACGACTTCGCGTGACGAGATTACAGACGGCCTGCCACAGAAGTGGTCCGCGGATGGCGGCGCAAATGGTGGCCAGGGCGATCTTCATGAGACGCCAGCGCGATGGGCTTGCCAATGGGGGGCTAGCCAGTGGGGTTGCCACATCCAGAGGGGGGAGAGTCCGGGACTTGCCCGGCAATCTGTTCGGCAATGATGGCGACGATCAGTCTGGCGTAGAGCCATGCCCGGGCCAGTTCCGGCTTCTTGGCCGGCAAGCTGTCGAGGCCGGCCAGGCTCTTGAACCGTTTGAACGCCAGCTCGATTTGCCAGCGGAAGCGATAGAGGGTGAGGATATCGGCCGGCGGGAAGGTGGCGGTCGGCAGCGAGGTCAGCAGCAGAATGTACTTCGCCGCCTCGAGACTGCGCGGATCGGGTTTTTTGCCGCGCTTGCGGGCATCCTTGAGCAGGCGCTCTTGCTCGGCTTGGGCCTGTTGCGGATCCTTGCGCCGGACAATGAGGCGCAGGACCAGCGGCGGTGGTGGCGGCGTCCCCGTCATGCCTTCGTGGACACGAACCTGCACCTCGCCTTCCTGCTCTTGCTGAGCGGCGAGTGCGGCAAACAGATCAAAGGGCTCGCCATTCGTCTGCAACAGGCGCAACGAGTTCCAGCCGGTCCGCACGATGAAGTCTGCACCGGCATCGATCACCGGCCGCAGGTCGCGCGGTCTTGCATAGTAGCGATCGGCCAGCACGATATCGCCGGGTGCGTAGGTAAGGCGCTGAAGGTTCTCGGCACCATGGATGTCGGTCAACTCAAGCTGATCGACCTGAGCCGTTGCCAGATCGTAGCCGACATGCAACCGCCATGTCGTGCGGTCAGCGCCCGGATGGCAGATCGACGTTCCATCGAGCACACGCAAGCGATATCCCGCAAAGCGCCCCGTCGGCACTTTGGCCTGTTCGGCAATCAGCGCGGCCACGATGTCGCCAAGCCAAGGCGCCGCTTTGCACAGCCGCTCGAGCAGCGATGGGTCTGACAAACGGGCGATCCCGCCCGCTTCGGCCCATGCACAGGTCTCGCGTAGCGACATGCCAAGGCCGCCATAGGCAAGTGCCAGCCGCAACAGCGTCTCGGCATTCTTGATTTCCCGCACCCGCGTAAAAGCACCGCGCAACCGCGCCGTTGCTTCCAAGTCAAAACCCGCCGGAAGCCGCTCGCGCACTTCCGGCCAATGATCCAAAACCTCAGGACGAATCTTCATCCAAAGCTTGAATCACAACCAGATTCCTTATGTCCAGGGCTAAACCTAGCGCATATGAGAGTTAGGGTGAGGGGCAGCCGCTTGCTGCGCGTCTCCTCAATCAATCCTCGCGCTTTGACCCTACCAGATTGGCCGCGACGATTGCCGCCAGAACACCGGCGGTCAGGAGCGGCTGGGCGCGGATAAGACCGAGCCCGACCGTTGCCAGCGATTCGAGCGACGCACGGCGTTCACGGGCGCGGCGTGCTTCCCGGGCGTTGATGATCGACATCGCCACCAAGGCGATGATGGCGATCAGCAGCGCGCAGGCGGCCAGGAAGAGAGCAGCGCCGACCGGGCCGTAGATGCCGGCGAGCCAGATAGCGCCGGCGGTGACGGCCAGCGCGTAGGCTGTGAGGAGGAAGAGCACGGCAAGCGCAATGAAGATGCCATTGCGCTTGGCGCGCGCAACGGTCCGGTGCACGCTTGCGCCCGTCAGCAGGCTGAGGATCGGTAAGAGCATCGCGCTTCCTCAGCGCCGGGCGAGGAAGGCGATGGCAAGGCCGAAAGCGGCCGCAGCGCCGATGGTTGCCAGCGGATGCTTGCGCACGGTCTCGCGCATTTCCGTCGTTCCACGCTCATAGCCGTGCTGCAATTCGCGCAGCAGATCCTCGCTGCGGCCGAGCAGTTCCTCATAGCCGGCACCAGCCTGGCTGCGGATTTTTTCGCCCTGATGGCGTGAACTCTTGCCGACGAGGCGCGTCAGTTCGGCGAGTTCGCCGCGCAGCGCCTCGATCTGCTCCTCGATGCCGGATTCCAAATTGTGGAAGGTGCCGTTGCGGCGGCTGCGGCCGGACTGGAAGATAGAATAGCTCATGGCTGTCTCCATTGGCTGGGGCGCGCACAAGCCCGCCTGTTTCGCACGAGGGTCACCACCGTCCGTTGCATGAATGATATCGCCCGGCATTGACCCAGATCATGCCGGAAACGTGCCGGGCGATCAAAAGTTCCGCTCGCGCGGTGCTCAGGGGCGGGAAACGGCGCTATGGGCGAGTACGAAGGGCGTGCCATCTGATGGTACCTGGTTGATCCGCAGCGCGCAGCCGAACACCGAGAGCATCGTTTCGTTCGTCAGCACTTCGCCTATGCTGCCGGCAGCGGCGAGACGGCCGGATTTCATCAGCACGATGCGGTCGGCAAAGAGCGCCGTCAGGTTGAGATCGTGCATGACAGCGATGACACCGCCGCCGCGTTCGCAGAAATTGCGGGCGAGCGTCATGATGGTCAGCTGGTGGCTGATGTCGAGGCTCGAGACCGGCTCGTCGAGCAGCAGCCAGCAGGGCTTGCCGTCGACGATGGGCTCGGCGATCTGGCAGAGCACGCGGGCAAGCTGCACGCGCTGCTGCTCGCCGCCGGAGAGTTCCTGATAGAAACGGCCTTCGAAGCCGGTCAAGTCAACGGAGGCAAGCGCTGCCGTCGCCGTCTGCTCGGCCTTGTCGGGATGCAGGTTGAGGCCTGACGTCAGGCCCATGCGGACGATCTCGCGCACGGTGAAGGGAAAGGAGATGGTGCTTGCCTGCGGCAGTACCCCACGAATGGCGGCAAGCTGCCAGGGTTTCAGCGCCTGTACTTCGTCGTCGCCGATGCGCACCGAGCCGCCATAGGCAAGTTCGCCGGAGATGGCTTTCATCGTCGTCGTCTTGCCGGAGCCGTTCGGCCCGGCAATCGCCGTCAGTTCGCCGGCCTTTGCCGCAAAAGTCACGTCGCTGATGATGGTTTTGCCGGAAAGGCGCACGGAGACGCCGGAAACTTCGATCATCTCAATGTCACTCACGGGGGTCACTCACGACATCACTCACAGGGCAAGGCGCGAACGCTGCCTCAGCAGGATCCACAGGAAGAACGGCCCGCCGACCGCCGCCGTGATGATGCCGATCGGCAGCTCGGCCGGGGCGACCAGGGTGCGCGCCAAGACATCTGCGAAGATCAGCAGGGAGCCGCCGAGAAGAGCTGCGGCCGGCAGCAGGAAACGATGGTCGGGGCCGATCGCCATGCGCAGGATATGCGGCACGACGATCCCGACGAAACCGATGCCGCCGCTGACGGCGACGGACGCGCCGGTCGCCGCAGCGACACCGACGATCGCGACATTCTTCAGCCGCTGCACCGGCACGCCCATATGAAAGGCGGCCGCCTCACCGAGCGTGATGGCATTGAGGCCGCGGGCCATGAAGGGCAGGGCGGTAAAGGACAACAGGATGATCGGGCTGGCGGCGGCGATCTTCGTCCACGTGGCGCCGGCAAGCGAGCCCATGCTCCAGAAGGTCAGGTCGCGCAGCTGCTGGTCGTTGGCCATGTAGATCAGCAGTCCCGTGATGGCGAGGGCGAGCGCGCCGAGCGCGATGCCGGCAAGCAGCATCGTCGCCACCGAGGTCTGTCCGTGACGGGTGGCGATCCTGTAGAGCAGCAGCGTCGTGACGAGGCCGCCGCCGAAAGCGGCTGTCGGCAGAGCGTAGATGCCGAGAAGCGCCTCGACCGGCGCTGCGAGACCGCCACCGAGGACGATCATGGCAACCGCGCCAAAACTTGCGCCGGAGGAGACGCCGACGAGGCCGGGATCGGCCAGCGGATTGCGGAACAGGCCTTGCATCACCGTGCCGGAAACGGCCAGCGAAGCGCCGATCAGGAAACCGAGGATCGCCCTTGGCAGGCGGATATCGAAGATGATGATCCGGTCACGCGTGCTGAGCGCCGTCTCGGAACCGGCCATGTTGCTGATGACGTCGAGGATCGAGGCATCCGAGGCGCCTGTCGTCACCGAAAACAGCATCGAGAAGACCGAGCCGACGACGAGCAACGCGATCGCCAGCAAGGCGAGCCGCGTCCTGTCGCCCGCCTGCCTGATGTCGCGGATGTCCGCCATCGGGAATCGTCGCCTTTGTTCCATCATGGCTTGCGGCAGGGCCATGATCAGCCCCCGTAGATCGCCGTGTTGAGCTCACGCGCGGCGGCCGCGGTGCGCGGGCCGAAGCCGAGCAGGTAGACGCCATCCATTCGGATGATCGCTTTTTTCTCACCTGCCGGCGTCAGTGCGATCGCCGGCTGAGCCAGCAGGTCCTCGTTCTTGGTGCCGGCGCCATCGCCGCGATTCATCATCAGGATGATGTCGGGCTTGGCTTCGATGATCGCCTCGTCCGTCAGCGGCTTGTAGCCCGGGAATGCGCCGACGGCATTGATGGCGCCGGCGAGCTTGACGATGCCATCGGCGGCCGTGCCGGTGCCCGATGCCATAATCCGGCCGTTCTGGGCGCTGAGGATGAAGAGAACGCGCTTGCGCTCGGCCTCCGGGCGCTTTTCGGCATCGGCGATCGCCGCGTCGAGATCGGCCGCGACCTTTTCTTCAAGCGCCTTCGCCTTGTCGGGCACGCCCAGCAGCGTGCCGACACGGTCGATCTTGGCGATGATGCCGTCGCGGGTAAAGGCGCTCGGCACGGACTCGAAGGGCACGCTGGCATTTTTCAGCACGGAGAGCGCCTCCTGCGGGCCCGAACCTTCGACGGCGATGATCGCCGTCGGGTTCATGGCGAGGATGCCTTCCGGCGAGAGCGCGCGCATGTAACCGACATTGGGCAGCTTCAGCGCCGCCTCCGGATAGATGCTCGTCGTGTCGCGGGCGATCAGCCGGTTTTCTTCGCCGAGCGCATAGACGATCTCGGTGATGTCGCCACCGACAGAAACCAGGCGCGACGTGTCGAGCTTCTTTTCTTCGGCGTGGGCGGCGCGAACGAAGGCAAAGCCGTCGACCGCCCGCGCCGTCGGGATCAGCGGCAGCGCCATGACGGCCGCCGTCAGGGCCAGTTCCCAAGGGCGGATCCGGCGCAGATTGTTACGCGTCGTCATCGTTGCGATCCTTATGCGGCCACGCTTGCTGCCCGCGGCAGGTTTTCGATGATCTCGCGCCACTCCGCGCGTTCGTCGGAACCTTCCTGCCGCTTGCCGAAGAACTGGATGATCATCTCGCCTTCGGCATTGTAAGCTTCCAGCGAGGTGACGTGGCCGTCGGTGGTCGGCTTGCGCACGGCCCAGGTCTCGGCGATGTGATCCTGGCGCAGATGCAGGTGGAAGGTCGGATCCATGATATTGATCCACGGTCCCATCGGCTGCACGTTGAAGATCGGGCCGGAATGGATCTGGACGATGCCGTCATTGGCGACGAAGCACATGATCGGCAGGCCGGATTTCACCGAGGCATGCATCATCTCTGCCGTCGCGCTGTTGTCGAGCTTCCAGGCATAGTCGTCGCCGACGGTGCGCACGGCCGCCTGGCGGCCGATCTTCAGGCGCTTCAGCATGCCGAAGAACTGATGCGTATCGGTGAGCTTGCTCCAGTTGTCGCGCAACTCGTCACGGCTGACGTCGGTGGTCTCATCGGCGGCGTTCGAGGTTTCAGCTTCCACAAATTCCTGCGACTGGTCTTCCAGCTTCAGCTCGGCGACGATCGCGTGATAGGCCTCGATATTCGAGCTCGGGCGCAGGTGCACCTTGTGCACGGCGTTGCCGGCCTTGTCGAAATATTGCAGGCTGAGGCGCTCCTGATCGCCATCCTTCTTGGATACAGCGAAACCATGCTCCCAGCGGCTCGGGAAGATGCGCAGGTCGATATTCTCGCCGAGAACGATCGCGGCCTGCGCGCCGCTCTTGATGTTTTCGTAGACGCCGATCTTCTCGTGCACGGCACTTTCGTTGCGCGACAGCGCCATCACTTCGCCGAGGCCGGCCACGCGTTCGAGAAGCCTCAGCGCACTGCCATCGATGCGGGTCACGCTGATGCCGGTTTCGGCGGCGACGAGGGCTGCCTCGGAAATCTTCAGCTGGGCGGCGATATCGCGCTCGCGCATCTTCGGATTGTCGGCGCGAAACGCGCGGATTTCGGCTGGCGCCGGTCTTGTCTGTTCGGTCATATCCTACCCTACTTATTGAGAATGAGCTTGCCCTGACGGGTGATCTTCAGGCGATAGACCAAGCCGTCGTGTCTAATCATGATCTCGTTCGTGCCGCGGAAAAGATCCGCGCTTTCGACGATCCGGTGCTGCGCCGCAGGCTCGCTCTGCAGCGGCACGTGCTTAAAGTTATCTGGCTTTTCAACCATCATTTCGGTTGGCAATTCCATGAGGCCGGTGATCAGGGTCCCCGGTTGTGATGACAATTATCTTGACTTTCTTACTCATAGTTTTTTAAAGACGCAATAGGAGACTATTGTAGTCAAGTTTTTGAGATTGCTGATATGAGGCCGCCTGGCGGCGGTTCGCGACAATGGCGGAGAAGATGATGACGGTTAGGTTTGCGGCTGTTGCAGCCGGCATGGTGATGGCGGTTTCAAGCGTATGCCAGGCGCAGGATGCGGCAACCGCCAAGCTGGATGTCGAACTCAACGCTCTGGCGCCATCGCAAAAGGGCTGCATGATGACTTTCGTCGCCGAGAACAATCTCCAGACCCCGATCAACAAGATCTCCTTCGAGCTCGCCTTTTTCAACGACAAGAATGCCGTCGACCGCATCACCGTGCTCGACTTCCGCGATCTGCCGCAGGGCAAGAAGCGCGTGCGCCAATTCGATATGCCGAATGTGAAGTGCGAGACGGTCACCCGCATCATCATCAACGACACGCCGGTCTGTGACGGCCCGGCGGCGGGCGAATGCATGAAGGGTCTCGTCACCCGCTCGCAGATTTCCGTTCCCTTCGAGGGCTAGAGCGGTTCAGCTTTTCACGAAAGCGCAGAACCGCTCTAACCTTTTGTTTTTACGCAGTTCCGGACGGAAAACCGCTTCGCACTTTTCCTGGAATTGCTTTGAGAATACGCCGGGAATGAATCCCGGCGGGCATGGTCAGACTGTCCGAGGCATACAAATGGCAATTTCAGCGAAGACCAGATCGAGACAGGTGCTCATCGGGGAGCCGGACGCTGACGGCGGTCTGAACGACAACAACATGCATCCCGGCCACGAGCTTTCCGACCTGCGCAATGTGCAGCGGCAGCCGGCTGGCGAGGCGGTGGTCCATTATGCGCGTTTCGCGCAGATACCCTCCTTTCCCGATCATCCGGAGGCCGAACCGACAGCCTCTGTTCCTGCGCCGCCGATGGATGCAGCGGTAGAAAAGCAGGGAGACGAGAAGGCACCGGTGCGGAGACGGGTGGCGCTGACGTACATCTGCTCGCTGATCTTTCACGCGACACTGGCGGCTGTGCTGCTGATTGCTTTCCCCAAAGCGCCGGAGGAGGCAATCGAAGAAGCCGGTCAGGCGATGAGCGTCGTCATGTATGGCGATTCCGATATCGACCAGGCTGCTGCTGGCGAGACCGAAACGACCATCCAGCAGGAAATCATTCCCGAAGAAGTGCAGCCTGACACGATCCAGCCGACGCAAACGGCGGAAGTTCAACCGGAAACCGTGCAGCCGACCGAAGTTTCGCCCTTCGAAGCGCAGGATCCTATTCAGCAGGCGCCGGCACCGGAAGTGACGCGCGTTTCGCCCGAAACGGCCGCGGCCGTCGAGCCGGAGATTCTGGTGTCCGAGGTGCCGGCGGAGGAGTCCGTCGCGCAGCCAATGTCGACGGTTGTTCCCGAACAGCAGCAGGTGCCGCTCGACGCAGTGCCGCCATCCGAGGTACAGCCGACTGCGGTCCAGCCGAGCGAGGTGCAGCCTGCGGAAACCCCGGCGGAAGTCGCGGAGGAGACTCCACAGGGGGTGAAGCCCATAGAAACGGCAGAAATCCAGCCGAAACCGGAACAGCCGCCCGAGGTTGTAACGCCGACGCCAAAGCCGAAAGTGGCACAGGAGAAGCCCAAGCCGGTCGAGAAGAAGCGTCCGCCGCAGAAGGCCGCTGGCGACAAGGGGGAGGGGCAGCAGACTTCAACGCGTGGCGTTGCCGAAGGCAATTCATCGGCGCAATCCGACAACAGTTCGCAGGCCGCCAACGGCAATAACGGGGTGGGGACGGCCGCGACCGCAAACTATAAAGGCAAGGTCCGTAGCCGTATTCGGCGTGCGATCAGGAAGCCCCGAGGTGTCGAAGGCAGCGTTGTTGTCACCTTCTCAGTCAACGGCGGCGGCGGCCTGACCTCCGCTCGTGTCTCGCGTGGGTCCGGCGTTCCGGAGATCGATCAGCTTGCTCTCGATGCGGTGCGTCGTGCGGCACCCTTCAGCCCCCCGCCCGGTGGGCAGGCGATGACCATGTCAGCGCCTATCGAGATCGTGCCATGATAATATGATAAAAATAATCAACTTTATACTTTACTCTAAAAATCAAGTTTAATAAGGTCCACCCGCACACGCAGGAATCGTGTGACGATCAACGAGCGAACGGGTGGCATATGGCTCGCAAGGGCAAGAAGGGTTCGAACCGGGATGTCCGCGATAGCGTGGGCGAGGACGCTGGTCAGGCATCCCTCGGACGGTCCAAACTGGATGGCCGCAGTTTCCTCTATGTCGGTGGCCGTGACTGCCAGGTGGCGCATCTTCGCCAGATCTGCAGCAATTTCGGCGCTGAGCTCATCCACCATGATGGCGGTCTGCGCGAAGCGGTTTCCCGCATTGATACTCTGCTTCCCTCGGTCGACTGCGTCTTCTGCCCCATCGACTGTATCAGCCACGATGCCTGCCTGCGTGTGAAGACCGGCTGCAAGAAGTTCAGCAAGACCTTCATCCCGCTTCGCAACGGCAGCAAGTCCAGCCTGGAGCGTGCGCTGCAGACGATGAACGAACGAGACAATTCCCGATGAACGACCAGCGCCCCGACGGCTTCACCATGATCGGCCTGCATAAGCTCGCCGCGCAGACAGGCGAGGGCCTCGTGCCCGAACTCTACGAACTTTTCCAGCAGCATGCCGAACGCCAGCAGATCTACCAGAATGTGACGCTGTTCCCGACCTGGGAAGCGCGCATGCCCGGGGAAGCGACAACAAGACCGCTTGGCCCAGCAGCGGCAAACGGCGATAATGTTCTCGCCTTTCCCTTGCGTTCTGCAAGGGCGGGCAAGAGGAAGGCGTAGGGAGATTCCATGTATATCGCAATCAACCGCTTCAAGGTTGCAACCCGGAGCGAAGGCGATTTCGAGACGGTCTGGCGCAACCGCGATTCCAGCCTGCCCGAGGTGCCCGGTTTCGTCGAATTCCGCCTGTTGCGCGGCAAGGTCAACGACGAGGAAGGCTATACGCTCTATTCCTCGCACACGGTCTGGAAGAGCGAAGCTGATTTTCAGAACTGGACGAAGTCCGAGAGCTTTCGCGCGGCGCACCGCAATGCCGGCGATCACAAGGCGATCTACAAGGGGCCGCCGGTCTTCGAGGGCTTCAATGTGGTCGATGGGATTTGAGTTCTGTTGATGCGTTTTTCGCCCTCCTGTTTGGTGTGAAGGACAGGTGAGGCTTGCTCCCTCTTCTCCCCAGCGGGGAGAAGGTGGCCCGAAGGGCCGGATGAGGGGGCCACACGGCACAACATTCATGTTGCCCTTCACTCGCGGTCCGTGCATTCGCGGCTTTGCCGCTCACTCCCTCATCGCCTGCCGGCACCGACCGGGGTCGAGCCACGGGTCTCGACCCGTCCTTCGGACCCCCGCTGGGGAGAAGAGATGCGTGGTAACGTCTTCGCCCTCCTTCTCCGTCGAGTGAGAAGATCGGAGCTGTTCGTTGAGCAACGCTCCGAACCGTCGTCTCAAGTCCTGACGCGGAAGACAGCGCCTGCCGCAACGGCCAGCCAGCCAAGCATCATCGCCCAGCCGCCGGTCGGCGCGGCATAGGGGAAGAGGCCGGAGCCGGAAAAGCGCAGGGTGACGAGATCGCCCGCAAAAAGCAGCGTTCCGACAATCATCAGCAAACCGGCCAGCCAGGCGGTTCTGAGCCTGACGTTGCCGAGAGCCAATGCCAGCAGGGCAGGGGCGTGGGCAAGGCACATGGCAGATGCGGATGCCGCAAGATTGGCCTCGCCGCCGCCATGGGCAGCAAGGGCGGCAAGCGCCACGCCGGCTACGCCAAACAGGCCGGCAAAGAGATAGAGCACCGGCTCCAGACGCGCGTTCAAGCTCATGGTTGTTCCTTGTCGTCAGGGGCCTTGTTCTGCATGTGATAGGCGAGCCGTTCGACCGGTGCCCAGATGAGATCGCGCAGCTCCTGGCTCGATATCGTCTCGTCCAGGGCGCGGCGAAAACAGAGCAGCCACTCGTTGCGCTCGACAGGGCCGATCTCGGCGACGAAATGGCGGCTGCGCAGACGCGGATGGCCGCGCTTGTCGGTATAGAGCGGCGGGCTGCCGAGATAACCGGTCATATATTCGTAGAATTTCTCTTCGCTGCCCTCAAGGCTCGGCGGGTGCACGGCCCGCACGTTGCTCGCCTCCGGCAGCCTGTCCATCAGTTCGTAGAAGCGGTGCGTCAGTGCCCGCACGACAGGATCGCCGCCGATCGCCTGATATAAGGTGGTGACCTTCTCCGTCACGAAACCATCCCCATTGCCTCAACCATTCCCCGGCCTCTTCATGCACCGGTCGGAAAATGAT
This sequence comes from Rhizobium leguminosarum bv. trifolii WSM1325, assembly GCA_000023185.1. Lineage (NCBI taxonomy): Bacteria > Pseudomonadati > Pseudomonadota > Alphaproteobacteria > Hyphomicrobiales > Rhizobiaceae > Rhizobium > Rhizobium leguminosarum. The sequence continues at coordinate 3,265,295 of CP001622.1, read as the reverse complement.
CGCAACTGTCATCAAGTTGCCGCGGCATTTCGCGCATAATGCCGGCACGGCAGGGGTTGCGGCCGATTCTCCTTGACAAAACCGTCCGGACGGTATCTTTTATCTGCATGTCGAACGCTCATCATCGCAAGAAACAGCCCGTGCTCGTGCGCCAGCAGTTGCTGGAGGTCGCCGCGCGCCTTGCTGCCAGCGACGGCATGGCCGCCGTCACGCTCGATGCGGTTTCCGCTGCGTCCAGCGTCAGCAAGGGCGGGCTGCTGCATCACTTCCCGACGAAGAATGCGCTGCTCGATGCGCTGTTCGAGAGCCTGCTCGAAAAGTTCGACGCCGATATAGAGGAACTGATGCGCGGCGATCCGCTGCCGCAGGGGCGCTTCACCCGCGCTTATCTGAGGGCGGTATCCGGTCTCAAGGAGCGTCCCGACGATTCCAGGAGTTGGACGCAGGTGACGATCGCGCTTCTTGCCGAACCCCGGCTGCGTCTTCGTTGGCGCCAATGGGTGCAGGCGCGGGCGGAGGAATATATCGGCACAGACTCCTCCCTCGACGCGCAAGTCGTGCGTTTCGCCGCCGACGGTCTTTGGTTCGCAGATACGTTGGAAAGCCATGATATCAACGGCGTTGTGAGGCGGGATCTTATCGATCGCCTTGTCGAACTGACCGGCAAGTAATTCGAAAAGGAATTCGCCATGAGCCAGGCCGCCGTCTACGGGCTGCTGTTTGCAGCCATCGTGCTCGAGGTCATCGGCACGACCGCACTGCAGCTGTCGCAGCAGTTTACCCGCATCGGGCCGACGGCACTCGTCGTCGCCTGTTATGCGGCCGCCTTCTATTGCCTGTCGCTGACTCTGAAAAGCATCCCGGTCGGTATCGCCTATGCGATTTGGAGCGCTTTGGGAATCGTGCTGATTTCCTCGGTCGGCCTGGTGTTCTTCAAGCAGCGCCTCGACCTGCCGGCGATCGTCGGCCTTGGGCTGATCATATCGGGCGTTATGGTCGTCAATCTGTTCTCGAAGTCCGTTTCGCATTGATATTGCTGTGATATTGGCAGGCGGCTTCTCCGCCTTCGGCCGATAAATTTTCCCCTTTGTCAAAATACTGACAAAGGTCTATGTGTTCCTTGGACGTGGAGGAGACGAGGCGCAGCCAGCGCCGTTTTCCAAAGCGCTTTGAATCCTGCCTTCCCGCCTATCGATATTTCCAGGTTCTACAGGAGCACATCATGGCCATTCGCACCGTCGTCTGGGGAGAGAATATTCACGAGACTACCAATGAGATCGTCCGGGGGATCTATCCCGAGGGCATGCACACGACCATCGCCAATGCGCTGAACACCGATCCAAGTATCTCGGCGACGACAGCGACGCTGCAGGAGCCGGAGCACGGCCTCAGCGAAGCACGTCTTACTGAGACCGACGTCTTGACCTGGTGGGGCCACAAGGATCACGGCGCGGTCTCCGATGTGGTTGTCGAGCGTGTCGCCAAGCGCGTCTGGGAAGGCATGGGCCTGCTTGTGCTGCATTCCGGCCATTTCTCCAAGATCTTCAAGCGGCTGATGGGCACGCCCTGCGCGCTGAAGTGGCGCGAGGCGGGTGAGCGCGAGCGACTGTGGACGATCAACCAGCGCCATCCGATCGCCGCCGGTATCGGCGAGCATTTCGAGCTTGAGAACGAGGAAATGTATGGCGAGCAGTTCTCTGTGCCGGAACCGCTCGAAACGGTGTTCATCTCCTGGTTCCAGGGCGGCGAAGTGTTCCGCTCAGGCCTGACCTGGCGCCGCGGCGCCGGCAACATCTTCTATTTCCGCCCCGGCCACGAGACCTATCCGACCTATCATGACGTCAATGTCCAGAAGGTGCTGATCAACGGCGTGAAGTGGGCCTATAATCCCGAGGGTGCATTGAAGAGCATTACCGATGCTCCAAATGTGCCGGTAGAAAAAGCACTGGAGCCGATCGTCGAACGCGGCCCAAGACTGCACCAGGCCGGCGAAGCCGGTTACCGCTGAGGAGCATCCATGCGACTACTCGTTCTTGGCACGGGGGTGATGGCGAAAAACCAGCTCGCCCGCTTCCCCCTCATCGACGGCGTGACGGTGGTCGGCGCCGTCGACACCGATCCCGAGCGGCTTTCGGCCTTTGCCGACAAGTTCAACATCGAAAAGCGATTTCTTTCGCTGGAGGAGGCGATCGCCTGGGGTGAATTCGATGCGGCGACAAATGTCACGCCCGACCGCATCCATCACCCGACGACGATGGCGCTGATTGCTGCGGGCAAGCATGTGTTCTGCGAAAAGCCGCTGGCGGAGAACTATGCGAAGGCGCTGGAGATGACGGAGGCGGCCGAAAAGGCCGGCGTCATCAACATGGTCAACCTCACCTATCGCAACGTCGCGCCGCTGCAGCGCGCCCGCGAGATGGTGCTCGCCGGCGAGCTCGGCACGATCAGACACGTGGAAGCCTCCTATCTCCAGAGCTGGCTGGTGTCGCGCGCCTGGGGTGACTGGCGCACGGAATCGACCTGGCTGTGGCGGCTTTCCACCGGCCACGGTTCGAACGGCGTGCTTGGCGACGTCGGCATCCATATTCTCGATTTCGCCGCCTATGGCGCGGCGACCGACATCGATCACGTCTTTGCCCGGTTGAAGACGTTCAACAAGGCGCCGGGCGGCCAGATCGGCGAATATCTGCTCGATGCCAATGACAGCTTCACCATGTCCGTCGATTTTGCCAACGGTGCGCTCGGCGTCATCCATGCCAGCCGCTGGGCGACAGGGCATCTGAACGAGTTGAAGCTGCGCATTTATGGCGAGAGGGGCAGCCTTGAGGTCATCCATCGTCCCAGCGGTTCCGAGCTGCATGGCTGCCTCGGCGAGGATGTCGAAACCGCCACCTGGACGAAGATCGAGGTTGAACCGGTGGCGACCAACTACCAGCGTTTTGCCGAGGCCGTGGCAAGCGGCATCCAGCCGGACCCGAACTTCCGCCACGCCGCCAACCTGCAGAAGGTGCTCGACCTCGCGATGGTGACCGAACGCGAGCGCCGCGAGCTGAAGGTCTGATCCTGCGTCACTGACAAGCCGCCGTTCCGACGGCGGCTTTTGCAACGCATCAGCGCGTCATCGGCTTTCAGTTTGCGAGAGTTTCACGCTATGCTTCTGCATGGGCAGCTCGAGGCTCTCCTTCGGTCCGTTCGTTTACGATCCCGTGACAGGAAGCCTGTGGCGGGAAGGGAAGTCCGTTGCGACGGGACCACGGCCGGCGGCTCTGCTCGGCATGCTGCTGGAGGCTGAGGGCCGCGTCGTCACCAAGGCGGACCTGATGGATCGGGCCTGGCAGGGGCTTGCCGTGGAGGAAGGCAACCTCACGGTTCAGATTGCAACGCTCAGGAAGATTCTCGGTGCAAGGCCCGATGGCACGGAGTGGATCGTCACGGTTCCCAGGGTTGGTTATCGCCTGCCGCGCCAGGAGGATGGCGGGATGGCGCCTGCGGCGTCGCGCCCGCCTTCCGTCGCGGTTCTTCCCTTCGTCAATCTCGGCGGTGACGCCGACCAGGATTATTTGCCGATGGCGTGGTGACGGAGATCATCACCGCCCTTGCGCGTTTCCGCTCCTTTTCCGTTGTCTCGCGCCATTCCGCCTTCGTCTACAAGGGACGCAGCATCGATGTGCGACAAGTGGCTGGGGAACTCGGAGTGCGCTACGTGCTCGAAGGCAGCATCCGGCGGGAGGGCGGGCAGGTGCGTATCAATGTGCAACTAGTCGACGGTGTGACGGCGACCAATCTCTGGGCCGATCATTTTGAAGACGGCATAAGCCACATCTTCGCCTTCCAGGACCGTATCACTGAACGCGTCGCCTCGATCGTCGAGCCGGCGATCGAGATCGCCGAGATCCAGAGGTCACGACGCGACAGGCCGAACAGTCCTGCTGTCTACGATCTCTATCTGCGTGCCCTTGCCGCGATCATCGACGAGTCGATCGAAAACAATGCCGTCGCCTATGCCTTGCTGCAGGAGGCTCTCGCCATGGAGCCGGAAAATGCGATGCTGCTTTCGCATGCCGCCTGGGCGCTCGAACATCGCATGACCATGGGTTGGCCGCGGCTCGGGAAGGACGACAAGGCGGAATGCATCAGTCTTGCCCGTCGCGGGCTTCAGCATTCGGCAGGTGATCCCCGCGTAATGGCCCATTGCGGCATGGCATTGCTGCAGACTGGCAAGGATTATGAAGGCGGCATGGCTGTGCTGGAGGCCGCCGCTGCCGCCAATCCCAACGATCTTCTGGTCGCGGCCTGCTCCGGCATTGCGGCCTTGCACTGCGGCGATATCGAACATGCGCTCGAGCGCCTGCATCGCGCCGTGAAATTGGGACCCCGCGATCCGGATGCACGTTTCTCGCTGACCGGCATCGCCATGGCCGAAATCTTCCGCGGCAATTACGAGGCTGCAATTTCACACGCGTCACGTTCGCTGGCACTGAACGCCCATTTCGACCCGACCTACTGGATGCTGATCGCCGCACACGCGCATCTCGGCAATATGGAGTAGGCGCGCCAGTTCCTGCATGCGCTCGAGGCGATTGCACCTGATGTGACACTGGAAGGCATTCTGGCGGGTCAGCCGGCAAAGGATCCACAGCGTTTTGCGCCGGTTCTGGAAGGGCTGGCGCGCGCCGGGATGCGTCCGCGGCCATAGGCTTTTTGCAAGTTTTTGCAGCTTTTAACCGGAGCTTTAAGGACCCAGCCTCGTCGCTTCGGCCACGCTGATACCATCAATCAGGATGGAGGATCGGCTCATGCTTTCCAGCATGCATATTCTATCGCTCAAACAGGGCAAGCTTTACGGCGACCGAATTCCGATAGAGGCGCTGCCGCAGGGGGTCAAGCTGCCACAGCCCCTTGTCGTTCTGTTCTCGCTGATCGGCAGGTGGCGCGAGCGCACGAAAAAAGGCCCCGCCGAAGCGGGGCCGGAAGTTGCCGAGCCGCAACAGGCGGCTTCGGTTGCCTGATTATTCTATGACCTGCACCACACGGTGGGTGCGGGGTTCGACAATCACGCGTTGATTGTTGATGACCGTATAGGCATATTTCGGATTGTCAGGCACCGGTGTTACGACGACGTCTGCCGGAAGCGGCTTGCCGACGACGATCGGTTCCTCGACCACCACGGAGGCGGTCGGGGCCGGCTGCTGCTGGACATAGGTGACGACCTCGCGCGGCGGCGGATCCACAACGGCACCGGCGACACCGCCGGCCACGCCGCCAATGGCAGCACCCACGGGGCCGCCGACGATTGCGCCGGTGATGGCGCCACCGGCTGCACCGGTCACGGCTCCATCAGCGAGCGCATTGGTTGCAAGTGACGACAGCGCAAGGGCGCTGGAGACAAGTAGGACCTTGTACATTTTGCTTCTCCTCTGCTGGGGTTGCGTTTGGGTAACGACCACGCCAATCCGAGGTTCCAGCAGGAGAGAGTCACGCTTTGGAAGGCCGGTTCACATTATGTGAGGCGGCTGAAGCCTGAGTCGGGAGGCATTATTCCAGCCGCCGGCGGAAGAGCCAGGCGGCGGCGCTGAGCGTAACAGTGGCGATCAGCGCCAGCGGGATCGTCTGGTTCACCACCTCGCTCAGCGGAATATCCTTCAGGAAGACGCCTTTGACGATCACCAGGAAATAGCGCAGCGGATTGATCAGGGTCACCGGCTGCAACCATCCCGGCATGTTCTCGATCGGCGTCGCAAAGCCTGAGAGCAGCATGGCCGGAACCATGAAAAGGAAGGCGCCGAGGATCGCCTGCTGTTGCGTCATCGACAGCGCCGAGATGAAGAGGCCAAGGCCGGCGACCGAGCCGAGATAGAAGATCGCGCTGCCGTAAAGCAGGAAGAGCGAGCCGCGCAGCGGCACCTCGAAGAGGAAGACGGCGGCCAGGATATAGACGGTGATGTGGAAGAGGCCGATCATCATCGGTGGGATCAGTTTGCCGATCAGGATCTCGTGGATGCGCAGCGGCGAGACCATCAACTGGTCGAAGGTGCCGAGTTCGCGCTCGCGGGCGATCGACAGCGCCGTGACGATGAGACCGATCAGCAGCGCGATGCTGGCGATCAGGTTCGGCACCATGAACCATTGATAGGTCAGGTTCGGGTTGAACCAGTTGCGCGGCACTGTCGAGACGATGTCGGCGCCGGCACGTTTGCCGGCCGGCGTCTCGGCGGCAAGCGCCGCCCCGATCTGCGAGAGATAGCCCGCGACGATCTGCGAGGCGTTGGAGCGGCGGCCGTCGAGCACCACCTGCAGGTCGGCCGGCGCTCCCGCCTCAATATTGCGGGAAAAGTCCGGGCCGATCTCAACGGCCGCAATGGCCGTCTGGTTGTCGATCGCCACCCGGACCTCCGCCTGGCTTCCTGCAATCTCGATTTTCCGGAAGGTTGGCGAGCCATCGATGCGCTCGATCAGTTCCTGGCCCCAGTGACCGTTGTCGCGGTTGAGGATCATCACGTCGACATTGCGGACTTCGAGCGTCGCCGCATAGGAGAAGACGAGAAGCTGGACGATCGGCGGGCCGATCAGGATGGCGCGGCCCTTGGGATCACGCAGGACGGCGAGCAGTTCCTTGACGATCAGGGCGTAGAGCCTTGTCCACATCTCAACCGATCCTCTTTCTGGTGCTGCGGGCTGCAAGCACGAACATGATGGCGCCGATCGTCAGCATCACGCCGATCGCCTGCAGAAACATCGGCCAGATATCGCCGGCCAGGAACACCGTCTGCAGGCTGGGGATCAGGTAGCGCGCCGGCACGATGAAGGTGATCCACTGGATCACGGTCGGCATGGAATTGATCTCGAAGAGGAAGCCAGACAGCAGGAAAGCAGGCAGGAAGGCCGAGATCAGCGCCAACTGCGAGGCGAGGAACTGGTTCTTCGTTGCCGTCGAGATCAACAGGCCCTGGCCGAGCGCCGGAATCAGGAAGGCGGCCGACAGTGCATAGAGGGCTGCGACGGAGCCGCGGAACGGCACGCCGAAGAGGAAGACCGCAAGCAGCACGCAGAGCGTCATCGAGGTGAGGCCGAGCAGGAAATAGGGCAGGATCTTGCCGGCGAGCAGTTCGACCGCCGTCACCGGTGTCGCCATCATCGCTTCCATCGTACCCCGCTCCCATTCGCGGGCGACGACGAGCGAGGTCAAAAGCGTGCCGACCAGCGTCATGACGATGGCGATCGAGCCGGGCACGAGGAAATTGCGGCTGGTCAGTTCAGGATTGAACCAGAAGCGCTGTTCGACCGAAATGGCGGGACTGTGGGAGGCGACGTCCGCCTGCCTCTGCCGCTCCCAGTTGGCAACGGTGCCTTGGGCATAGTTCTGCACGAAATTCGCCGTGTTCGGTTCGGAGCCATCGACGATCACCTGGATATCGGGGCGGTTGCCGGCGGTGTAGCGCGTGGTGAAGTCGGCGGGGATGACGACGATGCCGCGCAGCTTGCCGAGCACGAGGTCTTCCTCGAACAGACGCCGGTCGCGGCCGATGGCCACATCGAAATAGCGCGAGGCCTGGAAACTGGCCGAGAGATCCTGCGTCAGCGGCGTCATCTCCTCGGTCACGAGGCCGATGCGGGTGCGGGTGGTATCGAGCGAGACGCCGTAGCCGAAGAGAAAGAGCAGGATCAGCGGCAGCACGAAGGCGATGAGGATGCTGCTCGGATCGCGGATCGCCTGGAAGCTTTCCTTGCGCACGAGGGCCAAGAGACGTCGCATCCGGCCGGAAGAGGTGCTCATGCTGCATCCTCCTTCTCGGATTGCTGCACCAGGGCGATGAAGGCATCCTCCATTGTCGGGTCAGGCAGCTCCTTGGTCGCGACGCGGGCCTTCAATTCATCGGGCGAACCAAGCGCGATCGAGCGGCCGCGATAGATCAGCGAGATGCGGTCGCAATATTCCGCCTCGTCCATGAAATGGGTGGTGACGAGCACGGTAACGCCCTTTTCGACCAGCGCGTTGATATGCGTCCAGAATTCGCGCCGGGTGATCGGATCGACGCCGGAGGTCGGTTCGTCGAGGAAGAGGGCGCGTGGCTCGTGCATGACGGCGCAGGCAAGCGCCAGGCGCTGCTTCAGGCCAAGCGGCAGGTCCTTGGCCGGCTGGCTGATATGGCGGCCGAAATCGAAGATGCCGGCCATCAGGTCAATGCGCTCGCGCCGGTGTCTTCCGCGAAGGCCATAGACGCCGGAGAAGAATTCGAGGTTCTGCATGACGGTCAGATCGCCATAGAGCGAGAATTTCTGCGCCATATAGCCAAGCTGGTTGCGGGCTTCGGCGGCATCGCGACGAAGGTCGAAACCGGCGACGCGGCCTTCGCCACCGGTCGGCTTCAGCAGGCCGCAGAGCATCTTGAAGGTGGTGGATTTGCCGGCGCCGTTCGGGCCGAGCAGGCCGAAGATTTCGCCGCGACGGATATCGAAGCTGATATTGTCGGCAGCGGTGAAATCGCCGAAGCGCTTGGTCAGCCCCTTGGCCTCGATCACCGGCCGGTCGTCATCGCCTTTCGTCGGCCCTTGGGCCTCGGCCAGTCTCGATCGGCCGCCAGGACCACCACCCAGCATGTCGATAAAGGCATCCTCAAAGCGCGGCGGGGCAGGGGTGAGCGTCGCGCCATCGCCGGCCGCGCCGATATCCGGTTTCTTGTCCCTGGCGGCGACGAGGCGGATCGCTTCGCCCTGGATCACGCCGTCGATGACGCCATCGGCCTGCAGAAGCCCGGCGAGCACCTGCCGGCGGCGCCCTGTCATGCCCGAGACGCGGAAAACCCGGTCGCTAACACGGCCGGTCATGTCATCAGGTTTTCCCGAAAACAGCAGCTTTCCCTGGTTCAAGAGCAGCACATGGTCGCAGGCTTCAGCCTCGTCGAGATAGGCGGTCGACCAAAGCACGCCGATGCCTTCCTTCGTCAGGTTCTCGACCATCTTCCGGAGGTCGCGGCGCGAGATCGGATCGACGCCGACGCCCGGCTCGTCGAGCAGCAGCAGGCGCGGCTTCTTCAGAAGCGCGCAGGCAAGACCAAGCTTTTGCTTCATGCCGCCGGAGAGCTTTCCGGCGAGCCTGCCGGTGAAACGCTTGAGGTCGGTAAAAGTGAGCAGTTCGTCGAAGGCGCTTGCGCGTTCGCTTTTCGGCAGGCCCCGCAGATCGGCATAGAGATCGAGGTTTTCCTGCACCGAAAGGTCCTCATAGAGACCGAAGCGCTGCGGCATGTAGCCGATCGCCGCCTGGATGCCGGCGGGGTTCTTGCGCGTGTCGAAGCCGAGAACCTCCATCGTTCCCGTGTCGGGCAGCATCAGGCCGGTCATCAGGCGGATCAGCGTCGTCTTGCCGGCGCCGTCAGGGCCGACGAGACCGGTGATTGCGCCGCTGCCAATCGTGCCGGAGACGGCGTCAAGGGCGGCTGGCGCATCGCCGAAGCGCTTGGTGACACCGTCGATCCGGACGAGCGGCTTGTCGCCCCGGCCGGTCTCGGCGGCGGTCATTGTCCGCCCGCCGTCGGCGTGGGAAAACGCACGGTAACCGGCATGCCCTGGCGCAGATCCGGGCCGGGCTTGTCGATGACGATCCTGAGGCGATAGACGAGGTCTGTCCTCAGTTCCGGCGTTTCCACCGATTTCGGAGTGAATTCGGCAACCGGCGAGATGAAGCCGATCGTGCCTTCATAGGGTTTGTCGGGCGCCGTATCGGAGGTGACCGCAACCTTCATGCCGGGATGGATGAGGCCGAGATCGGGTTCGGCAACATAAGTGCGCACCCAGACGGGTTCCGTCAGCGACAACACGAAGACGGTGTCGGCGGGGGAAACGATAGCGCCGTTCTCCCGCACACGGGAGAGCATGACGCCGTCGTTTGGCGCGCGCAGTTCGGTATCATCAAGCGAGGTGCGGGCCGAAGCGAGCGTTGCCTCCGCCGCCTTCAGCTGGGCGTCGGCAGCGGCGATATCCTCGACGCGGGAACCTTCCAGCAGTAGTTTCAACGCCTCGTTGGCGGAGTCGGAGCGTGCGGCGGCCATCGCCCTTGCAGCGGTCGCCTGATCAAGGCTCGCCTCGGAAATCGTGCCCTGCGGGCGCAACTGGCGGGCGCGGTCATAGGCGAGGTTGGCATTGCGGAGATCGGCAATACTTTCGTCATAGGCGGCGCGCGCCTGGGCGATCTCGGTCGGCCGCGGACCGGCCTTCAGCTTGTCGAGCGTTGCCTGAAGGGCTGCGACATTGGCTTCGCCCGAGCGGACCGCGAATTCATAGGGTGCGGCATCGAGCTTTGCCAGAACCGTTCCAGTTTTGACGAGGTCGCCTTCGTCGGCATGGAGTTCGGCGAGGCGGCCGCTGACGCGGAAGCCGAGCGAGACCTGGCGGATATCGACATTGCCGTAAAGGACGAATTCGCGGCTGGCCTCAGGCAACCAGCCGAGCTTTTGGGGCAGCGCGTACCACCAGGCGGCGGCACCCGCAGCAACGAGAAGAAGGATGACGAGGGGAAGGACGCGTTTCATGCTGCACTTCCTTTCGGCGGGCCGATGGCATCGACCAGCTCTGCGGCAAGGCCCCGCACGGTTTCCACCTGTTCCGGGCCGACGCCGTCCCATTCCATCTGGGCGAGCACGGCTGCATGGGCGACACGAAAGACGAGGATGCTGCCGAGAAGGGTAAAGGTGCGCAGGCGCACATGTTCCGAGGCGGGATCCTCATGAAGGATGGCGCCGATCAGCCGCCGGCCCATCTCGATCATCGGCCGCATGAGGCCCTGATAGACCCGTGTGAAGGCTTCGGTCGGTTCCATCTGCTCGCGGATCAGGAAGCGCGCCCAGGATTCGGATTCCTTGCCGACGAACAGCGTCACCATGGTCTGCAAAATCTCGGTCAGGAAATGGCGAGCCTCCGCTTCACCGAGCGATTTTCCCGCCGCGTCGAGCGCCAGCAAATGCGCGCCCACGCGCGCCCTCATGTCACCGACATGCGTATTGATCCTCATCATCAGATATTCGGCGGTGGCGATGTAGAGACCTTCCTTGCTGCCGAAATAATAGGGGATTGCCTGCAGGTTGACGCCGGCCGCTTCTGTGAGCTGGCGTGTCGAGGCGCCGTCGAAACCATAGCGGCCGAAGACGTCGAGGGCGGCGGACAGCATCTTCTGGCGCGCGATATCGGCACGGGCGGAGGCCGGTGACTGACTGTCGTGTTCTTTGATCATGACAGCTTTATAACATTGACGACAAAATAAGTCAATCGATTGATATATTCTGAGAGCAGATGTTGTCGACCGATGCCTTTGCTGATGCGAAGGTGACATCGCTCATGGCTGGATGCTTTGCCTGATTGGGGATCGAGATGTGCCGTTCAGCGGTTCAGCGTCAATTCGGACCAGGCGGTCTCAGCTGTTCTGCAATGTCCGGAAAGAAGGCAAAGAGGCCCGTGGGAACGGGCCTCTCAGGGTTCTAGGGGTAGGGAAGATGAACCAAGCCTCGGGGTCGGCTGCTAAACAGGTAGCGATACAGTATCGCTAATTTTCACGACACTAATGTGTCTGGCGCCAACCGACTGCGAAACAAAAAGCCCGCCACTTTTTCGTGATTCCTGTGACCATGTTTTGACACAAAACTGCCTTGCTCGTTCCGTATCGCCGGTTCGATGCGTATTCAGATTTATATCATCGCGCTACTGCTCAGCGCCATCATGTGGTCGATCTCGTTCGATGCGGCCCGCGAATCCTATCATGCCGCGCAAAGCGCGGGAGTGATGCCGAACCTTCATATAAACAAGAAGCTGGATCGCATTTTGTAGACTGCGATACAGCGTCCAGGTCATTGCCGATGTTGCATTCCCGGCTCGCGGCCGGGATCTATTTCCTTATGCGTTCCGAGCCCTTCCGGACAGAAAATCAAATTTCGTAAAATTTGACCGATCCGCTTAAAAGCCCTGAAAATACTGATGTGTAGAGTGGTCTCATGAAAGCGACCGAAGCGTGGACAGACGCGTCGATCGTTTGGAGCCGGGCAAACCGAACGCCCGCCGATCCGCAAACGGGGACTTCGACATGCACAGAACTTTTGCCGCCATCGCCTTGAGCCTGACCATCACTGCCGCTGCCGAGCCGGCATTCGCCATCGGCCCAGCCAGCCTTGCCCGCGACCTGATGTACACCTCCGCCATCGGCCATTCGCCCGAGGTTCCGTTGACGACCCGCGCCGGTTTCGTACGCCCCGGCGTTCCGTTCGTCCTGCGCAGCCCGGCCGAGATCGAAGGCGAGGGTTACCGGCTCAAGACCTATTCGCAGAGCCTGACCGTTGTTGTCGACTACGTGTTTTCGACGGCGGTCGAGGCGGTACAAGCGGTTGCGTTTCTGCGCTGACACCTGACTAGATTCTAGGTCGATCCGGCCTAGAATCATCCTGATCTAGGCGTCGAGTTCGCTGCGTACGTCGAGATACCAGTCGACGAAGGCCTTGACGCCGACATCCAAGGTCGTATCCGGCTTGTATCCGGTCAGCGCGACCAGCAGATCCGGGGCTGCGAAGGTGCGCGGCACGTCACCCTTCTGCATTGCCAGCATCTTGCGAATGGCAGGACGGCCGAGCGCCTTTTCCACCGTTTCGACGAAATCCATCAGGCTGACCGGCTGGCCTCCGCCAATATTGACGACACGGAAGGGCGCCTGGCGCGAGAGCGTTTCGACAGCCGTGTTTTCGAGGCGATTTTCCTCGGACGGGACGACCGCCGATAGCCTGACGATCGCCTCGATGAGATCGTCTATATAGGTGAAGTCACGGCTCATGTTGCCTTCGCCGTAGATCTCGATCGGCTGGCCTTCAAGCATGTTCTTGGTGAATTTGAACAGCGCCATGTCGGGCCGGCCCCATGGGCCATAAACGGTGAAAAAGCGAAAAGCCGTGGTCGGAATCTTGTGAAGATGGGCATAACTGTGCGCCATCAGTTCCATCGATTTCTTCGTCGCCGCATAGATGGTCAGCGGCTCGTCGGCGCGATCGGTCTCGTGAAAGGGGACGGTCGCATTGGCGCCATAGATCGATGATGTGGAGGCCAGCATCAGATGGCGGATTTCGACGCGCCGCGCAATTTCCATGATGTTCCACGAGCCTTCGACATTCGAGCGAAGATAGGCCTCTGGATTTTCCAGGCTGTAGCGCACGCCGGCCTGCGCGGCGAGATGAATCAGGATATCGGGCTTGGCCGCCAGAACCGCCGCTTCCAGCGCTGGCCGGTCCTCAAGCATTGATATGACGGGTCTGAAGGCCGGAAACTGGGAGAGTGCGGCATGGCGCATCTCCTTGAGCTTGACGTTGTAATAGGGAGTGAGTCCATCAAAGCCTGTGACGTCATGCCCTTCCTGCAGCAGGCGCCTGGCCAGATGAAAACCGATAAAGCCGGCAGTCCCTGTAATGAAGTAGCGCATTCCCACCTTTTCTCGGCTCCCTGCCGACGGCAAAGAGCCGATTCCGTATCAAGTGACCCCACTTACAAGATAAAAAGAGGCCGAGTCGATAGGCCTTTGAAAGAGAAGGCCACAGCACTGTCCCTACTGCCGGCCGCCTGTCCGCCGCTGCCTTGCCGGATGAGGACGAGACTATCGATATCGTCTGCCGGTCAGCCGCAACTCTCTGCCGTTATGCTGCGTTGCAACATGATTGCTGGCATGTTATGGCCGGCCGGTCGTCTGCAAGCAGGTCAGGATCGATGAGAGATATAGTTTATTGGATTCTCTGCGCCTTTCTGACCGTTGCCATCGCCATCGTGTCGTTACGCTATGTCACGAACTTCTGGCTTCTGTCCTTCGTCTACAGCTTTCAGGTTCACCTCGGCGTCGTGTTCGTCGCCGCCAGCCTCGTCATTCTGGCCATCAAGAGACAGATTTACGGCTTCATCCTTCTGCTTGCCTCGCTTCTTCTCGTCGCTCACGGCGTCATCATGCTGCGCGAGTTCTCGGAGGGCGACAGAGGCACCGACAGGCTGCCGCTTTTTCGTCTGATGTCGTTCAACATCGCGATCGACAACTGGAAAAACTCGACTGAAATCACCCATATGGTGATCGCGTCGAATGCCGACGTCGTCAATCTGCTCGAAGCCAAGCCGCTGACGTTCCACCTGCAGCAATTGTTCAAGGCCTATCCCTACCATATCGGTTGCGATGCCGGGAAGGATACATGCGATACGCTGGTGCTCTCCAAACGCCCATTCGTCAGCCGTCAGGTCGCAAGTATGGGTAGTCTTCGAAAAAACAGGCTTGTTATAGCAAGCGTCGACTTCGGCGGCGAAACTATCAATCTGGTTTCGGCGCACCTGACCAAACCATATTTCGACGATTTCCAGATGGCTGAATTGGAAGATCTCGGCAAAGCGCTTGGCTCGATCGACGGCCCTCTGGTGCTGTCAGGTGATTTCAACTCTTCGGCGATCGCCCCGAGCATCCAGGTTTTCCTGCGCGAGCAAAAGCTGAAAACGATCACGCCAGAACCAGCAACATGGCCGATCGGCGCCGGCGCGCTCGGGATCGCCATCGACCACATATTTGCGCGCGCGCCGCTTCAGCTGACATCGCTGAAACGTCTCGATGATAATCTCGGCTCGAACCATTCGGGCCTGGTCGCCGACTTCGTTCTCGACAAGGACGGCGAAACTTCACCGGCAAAATGATGTTGCCTGGGCACGGAAATCTTGCCGGGGCCACAAATCAGAATCTGGTTCGGCCGCCTTTTTTGTCGATCATCTGAAACCTCTTGCCGTCGGTCTTCACGTTGACGCAATCGGTCTTCTTGCTGGGGAACAGGACGCACACCTGGCCATTGGTTATCTTGTAGCCATTCTTATTGCCGTCGCGATATTCGTAGCCGTTCTTGGCTTCTTTCAGTTCGGACGTACCGGGCAGGTGCTGGCGAATTTCCGACTCGTTTGCGGTTCGCATGCTTGCCGTTTCGGCAAACGCCATTCCCGGCACCATGATTGCAAGGAATCCGGCGAGGACGGGCAAGGTACGCATCAGGGGGATATCTCCGGTCATGTCTGTCGGTACATCCATTCTACGAGAACCCCAAGAGGAAATTCAACAGTGAGGAAGGTCGCGCCGGAAAAGGCCCGACCATCGCTCCGGCTGCGATTTACGTTCTTCCAAACTCATCGACGATACGGATGATGTCGTCCTCGCCGAGATAGGAGCCCGTCTGAACCTCGATGAGCTCGAGAAGAATCTTGCCGGGGTTGGCGAGGCGGTGGACTTCGCCGAGCGGGATGTAGACGCTTTCGTTCTCGCGCAGCATCCGCACGTTCTCGCCGACCGTCACCTCAGCCGTTCCCTTGACGACGATCCAGTGTTCGGAACGATGGTGGTGTTTTTGCAGCGAGAGCTTCTTGCCCGGCGTGACGAAGATACGCTTCACCTGGAAGCGGTCGCCGTTGAAGATCGAGGTATAGCCGCCCCAGGGTCGATAGGATGTCGGATGGGTTTCGGTGAATTTCGCGGTAATGGAAGAAGACGCCAGCATCTTGACCAATTGTCCGACATTCTGGCTGTCTTTGAGCGGTCCGACATAGACGGCGTCCTCGCTGGCGATAACGGCGACATCCTCCATGCCCTGGACGGCAAGATGCACACCACGGGTCATGACGAGCGAATTGCGGGTATTGACGACGGTGGTGTTTGCGGCGGCGACATTGCCGTTGTCGTCGCGGGCGCCTGATTTCCAGACAGAATCCCAGCTGCCCATGTCCGACCATTTGAACGGCGAGGGGACGACGGCTGCCTTGGAGGTCTTTTCCATGATCGCATAATCGATGGAGATATCGGGGCTCTTGGCGAAATGGTCGGCGTCGAGACGGGTGAAATCAAGGTCGCGGCTCGCCTTCGAAACGGCCTTGCTGGCCGCCTTCAGCACATCGGGTGCATATTCCTGCAGTTCGGCGATAAGTTCCGTCACCGGGAACATGAAGATGCCCGAGTTCCAGTAGAAGCCGCCGTCGGCGAGCATCTGCTCGGCCTTCTCAAGTGCCGGCTTTTCGACAAAGCGCTTGACCTTGTGCGCACCGTTTTTGAGGGCATCGCCGATCTCGATATAGCCGTAGCCTGTCGCCGGCTCAGTCGGGTTGATGCCGAAAGTGACGAGGCTGCCGTCGGCAGCGGCATCGCGGGCGATGCGGATGCAATCGAAATAGCTCTTGTCGGCGAGAATTTCGTGATCAGAGGCGAGCATCTGGATGATGGTGCCCTTGCCGAACAGCTCGCCAGCGAGCGTTGCAGCGGCGGCCACTGCTGCGGCTGTGTTGCGGGCGACCGGTTCGAGCAGTACGGCAGCGAGCGGGATGGCAAGCTCGCGTGCCTGCTCGGCGACCAGGAAGCGGAATTCCTCATTGGTGACGACGATCGGGGCTTCATAGAGCTCGGGATCGGAAACGCGTTCAAGAGTTTCCTGAAACAACGTCTTGTCGCCGACGAACTGGATGAATTGTTTCGGTGCGGTGGCACGGGAAAGCGGCCAGAGCCGCGTGCCTTTGCCGCCGGCCATGATCACGGGAACGATTTTCTGCGTCATAGGCGGGTTCCTTGAAGTAAACGGCTTGTTGGTCGCATGTTACCGGGCGCCTGCCCAGTCTGTTATTCGATTGAGCCCTGTATTCAGCAGCTCCAGGGCTGCAGCTTCGCTGCCGGCCTCCGTGTAGCAGCGCATTTCCGGGGCATTGCCGGACGGGCGGAAATGAATGATGCCGCCATCTCTCAGCGTCACCCGAAGTCCGTCGATGTCGGATTTCGTCGCTACCTCGCCGATCGGCTGCAGGAAAGCCGAGAGATTTTCGTCCGAAGCACGCAGATGTTCCATCAGTGCGGCACTCGTCTCCAGCGGAAAATTCTCCAGGCGGTCGGCGGCGGCAAAGGGCAGCTGATAGGAGGCGGCAACGGCCGAAAGCGGCTGCTTGCGGATGGCTGCGAGCGACAGGATCGCGAGCATCGGGATAAAACAATCGCGTGTCGGCAAGGCACGCACGTTCCGGCCGTTGATATCAAAGGCGGTTGCGGTCAGCAGCCCGCCATTGGCTTCAAAGCCCATGACATGATCCTTGCCAGCCGCCACGGCCTCTTCCATGCCTGAAATGACGAAGGGTGAGCCGACGCGGGTGCGCCGCACGGCGAAAGAGCCCGCGGCCTCGATGCCGGAATTGGAGGTAACCGGTGTCACCACCGTGCCGGCGTCGAGGAAATTGGCTGCCACAAGGCCGAGAAGGTCGCCGCGCAACGGCGTGCCGGTTTCGTCTGCGACCAGCGGACGGTCGCCGTCGCCATCGGTCGAGACGATCGCATCGAACTTGTGCTCGGACACCCAGCGCTTCATCAGCGTGATCGTCTCGTCTGAAACGGCTTCGGTGTCGACGGGAATGAAACTCTCCGAACGTCCAAGAGCGGTGATCTCGGCGCCGTAATGGGCGAGAACATCAACCAGCAGGTCGCGGGCGACGCTGCTGTGCTGGTAGACACCGATCTTCATGTCGGACAGCGCGCCCTGCGGAAGCAGGGCTGCATTGCGTTCGAAAAAGAGCTGCCGGCAGATCGCTTCATGCTCCTCCGTCTCGGCTGGCGCCTGCGCCACCGTTTCACCGGTTCGCTCGATCTCGGCCGCCAATGCGGTGATAGCAACCTCGTCCGATTTGTCGATCTCACCATCCGGGCGATAAAACTTGATGCCGTTGCGGTCCGCCGGAATATGCGAGCCCGTCACCATCAGGCATGCGGCCTTGCTCTCGAGACCATAGAGGGCAAGGGCGGGTGTGGGGACGGTGCCACAGTCGAAGATCCGGAAGCCGAGGGCGGCAAGCGCACCGGCACAATTTCCCGAGATTTCAGGGCTTGAATCGCGAAAATCGCGGCCGATCAGAATGACGTCGCCGGCCCGCGCCTTGCCGGTCTGCAGCAGATATTTGCCGAACGCGGTGGCGTAGAGGGCAGAGGCGCGTCCCTTGAGGTCGACGGAAAGTCCGCGAAGGCCGCTCGTGCCGAATTTCATGGGAAGACATGGCTCCGATTTCACCATCAAAGTTCTACTCAGGCCGCCTGCCGGCGTAAATACCAAAGCCATCATATAGTTAAATACGGACGACGATGCCTCGGACAGCCTCGCAATCTTCTCTCACCGAATTCTGAGGGTGTAGACCATTGCCGAGCCGGCAGGCATTGCAGCGTAGATCGATTTTGTTAGAACCGTGTGTCCGTTGTTTCGTCATATGCGAAGGATTTTCCTAGATGAGCGATACATCCATCAGTCTCGAGGGGAGCTGGAAGGCCGCGCTGGAGGGGGAGTTTTCGAGCCCCTACATGCAACAGCTCAAATCCTTCCTCGTCACGCAGAAAGAGGTCGGCAAGCGGATTTTCCCCAAGGGCAGCGAATATTTCCGCGCCCTCGATCTGACGCCGATCTCCAACGTCAAGGCCGTCATCCTCGGCCAGGATCCCTATCATGGACTTGGGCAGGCCCATGGGCTGTGTTTCAGTGTCCGGCCGGGCGTGCGCATACCGCCCTCCCTGGTCAATATCTACAAGGAGATGGAGACGGATCTTGGCATAGCGCCGGCACGTCACGGTTTTCTCGAACATTGGGCAAAGCAGGGCGTACTCCTGCTGAACAGCGTGCTGACCGTCGAGGAAGGGCAGGCGGCTGCTCATCAGGGCAAGGGGTGGGAACGCTTCACCGACGCCGTCATCCGCAAGGTCAACGATGAATGCGAATCCGTCGTCTTCATGCTCTGGGGTTCCTATGCCCAACGCAAGGCCGCCTTCGTCGACACGACGCGGCATCTCGTGCTCAGAGCGCCGCATCCCTCGCCACTTTCGGCCCATAACGGGTTTTTCGGCTGTGGGCATTTTTCGAAGGCGAATGCCTTCCTGCAGTCGCGCGGCCGTGCGCCGATCGACTGGCAATTGCCGGCCGATCCCCATGGGGCCTAAGCGGGACGCAATCTTTCAGATTCGCTGCTGCACACTTTTGCGCGACATGCTTTAGTGTGAACACAAGTCGATGTTCGTTCACTAAAAGAAGACAATGCGTTTTGCTCTGCGGGTCTGTTATACGGGCGCTTCAGCGCGCATCTTAGCCTCATCGAAAGCCCGCAACGGCGGGCATGAAAGGGGTTTGACATGCTCGATCAGATCAAGGGTCTGCACCACGTCACGTCGATGGCGCAGGACGCCCGCACCAACAACCAGTTTTTCACCCATGCGCTCGGCCTGCGCCGCGTCAAGAAGACTGTCAATTTCGACGCGCCTGATGTCTATCACCTCTATTATGGTGACGAGACCGGTGCGCCCGGCACGGTCATGACCTATTTCCCGTTCCCGAAGATGGCGCAGGGCCGTCCCGGCACCGGAGAGGTCGGCACGACGGTGTTTTCCGTTCCCAAGGGTTCGCTCGGCTTCTGGAGCGATCGCCTTGCCGCGCTTGGTGTCGGCGGCCTGAAGGCCGAGGAAAGTTTCGGCGAAATGCGGCTGAATTTTTCCGGCCCCGATGGCGATGGCTTCGCCCTCGTCGAGGTCGAGGATGATACCCGCCAGTCCTGGACACATGGCGGCATCAGCGAGGACCATGCCATTCGTGGCTTCCACTCCGTCGCCATGCGGCTGAGGGACGAGGGCGCAACGGCCGAACTCCTGAAGTTCATGGGCTATGAGGTCGCCGAGGAAAGGGACGGCGTCAGGCGGCTGATCATGCCCTCCGGCAATGGCGCGCATCTCATCGATCTCGAGACCATGCCGAACATTGCCCGCGCGCTTCCCGGCGCCGGCTCCGTCCACCATGTCGCCTTCGCCGTCGAAAACCGCGAGAAGCAGCTCGAAGTGCGCAAGGCACTGATGGACACCGGCTATCAGGTCACGCCGGTGATCGACCGCGATTATTTCTGGGCGATCTATTTCCGCACGCCGGGCGGCGTGCTGTTCGAGGTCGCGACCAATGAACCTGGCTTCGACCGCGACGAGGATACGGCTCATCTCGGCGAAGCCCTGAAACTGCCGCAGCAGCACGCCCATCTTCGCGCGCTGCTCGAGCAGCACCTGCAGCCGCTCGAAGCGTAAGGAGAGGCGATATGACCGAAACCGGATATGTGCACCGGCTGCATGCCGGTGCACCTGATAAACCCATCCTGCTGGTGCTGCACGGCACGGGTGGCGACGAGAACCAGTTTTTCGACTTCGGTCGGCACCTGCTGCCCGAAGCGACGATTCTCTCGCCGCGCGGCGATGTTTCCGAACACGGCGCGGCGCGGTTCTTTCGCCGCACCGGGGAGGGGGTCTACGACATGCCCGACCTTTCCCGGGTGACGGAGAAGATGGCCGCCTACGTCAAGGCATTCGCGGACGAGTACCAGGCTTCCAATATTCTCGGCCTGGGTTTTTCGAATGGCGCAAATATTCTTGCCAATGTCCTGATCGAGAAGGGTATCTTCGATGCCGCGGTTCTGATGCACCCGCTCATTCCGTTTCAACCCGAAGCCCAGTCGCCGCTGGCGGGAAGAAAGGTGCTGATGACGGCCGGGCAGCGAGACCCGATTGCGCCTGTCTCCATGACCGAGGCGCTGTCCGAACATCTGAAAAACCGAGGGGCGGAGGTCAGGACGGTCTGGCATCCCGGCGGTCACGAGATTGCGCCGCTCGAGATCGATGCGGTCCGCGATTTTCTCGGCCGTTATTGACGTGTGCACCGCCGCTCGGCGGGAAAATGATTGCGGGACCGGGAATGCCGGTCCCGCATCTTTGCTGGAACAATGATCCTATCGTCGTGATCGATAGGACATTAGGGGCGAGGAGGATATTTGCCCCTGATTGCCTTCATGTAGAAATTTCCCGGTGATTCCGCCATCGTCAACCCGACGACGACGCCCTTGGGAACGCCTTCATATTCTCGCCTCTGACCGTTGGTCAGATAGACCCGTAGATGCCGGCTGTCTTCGTCGTAGGTGATCGCCTCGATAAGTTTCGAATCAACCGCAGTTTCCACTTTGCACCCCGCAGTTTTGGATCTGAGATTCCTGATCAAGAAATGTCATTCACACTCGCAACGCGCCATCATCATGCTGCGCCGCGGGGGCGTCAAGCATCATCTTCTTTAACGTTTATTTTTCCCTGATGGCTCTCGTTATGGTTGATTTTTGCAGCTTTTCCGAAGGTCTCGCCTGTGGATATCCGATACCCGTGGCTCCTCCATTTGGGGAATATTAGCCGATAACGTCGCGAGAAACGCAATAATCGCCGGTTTAACGTCGGATTAACCATCATATAGCAAACTATAGCGTAATATTAACCGCAGCACCCTCCCAAGTATGAATGATTACATCCGCAAGACCTCGCCGCTGCAACGACCAATATCGGTGTTGCCGAGTCGCAGGCGCTGCGCGCTCAAATGAAGACCACGCAGGAGACTCTTGCGCTTTCAATCGGGAGCCACAAGGATGGACGATCATCCTTGCTTGATGTGCTTGATGTGCTTGATGTGCTGGATGCGCAGCGTTCGGCCGCGACCAGTCAGACCAACCTGCCGCAGGCGGTGCAGCAAATGGCGAAGGACTATGTCACTCTGAATGTGGCAATTGGTTCCGGTTACAACTTCGGTGGGCCGCGATCAGGCCAAATTCTTATGAACACTGAGCCTCATGCCGTTGCAGCGATGATAAGAGATGGATTATTTCCGACAACCCGCCATTCGGTCGGGTCTCATAAATGGGTTCCATGTTTAACTATCTAGGGCCATGGCGACAACAGATACAGATACTGGCTGGCAACCGTAAAAAACGCGCTCGGCTGACGTTTGCCGAAGGCGAATTCGCTGCGGTCTACGCGATGAGCGATGTTCACGGCTGTTATAATGAACTCGTTGAGGCACATCGCCGCATCGAGCAGGATGCCGCGCGCATTCCGGGACCGAAACTCATCGTCATGCTCGGCGATTATGTCGATCGCGGGCCCGATTCGAGCGCGGTGCTGGAGTTCCTGAGCAAGACCCCGCCGCCGGGGTTTCAACGTCTCGTCCTGTGCGGCAATCATGACGCGGAGCTGGTGAAGCTCTATCGCAAACCGGCGAGCATTCTCGAATGGCTCGGCTTTGCCGGAACGGAGACGCTGCACTCATACGGTATCGATATCGAGCATCTGCTGCAGTCGGCGGCTGGAAGCGAAACAATCGCCCGCGTCATTCGCAACATGATACCCGAACGGCATATCCAATTCCTTGAATCATTGCCGATCATGGTGCGGATGGGAAGGGTCGTCTTTGTTCATGCGGGCATCAAGCCGGGCATCGACCTCAAGAAGCAGAAGGACAGTGACCTCATGTGGATCCGTCAGCCCTTCCTGAATGAAGGGCCGCAGCTTCCTGTCCTGGTGATCCATGGGCACACCCCGGCGCGAATCCCGACATTCGGTCCGCAACGCATCGGCATCGACACTGCGGTTTCGGCGACGGGCCGGCTGACCGTGCTGACGATAAAGGGAACGCGGGTCGGAATTCTTTAAGTCGGCGAGCATGGTGTCGTCCGAAACGCTTGCACTTTCGGCATCATGCTCAAAACCAAACGCCGCGGTTTATGCTCCGCGGCGTCAGGACGATCAGATATTCAGCAGGCTATCTCAGGCGCCGGTCACGTCCTGATAAAGGTTGGTGCCGATGCCGGTATAGGTAAAGCCGTGTTTGCGGACCTCGTCGCTGCGGTAGATATTGCGCAGATCGACCAGGATCGGAGCGCGCATCGACTGCTTCAAGCGATTGAAATCGAGCGCGCGGAACTGGTTCCATTCGGTGACGATGACAAGCGCATCCGCACCAGCGGCTGCTTCATAAGGGCCGCTCGCATATTCGATGTTCTCGATCACCTTACGGGCGTTTTCCATGCCCTCGGGATCGTAGCCAACCACTTCGGCTCCGTTGTCCTGCAGGGTCTGGATGACTGCGATCGCCGGGCTGTCGCGCATATCGTCGGTGTTCGGCTTGAAGGTCAGGCCGAGGATCGCGATCTTCTTGCCGCGAATGTCTCCGCCGACGGCCGAAATGACTTTGCGTCCCATTGCCCGCTTGCGGTTGTCATTGATCGAGATCGTCGTCTCGATGAGACGCATCGGCGCGTCGTAATCCTGCGCCGTCTTGGCAAGGGCAAGCGTATCCTTGGGGAAGCACGAACCGCCGTAACCCGGGCCGGCATGCAGGAACTTGGAGCCGATACGGCCGTCGAGACCGATTCCGCGCGAAACGTCCTGGACGTTTGCGTCGACCCGTTCGCAGAGATCGGCGATCTCGTTGATGAAGGTGATCTTCATTGCGAGGAAGGCATTGGCCGCATATTTGATCAGTTCCGAGGTGCGGCGGGTGGTGAAGACCAAGGGGGCCTGGTTGAGATAGAGCGGGCGGTAGACCTCGGTCATGGTTTCGCGCGCCCGGTCGTCGTTCAGCCCGATGACGATACGGTCGGGCCGCTTGAAGTCTTCGATCGCCGCACCTTCACGCAGGAATTCCGGATTGGAAACGACGGCGACATCCGCCGCAGGATTGGTTTCGCGCATGATGCGCTCGACCTCGTCTCCCGTGCCGACCGGCACGGTCGACTTGGTGACGATGACCGTGAAGCCTTCCACATAGGTGGCAATCTCGCGTGCAGCGGCATAGACATAGGAAAGGTCTGCGTGGCCGTCGCCGCGCCGGGACGGCGTGCCGACTGCGATGAACACGACATCGGCGCTGCGGACACTTTCGCCGACATCCGTCGAAAACGACAGTCGGCCGGTGCTGGTATTTTCGGCGACCAATTGTTCCAGACCCGGCTCGTAGATCGGAATGCGGCCTTCGCGAAGGGCTTCGATCTTACTCAGATCCTTGTCGACGCAGATGACGTCGTGGCCGAAATCCGCAAAGCAAACGCCTGAAACGAGGCCGACATAGCCTGATCCAATCATCGTGATGCGCATATTTCCCTCAAATCATTAGAGTAGAACGTCATGCTGCGTCGCAGCATGAGTTCGTCATAGTTAATCTGGACGAAAAGACAATACCGAAGATCGCCTGGTACCCATATCGGAAATCGAACTCCGGGCACCGCAGCTTACCGCGCGCTGCCCCGTCGATAGCCAAAACATAGGTTTGTGTGGGCGATATGACAAGTCGAGCGGCTCGTCAGAGCAGGCTCGACTTCAATCCGGAAACTGGATCAATCAGTCTATGTCGCTGCCTCGGCTGTTATAGCCGATACCAGACGTAGGGGTCTGTTCCCGATTGAATCTTGTCCCAGCGCAGATCGGTATCGCGCCAGTTCTTGATGCTACTTTTCCGGTTGTCGAGGACGAGATCGCCCCTGTCGGTCCTGACGACGAGGACCGCATGTCCTTCACCGGAGGGCGTATATGCCGTCGCGATCCGCAAAGCGCGCGACGACCAGCCCATCGCGATTAGCCGGCTGCGCTTGGTCAACGCGAAATCTTCGCAGTCGCCGCTGCGTACATTTACCTTCCAGACGTCGCCATTCAGTTCGTTGCGGGAGTCGTTCCGGCCGACCATCGTGCGATTGACGGCGGTGTTGACGTCATTCAGTTGCAGCATTTGCTTGTCGGTCATCGCAACGACCGCCAAACCGTTGTTGTCGCGGCATTCGGTCGGGTTCTGGGCGCAGAACAGCACCTGGGCGAAAGGCGGAATGATCTTGCCTTTTTCAGAGATATAACTGACCGCCGAATTACCGGTCAGACCGCGGGCAAAACCTGCGGGACCGGCGGCAAATGCCGAGCACGCATTGCCTGCTGTAAGGGCCAGTGCCAGAAGTGTAACGAATGTTTTCTTCATCTCTTAAATCCCTGTCAGGACAACCGATTGAGATCAGGCTTGCCTTTTTTCTCGGTCAATGGCATGGCGATCTGATGATCTGCCAAGTATTGGGCGCAGAATATCTGTCCCGTTTCTGCTGCTTGGAAGGAGCATAGCCGGGCCTTGTCTCGATTGGCTTAAACCTTTCGCGACAATTTTAAACGATGTGGAATTCTGTTACACTTTAGCACGCAAGTGCTTGATGTTCAACTTATGTTAGTACGAGTAAATTAATCTCTTTGGTTGCAATGGCTTTGGTCGCTGCCTACTCTGGTAAACGAATTCACATGTTCTCCAACCTCATCAATAAGCGGGTCTTGCGAGAGGTTTTGCTTTTTGCCTTCATCGGCCTCGTTATATTGACGCTCATACCGTTCGGGAGCGTTACACCCTTTCCCTTCGCCTTCGCCGCGATCGGGATGTTTGTCCTCGCCATCATTTCGGGATTGCTGTTTAGAGAGCCGAGACAAAGCAGATGGGTTTTCAGTATCGCTTTGTTTCTACTCGTCGTCCTGGCGGGCTGGGCGTTCATCCAAACCACCGAACTGCCCGCCAATTGGTTGGCGAATCCCGCCTGGAATGCTGCGCGTGACCTTGCAGGTGCCCAGTCCGCGGCGATCTCGGTCGAACCGGCCGACACGCTCGCGTCGATCCTCTGGGTCGCGCTGCCTTTCGTCACGTTCCTGACCGGGCTTCTCTTATGCGATACCGATCAGCGCGCGAGGAAAGTGCTCACCGGGCTCGGGCTTACGGCGGGTATCATCGCTGTTTTCGGCCTGATGCAGTTTTTGCTGTTTCCCAAAATTTTGATCGTCGTCGAAAAACACGCCTACCTCGACAGCCTGACTGCGGTCTTCGTCAACCGTAATACTGCTGCGACCTTCCTCGGGCTTGGAACGCTGCTGATGCTGACCTTGGTCAGGGATATTACCCGAGCCTATTCGAAGTATCCGCCCGGCGAGCCGGGCCGAAACGCTCTCCTCTTGAGATCGTGGATCTATATCCTGTTCTTATGCGCATGCTTCACCGCGCTGATGCTGAGCCGCTCGCGCGCCGGGATATTTGCGACCTTTGTTGCCGCTCTCGTCTATTTTCCATGGCTTGTCATTAATTGGAACGGCTCGAGGCGTCATCTGAGACCGGCGCCAAGATGGCGTTCGCTGCTGAAGCTCCTCTCGGCGATTGCTTTCGTCGTACTGTTGCTGACCGTGTTTGCGGGCCAGGCGATTTTGCGTGCGCAAGAGCGGCGACTCGAGGATGACGATCGGTTTTGCATTCTGCCGGGCATATGGCGTGCCGTCTCGGATCATTGGTTGACGGGAACGGGGCTCGGAACCTTCCGGACCGTGTTTTCCGCCTACCGCGATCCGGCTTGCGGTATTTTTGGAGTCTTCGACCGTGCGCATAATTTCTATCTCGAAGGATTTCTGGGCCTCGGAATATTGTTCCCGATTGCGACAGTCCTTGCCTTGTCGGTGCTTGCCAGAGTGTTCTGGCACGGGCTCGCCCAAAGACGGCGTCTCAGGCACTATGTTCTTCTTGGCCTAGCGGCGACCGTTTTGGTCGCCCTTCATGCGGCGGTCGATTTTTCGCTGCAGATACCGGGTTTTGCTGTGTTTTACTCCGCCTTCCTGAGTGCGGTTGTCGCGATATGTCTCGGGCGTAGCAACGGAGAGGCGGACATGGCATATGAGCGGCCGTTAACCACGTAAAGTTTAAATGGATGGATTTTAATAAGATTTTCGGAAAAGATCGATTGTGCAGGTGCGAACGGTTGACTCTGAAACCCAAGAAATTTTATAGCGGGTGCAGCCTTCGGATTGTTGCGACGCAAGAAAAGTCGGGCCGAAGTCGTTTTTCGCTTCCTAAGGGGCTCGGCGTTGCCAGCCTGCCACAGTTAGGGGATTGTTAATCGGCTTTCAGTGTTATTGATCGGGGATTGTCTTGTATTTTGTCAGATCGCGGGGCAGTAGCTTCAAGGGCGTCAACACAGGGTATTCTATGGGTTGTTCTCGTATCGGTAGTACACGCGTCGCCATTGTTGTAGCGCTGACGACTATATTGGCAAGCTGCACGTCGTTACCAAGATCCGGTCCCGATCACAAAGACGTTGATCGAGATGCAGCGGTGAAAGTGACGACGAAGGAACGTCGTGTCGGTATCGACTACGCCCTGGTTGATCTCAGCAAGAACGTTCTGTCGTATTTTACCGCTCCCCAGCCGACCTCGTTCAAAGGGTTTGGTGGTGGCCGAGGCGGGGCGCCCGAAATTCCACTCGGTTACGGCGATGTCGTTTCGGTTGCCATCTTCGAAGCTCAGTCCGGCGGTCTCTTCATTCCGTCCGATGCAGGTAGCCGACCCGGCAATTACATCTCGCTGCCAGAGCAGACCATCGATAGAAACGGAACGATCACAATTCCCTATGCGGGTCGGGTTCCGGCTGCCGGTCGCCTGAAGGAGACCGTAGAGCAGGACGTCGAGGATCGCCTGGCGAGCCGCGCGATCGAACCGCAGGTAGTTATTACGACAACGACAAGCCGCTCCAGTCAGGTTGCCATCCTCGGCGATGTCAACAATCCGCAGCGCGTTGAGATCAGCCCGGCGGGTGAGCGTGTTCTCGATGTCATTTCCGCCGCGGGCGGTTTGACGACCAACAATATCGAAACGAATGTGACGCTGCAGCGCCGCGGCAAGACGGCAACCGTCGCCTACACCACGCTGTTGAAGAACCCGGCCGAAAATATCTATGTCGCACCGGATGATACGATCTCGATCGATCATGAGCGCCGTACCTTTCTTATGCTCGGCGCCGCAGGCACCAGTGGCCGCTTCGATTTCGAAGAGTCTAACCTGACCCTTGGAGAGGCAATCGCCAAGGCGGGCGGCCTGCGCGACGACCGCGCCGATCCGGCTCAGGTCTTGCTCTATCGTCTTGTCCCGAAGAAAACGGTTCAAGCGATGCACGTGGACACGACGAGATTTGCGAGTGAAATGGTTCCAGTGATCATCCGTGCGAACATGCGTGACCCGGCAACCTTGTTTGCTGTTCAGCAGTTCAAGATGGAAGACAAGGATATTATCTATATTTCCAATTCGGACTCTGTTGAACTGGTCAAGTTCCTTGACATCGTGAACTCGGTATCATCCACTGTTTCCGGAGTGACCGACGATGCGAATGATACCCGTAACGCGGTACAGGATCTTGGAAATTGATTGAAATAGGTCGCCGGCATCGGTCTGAATGATCGATGCCGGAGGCTTATAGCGGATTTGATGAAGGAAATTGTGGTTATGGCAAGATCGGCTGTTTATCGTAAGCTTGCATATAGCGGAATTGCCGTCGCGATGTATGTCGGCATGAATTCAAGCGCCTTTGCGGCAGCCTGCCTAGGACCGGCAAATCTGACATCCGTCGATATAAGCGGGTTTACGGCTAGCCCCGCCGTCCTGCTCGACATGTCCGATCCGTTGGTTCTGTCCTCGCGTGTTCGCGCGCTGGTCGGAAGCAGTAATGATGCGCTGTCGCCGGTGATCGAGCAGGCCAAGAAGGCTAACGCCGTACAGATGGCGGCGATCGGCTCCGGTCTCGGGCGGGCTGCAAACAGCTGCCAGGTGACGGATCCGCAATTCAAGCTAGCGATCGAAAAGGCTGTTGCCGACGCGGCGAGCGCTGATCCGAACCTGGCGCCGCTGCTTGCAGCCTTTGCAAAGGTCCTTGCCGAAGGCGGGACCGCGGCGCTCGGCCCGGGTGCAAGTGCCGCCGCCGCATCGGGCATTGGCAATGACGGGCAAGTTGGACAAACCGGGCCTGGAGCGGACGATGGTACGCCGTTCGACGGCGCTGCGACGACTGCGGGTACGCTGAAGGTTTCGAATGCCGGCTCGGATGATTCATCGTCGACTTCAACGACGACGATCGTCAGCACCGGAGCGGGAGGCCAGTCGTCTACCGACCCGACGGAGTCGACGAGTCAGAGTGTCCCGGTCATACAATAGCTGGAATTGCCCTTAGATCTTAGCGCTTGACGCCTTTGTTGGAGATCGAAATTGCTATCGCCAGATAAACTTACGCCGCGTATCGACCCCTCCCGCGATACCGGAAATGATGCTGATTTCATCGATTTCGACAAGCTCATCGCAATCGCCCGCCGACAGTGGCGGATGGTTGCGGCGTGCGGTTTCGCCTTTGCCATTCTCGGCATTGTGTATGTCTTGACTTCGGTGCCTGTCTACACCGCCGACACCAGCGTGCTGATCGACCGCAGCGATAGTCAGGTGATCAACCAGCTGGCGGCGTTCGGCCAGATGGACGATGACGAAGGTACTGTCCTCAGTCAGGTCGAGCTGTTGAAGTCCGACACCATCGCCTATGCTGTTGTCGACAAGCTGAAACTCGTCGACAATCCGGAGTTCATGGGACCGAAAAGCTCGCTTTTTTCTGTTTCAACGTTGAAATCCTTTATGAATTTTCGGTCGTGGTTTGCCGATGACGCAGCCGTCGCACCTGATCCGGAAATGAGGCGGCGAGGCGCTGCCGAGACTGTCGCAGGCAATATCGATGTCGAACGCGTCGGCCGCTCCTACGTCCTCGATGTCAGTTATACAGCGCAGTCGCCGGACCTAGCGCGTGATATCGCGGCTGGGATCGCCGACGTCTATCTGGTCGACAAGCTCAATTCGAAATACGAGGCGACGCGCCGGGCCGGCCAATGGCTGCAGGAGCGCATCGAAGAACTCCGGCAGCAGGCGCTGGACACCGACCTTGCGGTTCAGAAATTCCGCGGCGAGCATGGGCTTGTCGAGGCCGGATCCGGTACGCTGATCAGCGAGCAGCAGCTTTCCGAGATCAATACGCAATTGATCAATGCGCAGGCCGAGACGGCAAAGGCCGAGGCACGGTATGCGCGCGTCAAGTCGATCATCGACGCCAAGCAGACCGATGCGATCGTCACGGATGTGCTCGACAGCTCCATTTCCAACGACCTGCGCAAGAAATATCTGGAGGCTTCCAAGCTTGAGACCGAAATTGAGGCGCGGCTCGGTCCCGATCACGTCCAGGCGGTTCGGCTTCGTGCGGAAATGGAAGAATATAAAAGGCTCATGTTCGATGAGTTGAACCGCATCGCCGAGAGCTACCAAAGCGAGCTGCAGGTCGCAAAATCGCGGGAAAACTCTTTGCGCGACAGTGTTACACAGGCGACGGGCGTAGCCGCAACGGCTGGCGAAACGCAGGTACAGCTTCGCGAGCTCGAGCGCACGCGCGATACCTACAAGAATCTCTATCAGAGCTTCTTGACGCGCTACCAGGAAGCAATTCAGCAGCAGAGCTTTCCGATTACCGCTGCGCGCATCATCACGACGGCGGAGACGCCGACGAAGCCGAGCGCTCCGAAGAGAGCTCTCGTTGTTGCTTTCGCGATGTTCGTAGGATGTGCATTTGGCAGTGGTATAGCGGCCTTCCGCGAATTCCGAGATCGGTTCTTCCGCACCGGCGATGATGTCCGGGACGTGCTTGATGTCGAGTCTCTCGGGGTCATGCCGCTGATTGAAAATAACGTCGACGATCCGACGCTCGTTGATCCCAGCAATCCGCGAAGCATCGCCAGGGGCGGAAAGACGACGACCTATGTCGAGGAGCATCCACTCTCGGCATTTGCCGAGACGCTTCGAAGCGCCAAGATTGCGATCGACCTCAGTGCTGCCGATCAGCGCTGCAAGGTCATCGGCGTCGTGTCGAGCTTGCCTGGCGAGGGGAAGTCGACGACATCCATCAATTTCGCCAAGCTTCTGGCAATGCAGGGTGCGCGTTGCCTGCTTATCGATGGCGATATGCGCAATCCCGGTGCCACCCGGGCGATCGGCCGCCATGCCGAGGCCGGCTTGCTCGAGGCGATCGTCGACAGCCGTCCGCTCAAGGACCTGATCCTTCTCGATCCCAAGACAAAGCTGGCATTTTTGCCGACGGTGGCAAGGTATCGTGTTCCGCATTCGTCGGAACTGCTTGCCTCACGCGGCATGGATCAGCTTCTTGAAACGGCGCGTCAAAGCTTCGACTATATTATCGTCGACCTACCGCCCTTGGCGCCGGTCGTGGATGCGCGCGCTATCAATTCGAAACTCGATGCGGTGGTTTTCGTTATCGAGTGGGGAAAGACATCGCGCAAGGTCGTGCAGTCGACCCTGCTGTCCGAGCCGGAACTCTATGCGAAGTGCGTCGGTACTATCTTGACCAAGGTCGACCCGTCGCAGATGAAACTCTACCGGACATTCGGTTCGAGCGAATACTATTATAAGCGTTATTCGCGATACTATACCGAAAGCTGATGTTCCGCAGTCAGTCCGTTTCGATTACCAGGATCGCCTTCGTTATCGTCAGCGTCGTCTTGGTGGTGCTGGCCGGTCGAGAGCTCTACGCTTCGATAAGAACGGCCAGCATCTCGATCGTCGCCGAAAGGATCGAGCGTGGCGAGACCGTTGCGGATGATGTCGTGACCAAATATGCGTCGCGCAGTGTCGACGTCGTTGACGGACACTATTGCCGATCCGACATCGTGGCTGCTGGCGTAACCCTCGTTCTGGCGCAACTCGATCGGCAGAATGTCAATGTCAATTACGACGGCTGGGCCGCTGCGGCCTCGAGTGCGCGCCAATATCTGCGGCATGCGCTTTCGTGTATGCCGACGAACAGCAATTTTTGGCTTCGTCTTGCGGCTGTGCAGTCGACAATTGCGGAAGAGCCGGCCTCGATCGCGGGAATGATGAAGCGTTCGGTTGCGCTTGCGCCGTATGACCAGGTGATGATCCTGACGCGATTTTATTTCTGGAACGATTTCACCAATGCAACACTCGCCGCGGCAGCGCGCGCGCTCGATAGCGATCTCATGACCATGCTGAAACGGGGCGATCGTTGCAGGGTCAATGCCACGATAAGAGAGATCAGCCCACAGCTTCGCCCGATCTTCGATCGAAGCTGGACGAGCGTTGGAGAGGCCGCGACGGCGCGGTTCCGACAGCGCTGCAGCAAGTAAATCATCGAGACAGGTTTTTAAAGACTGTTCCGAGTTCGTTGCCAACAGGCTGAGCACCCATGGCTCTTTCTCTTGACGCGACTCAACTTGCACAAAACAACGCCCGCCGTCTTCGCTGCGGGCGTGTTTTTGATTGGCTATTGACGATCAGACTTCTGCGTCCGCGCCATTGATGTTGAGCGTCAGAACACCGGCGTCGGTGTGGCCTTCGCCGTCGGAGATTTTGTAGAACTGGATGGTTTCCGTGACGTGATCGCCCGGAGCAACATCTACTGCCAGATCATAGGTGAATGATCCATCCGCTTTTACATGGAACGTGCCATAGGTGCCGGCGACGTCGGTCGTTGCGCTCGGGTCGCCGTTTACGGTCGTGGTGCCGAACTGACGGAGGAAGAGATGACCATTGTCGCCGGCAATGTCGTTGTCCAGAGCGTTGCCGCCGATGGCGTCGCCTTCGGTGAAGCTGTAGTGGTCGTCGACCGCGATCGGCTTTACCTGGGTTACGCCCTGAATGTTCAGGGTGAACAGGCCGACATCGGTATGACCGCTGCCGTCGGAGATCTTGTACGCGACTTTCTCCTGGAGCAACTCACCATTGGTGAAGTTGACCTTGGCAGCATCGCTTAGCACATAGGTGTAGCTGCCATCGGGCTTAACGAAGAAGGTGCCGTAGTCGCCCTGGATCTCGGTGACCTGGCTGTTGCCGCTCTTGGCGCCTACGCTCGCGCCGTCGAAGGCGCGCAGGAACAAGTGTCCGTTATCGGATGAATCGTTGGAAAGCAGATTTCCTGAAATGGCGTCGGTTTCCAGGAATGTTGCACTATCGTCGGTTGCGTGAACAGCCATCAGTTCTCTCCTTGAATTATTCTTTGCTAAGTCAATTCTGACCTTTAGCGAGCTGGTCGATTAAGGATATCTTAATACAGAGAGTCAAGGGTGCAGTTAACAGCAAGTGAACATATTCGGGTGTATAGTACAATAATGACACACCTGTAACACGCATAAGGCGATGAAACGCATGGTAATTATTGCGTTAATAATAAGTGAAAGTGCAAATGGCAGATGCGGACCTCTGTTTCTTCAGAGGAGAAGAATGTTTATTCAGGGGCAATTTATAAGAATACGTTGCGGTTCTGATGCGCAGATGAGATGTTGATATAATCACTATGGGTTACAGCGTGAAAACTCAATCTTGCTTCGGCTCCCGCACCGGCGCCTGCTTTTCGACGAAGTAACTGGTGCCATGATTTTGTAACATTTGTTTATCAAGTAATGCTTCTCTCGAGGCGCAATTGGCGTAAACTAATACGCGATGCGTGGAGAGTAATTTTATTTACACTAGAGATATTTGGTAACATCGCACCTAACTGTGCGACGCAATTTTGTTGCAATGCAAAATATTCAAGAAATGAAGATGTTTTGTGGTCAGCTTAAGAATTATCGCGAGATAGAACGCATTTTAGTGTTCCATTTTAGCAGGCAGAGAGAGGTCCGCGGTTAAAAGATTTTCCAGTATCTTTGGGAGATCACGGCGTGACCGTCTACTATGTAAATTCGGCAACAGGATCCAATCAGAACAGTGGAGTGAGCGAGCAGTCGGCTTTCGCGACGCTTTCCGCTGTCGAATCCCTGAGGCTAAAGCCGGGAGACAGCGTGCTGCTTGCCGCCGGAAGCGTGTTTAACGAGCAATTCGACCTGAAATACTCCGGCACTGTCAGTTCTCCGATTACAATTGGCAGTTACGGCGTTGGCGATGCGCCGGTTATTCACAGCAGCAATGACGGTATCCACGGCTCGAAGGCTTCAAACATCATCGTGGAGAACATCAAGATTGCTGATACCGGGGGTGCGGCGATATATGCGGGAAATGTCTCCAACTGGACCGTCCGCAACGTCGAGGTCGAAAATACCGGACTTGCCGGCAAGCCCGGTTCCGTCAATTTCCAGAGCAGCCAGAACATTACCATCGAGAACAGCAAGATTTCCGGGGTAAATGGAGACGGCATCTGGATGGATAAAGTGATTGGCGTTACCATCGTTAATAATCTGGTCATCAACAGCCAGGGCGCTGCGGCAGACGCCGTTCAGTTGAACGACAGCAGCAATATCCTGATCAAGGGTAACCACCTAGAGCAGACGGAGACCAATAGCGCAAAGGGCGTCCTGGTGCTTGTTCGGGCTGTGGATGCAGCGGTCGAGGACAACACCGTGATCGGCGGCGGTTTCGGGATAGGTGCCAACGCGGGCACGAATATCGCCATCCACGACAACGACATCTCGGGATACGGCGGCTATAGTTGGTCCTACGGTATCGGCCTTGGCGATCAGGGCAATGCGACAAATTACGATATCAGTGGAAACTATATCCATGACGGCGTCTGGGGCGTGTCGATCAGCGCTGCAGGTTACCCAAGCTATACACGCACCGATATCGATATTTATGGTAATGTCTTTGACGACCTGTCGTCCTCGGCGCTGAAGGTCGACAGGCCTGCATCCGGCTCTTTCTATGATAATATCATCGACAGCGCGGTGTCGACGTTGACGATGCCGGTCGCAATTGTCCTCCAGAGCACCTTCTCGATCAACGACAATAAGACGCTGGAGCAAGCGCAGGCCGAAGTCGACGCTGCGACTGGCAACACCCAGTCCAACAATGAGCAGACGCCTACCACGCCGGTTGTGGAGCCGTATGTCGAACCGTCAACACCGACGCAGACAAGCACTCCGGCGCCCGCGGCCGAAGCGCAGGTTCCGACCGCACCCACCGTCGCCGTTCCCAGGATTGTCGCAGCCCATGACAGCCTGAAAATCTCCACGGACACGGGCAGCGCCTATCATGGCAACCTTCTCGAAAACGATAGCGCAATCAATGGAACCGTGCTGCTTCGTCGCTTCGGTGACAGTGCAGTGGATAAGCATGGCCTGACGCTGACCGGGAAATACGGCGTCATCCACGTGGAGAGCGATGGTGATTACACCTATACCGTCGATGCGGTGAAAATCGCCGGTCTCAGCGGAAAGGTCAGTGAATCCTTCCAATACAAGATTTCTGACGGCGCTTCTCACATCGATACCGACTCGCTCGGCGTGTATATCAATGTGGACGCGTTCCATAGCAGCCAAGCGTCGCACCTGCTGGTTTGAATCACGCCAAATTTAGAGAGCGCCGGCCCCGCTGTTCAACACTTGAAAGCTTGATGATGAAGGGGTGTCGGCGGTCGAAGGCCGGGGAGATGCGGATAAAAAAATATTTCCGCCGTTCATAGGAAAAATGAACTATAGATTGAATTTATAGTTAATGCCTCAGTAAACGTCGCCCATATGCGCGCCACGCGTTCATTCCTCTGCGCCGTTGTTGGGCAATTTGCGATTTTCACTTGCTTAGGTTGGTATATTTAGCGTAGCGTCAAGTCAGAATCCCTGAAACCGCTCGTTATAAATTGGAATTTTTGGTCACTTTTTGGTTGGATTCATGTAATAGGTCGTGGGCTTGCAAGCGGGTCCGGCGCCGTGTCGGGGTCCAAGGCAGTCGTGTCATTGATCGGGCGTGATGGACCCGGAGCTAGAGTGTGCGCGGGCATATTTGCTTTCGTGCGATGCGGTAAGAGAGGGATTACTTCGTGTTTCAGAGTTCAGCAGCTGATGTCAGCGAGCCATCCAAAGCATTGAGGAAATGCAAGGGGGGACTTGTCTTCATTGGAATAGCAAGCGCGCTTATCAATATCCTCTATCTTACAAGTTCATTTTTTATGCTTGAGGTGTATGACCGGGTCATCCCCAGCAAAAGCATACCCTCGCTGGCGGTCCTGGCAATACTTGCATTAATGCTTTACGTCTTCCAAGGAGCGTTCGAGGTTCTGCGAAGCAGGATGCTCGTGCGTGTTGCCGGCGCGCTTGACGAGATGGTAAACGGACGTGTGTTCCGGGCGCTGATCAAGGCTCCGTTGAAGGTCAAGATCGGCGGCGACGGGCTTCAGCCGCTGCGCGACTTCGACCAGATCAGAACCTTCCTGTCCGGCATGGGCCCGACGGCGATGTTCGATCTGCCCTGGTTGCCGTTTTATATCGTGATCTGCTTCCTCTTTCATCCGGCGATCGGATATATCGCGATCGGTGGATCGCTGGTTCTCGCCATTCTGACCTTCCTGACCAATCAGGGAACGCGTACGCTCTCAAAAAAGCAGTCTGACTCCGCCAATATGCGAAATGCCTTTGCGCAGACCTCGATCCGCAATTCCGAGGTCATTCACGCCATGGGCATGGCGGGTACGATGGCCGAGATCTGGGACCGCAAGAACAGTGAATACCGGACGATCACCCGGCAGGCATCGGATGTCGGCAATGGGTATGCCACCTTGTCGAAGATTTTCCGTATTGCTTTGCAATCGGGAACGCTCGCGACCGGCGCAATTCTGGTCATCCAAGGACAGGCTTCTTCGGGAATTATCATCGCCGGCTCGATATTGACCTCTCGCGCCCTGGCGCCTGTCGAAGCGGCGATCGGAAATTGGCGTGGTTTCGTTTCTGCCCAGCAGAGTTGGGCGCGGCTTTCGAGCCTGCTGAAAACCATTCCTGAGATTCCAGCCCCCCTTGCGCTCGCGGCTCCCACCAAGCAAGTCACCGTCGAGGGCTTGGCAAGCGGACCGCCAGCGGGCCAGCGCCTGGTCATCTCCGATGTCAGCTTCGGCTTACGGGCAGGGAGCGCGCTTGGGGTCATTGGTTACAGTGCCTCGGGTAAGTCGTCGCTGGCGCGGGCGATGATGGGCATCTGGCCGACAGTCAGAGGATCCATTCGCCTCGATGGCGCGGCACTCGACCAGTGGGACGGTGACGCACTTGGCCGGCATATTGGTTATCTCCCGCAGGATGTGGAGCTTTTCTCGGGGACCGTCGCGCAGAATATCTGCCGTTTCGCGAAGGAAATGTCGCCAGAGACGGTGGTTGCCGCAGCGAGGGCGGCGCGTGTTCACGATCTCATTCTTCGTCTGCCGAACGGTTATGAAACCGAAATCGGCGAAGGTGGTGCCGCGCTTTCAGCCGGCCAGAGGCAGCGTATCGCGCTTGCAAGAGCGCTTTACGGCGAACCATTCCTCGTCGTGCTCGACGAACCGAACTCCAATCTCGACGAGGAAGGCGAGCGGGCGCTGAGTGCCGCGATCATGAGCGTGCGTGCACGCGGCGGCATTGTCGTTGTCATCGCACATCGGTCCGGCGTTCTGGCGGTCTGCGACTTCGTGCTGATGATGCAGGATGGCCGCATGATCGCGTTCGGTCCCAAAGAGGAAGTTCTCGCAAGGGTCAGCCGGCCGGAAGCGGCGCGCACGCCGATTGCCGAGCGCGTGGCTCAGCTTAAAGTCGTGGTCGACGGCATGAATGCGGCCGAATAGGCCAGAGGGAAGATTGTGAATAAAGTTATCAGTGAATCGAAACGCTCCCTCAATCGGCATGTTGCCGTTGTCGGTGTGTTGTCGATAGCCCTCGTTTGCGGCATTGGCGGTTGGGCGGCGACGACAGAGCTTTCGAGCGCAGTCATCGGCGAGGGCGTGATCGTCGTCGACGGTGATGTCAAGAAGGTCCAGCACCTGACAGGCGGTATCGTGTCGGAATTGCTAGTCTCCGAAAACGACCATGTGACGGCAGGGCAGGTGCTGATACGGCTCGATGGGACGACGACAAGAGCGAACCTCTCGATTGTCGAAAGCACGCTCGCTCAGCTTTATGCACGCCGCGCCCGTCTGAAGGCGGAACGAATCGGCGCCGATTCGTTCGAGGTCGAGGAAAACATCAGCGATCTGACTTCCAGCACCTCCGCGGCGAAGCTTCTCGATGGCGAGCAGAAGTTGTTCGACAGTCGCAGGACGGCGCTTATCGGAATGAAGAGCCAGTTGGCATCGCGCAAGGACCAACTGGGCGAGCAGGTAAAGGGGTTGGTCGTTCAGATCAATGCCACCAACGATGCCTTGGGCTTGATCGAACAGGAGCTCGAGGGCATTGATACGCTCTACAAGAAGGGGCTCGTCACGCTTCAGCGTTTGAATACGCTCAAGCGCGCCCGCGCCGATCTCCAGGGCAATAGCGGCCAGGAAATCGCAGCTAAGGCGGAGGCCGAGGGTAAGGCAATCGAGATCGATCGCCAGTCGATCCAGCTGGATGAGGATCGTCGTTCGGAGATCGCAAAGGACCTGACCGACGTCGAGGCGCAGATCGCCGAATATGAAGAGCGCCGCGGAACGGCGCTCGATCAGCTGCACCGTCTCGACATTACCGCACCGTTGACGGGGCGAGTTCACGAACTTTCGGTTCACACCGTCAATGGTGTCATTGATCCCGGTCAGACGTTGATGCTCGTCGTTCCCGAAAATAACGAACTTATGGTCGAGGCGAAAGTCGCCACCCGCGATATTGACCAGGTTCACGTCGGCCAGTCCGTCGATGTGCGTTTCAGCGCTTTCGATCAACGCACGACGCCTGATGTGAGCGGTGAGATTACCTCGATCGCGCCCGATATCGTCAAGGATGAGCGCACAGGCATCAGTTACTATCCGCTGCGCGTCAAGCCGAAGGCTGAAAGCATTGCCAGGATGAAGACGATAAAGCTCTATCCGGGCATGCCGGCCGAGGTCTTTATCAAGATCGGCGACCGGACCGTAATATCCTATCTGACGAAGCCGCTGACCGATCAGATGCAGCACGTATTTCGCCAGGAGTGATTGGCGGCTGTTTCACGTCGTTAATATCCTCGGCGTCCCAAAGCAGCCATCCGCCAAGGTGAGGTTGGATAGTTTCGCCTTGCTCGAAAGGGCATGATCGGCCGTTTCACGAAATTGTCACAAGCCTGCTGCAAGGTCTCCCCATGATGTGTTTGCTGCCTTGGCGAGCCGGGCCGACTGCGAGGCGACCGGTTTATGGATTGGTTCTGTTTCTGGCGTGTCTGGTGATGTTTTCAGCGGTCAAAAGCGGCCATGCCGATAGTCCACAACCGCTGAAAATAGTGGCTTTCGGAACATCCTTGACGGCCCGCGGGGGATGGCAGTCCGCTCTTGAGACAGGGCTTTCAGCCTGCCTGCAAAGGCCCGTGAAAGTCGAGAGCGTTGCAAAGAGCGGCGAGACGTCACTATGGGGCCTTGCCCAAGTTGATCGCGTCATTGCCACGCAGCCGGATATCATCCTGATTGAACTCTATGCCAACGATGCGACATTGCATCGGTTCGTGTCGCTTGCGCAAAGCCGAAAGAATATCGGCGATATCCTCGACCAGCTCCGGCAGCGCCTGCCGCAAGCGCGGATCATTGTCATGGCCATGAATCCATTTTCAGGATTGCGTGGGCTGATCCGTCCCTTTGTCGACAGTTATGTCTCAGCCCATCAGGCAGAGGCGGAAAAACGTGGTCTGGAGTTTGTCGACCACCGGCCCAACTGGGAGCGTCTGACGCCGGATGATCTGGCCACGGCGATTCCTGATGGCGGGCATCCTCAGCCCGACATGGCCTCCAAAATCATCGCGCCTGAACTCATCAAACGTATCGCCGGCAAAAATTGCGGAG
The DNA here is from genome assembly GCA_000023185.1 of Rhizobium leguminosarum bv. trifolii WSM1325. NCBI lineage: Bacteria > Pseudomonadati > Pseudomonadota > Alphaproteobacteria > Hyphomicrobiales > Rhizobiaceae > Rhizobium > Rhizobium leguminosarum. The sequence continues at coordinate 3,225,860 of CP001622.1, read as the reverse complement.
AATGAAAATATTCGCTCGTCAGCGTCAAAGTCTATGACGGCTCTTGGGGGTCAGACTGTCGTAATATAGTTTTTCAGGTAGGTGACCAGCGAAGCCCGACCGGCTTCCGACGAATCTTCGTGAGATGGGCTATCCAGCTCTTCGAGCAGATAGTTCCGGAGATCGTCATCGGTGTTTGCGACATAGATGCCCGGCCGGCCCACGAGCTGGCTCACCGTGGCGAGCTGATGATCGTTTCGGTGTTCGCCGAGAGCCGCCTGGCGAGGAACGAGAATGATCGGCTTCCCAAAACGCTTGGCCGTAAGCACAGTGCCAATTCCCGCATGAGAGACGATGACACTTGCATCGCGAAAGACGTTATCAAAGTCTTTGGGCTCGATATTCTTGATCCATTTCATATTCTGTGGCGTGTAGGTGCCCTTGCCGATCTGCGCCAGAACCGGTTTCGACAGTTCGTTTGCGAACGTGTCGACAGCCTTGACGAGGCGATCAAACGGCAGCTGCGTTCCAACGGTGACAAGGATCAAAGGACAGCTCCTGCGTAATGGGGGCCATCCGGCCTCGACAGATGTTGCCATTGCGTGAGCCAGAGCGTCGCAATATGGCCGGCCAATTTACCCGATAGGGACAGCTTCTCGACATTGGCGACGCTATCGATCCAGATCGTCCGCTTGCCCGTCAATTTGCCGGCCAGCAGGCAAAAAAGGCCGGGTGCGGCACCGGTCGAGATGATGACGTCGGGCCTCTGCTTGATGACGATGGAGAAGGCGGTGAAAAAGCACCGGATCGACATGGCAATCGAGTCGCGGCTGCAATCGGGAAGGACTAGTCCGCCCCGAATGTCGTATTTTGCAAGCAGTCCGGGGATGGTCGTTGCGAAGACGATATCGCAGCCCTCGAATGCGCCGCGCATGGCCATCAGCTGTTCCCAGTGACCGCCTCCCGACGAGGCAGCGAGAACCTTCAATTTTTTCTCAGTCATAGACAGGCATCTCCTATATTTGACCGATGGATAAGGGCGAAAGCCGTTCTGTTCGAACAGCGATTGTGTCACGATAGTTCAATAGAAGTGTACCATTTTTGGCCCGGTTGATTGAAGCCTTGAAGTTCATGGACAGCCAATCACTTGTGATGTTTCAGCTGGAAGATAATAAGGGTCAGAACTCTTCCAAGGGCGCGGGCGCAAACAATATCAGAGAGCGGCATCGGGCTTGTATTCCTGGTATGCATGTCCGAGAATCCCATTAACCATGCCCGCGCCGCGTAAAACGTGGGTGAGGGCTCGCATGCCCCAATAGGGTGAAATCAAGATCGAGGGTAGCATGAAGAGCCCAAGCATAACTCTCGAGGCGCCATAGGCGCCGCGATAGATCCGGCGCTTGAGGTTGCCATGCAGGACCTCGCTGACTGCGAAGGTATTGCCGAGGCGGTATTGTCTTTGCAATACCCATTTCCAGGTCATCCGGCTAGCCGGAACGATATCATGGACAAGCGCCTTGTCAGCCCAGAAGACCTGCATGCCCCGGCGGATGGCTTGGTTGAAGAAAAGGTAATCCGTGCCCCCGGTGAAGCGCATCTTCTCTTCAAAACGCAGATTCCATGAGCGGATCAGAGGATAGTCGAACATGACGTTGTTCGATGCCGCATAAGAAATGCGTTGACCGTCCTTGTTCTTCTTGCGCTCGAACACCCTTGCCTTGATGAAATATTCCGGCGGGTTTTCGGGATAGACCGGTTGGACGGGGCCATAGACGCAATCGGCGCGGTTTTTCTCCCGTGTCTCCAGCATCGCATCCAGCCAGCCGTCAACCGGCCATTCGTCATCGTCGAGAAAGCAGAAGAGGTCGGTGCCGGGAGGTGCCGAATCCAGTGCGCGATTGCGTGCAAAGGGTATGCCCTGGTTTTGTTCGATGACGTAGATCAGGTCGTAGGCACCTGTTTGGCCAAAACTCTCTACCGTGGCCCTTGCACTGCCGGCCGCATCATTATCCACGATCACCATGGTAAGATGATAGGGGCGACCCGGATGCCTGACCTGGCGCGTCATGACGTCAAGCAGCTTGGCAATCCCGTCGAGGCGGCGATAGGTCAGCACGCCGACGGCGATCTTCAGCGGTGCGGCGCCTGCTTCTGTGCTGACGGATGAATGCGGAAAAGTCTCTTGCTGATTCATGACTGTCCTCTCCGCAGCATATTTCCCAAACGCTTACGCGCCGCCATCAAGGCCACTTCGGTCGCGGCAGCATCGCCGAACGGACCGCCAGCCACCGTATTGCGAGCTTCGCCCCGGAGCTTCAGCAGCGACGTCGTTTCGGCAATTCCGCCGGCCACCAGGCTCTTACCTAGTGCCTGCAGCCCATCATAGCGGCGTGCCAGTTCCAGCCCTGTCGCGATCATGATCCGCGGGCGCAGCATTTTTGCTCGGCTTGTGCCGGTGTAGCGGTTCGACTCATGAATGCGCTGAAACGTCAGCGGTGTTTCGACGATGGCGCCGCGGCCGAGAAAGGCAGCAGCAAACTTGATATAATTGTCGCTGAGGACGACGTCTGTCGCGACGGACATCGGCAGTATCTGGGACAGCAGATTGCGGCGGAAGCTCAGGCCCGATGTCGGAACCGGAAGCGAGGGAAAGCCACCCCTGCGAAGCGTGTCCCGCTTGTCGAACAGCGTCACTTGCAGCTCTGCGGGAGGCTGGTCGCTTTCCTCGGTCGTCACCCGGTCGAAGCACCAGTCGATTTCGTTGCGATCGTAGATCTCGGCGATACGAGCGAGTTTGCCCGGCAAAAATGCATCATCGGCATCGAGGAGAAAGAGGATATCGCCGCTTGCGGCCGCAAAACCCGCATTGAAGCTCGAGGCCTGGCCACCATTTTCCTTCAACACCGTCAGGATCTGTTCCCCGTAGGAGGCAAGGATCTCACGGGAATCGTCCGTCGATCCGTCGTCGACCACCACCACTTCGAAGTCGGGATAGGCCTGCGACAAAACGCTGTCGATGCATGGACGCAAAAAGCGACCATAATTGAAATTGTTGACGAGCACCGAGAGTTTCAAATTACTGCCTCCTGGGCCAATCGATCACCGCGCGAGCGTCTGGGGCGCATATCGGCGAATTCCAGCACGATATCCACGCATGTAGTAATATTTCCAGATAGCCCAGAAACGCTTCTTCGATTGCGGCAAGAGATAGAGCATGGCTGCCCGAAATGCCCACTGCGCGCTTTCGATCCAGATCGGTAGCGGAACTCCGCTCAGCCTCACCCCTGCAGGCACCTCGTCGGGAAAAAGCGCCGGCATGCCATAGCCAAGCCGTTCACCTCGCTTCTGTACCCAATCCTCGGTGACACTTGATGCCGGTATCCAGTGATGAACCACGGCCTCTGCGCATCGATAGGATTTGGCGCCATTTGCGGCCAGACGAATGATGATTTCCGCATCTTCGCCCATGGCAAATATCTTTCCTGGAAGAGGGCCGATATCTTCCCGGTAGCGGACGCTCGTTCCGAGCAACTCTCGCCGAATGATCGTGTTGGGACCCCAGACTTTCGTCGGGTCACACGGTCCGCTTTGCGTTTCATCGACGATCGCAAACGTGGATCCCATGGGAATCCAATCGATAAAGCGGCCCTTCGGCTCCTTTTCCCAATCGGGGACGATTCTGCCTCCGAACACGCCATAACCCGGATGGGCGATGGCGCAGTCGACGATCGCCTGCAGCCAGTTGGGTTCCGCGCGGATGTCGTCGTCCGTAAAGACAACGAGATCGCCCTTGACCCGATCCAAAGCAAAATTCAGCGCGCCGGATTTTCCGGGCTTGCGCTGCTGCAGGATGGTGATGGGAAGCTTCTCGCTGTACGATTTCAAAAGATCAAACGTATCGTCATTGCTATTGTTGTCGACAGCAATCAATTCCCATCGATCGTGGGGAAGCTCCTGGCGCACCAAGGAATCCAAAGTGTGGCGCAGCCGGCGGCTGGCGCCATTGTAAGATGCAAAGAGCACGCTGACGAATAGATCCGACATCAGTTACCAACCCTCTTGGTGAAGTCGAAAGAGAAAAGCTTCATATTTTGACTGCCTGTGCGATGTTCGAACGATCGGCTCTTACGCGGGGTTCGACCGTGTCTTGCCGAAAAACTCGCGCCTGTGACCCTCGCCGACTACCCTCAGCTTACGAAGATTGCGCAACCACCGCCGCGGTTTGGTGAGTACGCCGCGGTTGAGGAAATACTGCCGCAGCAGGCTCGGTGCCTGACTATGCGATCCGCCATGGGCGACCCGATAGACCGCCCCGCGAAAGGGAAGCTGCGTGAGCGGTGCTCCCCGTTGCGCAAGAATATCCGCTATGCGGACGTGGCTGCCCAGCATCGACTTGATCCAGTCGAGCGAAGCATCTTCAAACCGGGTCGGCAGTTGGTAGAGATCGGCGCGAATAATCAACGAGGTACCGCAAAGATGACTGAAGTCGTCGTGGCCAAACAGGAAACTACCGCCATCGTCCCAGATATAACCATGGTCGATCGTCCATCCGTTGGCGTTTCGATTCTCGGACACGTGTTGAACGATCCGAGAGCTGACAAAATCGTCGTCATCGACAATCATGAAGAAGCGACTGTCGGTGGCGGTCAACATGCCACTTAGAACGCGACGGCCTTTGTCTGCCCGGAAGGCATCAAGGAAGTCTTCCTTGCTGCCCTTTCCAAGCTCATGCAGGTCGTTCGGCGGAAAGGTGACACGCACGGCAGAGAATTTTTCCGGCAGGTCTGGCAGATCGGCGCCTTCGTTGGCCACGATGATGCCACGCCAGTCCCCATTGGTCTGGTTGGAAATTGAGGCCACGGTCTGGGTCAGATTTGCCTTCAGCCTGCTCCAGTCGCGGGCATTGTCCTGATGTCTAACCGGGATAATGAAGGTGACAAGGGTCATCGGATTACCTCCTGATCCTGCAAGCGCGCAGCGTCTCAGTCATCCGCGAGCTCCTTGCCCGGCCTGGTGACGCGCCCATTCGATTCCATCTTCAAGCGACGTTGCCTTGTAAGAAAGGTCCGTCCCGCCGGAGAAGGCATTCATGAAGCGGCGGATCTTTCCGTAGCTGTTGTCCAATACGGCATGCGGCCGACCAAGCAGCAGCGAGCAGATATGAACGTGCAGGCGATCGGTGACGATGGCGCGGGCGCGTGAAATCTGGCTGATGCCGCGCTCGAAGCGGTTGTGCGCCGCCGCGTCCAGCTTGCGCAATGCCACTTCGCTCGGCTTCAGTGCCAGGAAAGCCGAAGCTGCCCCCAATTTCTTGGCGATATCAACCTTGCGTTTCGACTCGGTGATCCAGTCCTCCACAGGAATATCAGAAGGGATCTTGCGATCGGTGCCGCCAACCCGTTCCGCATCCTCTCGCAGCATGGCGAGGACGGAAATCTGCGTTGCCCTGTCCGGCAGCGGCCCGATGGCGAAGGCCATGTCGGGGCATAGCCGTACGGTGCAGTCGAAGTGCTTCTCGGAAAATTCCTTCGATTCTTCGTCGCGCACGAGCAGCACGAAATTCTTATGACGCGCGATTGCGCGTGCGGATTGCTCGATGCGCTCAGGTGAACTGTAGTGAATAGACTGCGGAAACTGGACGATCTGCCGATCCGGGAAACGCTCCATGATGGCTTCGCGGAAATCCTGGTGGGAAACCCAGATGTCGCCGAAATTGCCGCCACCATGAATGAAAATCGGACCGGTCGGCACGCGCTTTTTCAGCTCATCTGCGGAGAAGTCCGTCGTTCTCGAAACATAGTCCGGGCGTTTGCCGAAGCGATCCTTCAGATAGGCCATTTCGCCCATCCAGATTGCGGAGTCGCCGCAATTGCGGATGTCGGGAAAATCGAGGATCGCAAGCGGTTCATCGCGTGAGACATAGTCTTTCAGGCAATCGTGGATCATACCATTAAGTTTTGCGATCAGCTCCGTTCTGGATTGGCTGGTCATTCTGCCTCGCTTGTTGATGTTCGTTTAGCTTTTAGGCCGACTTGGGTACGGCCATACGTTTGGCTTTTGACAGGAACTTGACAAAGATACGCTGAACTTCGGTTTCCGGGCCATTTGGCTTCTTCATCGCGAGCCAAAGGACAAAGCTGGAACCGAGATAGAGAATGCCGCCGGTGACGACGAGGATGGCCAGGTGGAGTGCCAGCGCCAGCTTGTCGGTAGGGGTGTTCAGAAGATGCGACAATCCCCAGACGCCGGCAGCCATCAAGGCAACGCTGGCAAGCGCGCGGAAGTTTGCCGCGAGCTGCTGGAAGAATGGCAGATTGATCAAGCGCTTGACCAGAAGCATGTTGACTACGGTGGAAATCAGACCCGTCAACACGCGGGCATAAACGACGCCCGGAAGCCCGGCCATCATCAGACCGGCGATGATGATGGGCACGCGGACCACCAGCATCTGCGTGTCGCGGATGAACAGCATCTTGGTATGGCCCTTTGCCATGCCCAGCGGTTGGACGAGCGAACCGAGGGTCTGCAGAGCGAAAACCGATGCGAGTGCCTGTACGATGAAGATGGCGGGAACCCACTTTTCCCCCAAGGCAAGCCGCATCATCGGATCAGCTACGACTGCCATCCCGATTCCGGCCGGAAGCGCCACCGCCGCCAGAAGCGCCTGTGCACGCTGATAGGCGGCGACAAGCCGGACCGGGTCGTTGCGGACTTTCGAAAAGCCCGGGTAAATCGTCTGGTTCAACGGCGCCGTCGCCTCGCGCGTCGGCAGAGTCGAAAGGGTGTTGCCGACGGTATAATGGCCGAGCTGCGTGGCGCCCAGCATCTTGCCAATTAACAGATACTCGACCCGCCAGTTCAGGGTGTTGACGATCTGTCCGGCCGTCAGCCAGAGCGAGAACGAAAACAATTCTCGTGCATGCCGGAAGGTCACCCGTGGCCAGAATGGCAAGACGGTGTAGGAAACGATGATATTGGTAATCTGATAGGCGAGGGTACCAAGAACGAGAGCCCAGTAGCTCTGGTAGATGGCAGCGATTGCCACCGTCACGACAAAGCCAACCAGCTTTTGCGACACGTTGAGAACGAATTCTTGCCAGAAGATCAGATCACGCTGGAGCATGACGCGACGCGGATTGGCGAGACCACTCAGGAGCAAGCTGAAACTCAAAGCAAGCATGACGCTTGTCAGCCGGGGCTCGTTATAAAATTCGGCTATTGGATAGGCACTGGCGGCAAACAGCAACGCCAAGATCGCACTTCTTGTGACGCTCAACGTCCAAACCGCACTGAAATGAACCTCGCTCGGCGCCTCGTGACGAATGAGCGCCTGGTTGAGTGAGAGTTCGGTGACGGAGCTCAAGATGACCTGGATCGTCGTTGCAATGGCAACGAGACCGAAGTCGGCCGGTGCGAGGTACCAGGCGAGAACGAAGGTGCTGAGCGCCGAGAGCCCGTTGACGATGGCGCGGGATAGGCTCAGCCACATGCTGCCTTGAATCAGTCGATCGGTAACACTGCTCATGGTCGAACGGCTCCGCACGTCAAGGATACTGACCGTCTAAGCGGGCCGAGCGCCCATCCAAAGTGCTTGCCCCCCTTGCGGGAGGAGGGAGTGTTGGTGGAGTTTGAAAGGATCATGCCTTATCGCCTCGTCATGAATCCGGTTTGCATCATCACAAGACGCTTGCCGTTTTCTTGGAAAAATCCTGCTTCAGCCGATCCAGCTCCAGCAGCATTCTGTTGTGCGCATTTATCATGGACTCGTCGGAACTCAGCTGTCCTGGTTTCTCCGCCACCCGCTGCAGCGTCTTGACCGTCGACCCGAAGACATAATTGCCAGTGAGCTGACGGATGCGGCGGTGGCGGAACGTTATGTTCTTCAAAAGGTAGGTGTTTTTCCGTACCAGTGACGCTCCTGCTTCGACGAGGTTTGACGGGCCAATCGCGTCGAAGTCGATCTCGAGATCAAGCGCACTTGCCCAATCGTACCATTTGGCTCGATTCCCCGGCGCGATCGGCCGGATAGCCCGCCAGGGAACGCGCAGCGCGTCTGAGATGATGCAGCCATGCATCGCCTCGGACACCACTTTATGCGATGCGCTGATTTCGGTCAGAACCTTTTCCACCGGCCAGCGCGGATCGATATAGTGTATGCCTGCGAGTTCGCAGGCCTTATCCCAGCTGCCGTACATGGCGCTTTCGTAATGCGGCATGAAGGAGACCGGATAACGCTTCTCGATGCTTTTCGCATCCCAGCAGCTGCGCGTGAGGATGCCCGAATCGCCGATGGCGTAGCTCGGATCGATGCCGAGGATTTCGGCTGTCTTCTTTCCGCGCACGAAATAAAACGTCCAGTTGCGATCGACTTTCGGCGGGTTGGTGTAGCCGCCATAACCCGAGCCAAAGACAATCTTTTGCATGTTCGGGTCGAAATTGTCGTAGAGGATCGAGCCGATGCCGAGAAAGAGCTGACCTTCGTCGTCATCGAAGAAGCCGGGCAGCAGACGCTCCCAGAGCCAATGGTTCAGTTCGTCGCCAAAATTCTCGTGTTTCCCCCGGTAGGCAAACATCTTCATCGTGCTTCTCCAGTCGGCAAGTGCGTCACGATCTGCGAGACCGTCTCGTCTTCGCGTGCCATGCGTCCGTAACGCGAAATGATCTTGATGTCGCTGCGGATTATCTTTGCCGGATTGCCCGCGACGAGCGAGCGCGGCGGCACGCTCTTGGTCACCACCGAGCCCGAGCCGATGACGCATTCGTCGCCGATCTCGACGCCGGGCAGAATGATGCTGCGGGCGCCGATAAAGCAGCGCTTGCCGATCCTCGTGTGAAGATAGAGCCCGCGCGTGAGATCGTGGGTCAGAATCGCCGCCTCAAAGGCGACATAAGTTTCCGCGCCGATATGCAATCCCTTCGGGTTGGTCTTGTCGAAACGCACGCTCAAGGAAAAGCTGGCCGTCGGATCGATGTCCATTCCCCAGAATTTCGTATAGTAGAGCCACTTGGCCTTCACAAATCCGTTCCGCAGTGGCCGAAATACATTCAGTCCCCACTTCGGCTTTTTTCCTGTCTGCACCATCAAGTCCGACCCCGGCTGGAAAATTCGTCTAGCACGGAACTGTAATAGTCCTCGAGCGTCCCCGTCTGACGACGTAAGTCGAAGCGTTCGGCCACCAGAAGCGGTGCCCGCGCGCTAAAGGCTGTCCACAGAGCCTGGTCGTTGAGCAGTCTTCCGACCGCCTCCGCCATTCCTGCGACATCCCGCTCCTCCACGAGATAACCAGTTTTCCCCTCTTCGATCGCTTCGCCGACGCCTCCCGAGCGAAATGCGACGACCGGAGTACCGACGGCTTCCGCCTCGAGATTTGCGAGGCCGAAAGCTTCGGCGTGACCATTGTCGAGGGTCACGCTTCCATGGAGATAAAGCTCCGCACTGGCGAGCAGATCTCTTATCTCAGTCTGCGACAGATTTTCATGGATCGTGACGCTTGGCAAGGAACGACGCGCCAGTGCTTCGATTTCCTCCTTCAAGGGACCCTGGCCGACCATGACGAATTCGACCGGAGTGCCGGCGGCGGCCACACGTGAAAGCGCATCGATCATGAAACGATGGCCCTTATAGTCGACGAAGCGGGCAATTGAAACCACGCGCCCTTTTTTTCGTGGACGAGGCTCCATTTTGAAGAGATCGAGATCGATGCCGATATGATGGCGATAGACGCGTTCGGCCGGAAAGCCGAGTGCCAGCAGCCGATCTCGGATGAAATCGGAAACGGCGATGTTCCAACTGTTCCAGCCGGCCATCTCGTTCCGGCCCTTGGCGAAGAAGCGCACCTGATTGAAGCCGCCCGGCTTTTTCGGGTCGCCGCGATAGGTGGCGTCGAAGCCGTGGAAGGTCGTGATCAGCGGCTTGCCGGCGGCCCGGGCCAACGGGCCGATGACATACCCGTTCTTGCCAAAATGGGCGTGAACGAGATCGGCTTTGCCGATCGCAGGAAAGAGGAAGGGAAGGCCGATCTGCGGGATTTTCAGTAGCAGTTCACCGGCCCGCGCAATGGGAGACCGACGGATGTCATGAACCGGAACAGTGGATTTTTTTGTATGCGCCGAAGAAATTCGCGAGCCGGCAAGAATTTCAGCTTCGAAAGAACGAAACGCTACCGCCTGGTTGAGAACAAATGCCTGGCTGGCAGGCAAAAATTTTTCCACATAAATAACGGCTTTTTTCATGAATCTGTTTGCGTCTCCGTTGTCTTGTGCATCACATCGCCTCTATTGCCCGGCGGATACCGTCGATCGCACTTCTTGGCGCATTATTTTCGTCGTAAAGATTAACGCGCTTCGTGCAAGCCGCAGCGGGATCGGCCGCTTTCTCATCGCGCTCGCCGTATTTTTCCGACATGCCCCATACTGTCACGCCTTTCAAGTCGCCATGTTCGGCCGCCACGGTGATCACGTCACTGAAAATATCGGCGTAGGATGCCGGCGTGAAGGCTTTGTCGCGGTTCAGGAAGTGGCAGGACGCGTCCAGTTCGGTGATGAAAACGCCGACACCCATGTCCTTCAGCGCCGCGCAGAAGCGCCCCATTCCTTCCGGATCGATCCGGTCGAGTCCGGGGCGGAAATGCGCCTGCAGACCCACCGCATTGATCGGCGTTTTTTTGGCGACGAGATCCTCGACGATTTTCAGGATACGCGCGCGCTTCTGTTCGAACACGTCGGATTTTTTCTCCAGATGCGTTTCGTTGAGCACCAGCGTCGCGCCGGGATTGGCCTGGTGCGCCATGTCGAAACTCATACGGATATAATCGTCGCCAAGAAGGCGTCGGAAAACACAATCCCGCAGATCCGGTGCATCATACTCCAACGGTTCGTTTACCACATCCCATGCATCGATTGAGTTCTTATAGCGAGTGACAACCTGTTTTATATGACGGTTCATGGCCGCCTGAATGGTCTTTGCGTCGTTGATGTCAGACACCCAGCCCGGGACGCGATACCAGATCAGCGTATGGCCATAAACCCTCATGTTGTTTTTGCGCGCAAATGCAACCATGCGGTCGGCGCTGCCGAAGCTGAAAACACCCGGTCTCTTTTCCGTCGAATTCCACTTCAACTCGTTTCGCGGCGTTATTGAATTGACGTTGTCGATGTAGATCTCGGCAGCGGTTGGATTGTTGATGTTTTGCAGGTCGATTGCCGATCCGAATCGGAACGACTTCCTGTCGGCAAGGACGCGCAGCCCTGCGGAGGCAGGCACCTGCGCGAGGGCCTGGCCCGCACGGACATACAACAGGGCGAGCGGAACCGAGGCGAGGAAACGTCTTCTATTCATTCTATCTCTCACTGTTAGCTTTTTTCATGTCCGCGGTGGAATTTGAAAGGCCGGGCTCGTCGGCACCGATCCATCACGGGGCCTCGCGTTCAATTCAGCAGAGTAATACAACCTCAAATATACTTTCCCGGCAGGGGATATTGTTCGCGTCTGCTAGACTTTTCAGCATATTCCAAGATATAAACCGCTCGGGGAGGGCGCTCGTGATGGAAGATTGGTCCAGCTATCTGATGAGCTATTTTCACATGGCATTTCAAAATGCCGTTTTTTTTATGGCGGCCGTTCGAAACGGTCTGTCTGTTCTCGATGACTGGCAGTTCGCAGTCCTTGTTCTCGGCATTATCGGCATCATTTTTTTCCCGTTCGCAGCGCTGGTCAGAATGTCGTGGCGGTTGCGCCGATCGGAGGTCGTCATTCGCTCGCTGAACGAAGACCTTGCGCAAGTCACGCAGGACCTCAATGTCGAGCGTGTCTGGCGTCTGGCGGGTGGGGACTGTACCGAACGGCCGAGTGCGGACAGTTTGAAAGAGCTCTACAAGATAATGGCCAGACATCACGACGATGCCAGTCACATGGCGTGATCAGCCGACGCGTGGCATGAAGCCGAAGAACCTAATGCCGATGTTCCTGACTTTCAGCCGGAGCCTGGGTATGGGGAGGCTTGGAGACTGATTCCGGTTGTGGGCTGTCGGTCTCGACTGCGGGATCCGGCAACGGCAGCCATCTTCTGCCGGAAAAATAATTTCTGGTTCTTTTCTGAGGTCCTGAAGTTGCATCCAGCGAGAGCGTGAAGTTGTAATTCCCGGGATTGAGAACCTCGCGGCTGAAGCTGATACCGGCTCCGAAGCCGTCTTCCTTGATGTCCTTCAGATTCGTGATCGCGTTCAGGGTTTCGTGAAAATCGAGCCATTGCGGCTGGCGCAGCATGATTTCGAAAATTCGCAGAATGCCGGGATCGAGCTGGCCATTTTCATCGGTCTCGGGATTGATGATTTTCACGCGCATATTGTTGATCGTGCCGGCGGCGTCGCCGCGAACGATGACGAAGATAGAGCTCGAGAGCTGATCCTTCTCGCGCTTGCCGCTCCGCTCGAAAAAGCATTCGAACGTATCGGCGTTGAAGCTCGCCGCCGCCCAATCGCTGGTTTCGATGCCGGCATTGCGCAACGCCGCACACATTGCGGCGCCGGATATCCGCCATGTCCGCAGGAAAGTCGACGCGGTCTCTACCACGGGCGGTTCGATGACATGCAATGGAAGCGTGAAGGTGGCCGGTGGTGTCGGGCGGGGAAGGGCTTTGGGGGGAGGCGGTGTGACCTCCTGGGGGAAGAGATCGAAGCCAAAATAATGGCTGACCGTCTTTAAGTGTTTCATGTTGTTGGAAAGCAGCACCGTTCCCATGATCAGCGAGAGGGAAATCGTCAGCAGCAACCAGAAGACCACGGGAATCCGCGGTTTTCCCACAGGCTGTTTCGCATATGCGGACGACGAATTATCGGGCAAGCTTGTCTTCTCCGGCGCGAGAAGGGTTTCGATCGGGCTGTCTAAATCCAGCAGTATACATTTATCCGTTAAATATCTTTGGCTTCTTGTCGGCAATTGGGCACCTTTGTGCCTCGCCATCAGGCAGGGGCTACAGATCTCGGCGCCGCCGCCGTAACACCATTTCAATCGGCAATCTCCAATGTAACTGCGGGAAATCGCAATGGCAGATAGCGGATGATCTTGCCATTCAGCCTATGAATCGTCCGCTTTTGCATAGATTTTGTTCGCTCTCATTATGGATTCCGTTGAATTTTCTAGGGTATTCCTTGGTATTATTAGGTAAAATGCCAAACTATATTATTATGTATCATGTTTATAAATAACATTAACGCAAAAGTTTTATTTTGCACTATAAAACTATAGATTATATTCTGAATATCCTTGTGATTTGGCGGATTTCAATCAAATTTTCGACGTATTCTTCGATAGGGTTGCCGCGCAATCGCCGAGGGGAGGAACATGTCCGTCGAGCTAGACGCAACCACCTATGTTCACGCCAAACCAACAACCGCGCACGCCTATATCTTGCCCGCGGTGGTCGACGTGCTGGAGAGCCATTTCGACGGTTCTCTCGAGAACGACGTCTTTGATTTGGGATGCGGTACCGGCGGGGCGGCGGCGGCTCTTGCGGGAAAAGGATATTATGTCGTCGGCGTCGATCCTTCCAGCGATGGCATCGCCAAGGCCAATGTCAATTATCCCGAATTGCCGTTGAATGTCGGCTCGGCCTATGACGACCTTTCCAGGGAATACGGCACCTTCAATGCTGTCATCAGCCTGGAAGTCGTCGAACATGTCTACGATCCGAAGGCTTTCACCTCGACGATGTACGATCTCGTCAAGCCGGGCGGCATCGCCGTGATGTCGACGCCTTATCACGGTTATCTGAAGAACCTGGCCCTGGCTGCGATGGGGAAAATGGACGATCATTTCATGCCGTTGAAGGATCATGGGCATATCAAGTTTTGGTCAAAAGACACGCTGAGCACGCTGCTGCTGGATGCCGGCTTCGACAATGTTCATTTTGAATATGTCGGAAGGATTCCCGTTTTCGCCAAGTCGATGATTGCCGTTGCGCGAAAGCCTCTTAGAGATGGCGTCGGAGCGACACTGATTTCGGAGGGCATTCGTGCGCTGCGACGGGTGCGATAGAGCACGATGCGCATCCGCGCCAGATGGTGCTGGCTACGATAATCCACAGGTTGTTTTTACTGTGTGTGCTGCTGAAAAAATTCCTTACGAAATATTTACTTTTAGTTGCATTCTTGCTTAAACTCTCCATTATACAGCCGGGCGTGCTGATAAAGCGGGAGACTTATTCACATGAAGGCTAAATCGCCGAATTCGATTGACGTTTATGTTGGCAACCGCGTGCGCGTTCGGCGAAAGACGCTCGGGATGACCCAGAACGGCTTGGCCGAACTTCTGGGCATTACCTTCCAGCAGATCCAGAAATACGAAAAGGGAACGAATAGAATAGGCGCCAGCCGTCTTCAGCGCATATCCGAGATTCTTCGCGTGCCCATCGGCTTTTTCTTCGAGAACGGCGGCGCCGGACCGATCGACGGCGCGACGAATGAATTGAACAGCTTTTTGTCCTCGAAGGAGGGGTTGGCGCTCAACAAGGCATTCATCGCCATCGAAGACCCGAATATCAGGCAAAAGCTGGTGGCGTTGGCCAAAAGCCTGGCAGTCACGGGATTGTCTGACAGCGACAATGAGTTGCAAGATTCGGTTGTGAACAGCTGAGGATGGATCGTGCTTCATCTGCAGACATTTGGCGATCTGCGGTTGATCGAGACGAATGGCGACCAGGTTCGCTATCCGATCAAGGGCCTGTTGATGATGGCCCATCTCTATGCCGGCGCGAGCCATGAGCTCAGCCGGTACGAATTGGCCCAGTTTCTGTGGAATGATGTCGAACCAGAGCTGGCGCGGCTCAATCTGCGCAAACTGCTTTCCCGCATCCGCGAGACAGACGGCGGGCGCGCCGAATTGCCCTTCGATTTCACCGCCACCACGGTTCGTCTCAACACGCAGGCAGTTTCCAGCGATCTGGATATTTTTCGCGCCGGCGGTTCGCCGCTGGAGCGGCTGAACGCAATCGCCGAATTAACCCAGCGCGGGTTCATCGGAAATATCAAACCAGCGACAAAGCTGATAGACGCCTGGATCAGGGCCCAACGGGACGCTCAGGCGCTGCAGTTGCGGCAGGCACTGCTGGACGCGTTGCCGGATGCGCAAAAGCCCGGCGCTACGCGCTCCATTTCCGGCGCCGCTCTGCAGATCCTCGAACGGGATCCGAATGACGAGCAGGTCAGAGCCTTACTGCACCGGTTATCCGGCGGTTCGTCCCTCAGCGAAAGATTGCCGAACGATGACGGCCATGCCAGGGTACAGGTGAAGCGTTCCGAGGCCGGCGGTGAGGCAACTGCCGACATCGAACGCATGTCGCCAGCGCCGCTGATCCTGCCTCGACTGGTGCTGCTTCCCCCGACATCGAAACATGCCGATGCCGGGCTTGCGCTTGCCAATGCCCTGATCGAAGACGTCACGATCGAACTCTGCGCGCTCAGAAACATTTCCATCGTAGCGCCCCATACGGCCGGCCAGATCCGCCGCGATTCCGAGAAGGCTGCTGTGGTCGCCCGTCACTCGATCGCCTATCTTCTGGATACACGGCTTTCCGAAGAGGGATTGTTCGCCCAGCTGGTTTATTTTCCCACGGACGAGATCATCTGGGCCAATCGCTTTACGATGACGCCCGATATATTGCCGCGTCAGAGACGGCTGATTGCGCAGCAGTTGACTATGTCGGTGGCCCGCGAGCTGGCTGAAAACGAGGAAGAGCGCTTACGCTTCGAAGCCAATCCTGAGGCCTATCACGCCTATCTGGTCGGCTCGAGCCTGATGAGCAAATTGACATTGCCGCATATCCGCCGGGCACGAAAAGCTTTCAAGCAGTCGCTGTCGCACAAGGCGGATTTCTCTCCGTCATTTACCGGGCTGGCGAGAACCTTCACCAGCGAGTGGCTCGTGACGGCGCAGGGTAACAATGAGCTGCTGCATCTGGCGGAGCAGAACGCGCTTCGGGCCATCGAGCGGGATCCGGCCTCGGCGGCGGGCCATCGCGAGCTTGGCGTCACCAAACTCTATCTCGGCGATGTCGATGCCAGTGTCGCCGCA
Source organism: Rhizobium leguminosarum bv. trifolii WSM1325 (assembly GCA_000023185.1). Taxonomy (NCBI): domain Bacteria; kingdom Pseudomonadati; phylum Pseudomonadota; class Alphaproteobacteria; order Hyphomicrobiales; family Rhizobiaceae; genus Rhizobium; species Rhizobium leguminosarum. Next base: position 3,209,812 of record CP001622.1, on the reverse strand, counting down.
CTTGATCTGGCGGAACAACTCAGCCCGCATTTTGCCGATGTCATCTACAGCCATGCCGACACGCTCGTGCATGCATCCCGCCCTGGCGACGCGCTCGCCAAGATCAGAAGAGCGATTTCGCTCAATCCGATCGCGCCTGACGCCTACCTCTGGTGCGCTGCGGGAGCGAGCTTCTTCCTGGAACAGTACGAGGAGGCCATCGCCTATGTCGAGGCGATGAAAGACAAGGCGCCGGCCCATCGCATCGCCGCGGCCAGTTGCGCAATGATCGGCGATCGAAAACGGGCGCTGTTCCATCGGCAACGAGCCGAAAGCATCAACCCGGTCTTCGACGTCGAGAAGTGGCTCACCATCGTTCCCTTCAAGGAAGATTGGCAAAAAGAGCTTTATCGGGAGGGCCTGCTGAAGGCCGGTTTTTAACAATAGCTGAGGGGCGTTACATGGCAAAAGCTGTTATTATAGGAATACCTGGTGAGGCGGGTCTCTGGCTTGCCGATCTCGACGCGGGTACGGTCAAGCCTCTCAATCCGACGGGGGAATTGGCGACTGCAAACGGCCTGCGCAAGGCCGGCGGCACTTTCGTCAAGGGCGTCGACCTCGCCGTTGCGGTTTCGTCGGCGCAGGTTGCCCTTTCCGGTCACGTCGACGGCTGAGCCGGCATTCTGACGCGCCGGTCCATATATTCCGACAGGATCATGTCGCCGCGGGAAACCCTTTCCCGCGTCGAACCTCTTTTGGCCGGGTTCGGCATTACCAGGGTTGCGCGACATACCGGACTGGACGACATCGGCATCCCCGTCTGGTGCGCATACGCTCCGAATTCCCGCTCGATCGTGATTGCCCAGGGAAAGGGCCTGACCGATCTCGATGCCAAAGTCTCCACTGTCATGGAAGCCCTCGAACGGGCGGTTGCCGGCGAACCCTCCGTCGATCTCGTCCGCGGCACCTCTTCCCGTCTGCAGGAAATGGGGCACAAGACCGACACGCTGAACTGCCTCACCGCTCTTCATAAACCCGATCTCGGACCGGACGAGGAGACGGAATGGGTTGCCGGCGTCGATATCCTCACCGGCGGCGAGGTCTATATCCCCTTTGAAGCGGTGGTGCTCGACCGCACACGTGACGCGCGATACTGGATGTCGTCGGACGGCCTGGCATCGGGAAACAATGTCGAGGAGGCGATCTTCCACGGCGTCCTGGAGCGTATCGAACGTGACGCCCATGTGCTGTGGCAGGTGGGCGCGGAACCGGATCGTTATGCCGGCTGCGTCGATCCCCGCGGCTTTAAGGACGGCGCCCTGGACGGGCTGATCGACAAGATCGAAACATCGGGATTGGCGCTCAGGCTCTTCGATATCACCAGCGACATCGCGATCCCCTGTTTCACCGCCATGCTGGGCCCTGGAGATCCGATTCTGGGCCACCGGGATATTCGCCTCGTCGAGGTAACCGGCGGAACCGGCGCTCATCCGTCTCCCGTGCGCGCGGCCATTCGGGCGGTGACGGAAGCCGTGCAATCCCGGCTGACCTATATCAGTGGAGCCAGGGACGATATTTCTCCCGCAACTTTCTCACGATCGTTGCCGCCGCTGATGCGGCGGGCCTTCGATGCGGTTGCCGCACCGCCCGCTGCCGCCATCGGCAATGCCGGGGCGGCAGGACTTCGGCAACAAGATCTGGCGCACTTGCTGCAGCATGTGCTCGATGCGCTCAGAAACAGGCGGATCGCTTCGGTGATCGCCGTGCGCCTGAGCGAGGACACGCTTCCCTTCAGCGTCGTCAAGATTGTCATCCCCGAGCTCGAAAATCCGGAGGGAGCGCGCGCCCGGCGGTTTGGAACGAGGGCGCTTGCCAGGGCAATAGGGTTTTGAAGATCATTTTCGCAGGTCCCAGTCTTCCCGATGCGGCGTCGCTTGCCGGCGAGGGGATACGCATCCTGCCGCCTGCCACGCAAGGCGATGTCCTGGCTGCCGTGGAACAAGGCGCCAATGTCATCGGCCTGATTGACGGCGCCTTCGAATATGCCGCACCGGTCTGGCACAAGGAAATTCTCCATGCTCTTTCGCTGGGCGTCGCGGTTTTCGGGGCGGCAAGCATGGGCGCGCTGCGCGCTGCGGAATGCCATCCGTTCGGCATGATCGGGATCGGCCGCATTTTCGAAGATTATCGCACCGGCCGGCTGGTCGACGATGCCGCCGTCGCACTCACGCACGCGCCGAGCGCGCTGGGCAGCAAAGCGCTGACGGTACCGCTCGTCAATGTCAGCGCAACGCTCGATGTGATGGTGGATCGCGGGCTGCTGGCAAGTGGGGTGCGCCAGGAGCTCGAAGATGCCGCAAGCGCGATCTTCTTCAAGAAGCGGTCATGGCGATCGATCGTCGAGCAATGTGGAGGGCTGGCCGAGCGCGATCGTACGGATCTGCTCGCGGTACTACTGTCGAATGCCATCGATCAAAAACGCATCGATGCCTTGGCGTTGCTGAAAGCCGTGCAGGACTCCCGTGACATTCGCTCGAGTGCCGATCTGCCCTGGAAACTGCACGAAACCTCATTCCTGACGCGCCCTGCATTGTGAACCGAAGCCGGCAATAGTCACCGAGGGTTGTGTCACGCTTTTTTCACGGGCTGGATCACCTCCACACGCGTATCATTTCTTCAATTCATTGGAGAAATGGGGCATGGGCGTGACATCGGTTTTCAAGATGGATGCAGACCAAGGGGCGGAAGACGGTCTGGAAGAGCTCGTCGCGTTGGCGCGAATGATCGCCTATGCGCGACAGGTCGCTCAGGATGTCAAACTGCCGTTCGCGACGAATTGCCTCGACCTTGCGCTCGAGGCCGTGAAGCAGGAGGTGGGGGAGGGTTTGACCAGGGAACTGGCTGAATTGAGCTCTCCAGTTCCGCAAGTGAGTGTGAGAAGTCATTAGTACGGCGCGTCCGATCGGACACGCCGAGAACGCTCCACCACTTCAAACCCGCGATAACCCCGAAAATCAGCTTCGATTTTCGGGGTTATGCGTGTGGTTGCGCGCAGCCAAGCAGTCGTCAATCGAACGGAGCCGTTTATTTCAATCGCCGTGAGGCAACGCGCTGAAACGGACGCCCGGTAAGGGCCTATGGTTCGGCGTTTCGTGTCAATTGTAGGTTAGGGGAGCCCGGCTCGTTTCCGGCCGCTGGCGCTTTATTCAGAAGCTGTTCGACATCCATCTCACGGATGGTTTCGAGCGAGGGGCAAGCGGCTTCACTGACGTTGCCTCCGGGCAGGGAGGCGGCGCGATTTCGCACTCAATGTCTTCTGCACGGCCAGCCTTTCGACGACCGACCCTTCATCTTAATGGGTCAGGTTGCGCTTCTGTGCCAGCAGCAGAATGTAGTCGTCGGCGATGTCTGCGATGGCCATTGCGACTTCCGCCGGATCGCATCCCTCGACCTTCGTATTTGCAATGAACTGATAGACCGCCTTCTCGATCTGCTTCCGGCAGATCATCACGCGCTCATCGTAACCAAATTCCGGAATCTGCGATGCTATATCACTCATCAGGTCGGCTCCCTCACTACTTACAGTGACCATGACACAAATTATAAGTTGAGCAAGCAAATGCTTTATGAAGGGTTAATTCGTTGGCGAGGTGCGACCATTTCGACACAGGTCGGGGTGTGAAACAGGCTATTGGCGTGTTGAATCAGGACTGACCAACTTCGCCCAAGCGTATCGGTTGTTTCGTATCGGGAGGCTCGCCAAAGGGGATAGGTATGTCCTGCGCCGCGGGTTGTGGGTCATATTTCCATTGGCGAGTGCAGGCTTATATGCCGACCTTTGAAATGACAGACCGAATGCTGTTGGCTGAATCGATCGGTACAGGTCGCGTGGAGTTGGAAAATATCTTTATTTATCAATATATTACCTTTTTATTCGGCAGTCTTGAATTGCATCGGCAGCTTTTTCCCGCGCAATCATCCCGAGATTGTTGGGCTATCGGCTGGGACAACCTCACCAATGATGAAGGCAGTTGCCGGGTCGTTGAGAGCCCCGGGGCGGGAATTGGCTGTCGGTAGATCTTCTGTTCCGGCGTCGAAGGTAATGCCGATGCTTTTGAAACTTTAGGCACAATAAGTTTGTATCTGTAACTGACTTTAGAAAGTAAAATTTTATCAAAAGGTAAAATTATTAATTACAGATAATGGTTGTATTTAAAAATCAATTATAAGATGACTAAGGAGTTTCATCCCGATAATCATAAGAGGTATTATGCTTCCGTGTGGCATCGATACTTATGATGTTTTACCGGATGACAATCTCGACTTTATGACAATCTTTCTGTCTCTGCAATTCATTGCGGATCCGAAAACACCCCGAGATGAATTGAAGCGCCGGTCGAAATATTGACAAAAAAGAACCCGAGCTTTGACCTTCACTTGCCGATGATGGGGGATTTTCTGATCAAGCCGATCTCAACAGCATGATACCACTATCCAAGTAAGATCTAATTATGCTGATGCAGCGAGAACGGCGACCGCATTATGGCAATCAGCCGGGAAGCAAAGTTGAGGACCCGCCGGGGTGGTTGGCGGGTCCTCCAGTAGGAATGCTTGCACAGTGCGTACGTATGATTGCAGTTAAAATCGACATTGTCGAAGTTCATTATTGGGGTAATTCTTTTTTATGTAGATTACTCCATTTTTTAGCAATTACTATTCTGTTTTAATATAAAATTTTGTAGTACAAAATAGTGGAGATAGTCGTCAGGCCTCCTGCGAAATCGCCGCAGAGCATTCGCCAGACCGATCGATCTCAGACAAGCGGCTGAGCAATGCCTCCGTTCTAAAGCGAGACCAACCGCCAACCAACGGGAGAAGCGGGTCTATCTCGTCGAATTTCCTGAGATTCTTTTGCTTCTGTTCCCTCGCTGGCCAGACTTTCGATAACGCCCTGCGTGAGGCTCTGTTGGCTTTTGTAAAGATCAATCTGGTGAGGATGCAGGAGGCGAGCATTGGGCCATGATGATAAATGTGTCTGAGCGAGGTCGCAGCGCTGGACCAGTCTTTCAAAGCGGCAAATTTTGAAAATGCATAAAGATGCGCCGACGCGCGGGCGCAGCAGACGACAAAAGCTGGTAGAGTTTCATTATCGATGGCACCCATTTTACGGGGTTGTTTTCGGCACGGAGGTCGCGAGGATCGGGCCAGCAGTGCGATCGTACGGATAGAGGTTCGACCGGGCGAAGTCATTCAGGTTGCAGAATGGACGTTGGACCGGGCGTTTTGCATCGGCATGGGGCCGGCGTTGATGATCATCGATGGCGGGGCAGTTGTGCTCGACGAGGAGGGGCGGCCGGGTTTCGGGCTGCTGCAGCGATCGCTGGGCGCACCCGGCAAGAAAGCTGGCAATCACAGCTGTGCATCGATGGATACGGATCAGCTTCTTCACAGGTAGATGGTAGCCGTCTTTTTGGCGGCGCGCGTCACTTTGCACCGGCAATCTATCGACTACGAACAGCTGCTGGCTAGAAATATCTTTGTCGAATAACCATTGCTCCATTTATTGAAACTCAAACGTCCATCTTGGTGTAACTTCCTCGCGATCGTGTGGACTTCGGAGTTGAGAGCTTGAAGAAATCGGCAAGAAGTGAAGTAACTGTTGCTGTTGTAATCCCGGCCTACAACGCGGAACGAACTCTGGCTGAAACAATCAGCAGCGTTCGCAATCAAACGCATCATGCGCTCGATATCGTCGTGGTGGACGACGGTTCTAAGGACGATACCCTGGCTGTTGCGCAAGAAATCGTTAAAATTGATCCGCGCGTGCGAGTATTGAAACAAAGAAATTCCGGCGTCGCTGCTGCTCGAAATGCGGGTTGGCGCTCTACCCCTGCCGACCTAGTGGCATTCCTAGATGCTGATGACCTTTGGTCACCTGATAAAATTGAGCGACAATTGGTGGCATTGGAGACAGGCGGCCCACAAGTTGGGCTAGTCTACACGTGGTATGCGATGATCGACCACAAGAATTACGTCATTTACCGGAGCAATGAGATTTCTGTCGAGGGAGATGTGCTCGACGAAGTACTTGCCAAAAACTTCATCGGAAATGGAAGCTCGCCACTCGTACGACGGAATATCCTCGACGCGACGGGAGGATTTGACTCCTCACTCCAACAGCGCGAGGCGCAGGGATGTGAAGATTATCTCTTCTACTGCCTTGCCGCTGAACTCTCGCATTTTGTAGTGGTGCCGGATCATCTTGTCGGCTATCGCCAAACCCCCGACAACATGTCAGCCAACCTCACGCGAATGCTTCGGTCCTGGATTCTGGTCGCGGATGAAATGCTAAAAAGACACCCGGAAAGGGGCTTTGCAATCCGGGCCGGCCTACGCGGCTGCGGCCGGTGGCTCGCCCAGAGGGCGGTTGAACAAGGCCGATACCGCGCGCTCATCGGACTTGTGGCTACCATGTCGCGACATGATAAGCCAATTGCCGCCAAGATGCTTGTGGTCGACGCGAGATCAAAGGCAATGAAGAGCCTCAAGAAAAAGGCCCGGTCATGGCTGAAGCAGGAACCTTATTTCTCTCCAAATCCCAATCATCGCTTTGCTCTAGGAACAAAGTACGATGCGGGTTGGACGGTGGCCCCCCCCATTCTTGTCTCAGCCAAATAGCAGATTTGCAAACTCTGACTGGCTGATCCCGCGAAAGACCTCCTGTCTTTTCAATGCGAGCTTATCGGCATCCGCCCGCACCGTGCCACCGACGCAGCTTAACCCGATCCGGTAACCACATTGTTCGGCTATGTCCCGGATAGCGGGGTCGAAGTCGCCGTACGGATAAGCGACCGCCAGCACTTCTCGACCTAGACGTTTTTCAAGCATTGCTTTGGAGCCAGCAAGCTCTCGCAATAGGCTCTCCGGTGCCAGGGCAGATAAACGCACGTGCCGGACACCGTGGGCGCCCAGCGTCACGTCGCTGTTCGCGACTGCCGCAAGTTCCTCCCAAGTTAGCAGTGGAGCTGGCGATCCATAGGCCGAATCCCATATTGCCGAGCCGCCGACCCGATCGGTTGGGACAAAGAGTGAGGATGGGAAGCCGTATCGATGGAGCAGTGGGAGGGCATGCGTCATGAAATCGCGTGTAGCGTCGTCAAAGGTCAGAACTAATGTCTTTTCGGGCGGTTTGGCACCTTCATCGAAACAAGCAAGCAGCCGATCCAAAGTCATCCCGCGCCATCCGGCGTCGCGCAGGAAGGCCAGTTGAGTTTCGAAAGCCTCCGGAGACTGGCGGTATCGAGCAAGCTGTTCAGCACCGTCGTCCGAAACCTGATGATACATCAAGATCGGGACATCGTTCCAGTCGGCGGCCGCTTCCACAACTTGCCCCCCTCTCCAGCGTACTTGGCTGGCGACCTGAAGAGGCAAGGGCTGTGCCGTGTTTACTTCCACGCGTGTGGGCTCAAGGAAGCCCCCGAGCTCCACCTTCTCGAACCTTTGGATTCTATAGAGCGGACTCTTGGCTTCGACCGAGAGAGTTAAATCCGGATGCTGGTCAAACATCTCACCTATGCCGACCGCACCGAATTCATGCGGCCACCCAAATCCTGTCTCATGCGGCATATCAATCAGGAGGTTGGCGTGGGCAGTAACGAACCAACCACCCGTGCGAAGACTGCCCGCAATCTTATCGACTATCTGCTGGAGTTTTTCTCTGTTCTCGAAATAGTACAGAACTTCACTGCAGACGATGAGATCGTAAGGCCCTTCTAGCGCGTCGCTCAAAAGATCCAACTGCCGATAGGCTACCGCGGAACCATGGTCCTGAAGCGAGGCCGCTCGAGCGACTGCCGACGCCGAAATGTCGGTCGCCAGCAGGTTGTCGACGCGGGGGGCCAACATCCGTGTAAAGGTTCCTTCCGCGCAGGCCAGCTCAAGGCCGTTTGAAAAGCGCCGATCGTCCAACAACGAGAGTGTTTGAAGATATTTCACAGTCTCATAGTTGTTTCGGTAGTCCCAAGGGTCTACCTGGGAAAACAGCTCCTCCCAGTACGCCTCCGTATCGTATCTCGGCACCTCATCGCCCACTGGGCCGGTTTTTTTCGACGGCATCTCCATGGACATCTGCGTTGAGGCTGCAACCGCCCGCTGGCTTTCCTCTTCAACGATTCGATCGAATTCGGCGCGCCCGGCGTGCGCCATGCCTGATATCGAGTCGACACGTGTTGGTGTCGGCTCTTTCTTGCTCCACCAACCCGTTACTGTCTTTGCTTCGGCCCAATATGATACTTTCGCCATGAGCTTCAGCACCTGTTGAGCTACTCCGCTGTAGCTTGGCGCTGCCATGCTGGCGGCGGCGCGCCCGTCATCCTGATCAGAAAGATTGACGAAGCCATCTTCTGCCAACAAAGCTGCTGCTGGGTGGTTCAGATCGTCGAACTCCGGGCCGAACTCCCTCCTAAGTCGATTTCGTATAGCATCCGCTTCGATTGCTCCGAAGACAACAAACTCCAGTTGCCCCAGCAGCGTCGAACCTCGCCAGATGCAACAGCGCAACCGCTCAATGCCGGGCAAGATAAGGTCGACGATAGGTTGATCCAAATCAATTGGCTGTATCCTTGTTCTCCCGATCGTGGTGGGCACGTTGGTCGGCAGCTGGTCAGCGACCTTTCGCTCCAGTGAACGAACCAACAGGGAACCAAAAGCTTCTTGGGGAGCATGCCGATCAAGCCAAGCCTCTAGGTCCGGAAGCTTGTCCTGGATCTTCGACCAGAGTCCGGGCCAGATCGGCTCGTCGGGGAAGGCGCCGACCACAATCCCGTCTATCATTATTGCGCAGAACGCGTAGACATCGGCGTCAGGTGGGATAGGCTCTGCCACCCGGTCAAGCAGTTCGACAGGATTGTCGCCCTGACCTATTGAGGCGCCGACAAGCCAGATCGCGAGATACCAGCACGCCATTCCCAAAGCAGCTTTTGTTATTCCCTGGGCGAGCGCCGGCACCGGATAGGCGATGCGCGGATCGGAATGGTGGCCGCGCCGGATCACCTTAAGACCAAAATCGAGATGCTTAACCCTGTTTGACGACAGCGAACCGGCCTCTACGCTAACGTCAGCCATCAGGCCTTCGACCGGCGCAAATTCGGCGCCAGCTCGGGCGAGGCGCTGCCATAGGTCCCAGTCCTCGCACATTTTCATCTCTGGATTGAAGCCGCCGACTTCTGCAAGCCGGGACCGGCGAAGCAAGGCGGCGTGGATCGCGAAGGGGCAATATCGCGCCGCTACGGCAAACGGATTGTCCATTTTCACCGCGGGGTGAGACTGCCACCAGGGAGCACCATTTTTCAGACGGCGCCAACCGCAATGCAGAATGTCGGCCTGCGGCAAAGTGCGCGTGTGATTCAGCATGGTTTCGAGATGGAAGGGTGCCAGCGCGTCGTCAGAGTCGAGAAAGACGACCCAGTCGCCTTTCGCCTGTGCCAGTCCCGCATTGCGAGCAGCCGAAACGCCGCTCTGCTCCTGCCGTAGCACACGGAAGCGCGTATCCCGAGCCGCGAAACGGTCCGCGATCTCAGCGGTCTGATCGGTTGAACCATCATCAATGATGAAGCATTCCCAGTCGGGATGACTTTGCGCTATCAGGCTCTCCAAAGTCGAAGAAATCGTTGTTTCCGCTCCATGCGCCGGTGTGATGATGGAAACCATCGGCATAATTGTTGCTTCCTACGATAACGATCACGCTAGTGTACCGTGTCAGTTCGCGAGTATGATGATCTTTACTACTTTGAGGCAAGGTGTATTTAACCGGTGGCAAAAGTGAGCCGAAATGCCTGAACAGCTCAAGGATGATGCGCTTGATCGCGCGAAGCGACGGGACCAATACTGGCGCCGTGATCAGTGGAAGTCCTTGATCCACATCTGTCTGCAATGGAACGATTTGCTGTTAGAACTTCTGGCACGCGATCTGAAGATGAGATATCAACGGTCCGCAATTGGCCTCGGCTGGTCCTTAATGCGGCCATTGAGCCAGCTGCTGGTTTTTTCGCTGATCTTTCGTCACGTTCTGCCCCTAGATATTCCCCATTACACCACTTTCGTCTTTTCCGGCGTGTTGGCCTGGGGTTGGCTCAGCACTGCGGTACCCGCAGCGACGACTTCCATAACCGGCAGCAGCGAACTGGTGCGCCGGCCGGGCTTTCCGGTCGGCATACTTCCTGTTGTCGCAGTCATCACACAAGCAGTGCACCTTCTGCTCGCTCTGCCACTCCTCTTCATCATCTCGTTTATCGAGACCGGGGGCCTGACTTTGAGCGTCGTCGCACTTCCACTCGTCTTCCTTGCGCAGGCGCTATTCACGATGGGCCTGTCCTATCTTGTTGCGATTGCGCATGTCCACTTCCGGGATACTCAACATTTGGTAGGCGTAGTTTTGATGCTGGGTTTTTACCTGACACCCGTGTTCTACAGCCCACTTAAGGCGAGTGAGCCGATGGCGTTAATTCACACCTTGAACCCGATGGCCTGGATTCTTGAGGGCTACCGCGCCATTTTCGTCGAACACGCGTGGCCTCCCGTTGATATCTATTGGAAGACTGCGCTGATTTCTTTGCCGATGCTATTTGCTGGAATTTGGCTGGTCGAGCGTGGCAGCGCAAGCCTAGTGGACGAACTATGAGACAAGGCGCCATCACCGTCCACGACGTCGGCAAGCGCTACCGTGCGCAAGGGGGTGCACGCTCCACCACGTTGAAGGGTTACCTTTTGTCCGGACGGTCCGTGGTGCCGTCGAAAAGCTTTTGGGGCCTGCGCCACATCAGCTTCGCGGTTGCGCCAGGGCAAGCTGTCGGCGTGGTCGGGCTAAACGGGGCCGGGAAGTCCACTTTGCTGCGTCTGATCGGCGGCGTTGGTCGTCCCGACGAAGGGCAGATCAAGGTGATGGGTCGAATTGGCGCCTTGCTCGACATCGGGGCGGGCTTGACCGACGATTTGACGGGGCGCGAGAACATCTTCCTGCTGGGTGTTATCGCGGGAATGCGGCGGACCGAGGTTGCCGAGCGGTTTGACGAGATTGTAGCCTTCGCCGAGCTGGAGGCGGCCGTTGAGAACCCGGTTCGCAGTTATAGCACCGGGATGCGCATGCGCCTGGCATTCGCCGTGGCAGTCCATGTGCGCCCGGACATCTTGCTTATCGATGAGGCCCTCGCTGTAGGCGACCAAGCCTTCCAGCAGAAGTGCATTGCAAGAGTGAAGGAGATACTGAACGACGGCGCCACTATCTTCTTCGTGTCACACGACGTCTCGCAGGTAAGAGAAATCTGCGACTACGTGCTGTTCCTGAGAGGCGGACGCGTCGTGGGCTACGGACCAATCGACGAAATGCTCCCACTTTATACCTCGGCTGTCGAGGCGAAGGTCGCCAGTGTCCAGCACGAACCGTTCGGCGTTACAAAATTGCCCGTCGAGCTTGTGCCGCAGGTCAGCCGGTTCGGCAATGGCGAACTCCAGATCACAGCCGTAGCATTGCTGAACGAGCAAGGCATGCCGACAAGTACCATCGTTGCGGGCGACCGGCTGTCGATTTCACTGACCTATGTGGGCGCCACCAGAGATCGCAACGCCGTTATCGTCATCGGCATCTATGCGGCGGACGATACGTGCTGCTTCGAGACCGACAGCAAGTTGGCCGAATTCGCCCCTCTCGTAGATACGGACACGGTGCGCATCGAAACAACACTCAATCGTATCGACCTGGCGCCAGGCGACTATCGCGTTACGGTGGGCCTTTTTTCGGCAGACTGGCAGCAGGTTTACGATTATCATGCTGAAGTCTATCCTCTCGCCGTGACCGGCCCCGGCCCAAGAAAGGGTATGCTGAATCCCCCGACACAGTGGCAGCAGGTGCAGTCGCGCCCCACCGCGACCTCGCCGGACCACGGCTCATTGGGGCAGCACAGCTTGGATCCGAACTCCTGATGCGCCTTGCGGTCCGAGACATCGACATTCTTGACCTTCCGCCAGATTTTGGGCCGACTGGTGACTATCAGGGTGCACTTGTGCTGATCCGGGTCGCCGGTCGTCCGTGCGGCCAAGCTGTGATCGCCTTCGACACCGATGGCGGCAAGACGCCAATTAAGGATCGGATTCTGTCTGCGGCCAGTTCGTCGGTGTTCGAGGCTTGGCTGAGGCATCGGCTGGCCCTCCCTGACCCGTCGCCGACTCCAAATCAGCTGCCGAAAGCTTCCGTGGTGATCTGCACGCGCGATCGTACCGAAGATCTGGAGCGCTGCCTCACCGGGCTTTTGGCTATGCCCGATAAGGCCGATATTCTAGTCGTCGACAATGCCCCATCGAACGAGGCCACGCGAGATTTAGTCGGGCGCTTCGATACTGTGAGATATCTGCGCGAGCCGCGTCCTGGTCTTGACGTCGCGCGCAATACTGCCCTTCGCAACACAGAAGCAGACGTCGTCGCCTTCATCGACGACGATGCGGTCCCCGACCCGCTATGGCTTAGAACCTTGCTTCGCAATTTCGAGGACCCCCTGGTGCTGGCCGTAACCGGCCTTACTATGGCGTCCGAGCTGGAAACGGACTCGCAGATCGCCTTTCAACATTTTGGCGGTTTTTGCCGTGGTTTCAGGCGTCAGGTCTATGACGCCTACAACCTGGACCCTTTCACCGGATGGCATGCGGGTGCCGGTGTCAACATGGCATTGCGCCGAACGATCGTTGACGTGGTGGGGTGGTTCGACGAGGCCCTCGACGCTGGAACACTAAGTCTGGCTGGTGGCGACACAGACATGTTCCGGCGCGTGCTCGAAGCCGGGTATCGGATCATCTACGATCCCGAAGCTCTGAACTGGCACCGCCATCGTCGCTCAAGCAAGGAACTTCAGCAGCAGATGTATGGCTACGAGGCTGCATCGCTCGCCATCTTGACGAAGGCCCTCGTGTTCGAGGGAAACCCGCGCGCGCTCCCTCGCATGATTCGTTCGTACATCAGGCTTTTTCGGCGATTGTTTCAACCTCGACGGACACACCAATTCAGCCTGCCTTACAACGACGCCTTAACCCAGTTCAGAGGGGCTGCGAGCGGCCCGGTTCGTTATCTGAGGGCGCGGGCGCGAGCAGTGAAGGCAGGGCATAAGCGTGGTTGACATCAGCGTTATCATACCAACCCATAATCGTGCTGCCATGCTGAGATCGCTTCTGGGCAAGCTCGACGCCCAGCGAGATGGGACCCCAGCGTTCGAAGTCCTGGTTGTGGCTGATGGCTGTGAGGACGACACGTCGACAATGCTCGCGTCGCTTCGTACCCGCGTTCCGCTTCGTACCCTGTCGTTGCCGGGCGTCGGTCCGGCACTCGCCCGCAATGCGGGGTCGCAGGTCGCGAGCGGCCGTTTATTGATCTTCCTTGATGACGACATTGAGCCCGGGGAAAACTTCGTTGGGGCGCACGTCGTTGAACATCAGCGCCACCCTGGGGGCGTAGTGATGGGCCCCTATCCGCCACTTCCGCACATTGCAAGGGACCGCTTCCGCCTCAGCGCGCGCGCATGGTGGACGAGGCACTTCGAGCGCGTGTCCCTCCCTGGACATCAGTTCGCCTTTACCGATGTGCTGACAGGAAACCTTTCGCTGGATGCGGAACTATTTCACGCAATGGGCGGCCTCGATCCTCAATTCGCCCGTGCACGAGAAGACTTCGAATTTGGTCTGCGTCTGATCAAAAAGGGAGTTCCAATTCGTTTTGCTCCTGACGCATTGGGCTATCATCTCGAACATCAGACGGCGACACTGACCGGAAAGATGGTGCGCAGGCATCAAGAGGGACGCTCCGATGCCTTGATGGCTCGCAAGCACCCCGACATACAGCGGCGGCTCGAGATCCATCGGTTTGCCGGAAAAAAGGGGCGGAAAAAACGTCTGCAAAGGATCATCGCTACCCGCGCCGGTTCTGTCCTTGACCCCCTCGTCAAGGCTGGCCCCCGCGTCCTCCAAATGTTGGAAAAGGCTGGCCTTCGCAGGCTCTATGAGAAGGTAGAGCGACAGCTCAATGGATATCATTATCTTCGCGGCGCCGCGGAAGTTTTGGGTGAGGATTGGCGGCTTCCGACGGATCCGACAGCTTCCGCTGACGAAATCGAGGTGCTCGAGATCAATCTGGACCAAGGCCTTGAGGCAGCCGAAGCTATGCTGGCGGAACGCCGACCCCTCGCTGCTCGTATCGTGAATGGGACGGTACCGGTCGGCGACATGGGTCACCAGATCGGCGCCGAACCGTGGGACGCACGGCATTTCCGTCCGTGGCTGAACGGCCAGGCAATACGCGGATATCTTCCTGTGGCGCTTGCCGAATGGCAGATTCAGCCGAACAACGTCCCCCCGCATTTGTCCGACTTCACATTGAACACCCTCAATAACCCCGGTTTCCGCGCGCATATAATCGAACAGCACGTCCAATGGATGCAGGCGAAACTGAGTTCAGCACTCTATGACAATACGACCAAATCGTAGCGGCCGACGCTGCTGCGGCCGAGTGCCAGGTTCAGACGCCCTACCGCGCTCATGCCGATGCGCCTGCCGTGGGGCAGTTCCGGCTGTCGAGTACGGCACGCTCGGCGAGTGCCGCCGTCTCAGGCCTTTCGATTAGGCTTGTCCTACGGGAAGACCATCCGACAGGAAGACCACGAGCCCATCGGAGACCAGGAGCGAAACGGCATCACGGTGAGAGGTGGCGAGATCAAGATAGTGAATCGATATGAGAAAACTTATATCCTTCAGATCGGACGGAAGTGGTTCCCGCATCATCACTCTCTCAATCACGTCGTGAACATACGCCATCTGCACCTGGGACGAGAATCTCGAAAGTCATAGTTTATTCCGCGGCGTGCCTCATTTGGTCCCTGAACCAGTCGAGAGTCATCGCCACGCCCTGTTCGTAGGTGATGTTGCACGACCATTCGGGCATGACATAGTGCGCATTGGTCAAATCAGGCCGTCTGTTCGTGGGGTCCTGCGGTGGTGACGGCTCGAAGACGATCGGCACGCCGCCAACGAGCCTGGAGACATATTGCGCGACCTCGAGAACCGAAATCTCGCGATCATTGCCGACGTTCAGAGGCCCCTTATAGTCGGTTTCATTTATCCAGAAATATCGCGCGAAACCATCGACAACGTCATCGACATAGCCCCAACTGCGTGACTGAAGACCGTCACCGAACACGGTAATCGGGCGACCCGAAAGCGCCTGGGTGATGAAGTTGGAGACCGCGCGCCCATCGTCGGAGCGTGTCCGGGGACCATAGATATTGAAGGGGCGAACGATCTTGACGTCGAGCCCTTGGGTACGCTGCATCTCGAACAGCAGCGACTCAGTGCACCTTTTGCTTTCGTCGTAGGACGAGCGCGGTCCGGTGCAGTCGACCTGACCCTTGTAGGATTCCGGCTGCGGCGACACCAGAGGATCGCCATAGACTTCGGAAGAGGAGGTGAAACCGAAACGTCCGCCCTTCTTCAGCAAGTCGAGCAACCGGAATGCCCCGAGAAGATTGGCGGAGATCGTTCTCTTCGGCTCCTTCATGTACCACGGCGGCGATGCGGGGGATGCAAGGTGATAGATTTCGTCGAACTTATCCGAGGTCTGCAGCGTCTCGACATCAGATTTCACGAAGTGGAAACGGGGGTCCCGGATGTGCGCGATATTTTCGAAAAGCCCGGTCCAGAGGTTGTCAACAACGACTAGCTTCTGGACGTCCTTCCTCAGCAAAAGTCGATCGCACAAGTGGGATCCGATGAAGCCAGCCCCGCCAGAAATCAATACGCTTTTCATTGCTTCGTGCCTCGTGACTTGAGATTAAGCTGTTTGCTTATTAGTATCACCTGTAATGCATGACAATTATTTAGAAGAGTTCTAAGAATTACTCACTTATTAATGTCAATTGTTAAGAGTAACCACTTTAAGGTGTTTCTGACGAGCTGCGCTCGACAACGAGCAGCCGGGCCGGACCGGATGCTACAGATGTTCGTCGCGCGATCATCGTGACCTGCCCAATCTCGACCATCCGTTCCATGAGACGGCCGCGACCATTTGCGGTTCGATCGGAGGAATCGGCATGGTATCGAGAACCTCTCCAACGAGTTCCGGATCCAGGGAGCTGAGGTTGCCTGTGGAAAGGAGGGTTCCGAATGTGTGTTATATTTTCGAAAGGTCCGGTGCAAAGATTGTCAACAACAGCCAGTTTCTGGGTATCATTTTCGAAGTAGAAATCGTCGCATAAATGCGATCCAATGAAGCTGACCCCGTTTCTCACATCGTTTCGCCTCGTTACTTGAGAATATATTAATGTTATTACAGCGATCGACAGTTTAGTATGGGCACGAAGTCCGGGGGTGGATCGGACTTTGGTCTGAATTTCGCGCGCGCGGAAACGTCGTCATAGAAATCGACAGCGCTTCTGGTTCGGGACGCTTATCTCGGCTTCCCGCCATTCGTGGTGACGCTGGGCTTGCTGTCGATTGCCCGAGCCCGGCAGGCGTTACATCGAACAACCGTCGTCTGGCGCTGGGCAAGGGGCGCTTGGTTTTTCGAGATCGCAAAGCCGGTTCTCACCGGGTCGTTCTGGCGCGGCTGACCGGCTTCGTCCGGCGTATCAAGCCTTGATGATTGAGGTCAGCCCTCCGGGGGCGACGCAAACCGGCTCGCATCGAACAGGTCTGTCGCGGCGACCGGAATGATATCCTCACCTGACGTCGCGACATTGACCTCACGATGAACCGTGCGGGGGGAAACGCGAGGCGCGTTCAATCCCATTACTTCGCCGGGAGAATGCAGCGCCCATTTCATCAGCGCCGCGTCGGACGTCGATTCAAAGAAACTTGCTTCTTCCCAGGAAGCGGTCATGGGCAGAGAGGCGATCATATCAGCGCCCTGCTTGGAGGCCTGGTGTGCAACACGGAGGGGTTCGAAGCGGGCGTAGGCCGGCAATGCAGGCGCCGGCCTGTCCGGAAGGACATCAATTGGGCCGATCGACGCAGTCTCCAGTTTGTCATCTGCGCCGGCGTCGTGCTTGAGGGCGGGCGGGCGCATCGCCGGTATCGGAATCGGCAAAGATGAAACATCCCCAGCGGACCGTTTGTCGTCACGCTCGACCGCGCCGGTTTGCAGCGCGAGCGCATTCAATGCCCGGCTTCTGGGCGCGGGCAGAAGCGCCGTCACGAGCTTATTGTCTATGGTGTCGCCGTTCGGCCTGGCCGACGCGCTCACGTCTTCGTCTTCTCCCGCGGTGCTGGCGATCTGGATCGAGGTGGGGCCGCCGCGCTTCTTGTAGTTTGCAACCGCCTGATTGTATCCCGGCAGCGGCCTGCCATCGGCCGGGAGATGGATCGTCTGCCCATTCGGGAATATTCGAGCGAGTTCCTGCCGGGACATGCGGGGCCAGGCCCTGACATTGCCGACATCGAGATGCACGAAGGGCGATCCCGAGGTAGGGTAATATCCGACACCGCCGACCTGCATCTGCATTGCAAGCGCACGCAGCGTCGAAAGCTTCACGCCGGGAACGTAGAAGTCCATCGCCTTGCCCAGCATGTGCTGGCTCTTCTTGGCGACGCCCGTGATGCGCGAGCGGTTGCGGAGCATGTTGTTGGTGGTGGGCGAACGATAGGCGGAGACGATGTGGATGTAGTCCTTGCCGCCGCTGCGCTTGTACACCTCCCAGACCAGGTCGAGCAGCCGGGGATCCATCCGGGTCGGCTCGTTCCTTCGCCAGTCGCGCAGAAACCGATTGATCTGGGTGAGGCCCTTTGGATCGAACTTTCCGTCCCGCTTGTAGGTGATCGTGGCCCTCTCGCCTGTATGGGTAAAGAACAGCTTCAGGGCCCGATCTTCCGCCGAGGCAAATGTTGCGGAGCCGACAAGTGCGGGCAGCGCAAACAGAGCCGGCAGAATGGTCTTTGCGACGAACCGTTCCGCACGCGACAGCAGTGTGGCAATTCCGCCCAAGGCTCCGCCCGATAATCCTTGCACTGGATACTTCAACACGAACAATTCCGTCCTACACCAAACACTCGACGGTGTGCGGGAATCTCCGCATCCATCACGCTTAGTAAAGCCAGCTTATGGTCAACAAATTGCTAACGAGCGGATGCGTATGCTCGGCGAAGTGAGGATGCGCGTCATCACAAGCGCAATCGGACCCTACGCCCGCGAGAGGAGAGCATCGAGCGCATTCTGTGCTGCTCTGAAATCCCCGCCGCTCTGAAACGGTTACAACCGCTCCCAACCTTCAGTCTCCCGGAACACGCGACCTCAACTCCCGCCTAGCGGCTGACCAGAACATGCATCGACCTTAAACCCGGATCAATCAATAGGGCGGGCCAGTTGGGAATGAGGCATCCGATGCGCTTCTAACCGCCAGCCTCGTCGATCGGTGGAGACGCGACGCCTTGCCCAGAAATGCGTACCTCGGTCGGAACTGGAAAAGTTCGCTGAACAAACTCTGGCTATGTCCTTAGAAGTTTGGACTATCCTCATGGCCCTCCAACTCAGGACACCCCCTGATGTTGCCGAAACCGATCGTTCGCCGGTCGCCCGATTCATCCAGACCACTGAGCACGATGACATTGTCATCCTGCTGTATAATCTCGCTACGATAGATGCCGGCCCGAAGCGCCCGGTTTTTCGCCTGGCTTATGTTGCATTGCCCGGGCGGCGGAGTGACGTGCCAGTATCTCGTCCCTTGCCCATCCGAGTGCCATCCGCCCGAAGCTGCGAATGCTGACAGGCTGGATAGCAGTATCCCAGACGCCAATATTGCGCTGCCTAGAACCAGTTTCATGTAACCTCCGTAAGCTGCGGCAGGGCTGGTCGTCATTCTGCTTGTCCTGTTTTCAACGGACAGCCGGGTTTCCCATGGCGTCACCACATTAGGTGGCTCGCGCTAACACTGTGCTAACGCCCGCTTCGGCGGCAATTTCCGGATACTAAAAACAAAGGTTTTTTTCGACGCGGTTCGCCTTGTGCTACCGATGTCACCGCTCGGAGGAAGAGCAAGTAAAGGGAAATATTTCAATAATTTCAATGTGTTTTGTGGCGCACCCGACAGGATTCGAACCTGTGACCTTTGGAATCGGAATCCAACACTCTATCCAGCTGAGCTACGGGTGCATGCCTAAGGCGGTTTGAATCGCCTGTCCGATGGGTGGTTCTTAGCCTAGCTTGCGGCTGGCTTCAATCGCGAAATTCTCAGAAATACGGGTGCTTGCGCTTTGAAGGGTGTTTTTATCCGTCGGCCCGGGGAATGCTTACAAAAATCTCCGCCGGCCTTGCGGGCGGCGGAGTGTGTTTGTCGCGAGCTGTCGCTTTGTGGCGGTCAGATCTGCATGGCGCCGGGGCCGGGGATGGCCTTTGACGGTACCTTGCCGAGGATGATCATGCCGAGGACCTCGTCCTTGGTCACATCCTCGGTGCGGGCGTGGCCGACGACCTGGCCGTTCTTCATCACCGAGACGCGGTCGGCGAGGTCGAAGACGTCGTGGATGTCGTGGCTGATGAGGAAGATGCCGATGCCTTCCTTCTTCAGTTGCTTGATCAGCTCGCCAACCTGCGCCGTCTCCTGGGGGCCGAGCGCTGCCGTCGGCTCGTCCATGATCAGGATGCGGGCGTTGAAGAGGATCGCACGGGCGATCGCCACCGATTGCCGCTGGCCGCCCGAAAGCGCCTTCACCGGCTCCTTGAAGCGCTTGAAGTTGGGGTTGAGGCGCCCCATCACCTCGCGGGCCGAGGCTTCCATCGCCACGTCGTCGAGCGTGCCCCAGCGGGTCTTCAGCTCGCGGCCGAGATAGAGGTTGGCGGCGGCGTCGACATTGTCGGCGACGGCGAGCGTCTGGTAGATCGTCTCGATCCCGTATTTCTTGGCATCGCGCGGATTGCGGATATCGGCAGGCTCGCCGTTGATCAGGATCTCGCCGCCATCACGCTTGTAGGCGCCGGAGAGGATCTTGATGAGCGTCGACTTGCCGGCGCCGTTATGGCCGAGCAAGGCGACCACTTCGCCGGGGTAGAGATCGACCGAGGCATTGTCCACGGCGTGAATGCCGCCGAAGGAGATCGAGATGTTTTTCAGTTCCACGAGGGGAGTGCGTTGATCAGCCATGTCTGGGGCTCCTCTCACTTGGCACGGGCGCGGTAGACGGTGTCGAGCCAGACCGCCACGACAAGGACGGTGCCGACGACGACGCTCTGCAGCGGCGTATCGACATGCGCGAGCACCATGCCCGACTGCAGCGACTGCATGACGAGCGCGCCGAGCATGGCGCCGGCGATGGTGCCGGTACCGCCTGCCAGCGACGTTCCGCCAATGACGGCGGCGGCGATGGTGTAGAGCTCGTCGAGCGTACCCTGCGAGTTGGTCGCGGCATTGAGGCGGGCGGTGGAGATCGCCGCTGCAATGGCTGCGAGAATGCCCATCAGCGCGAAGATGCGCACGGTGACCCAGCGGGTCTTGATGCCGGCGAGCTCGGCCGCTTCGGGGTTGCCGCCGATTGCGAAGACGTAGCGGCCGAAGCGCAGCCTTGTCGCGATGAAGGTCATGATGATGCCGACGACGATGGCGATCAGCACCGGCACGGCGATACCGTAGGGGATATCCAGGCCGGTCTCGGGCCAGGGAATATTGTTGGTCTCGGCATATTTCTTGGCGATGTTGATCGGCCAGTAATAGCTGTTGGCGATCCAGACCGCGCCGAGGATGAGCACGCAGCTCAGGATGGCGAGGAAATATTCAGCCCACATCGGCCGGCGGGGGAAACCGAAGCGCCGGCGCTGCCGGCGCGAGCCGACGATGCTGGCGATGACGAAGAGGCAGGCGCAGATGCCGACAATCCAGCTCCAGGTGGCGCCGATCGAGCCTTCGGCACCGCCGCCCATGATGCGGAAGGTCTGGTCCATCGGCGCAACCGTCTGGCCGCTGGTGACGAGCCAGGTGGCGCCGCGCCAGACGAGCAGGCCGCCGAGCGTGACGATGAAAGAGGGAACGTTGAGGAAGGCGATGATGATGCCCTGGAAGGCGCCGATCAGGCAGCCTGCCGCCAATCCGACCAGCAGCGTGATCGCCCAGGTGAAGGGGCTGTCGAAACCGATATATTCCGGCAGGATCTTGGCCTGCGTCACGCCCATGATCATGCCGCAGAGGCCGAGCACGGAACCGACCGAAAGGTCGATGTTGCGGGTGACGATGATCAGCACCATGCCCGTCGTCATGACGGCGATGTCGGTCGTCTGGACCGAGAGGTTCCAGAGATTGCGCGGAGTCAGGAAGAGGCCGCCGGTGATGATGTGGAAGCCGATCCAGATGATGATCAGCGCGCCGATCATGCCGAGCAGACGCGTGTCGATCTCGGTGGCGCGGAAAAAGCGGGTCACCGGACTGGCTTCCGCCGCTCGCGGTCCGCTTGATGTTGTGGATTTTACCATTTCGGCCATGGGTTTGCCGTTCCCCCACTTTGTTTGGACGGACGCGCCGGCGTGCTAGAGGCTGCCATCGGCGTCATGCATCTGTTCTTCAACTCACCATCGCGATGCTTCCGGAAGCCGGTCGCGTGGCGTCGCGACACCCTTCCGGCAGGGAATGAAAACCCGCGATGGTGCGGCGAGGCGGAGAAAACTTCGTCGTTGGAATTCTCATCCGCATCCGGCGCCGCAACGGTGTTTCGCTGCGGCGCCGGCAATTCCAGTTTACAAGCCCTGGCTTACTTGCAGGCAGCGACGCTGTCGGCCTTGACGCCCTGGCACGCTTCCGCCTTGGAGATCCAGCCGGCGTCGATGACGACGTTCAGATTGTCCTTGGTGATCGCAAGCGGCTTCAGGAAGACCGACTGCATTTCGACGCCCTTGGGGCCGCCCTTGAAAGCCTGGGCGCCGTCGATCTTGCTCATGTCCTTGCCGCCGGCGAGGTCGAGAGCGATTTCAGCGGCGCGCTGGCCGAGTTCGCGGCTGTCCTTCCAGACGGAAACCGTCTGCGTGCCGAGAGCGATGCGGTTGAGGGCCGCCTTGTCACCGTCCTGGCCGGAAACCGGAACGGAGCCGGCGAGGCCCTGTGCGTCGAGAGCAGCGATCGCGCCACCGGCGGTGCCGTCATTCGAGGCGACGACGGCGTCAACCTTGTTGTTGTTGGCGGTCAGGAACTGCTCCATGTTGCGCTGAGCGTTCTCCGGCAGCCAGCCGTCGGTATAGGCTTCGCCGACATTCTTGATCTTGCCGGCGTCGATGGCGGCCTTCAGGACTTCCTGCTGGCCCGAGAACAGGAAGTCAGCATTCGGATCGGAAGACGAGCCCTTGATGAAGACGTAATTGCCTTCCGGCTTGGCCTTGAAAACGCCTTCAGCCTGCAGTCGGCCGACTTCCTTGTTGTCGAAGGTAATGTAGAAGGCAGCCGGGTTTTCGATCAGGCGGTCGTAGCCGACGACGGGGATGCCTTCAGCGGCGGCCTTCTCGATGGCCGGGCCGATCGCATCGGAATCCTGGGCGAGAATGATCAGCGCGTTGGCGCCCTGGGAGATCAGCGATTCGACGTCGGTAAGCTGCTTTGCGGCAGAAGACTGCGCGTCAGCGGAAATATACTTGGCGCCCTTGGCTTCGAGAGCCTTCTTGATGGCGGCTTCGTCCGTCTTCCAGCGTTCTTCCTGGAAATTCGACCAGGAAACACCGACGACGAGATCGGCAGCCATGGCAGCGGTATGCACGGAAACGAGGATGGCAGCACCTGCCATCAATTTCAAAATAGACTTCATAATGTCCTCCCGAGTGGATTGCGACCGGCCCAGCCCATGCTTCCTCCGGCCACCGCGAATAGCTGTCGAGAAAGGTTCGGATTTTTTTCTCGACAGTCGAGAAATTTAGTGTCAGAGATTTTTTCAACTGTCAACACTGCACTGCCAGCTTAATTTCCTTGCGAAACATCGGCTGGAGATGCAGTGGAAACCACGGGAAGAACAAGCAGGAGGAGAGGGCGGCATTCATGCTGACCAAATCGAGCACGGAGCTGGTCCGGCAGAGAAACAGCGTGCTCGTGCTGTCCGTGCTGCGTCGCCACGGTGCGCTCGCGCATACCGAAATATCCGATTTCACCGGGCTGTCGTCGGCCACCATTTCGGCGATCACCACTGAGCTGGAAAAAGCCCAGATCATCGAAAAGTCGGAACATCAGCCGGCAAGCGGCCGCGGCCGGCCACGCGTGCTGCTGCGCCAGCGGCGCGATTGCGGCTATCTTATCGTCGTCATCATCTCCTCAGATGCGGTGCAATATTCGCTGGTCGATTATGCCGGCAAGCTGATCGACCGCTTCAGTGAGGAACGTTCGCATGATCCTGCAGGCGCTGCCCGCTTCGTCGCTGCCGTGCGGGCCGGGCTTTTGCGTATTCTCGATCGTTCGAAGATCAGCCAAGAAAAGGTGCTGCTGATCTCGATCAGCAGCAAGGGGCTGGTCAATTCGACGGAGCCGGTTCTGGTATGGTCGCCGATCTTCGGCAGCGACCAGATCGATTTCGAATTGGCACTCCGGCCGGAATGGCAGGCCAAGGTGATCCTCGACAACGAGACGCTGCTGGTCGCAGCCGCGCTCGGCGCGCGTGAGGAGATGGTGAAGGGCGCCGATTTCCGTTCGCTCGCCGCCCTTTCGCTCGGCCACAGCGTCGGGCTTGGCATCGTCAGGCGCGGCAACCAGACGGGCCAGGAGATATCGGCGCCGAATTTCGGGCACATGCTGCACATGGCCAATGGTGGGCTCTGCCGCTGCGGCACCCGCGGCTGCATCGAGGCCTATGCCGGTTTCTACGCGATCCTGCGCAGCGCCTTCGAAGTGCCGCTCGATACGATCCCGGCAAAGTTCGTGCCGGTGGCGGAACTGGACAAGATCGCCGCAAAGGCGCGCCAGGGCCACCGCGTCCCCGCCTTTGCCTTCCGCCAGGCGGGGCTGGCGCTCGGCAACGGGCTGTCGCGCATGCTGAGCTTGACGGAGCGCATGCCGATCGCCATCACCGGGCCGGGCACGCGTTATTACGACCTTCTTCGGCAAGGGATCGAAGAGGGTCTCGGGCAGTCGCATATTGTGCGCATGGAAGGCATGCCCGAGATCAGGGTGGTGGCCGACGAGCAGATCCTCGTCTTCGAAGGACATCTGAACCGGGCGCTGTCTGTCATCGACGAGGATATCGTTCTCTCGGGCGTTCAGGGAATCCAGGCATCGGCGATTATTCAGGAATCGGGTTGAGGGTTTCTTTGAACCGACGTGTGGTGATTGCAGCAGCAACGGGCCAGTCGGTAGTATGCGACTTTGAGGGGTGTGCCGTGCCAGCCCCCCTCTGGCCTGCCGGCCATCTCCCCCACAGGTGGGGAGATCACAAGTGGCTAAACCTTACCGCCCGTCTAGCATTTCGTCGTGCTGTGACGCCTGTTGTCGGGCGAGCAAGCGCGGCCAGCCAATCTCCCCACCTGTGGGGGAGATGGCCGGCAGGCCAGAGGGGGGCGTTGCGGCACGCCGTTCACCAAAAGATCTCTGAAACGCGAAATGCATGGCTTCCGGCCGGGAGAGGGCCGTCAGCCGATCTTGATGAGCTTGCCTTCCTTGACGGACTGGACCGCGGCATCGGCGAGTGCCAGCGCTGCGAGGCCATCGGCGCCTGATGGAGAGATCTTGGAGCCCTTCTCGATCGCGGCGATGAAGCTGGCGATCTCGTTTGCATAGGCTTCGGTATAACGGGTCATGAAGAAGTCATGCAGCGGCGGGCGGGTGTAGCCTTCGCCGTTTGCGACTTCGATCGAGACCGGGCGCTGGTTTTCGGCCGAGACGAGGCCCTTGGAGCCGTGCGCCTCGATGCGCTGATCGTAGCCGTAGGTGGCGCGGCGGGAGTTGGAGATGATGGCCTGCTTGCCGGATTTCGTCTGCAGGATGACCGAGACGCTGTCATAGTCGCCAGCTTCGCCGATCGCCTTGTCGACGAGCACCGCGGCGGTCGCGAAAACCGACACCGGTTCTTCGCCGAGCAGGAAGCGGGCCATGTCGAAGTCATGGATCGTCATGTCGCGGAAGATACCGCCGGAGCGCTTGATGTAATCGACCGGCGGGGCGCCGGGGTCACGCGAGGTGATCGTCACCATCTCGACATCGCCGATCTTGCCTTCGTCGATGACTTTGCGCACCGCCATGAAATGCGGGTCGAAGCGGCGGTTGAAGCCGACCATCAGCTTGGCGCCGGTCTCTTCCACCACCTTGATGCAGGCCTTGACGCGGGCGACGTCGAGGTCGATCGGCTTTTCGCAGAAGATCGCCTTGCCGGCGCGGGCGAAGCGCTCGATCAGGTCGGCATGGGTATCCGTCGGCGTGCAGATGACGACGGCGTCGATATCCTTGGCTGCCTCGATCGCCTCGATGGTGCGGACCTCGCAGCCATAGGCGGAGGCGATCGCGTCGGCTGCCTGCGGAAAGGCGTCTGCGACCGCAACGAGCTTTGCATTGGCGTCGCCGCTGACAGCCTTTGCATGAACTTTGCCAATGCGGCCGGCGCCGAGAAGACCAAATCTCACTGTCATTCTAACCTCCCTTGAATTCGGAACAAATAAACCGAACTGCCAAAATTATGGAATTTTCATTCCACCTTCTGTGGACCGCGTCAAGCCCGCGGATCTTTCACATTTGCAAGATTCGAACCAGGCCTGTCCTGGTCGGATTGAACTATTCTGCCGGAGCAGGTTTTGGTCAGGGCAGAGCCGATCGCTTCTGATCCTGGCGGAAAGATGCCCGGCCTTTCAGCCAAGAGAATACTTTAATCTGACCAGGAAAGGCTCTAGAGACAATCACGGCATGGGCCGAAGGCAGTGCGACAAATGCGACCGCGGGGCAGGAATGCAACTCATAGATCCGAATCATCCGGCATATCGGCGCCTCTGGGTGCGAATTGCCATTGTTGCCGTCTGCTTCGGCTGGGCCGTGGTCGAACTTGTCACCGGCGATCCGTTCTGGGCGGTGCTGGCCGGCGGGGCAGGCGCCTATTCCTTCTATATATTGTTCTGGACCTTCAATCCGCAGCCTCCGGCCATCGAGCTGCCCGTGCAGCCGGACCCCGAGGACGAGGACGAACCCGCGGCGGCCGCTGAAAAACCTCCTAAGGACGGGCAGGCGGAATAGTCAGCGGCTCAATCGCCGCAGCGCTTCGTCGATCAGCAGGTTGGCCAGCATCATGCGCTTCGTCGCATTGTCGCGAAAGAGCAATTCTATGCCATCGGGATGATTGGCGCGCGTGAAGGCGCGGCGCTTTTCACGGAGCGTCAGCGGCCTACCGGCACCTTTGGTTCCGCGTGCTCATTGTCGTCGTCTGTTTTGGATGGGCGATCGTCGAATTCGTCGGCGGCGACCCTTTCTGGGCGTGCTGGCCGGCGGTGCGGGTGTCTATTCCTTCTATATGCCGATCTGGCTATATGCTGATCTGGCCTTCGATCCGGCGCCGCCCGAGACTGCAGTCGTCACACCCGATGACGCGGACGGGAACGAGCCGGCAGGTGACGAAGAGAAGAAGGCCGAATAATCAAAGCGTGCCGCGATCTTTCCGATGCGCGCCACGCTTGACGTCTGGCTTGATACTCTCGCAAAACCGACGCACGGCTTCGCGTGCAGCCAGCCCGATCCCCGGCGCATTCCCGTCCTGTCAGAGTGACAATTCCTTGGCTTGCGCGTCGATTTTTTCGCAGGCATTCCCGAATGGATCGTGCATCGGTACCAGCGGCGAAACGCCGAGCAGGAGAAGCGCCTTCAAATGTGACCAGCCACCTCCCAGCAACGGCGCAAAGGATGTCATCACGATGCGTTCCTTGCCATAGAGACGCTCGTACTCTGGAAAATTGCAGAAGTTCTCGTGATTGCTGTTCTTCAGATGGAAGGACTCGGCCTCAGCACCTTCGGCAAGGATAGCTTCGTGCGTATCGAGCATGACGGCATAGTACTCGATCGATACG
Source organism: Rhizobium leguminosarum bv. trifolii WSM1325 (assembly GCA_000023185.1). Classification (NCBI taxonomy): domain Bacteria; kingdom Pseudomonadati; phylum Pseudomonadota; class Alphaproteobacteria; order Hyphomicrobiales; family Rhizobiaceae; genus Rhizobium; species Rhizobium leguminosarum. The sequence goes on along the minus strand of CP001622.1, from coordinate 3,182,823 downwards.
TCGGCGGCGGGAGTGACCGATGCAATCGTCGTGCCGTTCACGAGGTCCTTTACCTGGATCAGAATGCCGTTCAGGTGCAGCGCATGGCCAGGCGACAGATAGAGATCCGAATGGGGTGCGTGCCCGCCCAGTGCGTGGCGTGAAACCCGGATAGGCACGACGTCCTTCTGCCAGCGCGCGCCGCTCTTCTTGAAGCTTTGGCGGCCGACCCACTTTACGGAACGCGTGCTACCGTCAGGAAGGGCAACGCGATCGCCGATGCGCAGATCCTCGACAGGCTTCTCACCGCAATCCGTGAGGATCGCCGTTCCCCGCAGGAAACATTGTGCGCCGCTCCCGCTGCCGCCACCGCCACTGGAGCCACCACTTCCGCCTGAGCCACCGCTCCCGCCAGAGCCTCCACCGGAGCCGCCCCGTCCCCAAAGCCGCCCCAGCGCATTGGCCGGAGAGGTGGTAATTGCTGCGGCCAAGGCGGCCACGCCGGCAATACGAGCTCCGGCGGCTGCGGCTACACCTAGAAAATGTCTGCGCGCAGTGTTGCGTGGTAGCTTCGGATCTTCCGTAGATGACATGTCGGCGCTCTCCTGAAAAACATTTACACCGCCCTATGTTACACTGGGTTGTATCGCATTCAATTTCGCTAAATTGCGCTAGGTCCTACCGAAAAGGGCGTAGGCATGGTCTATTGGGGTCCCGAAATACGCTATTGCCGCTGCCAAAAAGCGGAAGATTTATCTGCTACCCGAACGCGAAAGAATCAAACTGATTACCATGGCCACAGGTTGAAACGCAGGAAAAGCAGCCCATATAGAATTCGCGAATCGAGCCGGAAACGGCGGCTCTTCCAAAGCCTCGGAACGTTTGTCTGCGTTCGAGAAAGCTTCAGCTGTGCGGCAGCCGGCGCATCGCCTCGTCGATCAGCAGATTGGCGATCATCATGCGCCTGTTGGCATTGTCGCGGAAAGGCTCTGCGATGCCATCAGGATGATTGGCCTTGGCAAAGGCGCGCCGCTTCTCGTTCAGCGTCTGTTGGGTATCGGCGGCAGCGATCGCGAGTTCCGCGGCGATCTCTTCCGGAGCGATGCGGGCGAGATGGTCCGGCATGACGGGCTCGGGTGGGGGCGCAGGCGCCGGTTCCTCCGCGATCGCGGCGGCGGGATCGAGTTCCAGATTTTCGAAATAGGCCTGGCCGACGCGTTGCGAGACGGCCGAGACGCCCTCCATGACATCGAAGGCGAGCCCGGTGCCAAGACCGGAGACGCGATGGACGGCCGGCACTTCGGCGTCTTCGGCCGTCTCGTCCTCCGCCTTCAGCCGCTCGAGGACTGATTGAAATACCGACTGTCCGAACAGCATCCCGCCTTCCTTGAGAGCATTTCCGTTTTTCTTCGAACCACGGAAATGCTCTATCTCCTTGTTCACGCAATTCCTGGGAAAGTCGCTTCGCGCTTTTCCCGGCAAAACTGCTGCGCACTTTTGCTGGAATTGCTCGAGGCGCATTAAAAGAGAGCAAGATGGTGCAGGGCTTGCGGGTGTCGTCAGCCGGCCTGCTTGCGGCTCTCCTCAAGGATGATGTCGTAGAGCAGCCTTGCGCTCGGCGGCAGCGCCCGTTCCCTCGCCGTGATCATGCTGTAGGGCTTGACGTTGATGTCGAAATCGATCGGCAGCATGCGCACATCCGAGGCATTCGAGCCTTGGCTGGCAAGGAACTGGGCGACGTCGACGGCGACCGGAGCGATCGCATCGGTCTCGCAGATGATGGCGCAGGTCAGAAGCAGCGAGGAGGTGTTGACGATGTTTTCGGGCAGCGCCACGCCACGCGACAGGAAAACGTCCTCGATCGTGCGGCGCAGCAGCGTGCCGGGCGGCTGGAACACCCAGTCGTAATCCCTGACGTCGGCGAGGCTGCTCATCTTGTGCTTCATAAGCGGATGGCGGCTGCGCACGATCAGGCAAGCCCGCTCGATGCCGATCTCCGCCACCTCGAACAGGCGCGGGTTGAGATCATCGGGAATGCGGCCGATGATGAAGTCATGGCGGGCGGCGAGCAGTTCGCGGGCAAGCACATTGCTCGTCTCCACCTGGATGTTGATTTCGATGCCGGGATAAGCCTTGCGCACCTTGTTGATCGCCGGCACGACGAGGCTCATGGCCGGCGCGGTCACCGCGCCGATGAAGACCGAACCGCCCTTGCCGCTTTTCAATTCGCCAATCTCGCGGCTCGCCTCGCGCAGTTCCAGGAGGATCTTCCGAGCCCTTCGGGCAAGCGCTGCGCCGAAGGTCGTCAGAACCACGCCGCGGGCCACCCGCTCATAGAGCGACGTCTTGGTGATCGATTCCATTTCGGACAACATCCGCGATGCGGCGGGCTGCGAAATGTTCAAGACTTCCGCAGCTGCGGAAATCTGTCCGCTATCTTCGATTGCGACGATCATGCGCAGGTGATTCAGCTTAAGTCCTGCACGCAAAAGGCTGTCATCGCCGAAATTATCGCTGTGGATATCGACGTGATCCATCAAAAATGGCTCAGAAATAACCGTCATGGTTGCAGCCTCCTCGCTGCGCTCCATCAAAAGTAATACTTTTTAACGATATACCAAAATTGTTATGCACGTTAGCACTTATTCTATTTGACAGTTATAGGAATCCATACCAGTTTGCCGCCGTGTGCTGGTTGGCACTCAACACGTGTGAGATCGTGGAGGAGACCTACTTCGTTTCTCACCATCTGAAGTAACTATCCAATACGGAACCTGCCACAGTTTCGGGGCGGGCGATTTTTCGTCCGCTGCTTATTAACAAGGGAGAGAGAAATGAAATCCATTATCTCATTGATGGCTGCGGCTGCCTTCGGCGTCGCTTCGTTCGTTGCACCGGCTCTGGCCGCGGATAAGGGCACTGTCGGCATCGCAATGCCGACCAAGGCTTCTGCCCGCTGGATCGACGACGGCAACAACATCGTCAAGCAGCTCCAGGCTGCCGGTTACGGCACTGACCTGCAGTATGGCGACGACGACATTCCGAACCAGCTTTCGCAGATCGAAAACATGGTCACCAAGGGTGCCAAGGTTCTCGTCATCGCTTCGATCGACGGCACGACGCTTTCCGACGTTCTCCAGAAGGCACACGACGCCGGCATCAAGGTCATCGCTTATGACCGTCTGATCCGCGATTCGGGCAACGTCGACTACTACGCGACGTTCGACAACTTCCAGGTCGGCGTTCTGCAGGCTGGCTCCATCGTTGACGGCCTCGGCCTCAAGGACGGCAAGGGCCCGTTCAACATCGAACTGTTCGGCGGCTCGCCTGACGACAACAACGCCTTCTTCTTCTATGATGGCGCCATGTCCGTCCTGCAGCCTTACATCGACAGCGGCAAGCTCGTCGTGAAGTCCGGCCAGACCGGCATGGACAAGGTCGGCACGCTGCGTTGGGATCCGGCAACGGCCCAGGCCCGCATGGACAACCTGCTCTCGGCTAACTACACCGACGCCAAGGTCGATGCCGTTCTGTCGCCTTACGACGGTCTGTCCATCGGTATCATCTCCTCGCTGAAGGGCGTTGGTTACGGTACTGCGGCTCAGCCGCTCCCGATCGTCACCGGTCAGGACGCTGAAATCCCGTCGGTCAAGTCGATCATCGCTGGCGAACAGCACTCGACGATCTTCAAGGACACCCGCGAACTCGCCAAGGTCACTGTTGCCATGGTCGACGCTGTGATGTCCGGCAAGGATCCGGAGGTCAACGACACGAAGACCTACGACAACGGCGTCAAGGTCGTCCCGTCCTATCTGCTGAAGCCGGTTGCCGTCGACAAGACCAACTACAAGCAGATTCTCGTCGACAGCGGTTACTACTCTGAAGACAAGCTGAAGTAATGAGAAGGACCGGAGCCCGCGCTTGCGGGTTCCGGTCTTCGATTTTATGATCGCCCGGCTGGTTGACGGCTGCAGGCGCTGGAACTTTGACTATGGACAATACTATCCTCGAAATGCGGAGCATCACCAAGACGTTCCCGGGCGTCAAGGCGCTGGAGAATGTGAACCTCAAGGTTCGCCAGGGTGAAATCCACGCATTGGTGGGCGAAAACGGGGCCGGCAAATCGACCCTGATGAAGGTGCTATCCGGCGTCTATCCGACAGGAAGCTATGAAGGCGACATCATCTACGAAGGTGAGACGCGCAACTTCAAGGTCCTGAAGGACTCCGAAGAAATCGGCATCGTCATCATTCACCAGGAACTGGCGCTCGTGCCGTTGCTGTCGATCGGCGAAAACATCTTCCTTGGCAACGAGAATGCCAAGAGCGGCGTCATCAGCTGGGACGAGACATTCAACCGCACCAAGCAGCTGCTGAAGAAAGTAGGCCTGTCCGAATCTCCGAACACGCTGGTCACCGACATCGGCGTCGGCAAGCAGCAGCTCGTCGAGATCGCCAAGGCGCTGTCGAAGAGCGTCAAGCTGCTCATCCTGGACGAGCCGACCGCCTCGCTGAATGAACGCGATTCCGACGCGCTGCTCACTCTGCTCATGGAGTTCCGCAAGCAGGGCATCACCTCCATCATCATTTCCCACAAGCTGAACGAGATCCGCAAGGTCGCCGACCAGATCACGGTCCTGCGCGACGGCATGACGGTCAAGACGCTCGACTGTCACGCGGACGAGATCAGCGAAGACATCATCATCCGCAACATGGTCGGCCGCGATCTTGAAGACCGCTATCCGCCGCGTTCGGTGCCGATCGGCGAAACCATTCTCGAAGTGAAGAACTGGAACGCCTACCACCAGCAGCACCGCGACCGTCAGGTCCTGCACAATATCAACGTCACCGTACGCAAGGGCGAAGTCGTCGGCATCGCCGGCCTGATGGGGGCAGGGCGCACAGAATTCGCCATGAGCCTGTTCGGCAAGGCCTATGGCCACAAGGTTTCGGGCGAGGCGCTGATGCACGGCAAGCCGGTCGATGTCAGCACCGTGCGCAAGGCAATCGATGCCGGGCTCGCCTACGTCACCGAAGACCGCAAGCAGCTCGGCCTCGTGCTCAACGACACGATCCTGCACAACACGACGCTCGTCAATTTGGCGGCGGTGTCGAATGCGTCCGTTATCGACAGCTTCAAGGAAGCGCGGGTTGCGACCGACTATCGGTCGAAGTTGCGTATCCGTTCCTCCAGCATTTTCCAGGAGACGGTCAATCTTTCCGGCGGCAACCAGCAGAAGGTGGTGCTGTCGAAATGGCTGTTCTCCAATCCCGATATTTTGATCCTCGACGAGCCGACGCGCGGCATCGATGTTGGCGCAAAATACGAAATCTATACTATCATCAACCAGCTTGCCGCCGATGGAAAGGGCGTTCTGATGATCTCGTCGGAAATGCCCGAACTGCTCGGCACGTGTGACCGCATCTACGTGATGAACGAAGGACGCATCGTCGCGGAACTGCCGAAGGGAGAAGCAAGCCAGGAAACCATCATGCGCGCTATCATGCGCTCAGGGGAGAAGAAACAATGACGCCGATCAATCAACCCATCGCAGAGCAAGGGCGTGTCGTCTCCATCGGAGACTACGTTCGCGGCAACATCCGCGAATATGGCATGTTTATCGCGCTTATCGCGATCATGGTGTTCTTCCAGTTTTCGACCGGTGGCGTTCTCTTCAGGCCGCTCAACCTGACAAACATCATTCTGCAGAACTCGTTCATCGTCATCATGGCGCTCGGCATGCTGCTGGTGATCGTTGCCGGCCATATCGATCTTTCGGTGGGATCGGTCGTCGGCTTTATCGGCGCTATCGCCGGCGTAATGACGGTGCAATGGCACACCAATTATGTTCTGGCGGGTATCGTCTGCCTTGCCATGGGCGCGCTTGTCGGCGGCATCCAGGGCTATTTCGTCGCGTATCACAAGATCCCGTCCTTCATCGTCACGTTGGCCGGCATGCTGGTCTTCCGCGGCCTGACGCTGTTCGTGATGACGGCATCGGGGACCGGCACCAGCATCGGTCCTTTCCCGCCGGCTTTCCAGCTGATCAGCATCGGCTTCCTGCCGAACGCTTTCGATATGGGCGGCATCAACTCGACCTCGATCATTCTGACCGTTGTCGGCGCCGTAACCCTCTTCTATCTGGCATGGCGCAAGCGCCTATCGAATGAAAAGCATGGCAATGATGTCGAGCCGCTGGGCTTTTTCCTCGCCCAGAACGCCCTCGTCACGCTCGCCATTCTGGCGCTCGGCTACCAGCTGTCGATCTATCGCGGCTTCCCGAACGTGCTGATGGTCATGCTTGTTCTGGTGGCCGCCTATGCCTTCATTACCCGCCGGACGACGATCGGCCGCCGCATCTACGCCATGGGCGGCAATGAGAAGGCGACGAAGCTTTCCGGTATCAACACCGAGCGGCTGACCTTCCTGACGTTCGCAAATATGGGTCTGCTTGCCGGACTGGCCGGACTGATCGTTGCCCTGCGTCTCAACTCGGCGACGGCCAAGGGCGGCTTTGGTCTTGAACTCGACGTGATCGCGGCCTGCTTCATCGGCGGCGCATCCGCCCAGGGCGGCGTCGGCAAGGTGACCGGCGCTGTTATCGGGGCTCTGATCATGGGCATCATGAACAACGGCATGTCGATCCACGGTCTCGGCACGGACTCGCAGCAGATGGTCAAGGGTGCGGTGCTTCTCGCTGCCGTGTTCTTCGACGTCTACAATAAAAACAAGGGCTGAGCGTCTCAAGGCGTCAGCCAGGCATTCGCAGTCATATGAATGATGGATTCCGGCTCCTGATGGAGCCGGACAGGCGGAGCTTTTTCCTGTCTTCGCCGAAACGAGAAGGATCGAAGACGTGCTTATTTCACAGATCAAGGGTGCAAACGGAGAGATCATCGTCGCCGTGCGTGAGCAGGGCGGCGCTGCAAGGTCGATCAAGAACGCCGTCAGCGTCTATGCGCTGGCGATGGAAGCTGCAGACGGCGGCAAGTCTCTTGCCTCGGTCATCGAAGCGCATGGCTACGGGGACGCCGTCGATCTTGAAAAGGCCTATGCGGAAGGCCGCTTCCTTCCGCCGATCACCCATCCAGATGCCGCGCACCTGCATCTGACCGGCACCGGCCTGACGCATTTGGGCTCGGCGGCAACGCGCGATTCGATGCACAAGAAGACCACCGAAGCCGCTGAGGAAACCCTGACGGACTCGATGAAGATGTTCAAGATGGGCCTCGAGAACGGCAAGCCGAAGGCCGGCGAAAAGGGCGTCCAGCCCGAATGGTTCTACAAGGGCAACGGCTATGGCGCCGCAGCCCCTGGCGCGCCCCTCATCTCGCCCTCCTTCGCGCTCGACGGCGGTGAAGAGCCGGAGATGGCCGGCATCTACGTGATCGGCAAGGACGGCTCGCCCTTCCGTATCGGTTTTGCGCTGTCGAACGAATTTTCCGATCACGTCACCGAGCGGATCAACTATCTCTATCTCGCCCATTCGAAGCTGCGCCCGGCCAGCTTCGGCCCGGAAATCCGTGTCGGCGCTGCCCCGGAGGATATTCGCGGCACCTCGCGCATCAAGCGCGGCGACAAGGTGATCTTCGAAAAGCCGTTCCTATCCGGTGAGGCGAACATGTCGCACACCTTCGCCAATCTGGAATATCACCATTTCAAATATGGCCTCTTCCGTGCTCCGGGCGATGTGCATGTCCATATGTTCGGCACGGCGACCCTTTCCTTTGCCGACGGCGTCAAGACCGAAGAGGGCGACGTCTTCGAGATCGAAGTTGCCGAATTCGGCCTGGCGCTCCGCAATCCGCTGAAGGTGGCCGCCGAGGAAGAGATCGCCGTCAGGCAGCTCTGAATTCAAGACCTGGCCGCATCCGCCGGCCGGCTCTTTGCTCGTAAACGGTAAAGGAGGCTTGTTAAGCCCATGACCATTTATCAAAACCTGATCGCCGGCGAATGGGTCGGCTCGAACGCGACGAAGAATATCAACCCATCGGATACGAATGAGGTCGTCGGCCTCTATGCCGATGGCAGCGCAGATGACACGAGAAACGCCATTGCTGCCGCCAAGGCTGCCTTCCCAGCCTGGTCGCGCTCCGGCATCTGGGAGCGCCACGTCATCCTGAAGAAGACAGGCGACGAGATCATGGCGCGCAAGGATGAGCTCGGTGCGCTGCTTGCCCGCGAAGAAGGCAAGACGCTGCCGGAAGCCACCGGCGAGGTGATCCGCGCGTCGCAGATTTTCGAATTCTTCGCCGGCGAGGCACTGCGGCTGGCCGGTGAGGTCCTTCCGTCGGTTCGCCCGAATATCGGTGTCGAGATCACCCGCGAGGCGCTCGGCGTCATCGGCATCATTACGCCGTGGAACTTCCCGATCGCCATTCCCGCCTGGAAGATCGCGCCGGCGCTCTGCTACGGCAACACTATCGTCTTCAAGCCGGCCGAACTGGTGCCCGCCTGTTCCTGGGCGATCGTCGATATCCTGCACCGCGCCGGCCTGCCGAAAGGCGTGCTGAACCTCGTCATGGGCAAGGGCTCGGTCGTCGGCCAGGCCATGCTCGAAAGCCCCGACGTTCACGGCATCACCTTCACCGGTTCCACCGGCACCGGCAGACGCGTCGCCGCCGCCTCCATCGAGCATAACCGCAAGTTCCAGCTGGAAATGGGCGGCAAGAACCCGATGGTCGTGCTCGACGATGCCGATCTCAACGTCGCCGTCGAGGCGGCCGCCAATTCCGGCTTCTTCTCGACCGGCCAGCGTTGCACCGCTTCCTCGCGGCTGATCGTCACCGAAGGCATTCACGACAAGTTCGTCGCAGCGCTGACCGATAAGCTGAAGACGCTGGTCGTCGACAACGCCCTGAAGGCCGGCACTCATATCGGCCCCGTCGTCGATGAGCGGCAGTTGAAGACCGATACCGACTATATCGAGATCGGCAAGTCGGAAGGCGCCAAACTCGCCTTTGGCGGCGAGGTGATCTCCCGCGAAACGCCCGGCTTCTATCTGCAGCCGACGCTGTTCACCGAAGCGACCAACCAGATGCGGATCTCGCGCGAGGAGATCTTCGGGCCCGTGGTGTCGGTAATCCGGGCGAAGGATTACGACGAGGCGCTGGCGACGGCCAATGACACGCCGTTCGGCCTTTCGGCCGGCATCGCCACGACTAGCCTGAAACATGCCACGCATTTCAAGCGCAATTCCGAGGCCGGCATGGTGATGGTCAACCTGCCGACGGCAGGCGTCGATTTCCACGTGCCGTTCGGCGGCCGCAAGGGCTCGTCTTACGGCCCGCGCGAGCAGGGCAAGTACGCCGCCGAATTCTACACAACCGTCAAGACCGCCTACACCCTGGCTTGAGACAAGTGCGATAACCCGGGCCGTACGAGGCGGTCCGGCGATATCCTGAAGGATAGAGACTATGAAAAAGATAGCGGAATGGCCGCGCAGGCTGAGGTCGCAGGAATGGTACGGCGGTACGAGCCGCGACGTGATTTATCACCGCGGCTGGCTTAAGAACCAGGGTTATCCGCACGACCTGTTCGACGGCCGGCCGGTGATCGGCATCCTCAACACCTGGTCGGATATGACCCCCTGCAACGGTCATCTCAGAGAGCTCGCCGAGAAGGTGAAGGCGGGCGTATGGGAGGCCGGCGGCTTCCCGCTCGAGGTGCCGGTGTTCTCGGCATCCGAAAACACCTTCCGCCCGACCGCGATGATGTACCGCAATCTTGCCGCGTTGGCGGTAGAAGAGGCGATCCGCGGCCAGCCGATGGATGGCTGCGTATTGCTGGTGGGCTGCGACAAGACCACGCCGTCGCTTATCATGGGGGCGGCTTCCTGCGACCTGCCTTCTATCGTCGTCACAGGCGGACCGATGCTAAACGGCTATTTCCGTGGCGAACGGGTCGGCTCGGGCACGCATCTGTGGAAGTTTTCCGAAATGGTGAAGGCCGGCGAGATGACGCAGGCCGAATTCCTCGAGGCTGAGGCCTCGATGAGCCGTTCGTCGGGCACCTGCAACACCATGGGCACCGCCTCCACCATGGCTTCCATGGCCGAGGCACTCGGCATGGCTCTGTCAGGCAACGCCGCGATCCCGGGCGTCGATTCCCGCCGCAAGGTCATGGCGCAGCTGACCGGCCGGCGTATCGTGCAGATGGTCAAGGATGACCTGAAGCCCTCCGAGATCATGACGAAGCAAGCCTTCGAGAATGCCATCCGCACCAACGCGGCCATCGGCGGATCGACCAACGCCGTCATCCACCTGCTCGCCATTGCCGGCCGTGTCGGCATCGATCTTTCGCTTGACGACTGGGATCGCTGCGGCCGTGACGTCCCGACCATCGTCAACCTGATGCCGTCGGGCAAGTATCTGATGGAGGAGTTCTTCTATGCCGGCGGCCTGCCGGTGGTGCTGAAGCGCCTCGGCGAGGCGGGCCTGCTGCACAAGGATGCGCTGACGGTATCCGGCGAAACCGTCTGGGACGAGGTCAAGGACGTCGTCAACTGGAACGAAGACGTTATCCTTCCGGCCGAAAAGGCGCTGACAGCTTCGGGCGGCATCGTCGTGCTGCGCGGCAATCTCGCGCCGAAGGGCGCGGTGTTGAAGCCTTCGGCGGCTTCGCCACATCTGCTGGTGCACCGGGGCAGGGCGGTCGTGTTTGAGGACATCGACGACTACAAGGCCAAGATAAACGACGAGAACCTCGACATCGACGAAACCTGCATCATGGTCATGAAGAACTGTGGGCCGAAGGGCTATCCCGGGATGGCCGAGGTCGGCAACATGGGTCTGCCGCCGAAGGTGCTCAAGAAGGGCATCCTCGACATGGTGCGTATTTCCGACGCCCGCATGTCCGGAACTGCCTACGGTACCGTCGTGCTGCACACCTCGCCGGAAGCGGCGGTCGGCGGTCCGCTCGCAGTCGTGAAAAACGGCGACATGATCGAGCTGGATGTGCCGAACCGTCGTCTGCATCTCGACATTTCCGATGAGGAACTGGCGCGGCGGCTCGCTGAGTGGCAGCCGAACCATGATCTGCCCACATCCGGCTATGCCTTCCTGCATCAGCAGCATGTCGAAGGGGCCGATACCGGCGCCGATCTCGACTTCCTGAAGGGATGTCGTGGAAACGCGGTCGGCAAGGACAGCCATTAACAGGTGCAATCAGGACAGTGAATCGACGAAGAGGCGGGGTATCACCCCGCCTCTTTTTTTGTCCGCCGGTTCCTTGCAGGCTAATGGTGATCAGGCGTTTGAGACCACCATGCTGTGATCTTCGTCGGCGCCATGTTCGAAGAGCGCGCGGATTGCCGGCCATTTGCGGCGGAAAGCGGCGACGCAGGCGGGGTCGAAATGCGATCCGCTGCAGGCGATGATTTCCTCGTAAGCCCGCTCGATCGGCCAGGCCTGCTTGTAGGGCCGGTCGGAGCAGAGCGCTTCGAAGACGTCGGCGACGGCGACGATGCGCGCTTCGATCGGGATGGCGTCGCCGGACAGGCCCTTTGGATAGCCGGTTCCGTCCCATTTCTCATGATGGCCGGCGATGATGGCGGTCGCGACGCGGGAGAGCTCGGCGGAGCTGTTGGCCAGAATGGCGACGCCGATTGGGACATGCTCGCGCATGCGTTCGATCTCGTGCCGCTCGAGCTTGCCCGGCTTCTGCAAGATGGCATCGGGAATGGCGATCTTGCCGATATCGTGCAGGGGAGCAGCGAGATAGATATTGCGCCGCTGGATGCGATCGAGGCCGAGGCCTTCGGCGATCAGCTCGGCGATATTGGCGACGCGCTCGATATGGTCGCCGGTATTGCCGTCGCGCGAGGCCATCGCTTGGGCAAGGCACCAGATGATCTCCTGCTCGCGCATGTCGGCCTGTTCGGTGGCGTGGCGGAAGGCCATGTCCAGTGATTTCGCCCGGTCGGCAAGCGCCAGCTGGGCCTTGTGCAGGGCCATCAGGTTGAGGACGCGTGCCTGCAGTTCCAAGGGGTCGAAGGGCTTGGCGAGAAAATCCGTGGCGCCGGCCTCCAGCGCTTCCAGCCGAACCGACCGCTTCGCCTGCGAGGTGATCATCACGACGGGCACATCCTCATAACCCGGCTGGCGCCGCAGCCTGCGGATCATCTCGATACCGTTCATCTCAGGCATCATATAATCCACCAGCACAACGTCGAAATCGACCTCCCGGCAGCGGGCAAGGGCTTCGAGCGGATTGGTGAAGCTTTCGACCACACAGCCGGCGAAACCACAGACTGCGGTCTCAAGGGCGAGAAGGCTGGATTCGCTGTCGTCGACGATAAGAAGAGGCATGGACGATCCCGTTAAATCCCAGAAGCAAACAGGCTGCCCTCATCGGAGGGCGCGTTCGTCGCCTCATCCATGCCGGCAACTGAAGATCATTATGAAAGCTTGCATCATGCCGCTTCTTAAACGACGCCTGCCGAAATACACTAGGCGTCGCCGCAGACAAGCTTGTGCCTGCGGCCTTAAAATAGAGTTAGTCTGCAATGAAAAATTGACGAACGGCAATTATGACGTGTGATGGGTGTCGGAAAACAGCGGAATTTCGAGACCGTCGGTCGCTATATTCAAGTCCAACATGTTTGTTTCGCGACGAGTTCGGCAGCTATTCTACCGGCCAATCGCAGGGTGCGATAAAGCTGCATGTATGTTCAGCTCTGGCTCTGGCTTTGCATCTGTCCGCCGTCCTCGACCTTCACGGTGACCGTCAGCGTTTCGCCCGGCGTGCCGATGCGCATGCCTGAAATCGGCGCGGCATCACGATAGCAGAGGCCGGAGGCGACTCTGATGTAACGGGCATCCGGGCAGATCTCGTTGGCGGGATCGAAGCCGACCCAGCCGAGGCCGGGAATATGGGCCTCTGCCCAGGCATGGGTCGCCGCCTGTTCGATCTTTTCCTCCATCATCAAATAACCGGAGATGTAACGCGCCGGCACCTGCAGGGCGCGGGCGGCGGCGATGAAAATATGCGCATGGTCCTGACAGACGCCGCTCTTCCTCTCCAGCGCCTGCTCGGCCGTCGTCTCGGTATTGCTGGTGCCGGGCCTATAATCGACCGTTTCGTGGATCGCCGCCATCAGCGCATGCATGCGGGCGAGCTCGTTATCGCCACCGACGCCCTTGATCAGTTCCTTCACCAGCTTGCCACCCTTTGTCAGCGGTGTGTCGCGCAGGAAGAGCCAAAGCGGGCAGAAGCCGGTATGCGGACCGGTGACGCCGTTGTTGTCCCCCGTCTCGACCTCGCCTTCGGCGAGGATACGCGTCACCTCTTGTTCGCCTTCCAGCGAGACTAGATTGACGTGATTGCCGTACTGGTCGTCATATTCGACCTCCGGCGTAGCGCCCTCGACCTTCAGGGCCCAGCCGAGTACTTTTTGAGTGGAGTTCGTTGGCGGCGTCAGCCGCAGCCGTTGCAGCGAGAACTGCGCCGGTTCGTCGTAGCGGTATTCGGTGAGGTGGCTGATCTTCAGTCTCATGTTGTTATCCGCTTATACATAGAACCGGTAGCCATCGGAAATTTCCGCGCCGAGCTTGTTGTTGCGCGAGACGAAATCCTCCAGGAACTCGTGCAGGCCCTGATCCATGATATCCCGGATCGCCCTCGTCTGCAGCGTGGTGCGGATTGAATCCGCGGTATCGTGGGCAGGGAGCCGCGCCTCGTAATCCTGGGCAAGATAGCCGAGATTGCTGACGATCTTCTCGTAGCAATAGGCAAGCGAGCGTGGCATCTGGACATTCAGCGTCAAGAAGTCGGCGATGTTCATCGCCCGGTATTCGCCGTCATAGGCCCAACTATAGGCGCGGTGCGCGGAGACCGATCGCAGGATCGATTCCCACTGCACATTGTCGAGGGAGGAGCCGACGGCCGAGACCGAGGGCAGCAGCACGTAATATTTCACGTCGAGGATGCGGCTGGTATTGTCGGCCCGCTCGATGAAGGTGCCGATGCGGGCAAAATTATAGAGCTCGTTGCGCAGTGTCGAGCCATGGAAGGCACCGCGGATGAGGCCGGCGCGGCGCTTGATGACATCGATCACCTCGGGCATTTCAGCCGCCTTGACGCGCTTTTCGAGCAGCGACTTCAAGTCGATCCAGCATTCGTTGGTGGCTTCCCAGGTCTCCCGCGTCAGCGCCGTGCGCACCATGCGGGCATTGTTGCGGCCGGAATCGATGCAAGACATGACGCTCGACGGATTGGTGCGATCGCGCAGGAGATAGTCGATCGCGTCGGCGTTGGTCAGCTTGTTATGGCCCTCATCATAAGCCTCGCGCACGCCCGCACTTTGTAGAACGCCATCCCAATTGTCATCACCGGTGCTGCTGCGGGTCAGCGACATGCGCAACCCCGCATCGATCAGGCGGGCTATGTTTTCGGCGCGCTCGATGTAACGAAACATCCAGTAGAGGCCGTTTGCTGTTCTTCCGAGCATCAGTCCTCCAATACCCAAGTGTCTTTGGTGCCGCCGCCCTGGCTGGAATTGACCACCAGCGAGCCCTGCTTCAGCGCTACGCGGGTGAGCCCGCCCGGAATGATCTGCACCTTGTCGGATACAAGCACATAGGGGCGAAGGTCGACATGGCGCGGCGCAATGCCCTTGTTGACGAGGATCGGCACCGTGGAGAGCGACAGCGTTGGCTGGGCGATGTAATTGTTCGGTTTGGCCTTCAGCTTTTCGGCGAAATCGGCGCGCTCCTTCTTCGATGCCGTCGGGCCGACCAGCATGCCGTAGCCGCCGGAGCCGTGCACCTCCTTGACCACCAGCTCTTCCAGGTGTTCCAGCACATATTTCAGGCTGTCGGCTTCCGAACAGCGCCAGGTCGGCACGTTTTCGAGCAGCGCCTTGCGGCCGGTATAGAATTCGACGATCTCGGGCATATAGGAGTAGATCGCCTTGTCGTCGCAAATGCCGGTGCCCGGCGCATTGGCGATGGTGATGTTGCCGGAGCGGTAGACATCCATGATGCCGGGAATGCCGAGCGCGGAATCGGACCGGAAGGTCAGGGGATCGAGGAAGTCATCGTCGACGCGGCGGTAGAGCACGTCGATCGCCTCGTAACCGCGTGTCGTCCTCATTTTCACCTTGCCGTCGATGACGCGCAGATCCGCGCCTTCGACCAGTTCGACGCCCATCATGTCGGCGAGGAACGAATGCTCGTAATACGCGGAATTGTAAATGCCCGGCGTCAGCACGGCGACGCGCGGCTTGCCCTTGCAGCCGGGAGGGGCAAGCGAGGCGAGGCTCTGACGCAGCAGGTAGGGATAATCCTCGACACGTTGCACCTTGTTCTCATGAAAGAGCTCAGGGAACATCTGCATCATGGTTTCCCGGTTTTCCAGCATGTAGCTGACACCGGAGGGCGTGCGGGCATTATCCTCCAGCACGTAAAACTGGTCCTCTCCGGTGCGCACGATGTCGGTGCCGACGATGTGGGTATAGACGCCGCCGGGCGGCCGGAAACCGATCATTTCGGGGATGAAGGTGACGTTATTCTCGATCAGCTCACGCGGAACGCGGCCGGCGCGGATGATCTCCTGCTTATGGTAGATATCGTCGAGAAAGGCGTTGAGCGCGATCACCCGCTGCTCGATGCCTTGGGCGAGCTTGCGCCATTCGCGGGCGGAGATGATGCGGGGAATGATGTCGAAGGGGATGAGCTTTTCGGAACTGTCGGCATGGCCGTAGACCGCGAAGGTGATGCCGGTCTTCCGGAAGATGTTTTCCGCATCGCGGGACTTGGCAATCAGATGCGCCCGGTCTTGGCTGTTGTACCACTCGAAGTATTTGTCGTAAGGCGGGCGAGGGCTTTCGTCCCCGGTAATCATTTCATCAAATGCCAAAAGCGCGGCTCCCCTTTTTGTTCATTTGAATACAACGCAAATGGCAATGCAAGAACCATGCGCAGTTCAGGGAAAAGATTTTGCGCTGCGGGAAACGGGTGAAAATCTGGGCATTTAAAGTGATGCGCTGCGGCATGGCGGATATTCATCCAAGGTGTCTGCGCAAAATCTGAGCATGTGACCGTTTTTCGTTCTGTCAAGGCGATCGAATATGGTCATGTGTGCGAGGCTCGCCGCCCCTTGCCGAACCGCCATCGGTCTCTGCATCAGTGAAATTTCAAATAAGCATCAACCCTTCGCTTTTGACTACAGCCGCCGGGTGGGGCTATCAGCACGGCGAACCCTCCTCTGTCGAGCCGCGCGCCCCATGTCCCTCGATCGCCTTGCCCCCGCCGTTTTCGTCCTGCTCTGGTCTACGGGCTGGGTGGTGGCGAAATATGCCTCGCTGCATTCCGAGCCCTTCACCTTTCTTTCGATACGTTATGCGCTGTCGGCGGCGGCATTCCTGGCACTCTGCCTTGTGGTGCGGGCGCAATGGCCCAGCCGGGCGAGGGCGCTGCGCGCCGTCTATTCCGGCTTCTTCCTTCATGGTTTCTATCTCGCCGGTCTCTGGTGGGCGATCGCCAATGGCGTGCCGGCCGGCATATCGGGCATCATCGCGGCGCTGCAGCCGCTGCTGACGGCAATGGCAGCTCCCTTCCTCATCGGCGAGCGGCTGCAGCAGGCACAGAAACTCGGCCTTGCCCTCGGCTTCATCGGCATTGCCATCGCCATTTCGCCGAAGCTGCTCGATCCGGCGACCGCCGATCTCACGCATGCCGCCCTGCCTCTGGCGATCAACCTCGTCGCCATGGCGTCCGTCACCTACGGCACGCTCTATCAGAAGAAACACCTGCAATCCGGCGACCTCAGAACCATCGCGACCTTGCAATATATCGGCGCGCTGATCCTCACCCTGCCGCTGTCGCTGATCTTCGAGCATCAGCATTTCGACGGCGCCGCGCAGGCCTATGGTGCGCTTGCTTGGTCGGTCTTCGGCCTGTCGATGGGCGGCGTCGGGCTGCTGCTCTATCTGATCCGCCGGGGTCAGGTGTCACGCGCCGCCTCGCTGATCTATCTGATGCCGCCAGCGGTTGCTCTCGAAGCCTTCATCGCCTTCGGGGAACCGCTGACCCTGCCGCTGATCGTCGGCACCGTGGTGGTCGTGACAGGCGTCTATCTCACGAACCGCAGGGCGTCCAGCGAGCATAGGCCTGCGGAGGTTTAGAGCGCCGCGCGTCCTTTCGGACGCCCAAAGCACGATGCGCTAGATAATAAAAAGGCCGGAGATCCCCGGCCTTTTTGCCTTTCAATCTTTCAACGATCAGGCGCGTTCGCGGCGCTGGCCGCCGCCGTTGCGGGAGCCACCGCGGTGGTTGCCGCCGTTGCCGTCGCGGCGTGGTTCGCCGGCCTGGGCCTGCTGCGGGCCGCGGTCCTCGCCGTGCTTGCGGGCCGGGCGGCCGTGGGCATGGCGGCTGTTGCCGCGGTGATGACCGCTCGGCTCACCATTGGCATGGGCGCCGTGATGGGCCGGACGCTGCGGCTTTGCAGAGGCGCGGAAATCGGAGGTCGAGGCCAGATCGTTGTCGGGGCCGAGATCCGGCGTCGTTTCACCGCGGCGCTGACCGCGGAAATCCTCGTTGCGGCTGGTCTGGCGTTCCGGACGCGGACGACGCTCCTCGCCGCCGGCGCGGACTTCGCTGCCTTCACCTTCGCGGCGCGGGCGGCGTTCCTGACGGTTGCCGCGATGCTCGGAGCGATTCTGGTCGCCACGGCCTTCGCCACGACCCTGACCTTCGCGACCCTGGCCGCCATTGCGATTGCGGTTGTTGCCGTTGCCGTTGGCGCGACGGGGGCCGCCGCTGATGTTTGCCGGCGCTTCGCCGCTTGCGACAGTGATGTCGATGCCCATCAGGCGCTCGATATCACGCAGCAGCTTGGCTTCGTCGGGAGCGCAGAAAGCGATGGCGATGCCGTCGCGGCCGGCACGCGCCGTGCGGCCGATGCGATGCACATAGGCGTCGGGCACTTCAGGCAGGTCGTAGTTGTAGACGTGGCTGACGGCCGGAATGTCGATGCCGCGGGCGGCGACGTCGGTGGCGATCAGCGTCTTGATGCTGCCGTCGCGGAAGGCCTTCAGCGCCCGCTCGCGCTGACCCTGGCTCTTGTTGCCGTGGATCGAGGCGACGGAATAGCCGATGTTTTCGAGATGCTTCATCAGCTTCTCGGCACCATGCTTGGTGCGCAGGAAGACCATGGCGCGGCCATCGGGGTTTTCGGTCAGCGACTTGCGCAGCAGCTCCGTCTTGTCGTTCTTGCCGGCGACGAAATGAACGTACTGCTCGACCTTGTCGGCAGCCTTACCTGGAGGCGTGACTTCGACCTTGACGGGATCGACGAGATATTCGCCGGCAAGATCGGCGATCGCCTTCGGCATGGTCGCCGAGAACAGCATGGTCTGACGCTTTTTCGGCACCATCTTGGCGATCTTGCGCAGATCGTGGACGAAGCCGAGGTCGAGCATCTGGTCGGCTTCGTCGAGCACGAGATAGCGAACGGCAGTCAGCGTGATCGCGCGGCGATTGATGAGGTCGAGCAGGCGGCCGGGCGTGGCGACGAGAATGTCTGTGCCCTTTTCAAGCTGAAGCTGCTGCTTGTTGATCGAGACGCCGCCGACGACGACATTGATGCGCAGCGACGACTTGCGGATGAACTTCTTCAGGCTCTCGGCGATCTGGTTCACCAGTTCGCGGGTCGGCGCAAGGATCAGCGTGCGCGTCGTGCGGTTGTCGGGGCGGCGTTCATCGGCGAGCAGCTTTTCGATAAGCGGCAGGCCGAAAGCGGCGGTCTTGCCGGTGCCGGTCTGGGCAAGGCCGATCAGGTCGCGGCCTTCGAGGAGGAGAGGAATTGAATGTTCCTGGATGGGCGTCGGCGTTTCGATGCCGAGCTGGAACAAAGTAGCGATGATCGGCTTGGAGACACCAAGCGATTCAAAATTAGTCAAGGTATAACCTTTCGGGGCGCCACAATGACTATCGCCGGAACGCACCATGCGATCCGGTTTCATTCTGGCGTCAAGAACCCCGCGTGAAGTGGGAACTTGTGAGTTGGAAAAAGCTTTCCAGCGCTTCTGGCCGCTCATGGGAGTGCGGCGCTCTATCGAAATGCGCTTTTGTCCCTTCTTCCTGCATCTGTATTTTTCAGCAGGGGCACGCTCACGCGGCGGCCGGAAGGGTGAAAGCTGACCCGCATTTGGGCTAGTTCGCGTGGAAAGTCAAGTGCGGTGCACAAGAAAGCCTCAGCCTTGGTCAGGTGAGGGCATGACGAGGACGAAGCTTTGCGATGCTGTCTCTGCGCCGTTGACGAGGATGGCGATGCGATGTTCGCCTGGATAATAGCGCCGCGTCGTGATTGGCCGCATGGCGTGACGACGCTCAATTGTATGGCTTTGCCCCGGAGCGAGCAAGATCGCCTTGCACTTGAACACCTTGGGTGAGAGCGAACCGTCGCTCTTCACATGGTGAACGGCGTAGTCGATCATCAGCGACTGCGCTCGCTCGCCTGCATTCGTCACCCGGATTTCGAAATCCAGCCCTTCGCCGAACATCACCTCGCCGTTTACGAGCCGCAGTTCGCATTCGAGCGAATCGCTGGCCGCGAAGCCGAAATTGGCGAGCGCCTGCGCGTGGCCGTTCTTCATCAGCGTGCGTGAGGCATGTTTCAGCAGCCAGCGGCGTTCGGGCGAAGCGCCTTCGATATGACTGGCGATGAACGCGGCGACCAGATCCGGGTGGTCCTTGGCGACGTCGTTCAGGCTGTTGGCCACGGAGCGGCGCACATAATCCTCCGGATCATCCATCAGCGCGGTCAGGATGGGCAGGATCGGAGCCGGATCCTTGACGAGCTGCGGCAGGCGCATCGCCCAGGGCAGGCGCGGCCGCGTTCCCTCGCTCGCCAGCCGGCGTACATGCTGGTCGGGATCGTCGACCCAGCCGGAAATGATGGCCAGCGCGCGCTGCTGGTCGCGGTGGATGAAGGGGCGGATACCGAATTCGGCGGTGAAATGCGGCGTCAGCGCCTTCAGGAGCTCGAGCCCGAGATCGAAATGATCAAGGCCGCGTGCGGCGATGAACTGATTGATCGGCAGCAGCATCCAGCCGGAGAGCCCCGGACTCCCGGCAGTGGGCAGGCTGGCCTTGAAAATGGCTGCGGCCTCCCGGAAATCACCGGGAAGCGTGGCAAACAGCGCGTCGCGGATAAGCGCCGAGCGCTCCATCAGCTCCAGCGCTCCGAGGCCATCGGTCGCCAGCATCACGAAGCGTTTTTTATCGAAAGTTGGCGCGTTGCCGGCAATGCGATCGGCCATATCGCCGACCAATGCCTCATGCAGCAGGTTCTTGAGCGGTTCCGGCATGCTGGTCCTTCCTCTCTATGCGGCCGCCGCATGCCGGCCGCATAAGGGCAACATGGTCTGCGAAACATCTGGCGATTTGCTATCGGAGAATAGAGTGATCGCACCCGCTCGAGCAATCGTGTGCAGATAGCGGAGGTGTGCGTGTGGCGCGAGTTAGCGTAGCGGTGCCGTCGATTTCCTTGGAATAAGTGTGGGGGCCGAGATCCGAATACGCTCGTCGGCGGGACTGTTGTCGCCGGCAAGAAGATCGAGAGCGTTTGCTGCAATTTGCTCAAACGGCACCCGCAACGTCGTGAGCGGCGTAGGGAGGTGGCCGACAATCGGAATGTCGTTATAGCCTACGATCGAGATGTCCTGCGGCACGGAAAGACCAAGTTTCGTCAGTCCCGACAACGCGCCGATAGCGGTATTGTCGTTGACGGCGAAAATAGCGGTTGGGCGGGGATTAAGATGCATCAGGGTTTCGACGGCCACCGCACCGGACTCGATGCCGAATGTCGAGGGAATGATGTATGAGGGATCTGCATTCAGTCCGGCCTCTTCCAAGGCGTGGCGGAAACCCTCCACGCGTCCCCGCGAACTGGAGGCATAGGATGGACCGGCGATGACGCCAATTCTGCGATGGCCGAGATCGAGGAGGTGGCGGGCGGCGAGGTACCCACCGAGCCTGTCATCGCCGACCGACGAGAGGCTGTGGCCATCCGTCCGGAGTGCCAGGACATAAGGAATACCGCGTTTTGCCAGCTCGTCCGGAAAGTCATCGTCTTCCCGCGCTGTCGAAAGAATCAGACCATCGACGCCGCGTTTCAGCAGAGACTCGGCCGCAAGCCGGTCTGCCTTTGGCTTGTCGTCGGTCGTTGCGACAATCGCGAAGCGGCCGCTACGGCTGCAGGCCTTGGCCAGTGCTTCATAAAGCATGGCCATGACCGTATCCGTCAGCCTGGGCACGATCACCCCGATTGTCATCGTGTTGCCGCGCCTGAGGCTCGCTGCGGAAACATCCCGAACGTATCCGAGCTCTTCGGCAACCTTGCGCACGCGACGCGCTGTCTCGCTGTCGGAGCGGGGAAGCCTCTCGTCCAGTATGCGGGACACGGTAGATTTGGAGACACCGGCTGCGGCAGCGACGCCGTGAATAGTGACGCGGGTCTGTCCCGGAACTTCATCCGTCTTTGAACTCATTGAGCCTTTTCCATTCGAGTCGGCAATCGGCCGTCGCCATTCTGAGCATGCACCAAAAAAGATATTGACTCCAGAGAATTCGAGAACGATATTGGGAACGTTCCCGTAAACGATCCTATATCGGTCGCGAGTGAACCGCGATCGCACGAAGGAGGAGACCAATATGCAACCGATGGATATGCGCGGGCTGAGCCCGGCCCCCGTTACCGCTTTCACCCGCGACGGTGAAGTTGATCACAAAGCCAACGCCAAACTCGCCAAATGGCTAGTTTCGATGGAAGGCGTCAAAAGCCTCGTCATCCTCGGCCATGCCGGCGAAGGCACCTTCCTCACGGAAGAGGAGCGCCTTGCTCTCATCCGCACCTATGTCGAAGCTGTCGACGGTGCCGTTCCGATCATTGCCGGGATTACCGGTGAAGGCACGAAGGTCGCCGCTGAAGAGGCGAGGAAATGCAAGGCTGCGGGTGCCACCGGCGCACTCGTCTATCCGAACCACGGCTGGCTGCGTTTCGGCTTTCAGAAGGGAGCGCCCCAGGATCGCTACAAGGCAATCTGGCAGGAGTCTGGCCTCCAGTGCATCCTGTTCCAGTATCCCGACGCCACCAAAGCATCATACGATCTCGAAACACAGCTTGCGATTGCCACACAGGAAGGCGTCGTCGCCACCAAGAACGGCGTGCGCAATATGAAGCGCTGGTATGTCGAAATTCCAGAGCTGAAGAAGGCCAATCCAAAGCTGCAGGTTCTGAGCTGCCACGATGAATGGCTGCTGCCGACCATGTTCGATGTCGACGGTCTGCTCGTCGGTTATGGCAATATTGCGCCGGAGCTGCTCATCGACCTGATCAAAGCCGGCAAGGCGCAGGACTATCCGGAAGCGCGCAAGATCTTCGAGCGCCTTCTTCCGGTGACGCGTGCCGTCTATCACCGCGGCTCTCACATGGAAGGCACCGTGGCCCTGAAACTTGGACTCGTGCACCGCGGTATCCTTGACCACGCTACGATCCGCGAGCCGCTGAAGAACCTTGGCGAAAAGGCCGAAGCAGAGATCTTCGCCGCCTTCGACGCCGCCGGAATTGGCCGCGTTGACCAGTTGCTGGCTGCCGAGTGACCTCTTTGACGCCCCTGCGCAGGTCGCAGGGGCGCATTCCGATGGGAGGAAACCATGGGAACCCGCCGAGTCAGGCTTAATAGCTTTGAAGGCCATTGCCCTGACAGGACGAACTGACACGCAGTAGCAACCATCAAGCAGGAGCGCCCCTGGCCGGGAGAGTAGTAGGCCACGGGGCGAGAAGGAGGAACCAATGAATGTCATGCAGCCTATGCCGGCTGAGACGGCGAATGCCGCTGATCGTCAGGCCGAAATCAGCGCTCGTCTGGAGCGCCTTCCCATCACCCGTGAGGTATTTTGGGCGCGCAATATCGTCGGCGCCGCAACGTTCTTCGACGGCTACACGGTCATCGCCATCGCTTATGCCATGCCCGTCCTCGTGCGCGAGTGGGGTCTGACCCCCTCGCAGACCGGCATGATCCTGTCGATGGGCTATCTGGGGCAGTTGATCGGTGCGATCCTGTTTGGCTGGCTCGCCGAGAAGGTTGGCCGGCTGAAAGTTCTTCTGTTCACCATCCTGCTCTTCGTCAGCATGGATGTCGCATGCCTGTTTGCTGCCGGGGCCGGCATGATGATGGCCTTCCGTTTCGCCCAGGGGATCGGCACCGGCGGCGAGGTCCCAGTCGCCAGCGCCTATATCAACGAGTTGATCGGATCGAAGGGGCGCGGCAAGTTCTTCCTCCTCTATGAGGTCATGTTCCTGCTGGGCCTCGTCGGCGCCGGGCTGATCGGCTACTTCATGGTACCGGTTTACGGCTGGAAGGCGATGTTCGTCGTCGGTCTCGTTCCCGCACTTATCATGATTCCTCTACGCTGGTTCCTGAAGGAATCACCGCGTTGGCTAGCTGCCAACGGCCGCTATGGCGAAGCAAACGCTATCGTTACCCGCATGGAAGAAAGTGCTCGTGCAGCCGGCAAGGAATTGCCCGAACCGAAGCTCATCCAGGCGCCGGTCCGCCGCCAGTCGGACTGGCGCGAACTCTTCCAGGGCATTTACTTGAAGCGGACACTTTCCATCTGGGTCATGTGGTTTACCGCCTATACGGTCGCCAACGGTACGATCACCTGGCTGCCGACCCTGTATCGACAGGTTTTCAACCTGCCGCTTCAAACCAGCATCTTCTATGGTTTCCTGACGTCGGTCGGCGGCGTGATCGCCGCCGTCATCTGCGCGCTGCTCATCGACAAAGTGGGACGCAAGCGCTGGTACACCGGTGCGCTGCTTCTCGCTCCCCTTCCGCTGCTGGCTCTCGCATGGCTCGGCGCGACCTCTCCTATCCAGGTTTTGGTTCTAGCCGGTCTCGCTTATGCGATCGTCCAGACCGTCACATTCTCCCTTTACCTGTACTCGGCAGAGATCTACCCGACACGCCTCAGGGCTTTGGGAACCGGAACCGGCAGTGCCTGGCTTCGCCTGGGATCATCGGCCGGCCCGATCCTCGTCGGCACGGTGATGTCTTCCATGGGCATCCAGTATGTCTTTGCGAGCTTCGCAGCCATTCTGATTGTCGGTGCAATCGTCACGATGTTGTTTGCGGTCGAAACCAAGGACCGCGTGTTGGAGGAGCTTTCTCCGTAACGGTTGAAAATGCGATCTGCTCAGCTTTGATCTGGCGGATGGAAATCCGCCAGTTTCATTTGGTCGCCGTTGAGGGCACTGGGTAGGCGCCGCCGGGAGGGTCAAGCGGCGCCGGATGCGGTTTTCGCTATCGCTGGCAGACTTTGACGCGATGGGGATTGCCCCAATCGTCGTGCAACCATTCGAAGTGGCAATAGTCCGGCCGGTAATAGGTACGGTAAACGGGGTAAGGGCGGTAAGCGGGATAGGCCGGATAGACTGGGTAGGCGGGACGGGCTGCCTCCGACAGCAGGGCGCCACCGACGACGCCGGCGGCAACGCCGCCCCAGAAGGCATCGCGTGGATGGGCATCGGCGGTGGTGGCGGTGGCGAGCGAGGCGCCGGCAAAGGTCAGCGCGATCAGGCCCGTCGCCATGGTCTTATGAAGAACGGACATGGTATTTTCCTTTCATGGGTATGGCTTCCATAAAGCCATGCCGGAGACTCGGCCCGGATCGCGGCGGCGCAATGGCCGCGCAAGCGGTTTTGGCATTAAATTTTCGTCATGATTTCAACGGATCCCGACATCGAAAGGAATTATGGCGGGCGTCCTTTCAGTCTCGTGCAAGCCGGGGCTGGTAATCTCGAATTGTCTTCAGCTTGGTGAGCTGGCTCCTAAAATTCCGCTGTCGAAATTTATGGTTAAAACCTTGTTAAAAGCCTTGGCGTTATAGTTTTTCTAGTCGATATTTCATTCATTGCGGGAGCGATATTTTTTGAAATCAGCCGGGGAACTTCTTGAGTTGGCTTGCCGCCGGATCGCTGATCTGGATACCCCGGCCTATGTCAAGAACAGCGAGCTGCGTTATGTCGCCGTCAACGAGGCCTATGCCCGTTTTCTGGGCCGCGAGATTTCCGATTTCATCGGCGGGCGCAGCCGCGAGCTCCTCGATCGCCCCGAGGAAGAGGATCGTGAGGATAAGGAACGCCGAGCGCTGGTGTTCGGCACCGAGGAAAACGCCATCTGCTTCGATGCGGCGGGCCTCAGTCATGAACGCATCCAGATCGAAAGCTTCTCGCCATCGCTGGATCGGGCCTACGTGCTCGGCATTTTTGAAGTGCGCGAACCGACGCGCCGGGCGATCGGCGATCCAGGGATCGCTAGCGATCCTGGCATGACGGGCGACGCCGGCGTCGCTGCCGATTTCGCTCGTGTGCGCGAGGCACTGGAACAGCTCGACTATCCGATTGGCATCTTTGCGGGGGATGGCCGCCCCCTGGTCGTCAATGCCGCCTATCGCAACGACGCAAAGCCTGCGGCTGTCAGCGACGCGGCCTGGCACGAGAGCGTCAATGAACTCGACCTGCTGCGCACCATTCTGGAGGACCTGCCGGTGGCAGCCTTCGTGCGCGACGAGAAGCATCGCCTCGTCTATGCCAACCAGTATTACGAGACCTTCAGCGGCCATAGCCGTTCCCGGGTGTTGGGGCTGACCGAACATGAAATGTTCGGGCTGGACGGCGGCGAGGCGATCTATCAGGAAAACCTGCTGGCGCTGGAAGGCGGCACGTCTAAGGAAATCGAAAGCCTGTTGCCGAGCAAGGACGGCCACATCTATTCCGTCCTTTCGCGCGTCAATCGCGTCGTGACAGCGGACGGACGGCCCTATGTCGTCGGCTCTTTTTCGGACATCTCGCCACTCAAGGACCGAGAGAAGGCGCTGATCGAAGCGCAGAAACACAAAGAGGTGCTGCACCGGGATATCGAGAATATCCTGCGCTCGCTGCCGGTCGGCGTGCTGATCCTCGATAACGACCACCGGATCCTCTACGTCAACGACGAGTTCTACGGCATCTGGGAGCTGCCACTCGACGATCCCTTCGACGGCCGCCCGTTCATCGACGTCATCCGCCG
This sequence comes from Rhizobium leguminosarum bv. trifolii WSM1325, assembly GCA_000023185.1. Classification (NCBI taxonomy): domain Bacteria; kingdom Pseudomonadati; phylum Pseudomonadota; class Alphaproteobacteria; order Hyphomicrobiales; family Rhizobiaceae; genus Rhizobium; species Rhizobium leguminosarum. The sequence continues at coordinate 3,156,767 of CP001622.1, read as the reverse complement.
CAATTATGAGCTCGGTCGTTACGACGGCACTCAGACGCCCGAGGAGATCTACGATTTCCGCAAGCATCTGTTCGAGACCGAGGAGCCCGAGCCGATTGAGCTCGGCTGGGCGGGCGGCAAATCCGTCATCTTCGATAGCCGCCGTATCTCGAACGACCGGATCCTGCTGACCTATGCCGACATCACGGCCGTGCGTGAGCGGGAAAAGGAGATCCACGAGGCCCGTGCCGCGCTGGAGCGGCTCGGCGAAATGATGCGCGATGCGACCCATGCCATGCCGCAGGGCCTAGCCGTTGTTCAGGACGGCATCATCAAGATGTCCAACGAGGCGCTTTCTGACATCTTGCAGATTCCGGCCACCTATCTCGAGCCCGGCGAGGGCTGGATCGGCATGTTCGAATTTTGCGCGGCGCGTGGCGATTTCCACGATGCCGCCGGCGAAATCCTGCAGGGTTGGCGTGACAATATCGCGGCCAGGCTGCCGATTTCCACCGTCTTCCATGTCGGCGGCGAGCGCTGGGTGAACATGGATGCGACGGTCAGCAAGGGGCAGCACTGGGTGGCGCTTTTTACTGACGTCACCGAACTCAAGAGCCGCGAGGAGGAGTTGCGCCAGCTGCTGTCGCGCGCCGAGGCTGCCGACCGCGCCAAATCCGAATTCCTTGCCAATATGAGCCATGAGATCCGCACGCCGATGAACGGCGTGCTTGGGATGGCGGAGCTGCTTGCCAAGACTAATCTCGACACCCGCCAGAAGACCTTCGTCGACATCATCGTCAAGTCGGGCAACGCGCTGCTGACGATCATCAACGACATCCTCGATTTTTCGAAGATCGACGCCGGGCAGATGAAACTGCGCAAAGCTGCTTTCGATATCACCGAAGCGGTAGAGGACGTGGCGACGCTCTTGTCCTCGCACGCTGCCGAGAAGAACATCGAGCTCCTGGTGCGGGCTGCACCCGATCTGCCCGCCGCCGTAATCGGCGACGCCGGGCGTTTCCGCCAGATCGTTACCAATCTTGTCGGCAACGCCGTCAAGTTCACCGAGCGGGGCCATGTCTTCGTCGATGTCGGCTTCCAGCCGGCCGCCGGCGGCGAGATCATGGCGAGCATCCGCATCGAGGATACCGGGATCGGCATCCCGCCGGAGAAGCTTGAATCGGTCTTCGACAAATTCTCGCAGGTGGACGCCTCATCGACCCGGCGACATGAAGGAACCGGCCTCGGTCTTGCGATCACCGCCGGGCTCGTCGACCTTTTCGGCGGTTATCTCAACGTCGAAAGTGAATGGGGCAAGGGCTCTGTCTTCACCATCAACCTGCCGTTTGCGGTGGCGGCCGCCCGCCTTGAGCCGAAGCCGTTGCCGATCAACGTGCAGGGTGCGCGTATCCTCGTCGTCGATGACAATGAAGTAAACCGGCGAATCCTCACCGAGCAGCTTTCGCTCTGGGGCTTTGACGGCGTGGCCGCCGAAGGCGGCGGCACCGGGCTTGCGATCCTGGAGGCGGCGGCCGATCTCGGCGTTACCGTCGACGCTGTCGTGCTCGACTATCACATGCCTGATATGAACGGCGCCGATGTCGCGCGCCAGCTGCGCGCCGATCCCCGCTTCGTCGAATTGCCGATCATCTTCCTGACGTCGATGGATATTTCGGGCACAGAAAAGGAATTCGCAGCACTGAATGGCCACGCGCATCTGATGAAGCCGGCGCGCGCCAACGTGCTGCGCAACACCGTCGTCGAGGTGGTGCGCGCCAGCCGCGTCAAGCAGGTCTCCGAGGCCGAGATCGCCCGGCTGCAGACGGAAGCGATCGTGCCGGCGCCAGCGCCCGTGCCGCAGAAACGCGCCGCTGAATTCGTCGACGTGCTCGTTGCCGAGGACAACGAGGTCAACCAGATCGTCTTCACGCAGATCCTGCAGGGAACAGGCCTCTCCTTCCTCGTCGTCGAGAATGGCGAGGAGGCGGTCGCCGCCTGGGAGCGGTATACGCCGCGCATCATCATGATGGACGTCTCGATGCCCGTCATGAACGGCCATCAGGCGACCCAGACGATCCGCGAAAGGGAAAAGGGGCACGGCCACCGGGTGCCGATCATCGGCGTCACCGCCCATGCGCTCGAAAGTGACCGCGAGCTCTGCCTCGATGCCGGCATGGACGACTACATGTCGAAGCCGATTAGCCCCGAACTGCTCGAGGAAAAAATCCGCCAGTGGCTGGGAACGAGCGAGCAGCAGCCGGAGCGCACAAGCTACTGATCTGAACCTTCGGGAAACAGGATGCTCTCGAAATCCTGAGCGCCGTTGAGGATATGCAGGATCTCGATACGATCCTCGCCGACACGATAAAAGATCAAATAGCTGCCGTAAGGACGGCGGCGAACGGCGGTATGTTCGTAGCGTGGAACCAATGAAAAACCGTTTGGCATTTGCGCCAGACGCTCACACCGTGCCAGCAGTTCGTGAATGAAGCTTGCCGCCCGCTGCGGATCGACCTCAGCGATATAGTCGCCAATACGTTCGAGATCCGCCTCCGCCTGCGCGGTAATGAGGACGATCACGAACGATCGTCATATTTGCCTGAAAGGCGCGCGGCGACATCGCTGATGGGCTTGAAGCGGCCTGATTCCGCGTCGGCGATCCCCTGGCCGATCGCCAGATCGAGCGCCATCAGCCGTTTTTCCCGCTCCTCGACAAGCCGAACACCTTCCCGCAGAACTTCGCTGCGAGAGTTGTAACGACCCGATTTCACGAGTTCGTTCACATAGTTTTCGAGTTGCTGTCCAAGATTCGCGCTGCTGGCCATATTGGTTCCTCTCGGGCGATTATCGCACGAGGTGATAACTGTTAGCAATGCAGCCGCTTGAATCGATCGTACTTGCCGAGATTACTTGACGCCGCAGAGCATTTCGCGCTTGCCAGCAAAGCCCCTGCGGCGCTCGACGGCGAAGCCCGCGGCGATGAGATTGCGGCGCACGAAGCCGGCCGCTGCATAGGTGGCGAAAGTGCCGCCGGCTGCGCTTTTCTCACAGACGAGCCGCATCAGTTCCTGCGACCACATATCGCTATTGCGCGACGGGGCGAAGCCGTCGAGATACCAGGCGTCGAAGTCGTCTTCGGCTGCCGCGACGCCGTCCAAGGCATAGCCGCATACGACGCTGAGCGTCGTCTGGGCATCGAGATCGAGGCGCACGATACCGGCCGGTATTTCCGGCCAGGCCGCCGTCAGCACCTGACGTTCGGCGTCGATCTCCGGCCAGTGCGATAGCGCCCGGCCGATTTCTTCACCGCGCATCGGGTGCAGTTCGAAGGAGGTAAAATGTAGCTGCTGGCCGTCTGCACGGTGGAGCTTCCATTGCCGCCAGGTCTCAGCGAAGTTCAGACCGGTGCCGAAGCCGAGTTCTCCGATCCGGAATCTCTGCCGCCCGTTCCAGCGCTCTGGCAGGCCATTGCCGGCGAGAAAAACATGGCCGCATTCCAACCGCCCATCGGTCTGGCAATAAAAATGATCGCCAAAGGCGGTGGAATAGGGCATATCGCCGTCGCGCCATTCGAGCGGCTGCGGCGCGCCCGCGCCAATCTGATCGGGGTTCACGTCTGTCATGGAAAAAGCCGATAATCCTCAGCCGGTCTCAGGTCAATCGTCCTCAGAATTGCTGATCGTCGGCGGCGGTATCATGGGACTCTGGGCGGCCGTCCATGCCGAGCGCCGGGGCATCCGTGCCGTTATTGCCGACGCCGGCAGGTTGGGCGAAGGTGCAAGCGGCGGCGTGCTCGGCGCGCTGATGCCACACATGCCGGACCAGTGGTCGGAGAAGAAGCAGTTCCAGTTCGATGCGCTGGTCTCGCTCGAAGCCGAGATCGCCGCGCTCGAAGCCGAGACCGGACTTTCCGCTGGCTACCGCCGTTCCGGACGGCTGATCCCGCTGCCGAAGCCGCATCTCAACAAAATAGCGCGCGGCCATTTCGAGGACGCCGAACACCATTGGCGATCAGGCGACCGCCGTTTCCAGTGGTATGTGCTTGACAGGCCGCCGGTCGACGGCTGGATCGAGGCGTCCGCCGGCGAGAGCGGCTTCGTGCACGACACGCTCGCCGCCCGCGTTGCGCCCCGCTTGCTGATCGCGATGCACACAGCCTTCCTGCGGCGGGCAAGGCATGTCAGGCTCATGGAGCATGCCGGGGTCACCGGCCTTGATCCCGAACGCGGCATTGCCGAGGTCGGCGGCGAGACCATTGCCTTCGGGCGCTGCATCATCGCCGCCGGCCACCGGTCCTTTCCACTGCTCGAAGGCTTGACGCCGGGGCTGAAACAGCCACTCGGCCAAGCTGTGAAGGGGCAGGCGGCGCTGCTCAAGGCCGATATCGATCCTGCCTTGCCGACCATCTTCCTCGATGGGCTTTATGTCGTGGCCCATGAGGGCGGACATGCCGCGATCGGCAGCACCAGCGAGAACCGTTTCGACGATCCTACTTCCACCGATGCCCAGCTCGACGCACTGATCGACGCGGCGCGTGCGATCGTGCCGGCGCTTCGTTCCGCGCCGGTCGTCGAGCGCTGGGCGGGGCTTCGCCCGAAGGCGATCGACCGCGATCCAATGGTGGGCTGCCACCCTGACCATCCGCGCCTGATCGCGCTGACCGGCGGCTTCAAGGTCAGTTTCGGCCTCGCGCACCTGCTGGCGGAGGCGGCGATATGTATCGCAGGCGATGAACCTCACGAATTTTCGCTGCCGCAAAGCTTCGCGATTTCGAGCCATATCGCGGTGGCTTCACGTTAAACGTGAATTAGCCGCTGCTCTGCTTCGTTATTCTGTCATGCAAATCACCTATCTGCTTGCGCATCGACAGCGTCGGATCTGAACGGCGCTCACTTCCTTGATGGAGGAAATTGCATGCGCTATGCCATTTGCTTCACGCCTCCGGCGAGCGACCCGTTGTCGCTCGTGGCCGCCAATTGGCTTGGCCGAAACGTGTTTTCGGGCGATATGATGGAGCCTCCGGCAGTTCGTGGCCTCGGTATTCACGAGATCGCCTTCCATACCGCCGTGCCGCGGCGCTACGGCTTTCATGGTGTTTTGAAGGCGCCCTTTCATCTGTCCCACGACATGCCCGAATCGCAACTCCTGCGCGACCTGATGCGTTTTTCCGGAACCTTCGTTCCTTTTCGGATTCCGCGTATCGAAGTCGCCCCGCTCGGCAATTTCTACAGCCTGCTGCCGAGCACTCCCTGCGAGCAGATCCAGTATCTCGCCTCGGCGATCGTGCAGGAATTCGATCGTTTTCGCGCACCGCTCAGCGAGGCCGAGATTGAACGCAGCGATCCGGACGGGCTGTCGGCGACGCAATTTTCCAATCTGCATCGCTGGGGCAATCCCTATGTGATGGAGGAGTTCCGCTTCCATATGCCGGTGACAGGCCCCGTCAACGCGATCGACATGCCGCGCATCGAGCCGGTGTTGCGGAGGATCTTCGAGCCTGTCCTCTGCGAACCTGTCATGGTTTCCAACGTTGCCCTGATGATCGAAGAGGGCACTGGCGGTCCTTTCCGCGTTCATTCGCTGCATCCGATGGGCAAGGTCAGCGCGCGCAAAATCGCTTGAATCGGCAGATGAGCTAAAGGCTTGTGCCGTAAAGGCAAATCCGGCGGAGCAGTTTCCGTCTCGACATTCCGGCTGCGGATGCTACCGTTCCCCGTCTTTTCAGAAGGTGATTTGATGGTATCCGAGACTTATCCGCGCAATCTTGTCGGTTATGGGCGTCTGACGCCCGATCCGAAATGGCCGGACGAGGCACGCGTCGCCGTGCAGTTCGTCATCAATTACGAGGAGGGCGGCGAAAGCTCGATCCTCGACGGCGACCCGGCTTCGGAAAACCTGCTGTCGGAGATCGTCGGTGCGGCCGCCTGGCCAGGGCAGCGCAACCTCAACATGGAATCGATCTATGAGTATGGTTCGCGTGCCGGCTTCTGGCGGCTCTGGCGGATGTTCACCGATCTCAAGGTGCAGGCGACTGTCTACGGCGTGACGCTGGCGATGGCCCGCAACCCCGAGGCCGTCGCTGCGATGAAGGAGGCCGGCTGGGAGATCGCCAGCCACGGCTACCGCTGGCTGGAATACAAGGATTTTCCAGAAGAATTGGAGCGCAAGCATATCCTCGAAGCCGTGCGCCTGCACACCGAACTTACCGGCGAGCGGCCCTACGGCATGTATCAGGGCAAGCCTTCCGACAATACGCTTCGGCTGGTGCAGGAGGAGGGCGGTTTCCTCTATTCCTCCGATTCTTATGCCGACGACCTGCCTTACTGGGTGAAGGGCGTCGACGGGAAACCCTTCCTGATCATCCCCTATACGCTCGAAACCAACGACATGCGTTTTGCGACGCCGCAGGGCTTCAATGCCGGCGATCAGTTCTTCACCTATCTGAAGGACGCCTTCGATACACTTTATGAGGAAGGCAAGGCGGGCAGTCCGAAGATGATGTCGGTCGGCTTGCATTGCCGCCTCGTCGGACGTCCCGGCCGGGCGGCAGCGCTGAAGCGCTTCATCGAATATGTGCTGAAGCACGACAAGGTCTGGATTCCGCGCCGCATCGAGATCGCCGAGCATTGGCACAAGCACCATCAGCCGGAAGCGCTCTGATGATGTCGCGCGAGGATTTCGTCTCCCGCTTCGGCGGCGTCTTTGAACATTCGCCTTTCATCGCCGAGCGCGCCTATGACGCCGGCCACGTGACGGAGCCGCTGACGGCGACCGGCGTGCATGCGTCGCTAACCGCTGTCTTCCGGGCGGCAAGCCCGCAGGAGCGCCTCGGCGTGCTCAGCGCCCATCCCGACCTTGCCGGGCGCCTCGCGATAGCAGGTGAACTCACCGAAGACAGCCGGAAGGAACAGTCCGGCGCCGGTCTCGACCGCCTGAGCCCAGCCGAACATGCCCGCTTCACCGAACTCAATTCGGCCTATGTCGAAAAATTCGGCTTTCCCTTCATCATCGCCGTCAAGGGGCTCGGCAAGGACGATATCCTGTCGGCCTTCGAAACACGGATCGGCAATGGCAAGGGCGAAGAATTTGCGACCGCGACGGCGCAAGTCGAGCGGATCGCGCTGCTGCGCCTGATGACCATGCTGCCGGAGGCCGAATGAACGAGCGGCGCGCGATCGACTATCTCAATGAGATGTATGAGGCAGCATCCGAAGCGCTGTCTTTCGTCGGCGGAATGGATGGGGCGGCGTTTGCCGGGGACAAGCTCACTTTCAAGGCGGTCACCTTTTGCCACTTCACCATCGGTGCCGCGGCATCCCGCTTGCTGGTGACTCATCCGGAATTTGCGACCGAGCATCCCGATCTGCCGTGGACGAAAATCTGCGGCACGGGCAACCGTATCCTCGACGGCGTCTTCGATCTCGATCCTTCCGACATCTGGGAGGCAACGTATCGCACACTGCCGGAGCTTCTTTCGGCGATCGATGCCATCCGTCACTGGCATGCCGAAGGTGAGTGAGCGATTGCCCCCACATCTCGACATCCGTCCGCTTACGAGATCCGCCTTTGCTCCCTTCGGTGAGGTGATCGAAGCCGATCCCGCCTCGATGCGGCTCATCAATGGCGGCACGACGGAGCGTTTCCATGCACTCGCCGCCACTGAGGCGACGGGCGAGGGTGCGCGCGTCATCATCAACCTCTTTCGCGGCCAGCCGCGCAACTTCCCCTATGAAGTCACCATGATGGAGCGCCATCCTTTCGGCAGCCAGAGTTTCTCGCCGGTCTCGGGCCGTCCTTTTCTCGTCGTCGTCTCCGAGGATGAGAACGGTCGCCCGGGCAGGCCGCAAGTGTTTCTGGCGCGCGGCGATCAGGGCGTGAACTATCGCCGCAACGTCTGGCACCATCCGCTGATGGCGCTCGGCCAAGCCTCAGATTTCCTTGTCGTCGACCGTGATGGGCCGGGCAATAATCTGGAAGAATACTTCTTCGAAACCCCTTATATCATCAAAGAGCCAGCCCCATGACCGGACTGACCACACATGTTCTCGACACCGCTCTCGGCAAGCCGGCCGAGGGCTTGAGGATCGATCTTTTCCAGCTTGACGGCGAGATTCGCAGGCATCTGAAGACGGTGGAGACCAATGCCGACGGCCGGGTCGACGGCGGCCCCATCCTCATTGGCGAAAATTTTCGGGCCGGCACCTATGAACTGGTCTTCCATGCCGGCGATTATCTGAGGGCCAGCGGCACGCCGCTGCCGCATCCCGCTTTCCTCGATCTCGTGCCGATCCGCTTCGGCATTGCCGATGTCACGGCGCACTACCATGTGCCGTTGCTGATTTCGCCCTATGGCTATTCCACCTACCGAGGGAGTTAAAAAATGCGGTTTGCAGCAATTGCCGATATCCACGGAAACCATCTGGCGCTCGAGGCCGTGCTTGCGGATATTCATGCGCAGGGGATCGATGAGATCGTCAATCTCGGCGATTTCTTCAGCGGCCCGCTGGAGGCCGGCAGGACAGCAGATTTGCTGATGCCGCTTAGCCTGACCTCGGTTCGCGGCAATCACGACCGCTACCTGATCGAACAGGACCCGGCGGCGATGCATATTTCGGATGCGGCCGCCTACAGTCAATTGTCGCCGTCTCATCTTAGTTGGATCCGAAGCCTGCCGTTCGATACCGTCTATCGCGGCGAGGTCTATCTCTGCCACGCAACGCCGAAGGACGACAATCTCTACTGGCTGGAATCGGTGTCGCCGGAGGGCGTCGTCTTCTTGAAGTCGATCGAAGCGATCGAGGCGCTGGCCGAAGGCACTGACCTGCCGCTGATCCTCTGTGGCCACAGCCACATTCCCCGCGCTGTGCGCCTCTCCGATGGCCGCCTGATCGTCAATCCGGGCAGCGTCGGCTGCCCGGCCTATGACGACGAACTGCCTTATTACCACAGGGTGGAGGCTGGCCATCCGCTGGCGAGCTACGCCATTCTGGAAAAGGCGGCGGGCGGATGGACATGGCAGTTCCGAACCGTCGCCTATGACCAGATGGCGATGTCGGCACTGGCCGCCGAAAGGGGCCGTGCCGACTGGGCGGGCGCGCTGGCAGCGGGTTGGGTGAGATAGAGCATGATGCCGAAAAGTGTGTGCGGTTTTCGGGCGACATCATGCTCTAACTATTTAATTTAGAACAGGATTTGGATTTTGGGCCGGACCGGCCTAAAATCATCCTGTTCCAGTCCAGACCCGCTTGCGCGGCGGTCAGTCCTTCTTTGGTCCCGGCTTCGGCGCCGGAGGAATGATCGTTTGTGTCGGAGTTGCGGTCGGTGTTGTCGGCCTTGCCGGGGCTGCGGCGGGCGTTGCCGGTCTTGCCGGTTTTGCGCCATCGAGATTTCCAAGAAGGGATGAGATGGCATCGTCACCTTCGAAGCCGGCTTCCTTCAGCAATTTGTCGAGGATCGGTTTATTCGCCTGATAGGAGAGGAGCTGGCTGGCCAGTCCTTCGCCGAGCCCGATGCCGTTTCCGCCGGTCGCTCCGTTTCCGCGGCCGAGCATGCCGCCGGTATCGAATATCCTGATGTCGGAGATCTTCTCGATCGGCTTGACCGCTTCGGCGAGCGCCTGCGGAATGATGCGGATCCGTTCGCGGGTGATCTCGAACTCGATGATAGCAGAGCTCAACTTGTTGCGCGCGTCGTTGAGCAATGCCTCGCTCTCGGCCGCGGCCTTGCCGGTTTCGAGAATGCCCTTGGCCTTGATGATCGCCGCATCCGCCTCGGCGGTCGCGAGCGTCTTGATGGCCTCGGCCTGGTCGCTTGCCGCCTGTTTTTCGGCTTCGGCGCCGACGGTGACGGCGGTCGCTTCCGTCTCGGCTTTCTTGCGTGCGTCGATGACGGCAATCTGCTTTTCGCGTTCGGCAATCTCGATCGCCTTGGCGGTGCCGACTTTTTCCTCCGCCGCTATCGCCAGCGCGCGGGCCGTTTCCGCAGCCGCCTTCGCCTCGGATTCTTCACGGCTCTTGTTGGCAACGGCGATGGCGCTTTCCTGTGCCACGATCTGGAGGTCGCGCTTGGCTTCGGTTTCGCGTTGCTGGACGGCGCGGGCGGCGTCGATGTTGGCGCTTTCGCGAGCCTGTTTGGCAGATGCCTCGCGTTCGGCGATCGCCTGTTCGGAAGCGATGCGGGCTTCCTCCTCGGCGCGTTTTGCGGCCTGCTCCTGCTGCGCGGTTTCGGCGCGTGTCGCCGCGGATTTGTTGGCGATGTCCCGTTCCTGGCTGAGTTCGGCTTCCCGCTTGGTCCGCTCGATGGTCAGCGATTGCTGGCGGGCCTCGAGATCCTTCTGGGCGATGGCGACTTCGGTGTCGCGAACGATCTCGTTCCGCTCCTTCTTGCGTCCCTCGGTGATGCGGGTCAATGCCGCAAGGCCTTGCGCGTCGAAGAAGTTGTTGGCGTTGAAATGCTTGATATCGGTCTGGTCGAGGCGTGTCAGCGACACGGATTCGAGTTCGAGGCCGTTCGACTGGAGATCGGCGCCGACAGCTTCCTGCACGGCCTTGACGAAATCCATGCGCTGTTCCTGCAGCGCGTCGAGATTCATCGTCGCGGCCACCGAGCGAAGGCCGTCGACGAATTTCGCCTCGATCAGGATGCGGAGAGCCTCGGCGTCGTTGGTGCGGTTGCCGAGTGTCTGAGCTGCAAGCGCAATCGAGGAGGCATCGGGTTTCACGCGCACATAGAACTCGGCGCCGATATCGACGCGCATGCGGTCCTTGGTGATCAGTGCATCGCCTTCACCGCGGCGAACCTCGAGCCGCAGCGTCTTCAGGTTGACCCGGGCGGTCGAATGGAAGATCGGCAGAACGACCGAACCGCCGTCGAGCACGACCTTCTGGCCGCCGAGACCGGTGCGCACATAGGCCTCATCGCGGCTGGAGCGCGTGTAAAGAGAGGCGAGGACAAAACCGATGCCGAAGATCAGAACAATCCCAATGCCGGCTGGTAGAATAACGTCGTACATCATTGCTGCTCCCTCAAAGATTGATTGTCCGCATCGGTGGGGTCGACCGGCGCGGGAATGGCGATAAACACATTTGCCTTGTGATCGACGAGAAGAACCAAAGCGCCGATCGCGAGTGGACCTTCGCCCTTGGCGGCTCGGGCTCGAAGCACATGCCAGTTTCCATGCTGATCCTTGACGCGGACGCGGCCCGGCAATCCCTGATCGAGCGGGCCGATCGACACCTCGGCTGTCCGGCCGAGCAAGGCGTCGAGATCGACCGCATAGGTTTCGTCGTGCGGTACGATCCGCGCCACGGTTCTGCTCGACGCCCTGACCATGGGGATGGTTGCGAGCGCGGCAGGTATGACGGCTATCAAGCTTGGCAGCGGCGCCCAGAAGGCGTTGGCGACGGCCTGCAACGCAAAGCCCGTCATCGCGAAGAAGCCGAGCGTCAGCATCATGAGAATCAGTAGCGGAACACCGCCGAGATTGAGCCAGGAGAGATAAGCCAGAATGCCGTCATGGCCATGAACCTCTGGCTTTCCTAGGAATTCCGTCATCGAAAAACCCATGACCATCGCGAGCATCTCGATCGCGGTCAGGCCGACAAGGATCGCTGCGGCGATGGCGAAGGGCGCACATTCAGGGGCGAAAAGGAGTGCCATCGTGTTATTGGTTATCCGCCTTGAAGCGTGCGAGCCGGGCTTCGATTGCCTGTTCGCGGTGCAGCCGGTCGAGTTCGTCCAATTCGGAACTGTGGCCATGCTCGCCAGCGGGAACTCCGGTCAGCCGCGAGACCGCCGCAGCAGCGCGCGCAGCATCTGCACCCGGTGCGGGCTGGCTGTGACCGGCCGCTGCCTGTTCGGGATGCCGTGCGAGACTGCGTTTGAAATCAGCAAGGCGGGCGTCCGCCTCGCGGCGCGTGGCGAGCACGGCCTGCAAGGCTTTCTGGCCTTCGTCCACCTGTTCCCTAGCATCGGCCAGTGCCTTATCGAGCGCTGCGATCTGGGATTCGAGATCGATCTGGCGGGCAACGCCGGCCTTTGCCAGGTCATCCCGCTGAGACGAGACGGCGATGCGGATCTTTTGGTCGAGCGCGTTCAGGTCTTCGACGATTTCGTCTTTGCGGCTCTGGATGCGGTATTCCTCCGCACGCGCCTTGCCGAGATCGGTGCGGGCCTCATCCGCCGCTGCGTCGATCTCGCGGATCGCCTGTTCGATGACGGCAATCTTGTTGACGCCTTCCGCCTTGTCGATCGCCGCATTCGCGATGCCCGCGATCAGACGGCCCATGCGTGAGAGAATGCCTTCGTTCGTCATGTTTTCCTCCATCCGAGCGGAATTCGGCGTAACGCCAATGTGAATCTCGTAGCGATCCTGGCCTGCAACGAGATAGGCCGGAAAAATACTCTCCCATCCCCGTGAATAACCCGCGACATCGAAGGGCACGGCAACACGTCCGTGCACCGTGGCGATCGTCAGGTCCGAGGGGCCTTTGATGGCGAAGAGCTTGTCGTCGAGCGGCAGATGCAGCGGATCGGCGGTGACGCCGCGATTGGCGGCGAAATCGCGAAGGCCGAGCGTGACCAGCCTTGCCGGCAGGCCCGTCTGGTCGCGGACGGTTTCATAGGCAAGGTCATGCAGCACGACGAGATTTGCGCCGGTCCTGTCGGAGACGAGGCCGGTCAGGATTTCGATCATCCTGAGATAGGCGGCAATGGTGTCGTCCAGCGCCTGCCGGGCACTGTCGTCAGGTGTCAGCGTGTAGCGCAGCAGCGATGGATGCGGTGTCTTGCCTGTGGTAGCCATGGGTAAAACATAAAGCACCGCTTTTGTGCTTTCAAGAGGTCGCGCTAAAAATACAACCTAAGCTTAACGTGCGGTTAGAAGGACTGAGGCAGCGTCCAGTATCGAGATATTTGGGGAGCCGTTGCTACATACGTCGCTATTGGCAGCTTTACTGCCGGCCGTCGATGATCGAAGAATTCACATCGTTGATGTCGCGCTTGCCGCAGAGCGCCATGGTGATGTCCATCTCCTTGCGGATGATGCCGAGTGCCAGCGATACGCCTTCCTTGCCCATGGCGCCGAGACCATAAAGGAAGGGGCGGCCGATATAGGTACCTTTGGCGCCGAGTGCCACGGCCTTCAGCACGTCCTGGCCGGAGCGGATGCCGCCGTCGAGATGGATCTCGATACGGTCGCCGACGGCATCGACGATCTTCGGCAGCATGCTGATCGAGGAGGGGGCGCCGTCAAGCTGGCGCCCGCCATGATTGGAGACGACGATCGCATCGGCGCCGGTGTCGGCGGCTGCCTTCGCATCCTCCGGATCGAGTATGCCCTTGATGATCAGCGGGCCGCCCCATTGTTCCTTGATCCAGGCGACATCCGCCCAGGACAGCCGCGGATCGAACTGCTCGTGCGTCCATGCGGAGAGCGAGGCGATATTGGTGACATTTTTCGCATGGCCAACGATATTGCCGAAGTTGCGGCGCTTGGTCTGCAGCATGTCCAGGCACCAGAAGGGCCGGGTCGCCATCTGCCAGACGTGTTTCGGGGTGAATTTCGGCGGCGCCGACAGGCCGTTGCGCAGATCCTTATGCCGCTGGCCGAGGATCTGCAGATCGGCGGTCAACACCAGTGCCGAGCATCCGGCGGCCTTGGCGCGGTTGATGAGGTTGACGACGAAATCCTTGTCCCTCATCACGTAGAGTTGGAACCAGAAGGGGCGCGTCGTCGCTGACGCCACGTCCTCGATCGAGCAGATGCTCATCGTCGAAAGCGTGAAGGGAACGCCGAACTCCTCGGCGGCGCGTGCCGCCAGCATCTCGCCATCGGCATGTTGCATGCCGGTCAGGCCGGTTGGCGCCAGCGCCACCGGCATCGACACTTTCTGGCCGATCATCGTCGTCGCCAGTGTGCGGTTGGTCATGTCGACCATCACTCGCTGGCGCAGCTTGATCTGGCTGAAATCGCTCTCGTTCGCTGCATAGGTCGATTCCGTCCAGGCACCCGAATCCGCATAGTCGAAAAACATCTTCGGCACACGGCGCCGTGCGAGTTTTTTCAGGTCAGCGATGGTGAGCGGAGCGGCCATGAATCGAACCTTCACATCTGAATGCGACTATCGGCCATAACATGTATTTCGCGGGAGCGTTACGGGAAACTGGCCGTGCCGGGCTGCTTTCACGGTCCGAATTCGAGAGTAACAGGGCGTGTCATTGAAGCTCCTTCTTCAACGCAATGCCGGCCACATAGGTCTCGGCGATCGCTCGGTCGTCGCCCATCGTCTGCAGCAGGAAAAGTTCTTCGGGCAGCGTCTTCACCACTTCCATCTTCAGCGCCATGGCCGGTGTCGCCGTTGCATCGAGAACGACGAGATCGGCCTCGGTGCCGGGTTCCAGTGTGCCGATCCGGTCCGCCAGTGACAGGGCTTCGGCATTGCCACGCGTCATCAGGTAATAGCTTTCCAGCGGGTTCAGCCGTTCGCCGAGCAACTGCTGGATCTTGTAGGCCTCGTCCATCGTCCGCAGCATCGAATAGCTGGAACCGCCGCCGATATCGGTCGCTACCCCGATGCGAACAGGCTTTTCCCGCCGCGCCAGCGCCTTCAGCGGAAACAGGCCTGAGCCCAGGAAAAGGTTCGAGGTCGGGCAGTGGACGGCGACGGCGCCCGCCTCGCTCATCGCGTCGGCCTCGCGCTCGGACAGATGTATGCAATGGCCGAAGAGGCTTTTTGGCCCGAGCAGGCCGTAGCGGGCATAGATGTCGGTATAGTCGAGCGCGTCGGGATAGAGCTCGCAGGTGAATTTGATCTCGTCGGGGTTTTCCGAAAGATGCGTCTGGATGTGCAGGTCGGGAAATTCACGGGCAAGCGCTGATGTCGCTTCCATCTGCGCCGGTGTCGAGGTGATGGCGAAGCGCGGGGTGATGGCGACGTGGTTGCGGCCCTTGCCATGCCAGTCCGATATGACTTGGCGGGTCTCGTCATAGCCCATCTCGGGCGTGTCGAGCAGGCCCTGCGGGGCATTGCGGTCCATCATCACCTTGCCGCCGACCATGCGCATATTGCGCCTCATCGCCTCGGCAAAGAAGGCGTCGGCCGAGGTCTTGTGCACGGAGCAATAGGCAACCGCCGTCGTCGTGCCGTGGCGGATCAACTCGTCGTAGAAATGCGTGGCGATCCTTTCGGCATGGGCGCTTTCGACGAAACGGCACTCCTCGGGAAAGGTATAGGTATTCAGCCATTCGAGCAGGTTGGCGGCGTAGGAGGCAATCACCTGCATCTGCGGAAAATGCAGGTGCATGTCGATGAAGCCCGGCATGATCAGATGCGGGCGGTGGTCGATCTCGGCCGTGTCCGCGGATGCTTTTGCCTTGACGTTGGCATAGGGGCCGACCGCCGCGATCAGCCCATCTTCGACCAGCAGGCCGCCATCCTCTTCGTAAAGATAGCTTTGGCTGTCGGCGAGGCTCAGCGGCGCGCGATGGAAGGAAAGCAGGCGGCCGCGCAGGAGTGTCGTCGTCATTGTTGCTTGCCTTCGACTGCGCTCTCGAACCAGGCGACCAGCAGCTTGCGCTCGTCCGGCGTGATATCGGTGATGTTGCCGGGCGGCATGGCATGGCTGCGGCCCGCCTGTATATAGATCTCGCGGGCATGGGCGGCGATTTCCGCGTCGTTTTCGAGCATCACGCCCTTGGGCGGCCGCGCGATACCCTCATAGACCGGCTCGGCCGCGTGGCACATGGAACAGCGCGTCGAGACCAGTTGCTTGACGGCGGGGAAATGCGGATCGCCGGCGAATTGCTGGAAGGCGGGCGCGACGGCTGCCGCATCCGTTTCGCCGGTCAGCAGCTTCGGCACGGTCGAAAGCCAGATGATCAGGATGAAGAGAATGACGGTGACGATCCAGGTCCAGGTCGGCCGGCCTTTCCTGGCATGCGTCGTGTTGAACCAGTGGCGGATGGTGACGCCCATCAGAAAGACCAGAGCCGCGATCACCCAGTTGAACTGCGTACCGAAGGAGAGCGGATAATGGTTCGACAGCATGAAGAAGATGACGGGCAGCGTCAGGTAGTTGTTATGCAGCGAACGCTGCTTGGCGACCTGCCCATATTTGGGATCGGGAACCCGTCCGGCGATGAGGTCGGCGACGACGATCTTCTGGTTCGGAATGATGATCATGAAGACGTTGGCCGACATGATTGTCGCGGTGAAGGCGCCGAGATGCAGGAATGCGGCGCGGCCGGTGAAAAGCTGCGTATAGCCCCAGGCCATGAAGACGAGCACGACATAGAGCACCGCCATCAGCCCCCAGGTATTCCGCCCAAGCGGCGACTTGCAGAGCAGATCGTAGACGACCCAGCCGAGGGCAAGCGACCCTAGCGAGATCAGGATTGCGACGGGCGGGCTGATATCCAGCACATGCCGATCGATCAGGAAGAGGTCGGCGCCGCCGTAATAGACGATGCACAGCATCAGGAAGCCGGAAATCCAGGTGAAATAGCTCTCGTATTTGAACCAGGTCAGGTGCTCCGGCATCTGGGCGGGCGCCACCAGATATTTCTGGATATGATAGAAGCCGCCGCCATGGACCTGCCATTCCTCGCCATAGGCGCCGGGTGGCAGATGTGGGCGTTTCACCAGTCCGAGATCGAGCGCGATGAAATAGAAGGACGATCCGATCCAGGCGATCGCGGTAATGACATGGAACCAACGCGCCGCGAAGGCGAGCCATTCCCATGCTATGGCATATTCATACATCGAGTTCCCCTATCTTCCTCCGACTCGCGACATTGCGGAAATTTTGGCGGGGAGGGAAGAGGAGATTGAACAACTGCACACGCGCAACGACCGGCGCGGCCAAAGGAGCAATGGAATGATCACCGCGCTCTACAGCGATCAAGTCATCGCCGAAAACGCGCCGATGGACCGCCGGCTTGCCGCGCTCATCCTCTCGCGTGGGAACCGCGTCGGCTATATCGCGTCCGGTCCGGACCCGCAGCGGGCGTTTTTCGATGAGAAACGGCGTTGTTACATGACGTACGGGCTTCTTCTCGATCCTTTCGTCGATCTCGACACACTCTCCGGCGACGAGGAGATCAACCGGCTGCTTTCCTGCGACGCCATCCATCTTTCCGGCGGTCATACCGGCGATTTTCTGAGAAGGCTGCGACAAAGCGGCATGCTGGACAAGTTGCGCTCATGGGCACTGGACGATGGCATTCTCATCGGAACCAGCGCCGGGGCGATATTGATGACGCCGACAATCGCCGTCGATGCGCTCTTTTCCGGCGGTTCGCCTGATGCGGTGCAGGATGGCGCGGCTCTTGATCTCCTGCCCTTCGAATTCTTCCCGCATCTGAACGACGATCCCGGCTATCTCTCCGCGCTGCTGCGCTACAGCGAGACGACGGCAACACCCATTCTCGCGTGCCGGGACGGCGAAGGTCTCATCCTCGGCAACGGACTCGTCGAGATCTTCGGCGCTCCGCTGATGATTTCCGGCGGTTTTGCCGAAGCTGCCGATCGCAGCCGCATCGCCGATCTGCTGTCGCGTGCCTAAAAGCTGCCGAGAAGGCTGTGTATTATCCCTGCCTTATACTTGATCTGCTAATTCAGCAGGCCTTGAACTACGACGACTCGATTACAGTTATTTTGCGGGCCGCCGGAATAAAATAAGAACCGTTAGATCATCGGCGGCGCATTCATCGACGGAGAAGATGCCCATGCGCAGCATTCTGACGTGTGTGATGATTGCGTATGCGTCGTTGGCGACGGCTCACGACGCACCTTCGGGGTGGAGTTATGACCCCTATTGTTGCAACGGCGACAGTCATAATGGCGATTGCCAGATGATCCCTTCGAAAAGCGTGGCGGTGACGCCGGGCGGATATCGTGTGACGCTGCTGCCGGGCGACCATCGGCTGGTCACGCATGCTCATGTCTTCCTGTTGCCGATGACGAAGGCGATGCAATCCGGCGACAATGACTACCATCTCTGTCTGTTCCCGAATGAGGACACGCCGCGCTGTTTTTATGCGCCG
This sequence comes from Rhizobium leguminosarum bv. trifolii WSM1325, assembly GCA_000023185.1. Classification (NCBI taxonomy): domain Bacteria; kingdom Pseudomonadati; phylum Pseudomonadota; class Alphaproteobacteria; order Hyphomicrobiales; family Rhizobiaceae; genus Rhizobium; species Rhizobium leguminosarum. The sequence goes on along the minus strand of CP001622.1, from coordinate 3,138,745 downwards.
GAGATGGGATATTGAGGGTGGAGCACAAGACCGGACCCGGCTCACGAACCGGGTCCGGCATGTCGTTGTCCGAAAAATAGTTTTAGGCGACATGCATCAATTGCCGGCTGCCTTCATCTCCTCCAGGATCCAGTTGCGGAAGGCCTTAATCTTGGGCACGTTGCGACGGTTTTCGGGGTAGACGAGCCAGTAGGCCTTGCCGTCGCTGCGGGTCAGTTCGAAGGGCTGATAGAGCCGGCCGAGCGCGATCTCAGCCGTATAGAAGGCCGGATGGAGAATGGCGACGCCATGGCCGGCGATCGCCGCATCGGCTTCCACCGCCTGAGAGCCGAGCTGGTTGCGCGGGCGCCGATCAAGATCCGTCTCCGTGATGCCGGCGGCCTCGAACCATTGTTTCCACCAGATGTCGCCGGCGTCGAAGAGATCGAACTTCAGGAGATCGCGCGGTTCTTTGATGCCGCCTGCCGTCTCCGCCAGCTTCGGGCTCAGCATCGGCGTGAATTCCAGGCCCATCAGCCGGTGCAGCGCCAGCCCCGGCCAGTTGCCGTCGCCCCAGCGGATGCCGACATCGATCTGCTCGCGGCCGAAGTCGATAATATCCGAACTCGCCTGAAAGCGCACAGCGATCGCCGGATGTTTCAAGTGGAAGGAGCCAAGGCGCGGCGCCAGCCACTTCGAGGCGAAGGTATGGGTCGAACTGATGGCGAGCGTGCCTTCGACGCTGTCGCGCGCCGTCGCCATGGCGTCGTGCAGCATGGCAAAAGCTTCGGTTACCTTCGGCGCCAGCCGCTCGCCGGTGTCTGTCAATGCGATCTGGCGCGGACGGCGCAGGAAGAGCGGCTCGCCGACATTCTCCTCCAGCAGTTTGATCTGATAGCTGACGGCGGTCTGCGTCATGCCGAGCTCGTTGCCTGCCTTGGTGAAACTTCCAAGCCGGGCAGCGGCCTCGAAGACGCGCAACGCATTCAGCGGGAATTGTTTCGACAGTTTCATGGATAAGTTCTCTTGATGCAAACAGACGGTCGTTCGATTGGAATTGCAGCATTTTTGGCCGCAAACTGCAACTCCTACCATCAAACCATCGAGGTGATGTCATGGATTGCTATGCTATCGAACAGAGCCCGCCGCAGCCGACCATCGGAATTTTCCGGCGCATCGGCGGCCGGCTGGCGCGGATCTGGCGCATGCCCAGCCTTGATCTCGATACGGCGCCAGATCGCGTAAAGCGCGATCTCGGCTTCCTCGACGGGCGCGATCCCTATTACGAAGACGAGCGCATGCGGTAGGCGCCAAGCGCCGTCAGGATCTCGGCGGCGGTCATTGCGGCGATCACTTCAGGGCGCTTGTCCCTGACCGCCGCGCCGCCGATCGGCAGCGTCAGCCGCTCCATCCAGCCGCGCTCACCGCCGCCTTCGCGGGAAAGCCAGCTGGCGAAGGTGGCGCGCTTGGTCGCCGAGCCGATCATACCGGCATAGGCGAGATCCGTTCTTTCAAGCGCTTCGCGGGCGACGAGGAAATCCAGCGCGTGATCGTGCGTCAGGATGACAACCGCGCCGCCGGCCGGAATAGCCTTCACCAGTGCTTCCGGCATCGGCACGAGCCGCGTCTTCGTCTCGGGAGGCAGGTTGGCGAGTTCCTCCTGCCGCGTCTCGACGACCGTCACCGATAGCGGCAACGGCGCAAGGGCTATTGCCAGCGCCCGGCCGACATGGCCGGCACCGAAAAGATAGACCTCTGGCAGACGCTCGATCTCACTGGTTAGCCTGGCTTCGATTTCGTCAGCAACCACCTGCGTCACCCGGCGAAACCGCAACTGCGTGCGCCCACCGCAGCACTGGCCGATATCAGGCCCGAGCGGGATATCCATCTCCGCCACCCCGCCGGTTCCCTCCAAGATGTCCCGCGCATTCGCGATCGCCATGAACTCGAACTGCCCGCCGCCGATCGTGCCCCACAATGCGGTTTGCGATACCAGCATGAAGGTACCGGCCTCGCGTGGGGTGGAACCTTGTGTGCCAGTGATGTCGACGAGGATGCAGTCTGGGTGGGTGGCGAGGAAGGGGTGGATGTCGGTCATGGGTGGCTGACCGATGGGTTCAGGCGTGTGTCACCCCCCTCTGTCCTGCCGGACATCTCCCCAACAAGGGGGGAGATCAGTATGAGGCGGCGGCTTCCCGGAACAAAGAAGTCGTCGCGTAGAGTCGGACTTTGGTGATGTAGCGGAAGGGTAGCGAAGCGCAGAGCGTTCCGTCTTGCTGATCTCCCCCCTTGTGGGGGAGATGTCCGGCAGGACAGAGGGGGGTATCGCTCACTCCAAGCTCTCTGCCCGTCCCGATCAACCGTCGGGGGCAACAAATGAGCCGGACGCGTTTCCATCTCCTACACCCGCTTCATCCGCTCGACTGCCATCAGCACCCGCTCCGGCGTCGCCGGGGTGTCGAGCCTCGGGCAGACCTTGTAGTTGGCGACGCTTGCCACCGCCATCGACAGCGCTTCCAGCACCGAGATCGCCAGCATCAAGGGTGGTTCGCCGACGGCCTTGGAGCGGCCGATGGTGGCCTCAGTGTTCTCGGACCATTCGGCAAGGCGCACGTTGAAGATCTTCGGACGGTCGGAGGCGAGCGGGATTTTGTAGGTCGAGGGGGCATGGGTGCGCAGCCGGCCCTTGTCGTCCCACCAGAGTTCTTCCGTCGTCAGCCAGCCCAGTCCCTGCACGAAGGCGCCTTCGACCTGGCCCATATCGATCGCCGGATTCAGCGAGCGGCCGACATCGTGGAGGATGTCGGTGCGGTCGATCAGATATTCGCCCGTTAGCGTGTCGATCGAAACCTCGGTGCAGGAGGCGCCGTAGGCGAAATAATAGAAGGGTGTGCCGCGGCCGGCCTTGCGGTCCCAGTGGATCTTCGGCGTCTTGTAGAAGCCGGCGGCGGAAAGCTGGACGCGGGCGAAATAGGCCTGCTTGATGAAATCGGGGAAGGGGATTTCGATCTCGCCGACGCGCACGCGGTTCGGCAGGAAGACGACATCGACGGCCTCAACATCCCATTTCTCGGCGGCGAAGGCTACCAGCCGTTCCTTAATCTGTCGGGCAGCGTCATAGGCGGCCATGCCGTTGAGGTCCGAGCCGGAGGACGCCGCGGTGGCCGAGGTATTCGGCACTTTGGCGGTGGTCGTCGCCGTGATCTTCACCCTGTCGATATCGACCTGGAAACTGTCGGCCAGCACTTGCGCCACCTTGGTATAGAGGCCCTGGCCCATTTCGGTGCCGCCGTGGTTCAGGTGGATCGAGCCGTCCTGGTAGATGTGGACGAGGGCGCCGGCCTGGTTGAAGGCTGTCATGGTGAAGGAGATGCCGAATTTGACCGGCGTCAGCGCGATGCCTTTTCTGATGTAGCGACTGTCGCGGTTAAAGGCGATGATGGCGTTGCGCCGCGCCCGGTATTCGGTCGTTTCCTCCAGCTCCTCGACGATGCGGGCGATGATATTGTCCTCAACCTCCTGATGGTAGGGGGTGAGTGTGCGCTCCGAACCCGGCTGGCCGTAGAAATTCAGCTTGCGGACATCCAGCGGGTCCTTGCCGACGGCATAAGCGATCTCCTCGATGAAGCGTTCGGCGCCGAGCATGCCCTGCGGCCCGCCGAAACCGCGGAAGGCGGTGTTGGAGACGGTGTGCGTCTTCAGCGGCTTCGAATTCAGATGCACATGCGGATAGAAATAGCTGGAATCTGCATGGAAGAGCGCACGGTCGGTCACCGGTCCCGAGAGGTCGGAGGAGAAACCGCAGCGCGCCGCATAAGTGGCGTGGACCGCATGGATGCGGCCTTCGGTGTCGAAGCCGAGCTCGTAATCGACGAGGAAATCATGGCGCTTGCCGGTTGCACTCATGTCTTCGTCGCGGTCTGGACGGAATTTGATCGCGCGGCCGAGCTTCTTGGCGGCGATCGCCGCAAGGGCCGCGAACTGGTTGCCCTGCGTCTCCTTGCCGCCGAAGCCGCCGCCCATGCGGCGCACATTGACGGTCACGGCGTTCGAAGGAATATCGAGCACGTGGCCGACGATGTGCTGGATCTCGCTCGGATGCTGCGTCGAAGACCAAACGGTGACCTCGTCATCCTCACCGGGGATCGCCACCGCGATATGGCCTTCGAGGTAGAAATGTTCCTGTCCACCGATGCGCATCTGACCTTTCAGACGCATGGCGGCTTTGGCCATTTCCGTGTCAGGCTCGCCGCGCCTCAGCGTCATCGGAGTGATGACGAGCGGGCTGCCATTGGCGAGCGCGCCGTCGATATCGCTCCAATGCGGCAGGTCACGATAGTCGATCTTTGCCAGCCGTGCGGCGCGGCGGGCGGCATCACGCGTCTCGGCGATGACGGCAAAGATCGGCTGGCCGTGGAATTGAACTAAAGTTTCGGCCAGCAGCGGCTCGTCATGGCTGCCGTTGGAGCTGACGTCGTTGACGCCGGGCACGTCCTTGCCGATGAAGACCCAGACCACGCCGGGATAGGCGGCGACCGCGGAAAGGTCGATGCTGAGGATTTCGGCATGCGCCCGGTCGGAGAGGCCGAGGGCGCCATGCAGCAGACCTGCGGGTTCGGGAATATCGTCGATATAATCGGCGGTTCCGGTGACATGCTTATGTGCTGAATCATGCTGCAGCGAGCCGTGCATCGGCCCCGCGATGATGGCCTTGCGGTCTTCGAAGGTGGATTTGTCCATTAGCGGTGTCCTCCTTCGCGAGGATGTGTGGTGCCGCGCGGCCCCCTCATCCGCCCTTCGGGCACCTTCTCCCCGAGGAGAGAAGGGGGAAAAGAGACGGCGCGGCAGTCGCTTCTCCCCAGCGGGGAGAAGGTGGCGGCAGCCGGATGAGGGGGGTGGCTTGCGCTGACATGTATTATCTTCATCACGCCACCTCCTCGAATCGCTTCAGTTCCGCCGGCGCTCCAACCGTCTCAAGATAGAACCGCGTCAACAGGTTCTTCGCCGTCAGCTGGCGGTATTCCGCCGTGGCGCGCCAGTCGGTCAGCGGTTGGTAGTCGGCGTCGAATGCGGACCGGGCTGCCTCGATCGTCGCTTCCGTCCATGGTTTGCCGATCAGTGCTGCCTCCACGATGCGGGCGCGTTTCGGCGTCGCCGCCATGCCGCCGAAGGCGATGCGGATGTCGGTGATCATCTCGGCCGCGTCGAGCGTCAGCAGGAAGGCGCCGAGGACGGCGGTGATGTCCTCGTCGCGGCGCTTGGTGATCTTGTACGCGGCAAAGCGATTGGTTGCTGCCGGGTAGGGCACGAAGACGCTCTCGACGAATTCGCCGGGCTTCCGATCCTGCTTGCCATAGGCGATGAAGAAATCCTCGAGCGGCATTCTGCGCTGGCCTTGCAGGGACCGCAGCGTCAGCGTCGCGCCGAGCGCGATCAGCGGCGGCGGGCTGTCGCCGATCGGCGAGCCGTTGGCGATGTTGCCGCCAATCGTGCCCATGTTGCGCACCTGCTCGCCGCCGACGCGATCGATCAACCGGCCGAGCGCCGGGATTTTCTTTGAGATTGCTTCGAAGGCCCTGGTGTAGCTGACGCCGGCGCCGATAGTGACGCCGTCTTCGTCTTCTCTGACCGACTGCAGTTCGCTGAGGTGGTTGATGAAGACCACCGGGCTCAGCCTGCGCATCTGCTTCGTCACCCAAAGGCCGACATCCGTCGCGCCGGCGACGATGATCGCGTCGGATTCCTGCGAAAGGACCTCGGCCAGTGCCTGCATCGAAGCCGGCACGATCAGCCGGTCTTCGCCATTCGCAATCCTGATCGTGCCGCTCGCCAGCATTGCCCAAAGCCGCGAGACGATTTCAGAACGCGTCCGTTCCAGCGGGTCAAAGAGTGTGCTCGGCCGCATCAGGCTCACCTGCTCGGCGGCCTTGACGATCGGCTCGTAGCCCGTGCAGCGACAGAGATTGCCCTGCAGTGCCTTTTCGATTTCTTGGCGGCTCGGCTTTTCCTTGGCGAGCCAGAGACCGTAAAGAGACATGACGAAACCAGGGGTGCAGAAGCCGCATTGCGAGCCGTGGCAATCGACCAGTGCCTGCTGCACCGGATGCAACGCGCCGTCCCTGCCGGCCAGATGCTCGACCGTTACCACATGGGTGGCGTGCAGCGAGCCCATGAAACGGATGCAGGCATTGACGGATTCATAGGCGAGTTTGCCGTCCGCCAGCCGGCCGACGAGTACGGTGCAGGCGCCGCAATCGCCTTCCGCGCATCCTTCCTTGGTACCCGTCAGGCGTCGCTTCAACCGCAAAAAATCGAGAAGCGTCTCGGTTGGCCCGACATCGGTGAGCGCGATGTCCTCGCCATTCAGAATGAAGCGGATGCTGTCGTTCATGATATTCCCGGTTGTTTTTCCAAATGGTTAAGCCGCTGTCCAGCCACCGTCAATCGAGATGTGCGTTCCGGTCACCTGCCGGGCCGCGTCGCTCGCGAGATAGAGTGATAGTGCGCCGATTTCCTCGGCCTTGACGAATTCATGCGTCGGCTGCGCCTTGAGGATGACCTCGCTCTTTACTTGTTCCTCGGTCATGCCGCGCGCCTTGGCGGTATCAGGTATCTGCTTCTCGACGAGCGGTGTCAGCACGTAGCCGGGGCAGATGGCGTTCACGGTCACGCCGAATTCGGCGAGCTCCAGCGCTGCCGTCTTCGTCAGGCCTAATATACCATGTTTGGCCGCGACATAGGCGGATTTGAAGGGGGAGGCGACGAGCCCGTGGGCCGAGGCGATGTTGATGATGCGGCCGTACTTCTTCGCCTTCATCAGCGGGATCGCGGCGCGCATGGTATGAAAGGAGCTCGACAGATTGATCGCAATGATCTGATCCCATTTCTCGATCGGGAAATCCTCGATCTTCTCGACATGCTGGATACCGGCATTGTTGACCAGGACATCGACGCCGCCGAAGGTCTTGGCGGCCGTTTCGATCAGGTCGGCGATCTCGGCGGGCTTCGTCATGTCGGCCGGATGATATAGCGCCCGGCCTTTGGACATTGATTCAAGTCGTTCGACGATCGCCTTGATTTCATCTGCCTTTCCGAAACCGTTGATGACGATGTTGTCGCCCGTTTCGGCGAAGGCAGTGGCGATCGCAAGGCCGATGCCGCTGGTGGAACCGGTGACGACGACTGTTCTGCTCATGCTGTTCTCCCTGAAATCGCGATGCTGCGTTGCAGCGTTGGCTGCGAAGTTATGCCCAAAGCCGGCGGGCTGGCAATTCCGCTTTATTCGCTTTTCTCGCCCGCATCCGTGTCCTATTGATTTGCTTCGACAATTGACATGCTGAGGGAGGGTTTTCATGAGCGGATATGTTCTGGCGATCGATCAGGGAACGACGTCGACGCGGGCGATCGTCTTCGATGGCGACATGCATGTCGCCGGCAAGGGCCAGAAGGAATTTACTCAGATCTATCCGCGCTCCGGCTGGGTCGAGCACGATCCCGAGGAGATCTGGGATTCGGCTGTCTCCACCGTCCACATGGCGCTGCGCGATGCCGGGATCGAGGCCAAAGATGTTGCAGCGCTCGGCATCACCAACCAGCGCGAGACCGTGGTCGTCTGGGAGCGCGAGACGGGCCGGCCGATCCAGAATGCCATCGTTTGGCAGGACCGGCGTACGGCAAGCTATTGCGACAATTTGAAACGACAGGATCTCGAGCGGCTGTTCACCAAGAAGACCGGCCTGATCCTCGATCCCTATTTTTCCGGCACCAAGCTCTCCTGGATGCTGGCTAACGTGAAGGGCGCGCGGGCGCGCGCCGCCAGGGGCGATCTCTGCTTCGGCACGATCGACACCTTCCTGATCTGGCGGCTGACGGGTGGCAAGAGCTTCGTCACCGATGCCACCAACGCCTCGCGCACGCTGATGTACAACATTGCCGAAAACGCGTGGGACGAGGATCTGCTCGATATTCTGAGGGTCCCCGCCGCCATGCTGCCGGAGGTCAAGGATTGCGCCGCCGATTTCGGCACGGTCGATCCTGATATTTTCGGTGCTGCTATCCCGATCCTCGGCGTGGCCGGCGACCAGCAGGCGGCAACCATTGGCCAGGCGTGTTTTGCGCCTGGCATGATGAAATCGACCTACGGCACCGGCTGCTTCGCACTGCTCAACACTGGCGCCGATATGGTGCGTTCCAAAAATCGGCTGCTGACCACCATCGCCTATCGCCTGAACGGCGAGACGACCTATGCGCTGGAGGGTTCGATCTTCATCGCGGGTGCGGCCGTGCAGTGGCTGCGGGACGGGCTCGGCATCATCGGCAAGGCCGGGGATACGAATGAACTCGCCGAGAAGGCCGATCCGACGCAGGAGGTTTATCTCGTGCCCGCCTTCACCGGCCTCGGCGCGCCGCACTGGGATGCGAAGGCGCGCGGTGCGATCTTCGGGCTGACGCGCAACAGCGGCCCGGCAGAACTCTCCCGTGCGGCGCTGGAGGCCGTCTGTTATCAGACCCGCGATCTGCTCGACGCCATGCAGAAGGACTGGAAGAACGGCACCGACGACACCGTGCTACGCGTCGACGGCGGCATGGTCGCCTCCGACTGGACGATGCAGCGTCTTGCCGATCTGCTTGACGCCCCGGTCGATCGCCCGGTGATCCTGGAGACGACGGCGCTGGGTGCAGCCTGGCTCGCAGGCAGCCGGGCGGGGGTGTGGCCGGACCGGGACGGTTTTTCGGCGACGTGGAAACGGGATCGGCGGTTCGAGCCCGAGATGGACGAGAAGGTGCGGGCGACAAAGCTCAAGGGCTGGAAGAATGCTGTCCGGCGAACACTGAGCGAGGGGTAAAGGCGATGAGAACCGCGTCGTAGCCCGCTCGTTTCCGCGAGTTGGTTCGCTATTTCTTCAACCACGGCGTCGCCGTGCTCCAGAAGAAAAAAATCATATTGGCCCTTGGCCGGTTCCAGGCTCTTCCAGTTGTAGACGATCTGGACGCCTGAGATATCCGGCCGCGAGAGCAGCGCCTTCGAGGCCTCGAGTTCGCCGGAGCTGGTGTAGATGAAATTTTCCGCGGCGGATGCTGCATGATGCAGGGAAACGAAGGCAGCGCAGGCAAACAGCAGGCTTTCAAGCGGTTTCATTTTGCGTCCTGATAGCCGCGAGTTGATCGGTGCGGCGGCAAACACATCCGATGCAAAATGGGCAACTCCGTGACATCTGCTCCAGAACCGGCGGCGTGGTTAATCGCGCGGCGCGGCCTTTGTTACCGGCAGGGTTCAGACATTTTCCAGCGCGCCGAGATGCACCTTGGCGTGGCGCTTGCGATACTCGGCAGGCGTCACACCGATCTGCCTTGCGAAAGCTCGGCGCAGCGTATCGGCATCGGCAAAGCCGCATTCGACGGCGACCTGCTTTGGCGTATGGCCTTCTTCCAGCAGCCGCCGTGCGGCGGAGATGCGCGCCGCTTCCACCCAGGCGGCGGGTGTCATGCCGACCTCGTCGCGGAACAGCCGAGCGAAGTGGCGGGGGCTCAATTCCATTCGCTGCGCCAGCGTCGCGACGCTGTGGTTGACCGCGGGATTGGCGGCGATCCAGCGCTGGACCTCCTGCAGGGCCGAGCGGCCGGCAGGTGCTGCCTCGCCTTTGCGGCTGAACTGCATCTGCCCACCCGGCCGCTTGAAGAACATCACGAGCTGGCCCGCTATCTTCATGGCGATCTCATGGCCAAGATCCTCCTCGACGAGCGCCAGCGCAAGATCGAGCCCGGCTGTGACACCGGCCGCGGTCCACAACTGGCCATCCCTCACATGGATGGCATCCGCCTCCACCGTGATGTCAGGATAGGCTTCGGCCAACCTGTCGGCGACAGCCCAGTGGGTGGTGACGCGGCGGCCGTCGAGCAGGCCGGTCGCGGCAAGCAGGAATGCGCCGCTGCAGACGGAGCCGTATCGCCTTGCCGCCGGCGCTGCCGAGCGCAGCCAGGCGACCATCGCGGCATCCGGTTGAATATCCGCCGCATTCGGACAGCCGGCGACCAGCAGCGTATCCACCGCGCCGATATTGTCGCCGATGACGTAGTCCGCCACCAGCCGAACGCCGGAGGAGCTGCGGATATGGCCATGGCCGACGGCGATCACCACGGGTCGATAGACCTCCCTGCCTGTCTGGACATTGGCTTCGGCAAAGACGTCGAGCGGTCCCGAGACATCAAGAAGCTGGACGCCCGGAACAGCGAGAATGGCAATGGTCTTCGATCTGGTCACGGCGGCGTCCTGTCGATACCGGTTTTGGCAGAAAATGACGTATTACGTCGATTTATGACATATGCACCTGTTCTAATGTGGAAGCAGGTTCAAACGCAAGGAAAAAAGCCATGACCCTGACGATCGACGGCATCAGCATTCCTAACAGCAAGCTGGCGCGCGAGGTGACGGAGGTGGTGCGAGACACTGCCTCGCCGCTGCTCTTCCACCATTCCAGCCGTGTCTATTATTTCGGCGCGCTGGCCGGCAAACAGCGCGGCCTCCGCTTCGATCCGGAGCTACTTTATACTGGCGCGATGTTCCATGACATGGGGCTCACCCACCAGCATAGCAGCGCGGATGAGCGTTTCGAGGTTGATGGCGCCAATGCGGCGCGCGATTTCCTGAAGAGCCGCGGCATTGCCCAGGCCGATATCGACACCGTCTGGACGGCGATCGCGCTGCATACGACGCCGGGCATTCCGCAGCATATGCACCCCGTCGTGGCGCTGGTGACAGTGGGTGTCGAAATGGATGTGCTAGGACTGACCTACAAGGACTACAGCGATCAGCAGCGCGAGGCGGTAGTGCATGCCCATCCGCGCGGCGATCAGTTCAAGGAACAAATCATTCAGACCTTCTATGAAGGCATCAAACACAAGCCGGAGACCACCTTCGGCAACGTCAAGGCCGATGTTCTGGCCGACAAGGATCCGCACTTCCACCGCGGCAATTTCTGCAGCGTCATTCGTTGCTCGCACTGGGCAAGCTGACCCAAAAGGGCGGTGACCCTCTCCGGTCGCCGCCCCTTTATTATCAATAGCGCTTTATTTCCCATCAATAATTTTTTGATGCGGCCTGTCGGGTAAGCGGTTACTCCTTCGTCATTCGAAAAGAGGAGTGAGCAATGCTTTATGCAATCCTTTGTTACGCCCATGAGGAAACCGTCTTCGCCTGGAGCAAGGAGGAAGAAGCTGCCGTCATGGAGAAACTCTACGCCGTGCAGGAGCCCCTTGCCGCATCCGGCAAACTCGGCCCTGTCGGCCGGCTGATGCCGACCACGGCTGCGACCACAGTGCGCAAGGGCAAGGACGAGCCTTTGGTCATTGACGGACCTTTTGCGGAAACGAAAGAGGCGCTTCTCGGCTTCTATGTGGTCGACTTTGAAACGCTCGACGAGGCGATCGCCTTCTCGAAGCAGCTTTCATCCGTCAATCCAGGTTCCACCTCTTACGAAATTCGGCCTTTCTACGTCTTCAGGCCCGGAGATGCTTCATCATGACAGACATTGCCTGGATCGACCTCGCGCTTGCATCGGCCCGCCCTAAGGCGCTCGGCGCGCTGCTGCGCTATTTCCGCAATCTCGATACCGCGGAAGAGGCGTTTCAGGAAGCCTGTCTAAGGGCGATCCGGACATGGCCGGAGAAAGGGCCACCGCGTGATCCCACAGCCTGGCTCATCTTCGTCGGCCGCAACAGCGGCATCGATGCGGTGCGCAAGCGGGCGAAGATCCAGGCTCTGCCGGATGAGGACGTCATCTCCGATACCGAGGATGCCGAAAGCGACATCGTCGAGCGGCTGGACGATTCCAACTATCGCGACGACATTCTGCGGCTGCTGTTCATCTGCTGCCATCCCGATCTACCCGCGACCCAGCAGATCGCGCTGGCGCTGCGCATCGTCTCCGGCCTTTCGGTGCCGCAGATCGCGCGTGCCTTCCTGGTTTCCGAGAGCGCTATGGAACAACGCATCACCCGGGCCAAGGCGCGCGTCGCCAAGGCCGGCGTGCCTTTCGAAACGCCGAGCCCGCAGGAGAGGGCCGAACGGCTCTCGATCGTCAGCACGATGATCTACCTGATCTTCAACGAGGGTTACAGCCAAGCCGATCCCAGGCATGAGGCGGCAGCCTTCAGCGACGAAGCGATCCGGCTAGCTCGGTTGATGCTGCATATCTTCCCGTCGGAACCGGAGTTGATGGGGCTGCTTGCGCTGATGCTCCTGCAGATCTCACGCCGGCCGGCGCGCTTCAACGCCGGAGACGAGATCGTGCTGCTCGAAGATCAGGATCGGTCGCTCTGGAACCGGCCCTTCATCAACGAGGCCTTAGCGCTACTCGACAAGGCGCTACGCCATCGTCAGCCCGCTCCTTATCAGATTCAGGCAGCCATCGCCGCTGTTCACTCCCGCGCAAAACGTGCCGAGGATACAGACTGGGTGGAGATCGATCTGCTCTATCGCGCGCTGGAGCGTCTCCAGCCGTCGCCTGTCATAACGCTCAACCGGGCCGTCGTCGTCTCCAAGCTCCAGGGTGCGCAGGATGCGCTCGACCTCATTGATCCGCTTGGCGAAAAACTCGGCGGCTATTTCTACTATCACGGCTTGCGGGGCGGGCTGCTGAAGCAGCTTGGCTTGACCAGCCAAGCGCGCGAAGCCTTCGACCGCGCCATTGCACTGGCCCATTCGGCGGCAGAGGCAGCCCATATCCGCCGACAGATCGACAAGATGCAGGAAGATGCCACGCAGCCGATCGCAAAATAAATTGCGAAGAAGCCGGCGGGCTGTCGGAACGGCGAACTTCGACACGTCCTTGTAACAACCTGACAGGAAACAGGTTTCATTCAAATGGAGAGATGTCGACATGACCGCCAGCACGCAACATGAACTCGTCCTCGTTCGCGAATTCGATGCGCCGCGCGAGAAGATCTACAAAGCATGGACCGATCCTGATCTGATGAAGCAATGGTTCGTGCCGCGTCCCTGGGGTGTGACCGAAGCGACGCTCGACGTCCGCCCCGGCGGTTCCAGCGTCATCGTCATGCATGACCCCGAGGGCAATCAGTACCCAAACCGCGGCGTCTATCTCGAGATCATCGAGAACGAGAAGATCGTCTTCACCGATGCCTATACCAGCGCCTGGGTGCCTTCCGAGAAACCTTTCTTCACAGGCGTCATCCTGCTCGAAGATCTCGGCAACGGTCGCACGAAATATACGGCCAAGGCGCTGCACTGGCGCGCGGAGGACAAGGAAGCGCACGAGAAGATGGGCTTCCACGAAGGATGGGGCAAGGCAGCGAACCAACTGGCGGAGCTGCTGGCGAAGATGTGAGCGCGGGGGCGAGGCGGCGCGGCCCTTTTCGTCATCTGCCGTGTGAAATCATTCGAGAGATGATTCCGCTCGCCCCTTGAAGTGCTTGATCCGGAATCGAAATTGGTGATCGGCGGTCTCTCCAGGTGCCGTTTGGCGCGACGTGTGCCAATCTTCCGCCATGATGGGCTATGTCTATATTCTCGCATCGAAGCGCAACGGCACGCTCTATGTTGGCGTGACGCGCGATCTGGCAGGGCGTTTGTACGAACACCAGAATGAACTGACGCCGGGCTTTACGTCGAGATATGGCGTCAAGATTTTAGTGTGGTTCGAGGAATACGACCTCCTGACGACCGCGATCACGCGTGAGAAAACGATCAAGAAATGGCCGCGGCAGTGGAAGCTCAATCTCATCGAGAGGGAGAATCCCGAATGGGAGGATATCTCGTTTCATCTTTTGGGTTTGTGAGAAGATGAGTCTCTCGTCGCGCGGACGCGCGACTGCTGGATTCCTGTGACAAGCACAGGAATGAGGGAGTTCTAGGTGTATGTGGAGTTCAACAACAATCGCCTACCCAATATGACGATAATGCTTTGAATGATAACAGATACTAGTGGCAGAGTGCATACCTCTTGCTCCCTCATTCCTGTGCTTGTCACAGGAATCCAGCAGCGCCGTGTCCACGGCGCAAAGACTCTTTGCCGTCTCGCGATGAAGTCCATTAACCGTCCGAAACACAACGCCGCCTATCGAAATTCTCGAACATTCCGTTCCAGAATTTGTATTTGCGCTCTATCCCCGGCATCCTTATCTCAACCGAGAATTCAACAGGATGCCGATGATGGAACTGGGGCTTTACACATTCGCCGACGTCAATCCCAACCCTTCCCGCAGCAAGGGCGCGGAAGCGGCCGAACGGCTGAAGCATCTTATCGAGGAAGTCGAGCTTGCCGATCAGGTGGGGCTCGACGTCTTTGGGCTCGGCGAACATCATCGGCCGGATTATGCGGCGTCGGCTCCCGCGGTCGCGCTGGCGGCCGCCGCCGTTAAGACGAAGAACATCCGGCTGACAAGTGCGGTCACCGTGCTCTCGTCCGATGATCCGGTGCGCGTCTTCCAGCAGTTTTCGACGCTCGATCTGATCTCCAACGGCCGCGCCGAAATCATGGCGGGGCGTGGCTCCTTCATCGAGTCCTTCCCGCTGTTCGGCTATAATCTCGAAGATTACGACCAGCTTTTCGAGGAGAAGCTCGATCTGCTGCTGGCGCTGCGCGACAGCGAGGTTGTGGAGTGGAAGGGTGAACTTCGCGCGCCGATCAACGGGCGCGGCGTCTATCCGCGACCGCTGCAGGATCCGTTGCCGTTGTGGGTTGCGGTCGGCGGTACGCCGCAGTCGGTGGCGCGCGCCGGCGCGCTGGGCCTGCCGGTGGCACTGGCGATCATCGGCGGTGAGCCGCGCCGTTTTGCGCCGCTCTTCGATCTCTACCGCGAGGCGGCGCGCCGGGCAGGGCAGGATCCAGCGAAGCTGAAGACCAGCATCAACGTCCATGGCTTCATCGCCGATACGACGGAGGCGGCGGCCAACCAGTTCTATGGGCCTCAAGCCGAGGTGATGAACCGTATCGGCCGCGAGCGCGGCTGGGGACCGACGAACCGGGCGCATTTCGACATGTCGCGTGGGCCGAACGGCGCGCTCTTCGTCGGTGATCCTGAGGCGGTCGCCGAAAAGATCATCGCCCATCATGCACTCTTCAAGAACGACCGCTTCCTGCTGCAGATGGCGATCGGCCTGATGCCGCATGCCGAGATCATGCGCGGCATCGAGCTTTACGGCACGAAAGTCGCGCCGATCGTCAGAAAGGCGTTGACTGATAGCAGCGAAGAGGCGAAAGCGACGGCTTGACGAGCGCATAACGCCGAAAATCGGAATCGATTTTCGAAACGGAGTATGCGCAGATTTGAAGTGACAGAGCGTCCTTAGGCTTCCTGTTGGAGGCGCGGCGCTCAAGGCGGCCGCTGCCGCCCCTGCGCAAGGCCGGAACAGACGAATGGTTATCGCAAACGACGACGAACTGGTAAAGCTCAAGGAGATCGGTCGCATCTGCGCCAACGCCATACAGGTGATGGCGGCGGCAATGGAACCCGGCATGACGACGCTGGAACTCGACCAGATCGGCCGCAAAGTGCTCGAGGATTCGGGCGCGCGTTCGGCGCCGGAGTTCTGCTACCAGTTTCCCGGCGCCACCTGCATCAGCATCAATGAGGAAATCGCCCACGGTATTCCCGGCCCGCGCGTCATCCGCGCGGGCGATCTCATCAATATCGACGTCTCGGCGGAAAAGGATGGCTTCTTCGCCGATACCGGCGCCTCCTTCACCATGCCGCCGGTCAAGCCGAAGATCGAGCGGCTCTGCCGCGACGGCAAGCGGGCGCTTTGGATCGGGCTCAACCAGGTCAAATCGGGCGAGCCGCTTGCAAAGATCGGCACAGCCGTCGGCGCTTTTGCGCAGAAGAACCGCTATACGCTGGTCGCCAATCTGGCGAGCCACGGCGTCGGCCGCTCCCTGCATGAGGAGCCGGCCGAGCTCTCGACCTGGCCGGACCCTTCGGAAAAGCGGATGATGACGGAAGGTCTCGTCTTCACCGTCGAGCCGTTTCTCTCACTCGGCGCGACATGGGCCGAAGGCGGCGACGATGCCTGGACGCTCTATGCCGATCCGAAGGCGCCGACCGTGCAATACGAACACACGGTGGTGGCGACGCGCAACGGGCCGGTGATTCTGACCTTGCCGGATGAGCGGGCGTAGGGCGTTAGGGAGCGCCTCGCCGTTCAAGGTTTGCATCTCCACGACGCTTTGTAGGGTGCGCCCACTTCTCCTCCCTCATTCCTGTGCCTGTCACAGGAATCCAGCCACGGCGCGTCTGCGCCGTGAATGAATCAATACCTCAAGGGAAAGAGTCTCCCGCGCCCAAGGACTTGGGCGCTGGGTTCCTGTGACGAGCACAGGAATGAGGGAGGAGAGGTTAGCGCACTCGTCAACTCACCGAGCTTTGGTGGCCAGCCTCGCTCTTTAACCCCGCGTTCCCGGCCTGCCGCCTTGCAGGATTTCGGTGGCAGCGCGTTCGAGGATGCCGGCGATGCGGGCGGCTTCGGGTTTCGACCAGGGATAG
Organism: Rhizobium leguminosarum bv. trifolii WSM1325; assembly: GCA_000023185.1. NCBI lineage: Bacteria > Pseudomonadati > Pseudomonadota > Alphaproteobacteria > Hyphomicrobiales > Rhizobiaceae > Rhizobium > Rhizobium leguminosarum. Next base: position 3,122,266 of record CP001622.1, on the reverse strand, counting down.
CGCATCCGCATGGCCGAGCGCAGCAGCATGCGGGCGGCGCGGATATCACCACCGTCCTGCATGAAATCGCCGTCATCGCCTTCGTCGGCGCCGTGACGGTCGGTTTCGAAGACACGCTTCACATGGGCCATCTTCTCGCCGATGCGTTCCAGCTTGGCGAAGGTATGCAGGATCATGGCGCGGTTTTCCTCGATGCGCCCGCGGCCTGCCTCGGTGATGCGGTAGAGCTTCTTGGCGCCCTCCACCTCGACCTCGGCAAGGCCGGTTTCCTCGAGATAGGTGAGGGCGGGATAGATGACGCCGGGGCTCGGCACGTAGAAGCCGCCGGACCGCTCCTCCAGCAACTTTATCAATTCATAGCCGTGGCGCGGTTGCTCAGCGAGCAGGGCCAAGATGACGAGCTGCAGGTCGCCCGCCGCGAATTTGCGGCCCATACGGAAATCTCCGCCGAACATGCCGCCTTTAAAACCTCTCATGGGTCTTTCCTTTCATCGTTAGATGTATCGTTGACTATGTCGTAAAACATATATCGTAAGATAATTGTTTTCAAGAGGGGGTGAAAATTTCCGACGTTTCGGGAAATTGATCGATCGATCAGAATTACTTGATTGTGATGCCGGTGCTGCAGCGCGATAAACACGGGCATGCTCGCCCGCACCCGAAACTCCCCACCGAACCTTGTCTCTGCCGCCGCTGCCGGCGCCGTTGCCATGGCTGCTGCCATGGGCTTCGGGCGCTTCTCCTACACGCCGATCCTGCCCGGTATGATCAGCGGCGTGCCGCTTTCGGCGGCAGATGCCGGCTTCATCGCATCGGCGAATTTTGTCGGTTATCTCGTCGGCGCCGTGCTTGCCGCCTATGGCTGGGCGGCCGGACGGGAGCGGCTGGTGGCGCTGCTGTCGCTGCTGGCAACCGCGATCCTGCTTGCCGCCATGGCCGCCACTGATTCCGTCGCCGTCTTTGCCATCATTCGCTTCCTGGCCGGTGTCGCCAGCGCCTTTGCGATGGTCTTCACCTCGTCGATCGTGCTCAGCCACGGGGCTGCCGCCGGCAACGACCATGTGCAGGCGGCACATTTCGGTGGGCCGGGGGCGGGTATTGCGCTTTCTTCGGTCATGGTGTTGCTGATCGGACTTGGCTTTCACGACGGGCCGGGCGGTTGGCGGGCCGACTGGATCGGCGGGGCGCTCTACTGCGCGGCAAGCCTCGTCGTCGTCTTCCTGCTATTGCCGTCGGCGCCGGCGCAATCGGCGCAGGCGGGCAGGGAGCCGCCGCTCATCTGGAGCCGGCCGATGGTGCTGCTGACCCTGTCTTACGGCCTGTTCGGTTTCGGCTACGTCATCACCGCGACCTTCCTCGTCACCATCGCACGTCTTTCTGCAACGGGACCCTTCGTCGAATTCCTCTGCTGGTTCATCGCCGGCCTGACGGCTGCGGTGGCGCTGTTTGCCTGGAAGCCGCTGGTCAAGCCGCTCGGGCTTGGGGGCGTCTACGTCGCAGCCCTTCTGGTCGAGGCCGCCGGGGTGCTTGCGACGGTCGCGCTACCGCCTTCTGCCGCACCGCTGATTGGCGGGGCGCTGTTCGGGGCGACGTTCCTGGCGATTACTGCTTTTGGGCTGCAGATCGGCCGCAAGCTTTCGCCTGACAGTCCGCGGCGGATCCTGGCGATGATGACGGCCGCCTTCGGTGTCGGCCAGATCGTCGGGCCTGTTGTTGCCGGCTGGATCGCTGAGCGCACGGGCAGCTTCACCGTGCCCACGATGATCGCCGCCGTGGCACTCGTCGCCTGCGCAGCGCTAGTGATGCCCGTGATCAAGAAAATCGCTTAACCGGTTACAACTCCGTAACAATCGGCTGAACCCATTGCTGCTTCCTTGGAACTGCCTTAGTTTCCGGCACAATCAGTGTTGACGACACTCCCGAGACTCACAGTTCAGGAAAGCAAAGCCTCCCGTGTTTCATTCCTTTTTTCCGCAGCCAAAGACGTTCTTTACTTCGCTCGTCGTTTGGACCCTGATTTCCATTGCCGGCTGGTATCTCTTCGCCGCCAACCTCGGTGCATCGCTCGGCTATGCGCCGGTTCCCGAAGAGCAGCAGCCGATTGACCTTTCGTTTTTCCTGCTGCCCGAAAATGTCTGGTTCTACAGCTATTTCCTTCTGTCGGCGGTGATCTTCTGCGGTGCATGGCATCTGAAGGCGCTGAACCACCCCTGGAAGATTTGGTCGATCTGGGGATCGGCACTGATCATCTTCGTGACCTACTTCGGCGTCCAGATCAGCGTTGTGATCAATAACTGGCGCCGGCCGTTTGGTGACCTTCTGCAGAACGCATTGTCGAAACAGCCCGGCATTTCTGTCGACAATTTCTACAGCCTGATGTGGGTCTTCTGCCAGATCGCATTCCTCAGCATGTTCGTATCGATCATGACCGACTTCTTCACCAGCCACTACATCTTCCGCTGGCGAACGGCGATGAACAATTTCTACATGTCGAAGTGGGAAAAGCTTCGTCACATCGAAGGCGCCTCCCAGCGCGTTCAGGAAGATACGATGCGCTTTTCGAGCACGCTCGAAGGTCTTGGTATCAGCCTCATCAACTCGGTGATGACGCTCGTGGTATTTCTTCCAATCCTTCTGGCGCTGTCGCATTACGTGACCGAGCTGCCGTTCATCGGGCCGGTGGCGAATTCGCTCTTTTGGCTTGCGCTGTTCTGGTCGGCGTTCGGCACGCTTCTGCTGGCGGTCGCCGGCGTCAAGCTGCCGGGGCTGAACTTCCGCAACCAGCGCGTCGAAGCGGCGTATCGCAAGGAGCTTGTCTATGGTGAGGACCATGCGGAACGGGCTGAGCCGCTGACAGTCAGGGAGCTCTTCGGCAACGTTCGCCGCAACTATTACCGCATGTATTTCCACTACATGTATTTCAATGTCGCCCGTTATTTCTATATCCAGGCCGACGCGCTCTTCGTGGTCTTCATGCTGGTGCCGACGATCGTGGCGGGCACTATCACTTACGGTATCTTCCAGCAGATCTCGACCGCCTTCGGACAGGTCAGCAACTCGTTCCAGTATCTCGTCAATTCCTGGACGACGATCATTGAACTGCTCTCGATTCACAAACGCCTCAAGGCCTTCGAGGCGGCAATCGACGACGAACCGCTGCCTGAAATCGACCAGCGCTACCTAGAGCGCGAGACGGGCGTCGTGCACGCCGACGGTTGATGGGCGGGGTATTCTGCGAGCGATCGGAAGGTTCGCGTCTGCGGCACCCCCTCATCCGTCCTGTCGGGCAGCGACCGGGGTCGAGCCACAGGTCTCGACCCGTCCTTCGGACCCCGCTGAGTAGAAGGGGAATCGCAACGTCGCAACGAATCTCTTCTCCCCAGCGGGGAGAAAATGCCGGCAGGTAGATGAGGGGGCGGCACGGCACGTCGTCTCGTTCAAAGGAACCTGGAGACACCTTGCCGTCTCTACAGAATCTCCATAGACGCCGTCAGAGACCTGACGTCTGCAATTTCCCGCGCGCCTCGATCATCGGGATCGCTTCCGAATAGCTGACGCAGGCCACATCCGTTCGGTGGCAGACGTCGCTGACCAGTCGGTCTAGCGCACGCCAGTAGGCGCCGCCGTTCATTTCGACGAAGTGGAAACCGAGCTGTAGCGGGATGCGGTTACCGGCATATTGCTTGTCGAAAGCTTCCTTGAAGGCGGCATAGGCGCGATCCTCGAATTCCACGGAATCGGCCGTATCCTCCTCACCCTTGGAATGGCGGACGAAGAGATTGTAGTCCATGCCGATGATTGGCTTTTCGCTCGGGCCTTCGGGGATCAGCGGCAGGCCGAAGCGAGTGATGCCGTCTTCCTCGACAGGCATGGCAGGCCCTTTGGTGACGAGGCTCGCGTCATAAGTGAAGCCCGCCTTCTTTTCGGCAGCGACCATGTCGGCGCCCGCAGTTGCCGAGAGATAGGGGGCGCGAAAGCCCTTGATGCCGTGATCAACCAGATCCTGCCAGCCGGCAGGCGCCTGAAGGCCGACGCTCTTCCAGGCATTCTCAAGCGTCGCGTGGAAGGTGGCGTATTCGGCCGACCAGTCGGCCTCGCTCCAGAGGCGGCCGTCGAAATGGCCGCAGGCATGGCTCGATATGTCGTGTCCTTCGAGATGGGCGTGCCAGATATTGCCGAGGCGCTCGCGGATCTCGTCGTCGCTCTGGGCGAAGCCCACGTTGGATTTTCCGCGTTTCTGGTGCGGCGCCTGGTAGGCCTTCTTCGCCGCCTCGTTCATCAGGAAAGTGCAGGAGAGAAAATAGGTGAAGTGGGCGCCGTTTTTCGCCGCCATCTCGCGGCTCTTCAGCCAGAGCGCATTGTCGTGCGCGCCGTCGAAGGAAATGATGACGAGCTGTTTCGGCCGGTCGGCGGCCTCTGCGATTGCCGGAGCGAGGAACGAGACAGAAAGGTAGGTAGAGAGGAGAAAGCGAGACATGGGCACCGCGACAGTTTGTTCGCGGTTTCCTCCATCAGAATTGCGGCGAAGCTGCGGTCGCGCTGGCATTTTTTCACGCGAGTCGCTAAGCCAACACAAACGGCACGGAAAGGATCCGCAATGACATTGCTTATCGTCGGCATCATACTTTTCCTCGGGGTGCATCTGGTGCGAGTGCTGTTGCCGGACTTTCGCCGTTCGATGATCGCAAGCCTCGGCGAGAAGGGCTGGCGGGCGGCCTATTCCATTGCCAGCATCGCCACGCTGATCCTGTTGATCTACGGCTTCGGGCAGGCGCGACAGGTGACCGGAATGCTCTACAATCCACCGGTCTGGATGGCGCATATAACAATCACGCTGATGCTGATCGCGATGGTCTGTCTCGTCGCCTCGCTGCTGCCGGCGGGGCATATCGCGGCCAAGACCAAACATCCGATGGTGCTGTCGGTGAAGATCTGGGCGCTGGCGCACCTGCTCGCCAATGGCGAGACGTCGTCGGTTCTGCTGTTTGCCGCCTTTCTCGCCTGGGGCGTCATCTTGCGCATTTCATTGAAACGGCGGCAGCGGGCGGGCGAGATCACGCTCCGGCCGTTCGTCTCGGCCAAATACGACCTCTATGCCATCATCATCGGCATCGTCGTCTGGGCGCTGATCATCTGGAAGCTGCACGAATGGTTGATCGGCGTTTCGCCGCTCGTCATCTGACCCGCGCATAACCCCAAAAATCGATTCCGATTTTTGGAAGGATTATACGCGGATTCAAAGTGTTAGAGCGTCCTTAGCGCGTCCTGTCGGACGTGCGGCGCTTTAGAGCGGTTCAGCTTTCATGGAAGCTCAGAACCGCTCTAACTTTTCGTTTCTACGCAACTCCGGACGGAAAACCGCTTCGCACTTTTCCTGGAATTGCTCTAATCTTTCACATCCCCCTTACAACGGCAGCAAAATGGAGTAGAAGGCCCGACAATATGCGTTTTGCATGGTGTATGGGTTTTTCCGCGGCCGGAGACGAGAATGGCATTCAACGACGACAGCTTCATCCGTGAAGTCAATGAGGAATTGCGGTCTGACCAGATGAAGGGCGTCTGGCGCCGGTTCGGTCGCTATATCATCGTCGTCGCCATCCTGATCGTCGTCGGCACAGCCGGCAAGGTTCTTTACGACTATTGGGACGACAACCGCTCCTCCGGCACCGGCGATCAGTTCCTGGCGGCGATGAAGCTGGCCGACGAGAACAAGAACGACGAGGCGCTGGCCGCGCTCAACAAGCTCGAGAAGGAAGGCCATGGCGCCTATCCGGTGTTGGCGCGCATGCGGGCCGCTACCGTCCAGGTGCAGAAGGGCGATACCGCCGCGGCAATCACCGCCTTCAACGAGATCGGCAAGGACAATGCCGTTCCGGCTGCCGTGCGCGATGCCGCCAAGATGCGCGCCGGCTGGTTGCTCATCGAGAACGGCACTTACGAACAGGTTTCGGCGGCGATCGAGGAAATGGCCGTTCCGGGCAACGCCTTCCGTCATTCGGCGCGCGAGGCACTCGGCCTTGCCGCTTACAAAGCCGGCAACATGGCGCAGGCGCGGCAGTGGTTCCAGTCGATCGTCGACGATACCGACAGCCCGCGCAATGTTGCCAATCGCGCCCATATGATGCTTGATCTGATTACCGCATCCGGCAAGGCGCCCGCCGCTCAGGGCTGATCGCGTTAAGGACAAGATATGAGTTTCACGGTCGCGATCGTCGGTCGTCCGAATGTCGGCAAGTCGACACTTTTCAACCGGCTGGTGGGCAAAAAGCTGGCGCTTGTCGATGACACGCCGGGTGTTACCCGTGACCGCCGGCCGGGCGATGCTCGGCTAATGGGCCTGACTTTCACGATCATCGACACGGCCGGTCTGGAAGAGGCCGACGCGGAAAGCCTGCAGGGGCGGATGCGGGCACAGACGGAAGCGGCAATCGACGAGGCGGATCTTTCGCTTTTCGTCGTCGACGCCAAGAGCGGATTGACGCCTGTCGATACCGACCTTGCCGAAATGCTGCGCCGGCGCGGCAAGCCGGTGGTGCTTGTCGCCAACAAGTCCGAAGCGCGCGGTTCCGACAGCGGCTTCTATGACGCCTACACGCTCGGGCTCGGTGAGCCGACGCCGATTTCGGCCGAACATGGGCAGGGCATGCTCGACTTGCGCGATGCGATCGTTGCGGCAATCGGCGAGGACCGGGCCTATCCCACCAAGGAGGATGTCGCCGTCACCGACGTCGACATTCCGCAGACGGAAGGCGAAGACAGCGACGCGGACGAAGAGCCGGCCTATGACGAGACGAAGCCGCTCAGAGTGGCGATCGTCGGCCGGCCGAATGCCGGCAAGTCGACGCTGATCAATCGCTTCCTCGGCGAGGACCGGCTGCTGACGGGACCGGAAGCGGGCATCACCCGCGATTCCATCTCGGTCGAATGGGACTGGCGCGGCCGCACCATCAAGATGTTCGACACGGCCGGCATGCGCCGCAAGGCACGGGTGATCGAGAAGCTGGAGAAGCTTTCGGTGGCCGATGCGCTGCGCGCCATCCGTTTCGCCGAAACCGTCGTCATCGTCTTCGATGCAACGATCCCCTTCGAAAAGCAGGATCTGCAGATCGTCGACCTCGTGCTGCGCGAAGGCCGTGCCGCCGTGCTCGCCTTCAACAAATGGGACATGATCGAAGATCGGCAGGCGGTGCTTGCGGATCTGCGCGAAAAGACCGACCGGCTGCTGCCGCAGGCGCGCGGCATCCGCGCCGTGCCGATCTCCGGCCAGACCGGCTGGGGGCTCGACAAGCTGATGCAGGCGATCATCGATACTGACAAGGTCTGGAACAAGCGTATCTCGACGGCGCGGCTCAACCGCTGGCTGGAGACGCAGCAGATCCAGCATCCGCCACCGGCCGTTTCCGGCCGCCGCATCAAGCTGAAATATATGACGCAGGTCAAGGCCCGCCCGCCGGCCTTCATGATCTCCTGCACCCGGTCGGATGCGCTGCCGGAATCTTATACACGCTATCTGATCAACGGGTTGCGCGCGGATTTCGACATGCCGAGCGTGCCGATTCGCATCCACTTCCGCTCGCCTGAAAATCCGTTCGAAGGCAAGAAGAGGCGGACTTAGGGCTGGGGTTGGCGCTGATTGGTAGCGTTTTGTGGAGTTTGGGTGTGCCGCGTGGCAACCGCCCTCTGCCCTGTCGGGCATCTCCCCCACAAGGGGGAGATCGGCAGGAGGCGAACGCTCAACGCTCTCTATCGGTGTTCTGATCGCCAAACGGTAATTGTTTGGGAAGCCGAACGTCCATCTGATCTCCCCACCTGTGGGGGCCGAAGGACGGGTCGAGACCCGTGGCTCGACCCCCAGGCCCCGGCAGGGCAGAGGGGGTACCACAAGCACTGTGATACCAGTCCGGTTAGCAGCTAAACCACGCTTCGATTCAGCGCTTCACGCAGCGCCACGATCTCGGCCTGGAGGCGAGTGAGGTCGACTGCATCGCGACCGCTGGCAGCGGCGATGCAGCCCGGGATGCCGATCGCCTTTTCCTTCAGGCGAATGCCTTCTTCGCTCAGGCGGATGACGACGACGCGTTCGTCCTCCCGGCTGCGTTCGCGTCTGACATAACCAGCGGTTTCCAGGCGTTTGAGCAGCGGGGTCAGCGTGCTCGATTCGAGGAAGAGTTTTTCACCCAAGCCGCCGACGGTCTGGCCGTCCTGTTCCCAGAGCGAAACCATCGCCAGATATTGCGGATAGGTGAGGCCGAGCGTGTCGAGCAGCGGCTTGTAGACGCGGTTCAGTGCGTGGCTTGCCGTATAGACGGCGAAGCAGATGAAGTTGTTGAGCTTCAGCTGATCCTGCATGGGATATCTCCAAAACTGACAGAATTTATATCGTACGATAAATAATCGTAAGCGCCTTTTATGCATAGCGGGCATGCGAAGATTTAAATTGTCCGATAAAGAATCGTGCGCGATATAAAAGCTGTGTTCACGACGAACATCGAAACCGAGAGGACAAGACAATGTCGACCATCAAGACCACCGTTTCCGCAGCAGCACTGCTCGCAGCCTCCGCCGTTGGCGCGCTTGCCGATCCGGTACTCGAACCGACAACGCAGAAATTCATCGACGGGCTTGCCGGCGGCAAGCCGATCTACACGCTGTCGCCGGCCGATGCCCGCAATGTCCTGGCCGGCGCGCAGAAGGGCGATGTGAAGAGGCTTGCTGCTAGGGGAGAGGACAAGGTCATCAAGGCTGGTCCGACAGGCAGCATCAAGCTGCGCATTGTCCGCCCGGAGCATGCCACGGGCACGCTACCGGTCATTCTTTATTTCCATGGCGGCGGCTGGGTGCTGGGCGATGCGGATACGCATGACCGGCTGGTGCGTGAGATCGCCAACGGCGCCGATGTCGCTGTCGTCTTCGTCGACTACGAGCGCTCGCCGGAAGCCCGTTATCCCGTTGCCATCGAGCAGGCTTATGCTGCGACCAAATATGTCGCCGAGCATGCCAAGGAGTTCAAGGTCGATGCCTCCAGGCTCGCGGTCGCAGGCGATAGCGTCGGCGGCAACATGGCGGCGGTGGTGACGCTGCTTGCCAAGGAACGCGGCGGTCCTGCCATCGACCAGCAGGTGCTGTTCTACCCCGTCACCGACGCCAATTTCGACAATGGGTCCTACAACCAGTTCGCCGATGGGCCGTGGCTGACCAAGGAAGCGATGAAGTGGTTCTGGAACGCCTATCTGCCCGACGAGACCAAGCGCAAGGAGCCGACGGCCTCACCGCTGCAGGCGTCGCTGGAGCAGTTGAACGGCCTGCCGCCGGCGCTGGTCATCGTTGACGAAAACGACGTGCTGCGCGACGAGGGTGAGGCCTATGCCCGCAAGCTCAGCCAGGCCGGCGTTAAGGTCACGTCGATGCGATACAACGGCACGATCCACGATTTCGTGCTGCTGAACGCGATTGCCGAAACGCCTGCCGCGCGCAGCGCGATTGCGGTCGCGAACGACACGCTTCGCAGCGCCCTGCACAAGTAAAATCAATCAGTCTGCAGACGGGAGGGGCCTGGCGGTTTCGCCGGGCTTTCTGCTTCTTGGAAGTGATTTGGCAAACTGCCAGGCCTTCTTCCATTTCGGCGTGATGACGCCATTGGCGGCGCGGATATTGTTGATGAACTGCAGCGTCGCTGCTTCCCAGGAATATTGCATGGCGAGTTCACGCGCCTTGCCGCGCGAGGCGGAGAGGGCGGCAAGGCAGGCGGCCTGCAGGTTCTGGTCGAGCGCCCCGACCTCGCTGTCATCGCCAATGATGTCGAGCGGGCCGGTGACCGGATAGGCTGCGACCGGCACGCCCGATGCCAGTGCTTCGAGGATGGTGTTGCCGAAGGTATCGGTGAGCGAGGGAAAGACAAAGACGTCGGCCTGGGCATAGGTTTTCGCCAGGTCCTCGCCGAACTGCACGCCCGCGAAGAAGACGTCGGAATATTGCTTCTCGAGTTCGGCGCGCGCCGGGCCGTCGCCGACGACGACCTTGGAACCCGGCAGGTCGAGATCGAGGAAGGCCGGCAGGTTCTTTTCCAGCGCCACGCGGCCGACGGTCATGAAGATCGGACGCGCCAAGCCGAACGGGTTTTCCTCGAGCGCCATCGGACGGAACTGCGTGGCGTCGATGCCGCGGCTCCAGGGCATGAGGTTGCGGATGCCCTTTTCCGACAGTTCACGGGCAAGGCTCGGTGTCGCCACCATGCAGCCAGCGCCGCCATTGTGGAACCAGCGGACGAAGGAATAGAGCCAGCTCTTCGGTATCGGCAGGCGCGCGGAGACGTATTCCGGGAAGCGGGTGTGGTAGCTCGTCGAAAACGGCATGCGGTTCCTCAGGCACCAGCGGCGGGCGGTCAGCCCCAGCGGACCTTCGGTGGCAATATGCACGTAGGAGGGATTGTGCTTTTCGATCTCGCGGGCGATGCGGTGGTAATTGGCGATCGATAGGCGGATCTCGGGATAAGTTGGGCAGGGGATGCTGTTGAAGCGCTCCGGCGTCACCATCGAAACCTCGACGCCCATCTTCGCCAGTTCGCGGTTGGTGTTCTCGATCGAGCGAACGACGCCGTTGACCTGCGGGTGCCAGGCATCGGTGACGATCACCAGCCTTTCGGGCAGGTTTCCGGCGGCTGCGGCATTGGCCCAGCTCTCGCAGCTATAAGTGTTTGCCGGACGTTGCAGCATGTCACGATTTCCATCCGCGTCGCAGTGATATGCCAACGCTCAACCCCAAAGCGGGGTTCCGGAACGGCGATTCCCGCTTCTCTATTTTGAGGCATGACCATGATGGAAATATTACAGCCCATATTGCAAGGATTGCAGGGCTTTAGCGGCTCGATACCCGCGAATATGTCAGCGGTCGATCGCGGTTTTCATGCATAAAGAACGATGGCGCCGGTCGTGGACCGGCGCCGTTTGGGAGGTTAAGCGGCAGCGGAAGCCGAGCTTGCTGTCGGAACTTCCGAGATCGTCTTCAGAACCTGCGAAGCGATCTGGTAGGGGCAGCCCTGCGAGTTCGGGCGGCGGTCTTCCAGATAGCCCTTGTAGTCGTTCTTGACGAAGGAGTGCGGCACGCGGACCGAAGCACCACGGTCGGCAACGCCGTAGGAGAACTTGTTCCACGGTGCCGTTTCGTGTTTGCCGGTCAGGCGCTTGTCGTTGTCAGGACCGTAGACGCTGATGTGGTCCATCAGGTTCTTTTCGAACTGCGCCATCAGCGCTTCGAAATAGGCCTTGCCGCCGACTTCGCGCATGTATTTGGTCGAGAAGTTGCAATGCATGCCCGAGCCGTTCCAGTCGGTATCGCCGAGCGGCTTGCAGTGATACTCGATGTCGATGCCGTACTTTTCGGTCAGGCGCTGCAAGAGGTAGCGTGCCATCCAGATCTGGTCGGCGGCCTTCTTGGAGCCCTTGCCGAAAATCTGGAATTCCCACTGGCCCTTGGCCACTTCAGCATTGATGCCTTCGTGGTTGATGCCGGCAGCGAGGCAGAGGTCGAGATGCTCTTCGACGATTTCGCGGGCAACGTCGCCGACGTTCGAATAGCCGACGCCGGTGTAGTACGGGCCCTGCGGAGCGGGGTAGCCCTGCTCAGGGAAGCCGAGCGGACGGCCGTTCTGGTAGAAGAAATATTCCTGCTCGAAGCCGAACCAGGCGTCTTCGTCGTCAAGGATGGTGGCGCGGGCATTCGATGCGTGCGGCGTGACGCCATCCGGCATCATGACTTCGCACATGACGAGAGCGCCGTTGGTACGGGCCGGGTCGGGATAGATGGCGACCGGCTTCAGCACGCAATCGGAGCTGCGGCCTTCGGCCTGCTGCGTCGAGGAGCCGTCAAAGCCCCAGAGCGGAAGCTGTTCCAGCGTCGGGAATACGTCGAATTCCTTGATCTGCGTCTTGCCACGCAGGTTCGGTACCGGAGTGTACCCATCGAGCCAAATATACTCGAGCTTATATTTTGTCATCGTGACTCTCTCAATGCTACGAAGGTGAGCAAATCCGGAGGTGATCTCGGCGCGCAAGCGCATCCGACCGCCAGGGATGATGCTTTAAAAGCACGTAGCGTGCCAGTTTTGGCGCGGCTCGAAAGAAAAATCGCGAGTCAGCATGTCTGTCGGTTTTTTAGCTTTTGGAAAATCGGGCCGTTTTTAACGCTCACCGGCGGTATTGCCCATCAAAACGCGCTTTTTCCGTCTGGAACCGGATGAAAATTGCGGCGTTAAGCTGAAATGATGAAGTGTTAAACAAATTATCGGAAGCTTTTAGCCGAGACAGCATACCGACCGATTACAATTGTAACATTGCCCTTATTTTATGCAATTTGCATAAACTATGTGCATTGTGCTATGTAGGTGGTCCTGAAATGTTGATGCGCCGAACTGAATGGAGGCGATCTCATGCCCACCGGTTTCCATCGTGAATCCGCGACGATCTACCAGTTTCCCGCTAAGGCGATACGAAACGCCGACCGGTTCGAACGCGCCAAGCTGATGGAGCGCGAGGCAGCAGCCGTCTGCGATGCTGCGCTCGACAGCTGCTGGTACCATGACGAGGCAGTTCGCGAGTCCGATCGACCGACGAAGTCCTGATTTCCCCTGGCAGCGGGGCACACGATGCCGATAAGGCAGGGAGCGCCTACACATGGCGTTCAGACTGCGTCACCATGGGCGGCGTAAAAGCATGTTGCGCTAAGCGAATCTGAAAGACCGCGCCGCTTTAGCCGCGGTCCAATCCAAGCTTTTCCCTTACGACCAATGCACCATGTTCGCTGACGACGCGGGCAGCAACCTTTGCTGCGAAGCGGGTGGCGGCAGGCGCATCGCCTGCTTCGAGATATCGTGCGAGAAAGGCGCCGTTGAAGCTGTCGCCGGCGCTGGTTGTGTCGACCACCTTCTCCACTTTTTCGGCCGGAACGAAGGTTTGCTCGCCGGCAAAATTCATCGTGACACCGTCAGCGCCGTTCTTGACGACGATATCGACGGCACCCAGTGCGCGATAGCGATGGATCGTCGCCTCGATGGAATCATCGCCGAAATGGGCCGCCTCGTCGTCGAAGCTCGGCATGACGAGCACGGAGGAGCGGGCGCCTTCGCTGATCGTCGTGTGCATCACGTCGTAGCTCGACCAGAGGCGCGGGCGGATGTTCGGATCGAAGACGACGAGCTTGCCGGCGGCCTTGGCGCGACGGACTTCTGCAAGCAAAGTCTCGGCATCCTCCTGGGGCAGAATGGCAAGGGTGATGCCGGAGAAATAGATGACGGCAGCGCTCTCCACCGCCTCGCGCAGGCGGTCCGGATCAGCCGCCAGGCTGCGGGCAGCCGAGCTGTCGCGCCAGTAGCTGAAGGAACGTTCGCCGTTCTTCAGATTGATCATATAGAGGCCGGGCGTCCTGCCCTTGATGCGGCGGATGAGGCTCGTGCCGATGCCTGATGTGTCGATGAAGGCCAGCATCTCGTCCGACATGGCGTCGTCACCGAGGGCGGTGAAGTAGTCGACCGACCAGTCGGCGGCAAGGCAGGCGCGGGCATACCAGGCGGTATTGAAGGTATCGCCGGCAAAGCCCTTGCGCAGCAGACCATCGCCTGCCTGCGAGAGTTCCACCATGCATTCACCGATCGATAGAAACCGTCTGCTCACCTTGTCCTCCCGGCATTTGGAGCCCCGCGTGTCCAACAGGACGCGCTAGTCTTCATTCGCTGATACGCGGAGCCGGGCGGAGTGACAAGCGTCGATATCACCAGATATGTAAACCCGCCTTCACGGACGAGGCGAAGGCGGGCTCTTATTATCTATTCGTGGATGGTGTAGCTGCCCATCGCGCAAAGATCCTGCGTATCTTCGGTGGTTTCGAGGTTTGACCCTTCCTCGAATTCGAAGCGCATGTCGTATTTGCAGACGGTGCGGCCGTCGGCGATGGTGATATCCATGGTTTCGTCCGGATCGAGAACGTTCTCGCCGAAGACGTCTTCTTCCCAGTCGTCGACGCCGGTCGGCGAGCTGTAGAAGTGCGTCAGGACGGAGTTCGTTCCGTTGATGAGCTTGAACGTCAGATCTTCGGCATGCGATGAAACCGCGGAGACGGCAATCATGGCCGCGGTAAGTGCGATTACACCTGATATTTTCGATTTCATATATGCGTTCCCCTGGCTTGCGATTAGGCCGAAATGGGATAGCACATGCTTATAAAAGCTTTCTTATTGGGGTCTTTAGACCCAAAATAAGTCTGCTTCGCCCGAAACGGATGGCGCACTGGGTATCCTTATGAGGTGACGGCCGCTTGCGCGACCGTCGTTCCATTCATGGCCTGTCCATATGATAACAGGCGGCCTTCTGGCCGGGGCGGACCTCCTCTGTCGGCGGCATTTCGGTGCGACAGATGTCGGTCGCCTTCCAGCAGCGCGGTGAGAAGACGCAGCCTTTCGGCGGGTTGAGCGGCGAGGGTGGGTCACCCTGCAGGCGGATGCGGGTGCGCAGGCGCGCAAGCTTCGGATCCGGGATCGGCGCAGCGGAGAAGAGCGCCTGCGTATAGGGATGGGCGGGATGATCGAAGACGGTGGCGCAGTCGCCGGCTTCCACCACCCTGCCGAGATAGAGCACCAGCACATCGTCTGAGATCAGGCGCACGACGGAGAGGTCGTGGCTGATGAAGATCAGCGTCAGGCCGAATTCCTTGCGCAGCTTGCGCAGAAGCGTGATGACCTGACCCTGGATCGAGACGTCGAGGGCCGAAACCGGCTCGTCGCAGATGATGAGCTTCGGTTTGGTGACGACCGCGCGGGCGATGCCTATGCGCTGCGCCTGGCCGCCGGAGAATTCGTGCGGATAGCGGTTGATCATTTCCGGCACCAGGCCGACGGCGGTCATGATCTCGCGAACACGCTCGGTGCGCTCGGCCCTTGATAGCTTCGGCTCGAAGACGGTAAGCGGCTCGGCGATGATATCTCCAACAGTCATGCGCGGGTCGAGCGAGGCGATCGGATCCTGGAAGATGATCTGCATGTCGCGGCGGGCGGCGCGCATTTCCTCGTCCGACAGGTCGAGAAGGTTGCGGCCCTGCCAGAGGATACGGCCCTTCTGCGACTTCAACAGCCGCAGGATGGAGCGGCCGAGCGTGGACTTGCCGCAACCGGATTCACCGACGATGCCGAGCGTGCGGCCTTCGCTGAGGTCGAAGCTGACATTGTTGACGGCGGTCAGGAAGATCGGCGGCTTGAAGAGGCCTTTGGCTGGCAGTTCGAATTGGGTCGTCAGGTTCTCGACCCTTAGAAGCGATCGTTCAGCCATGGTTCAGCAGCTCCTCGCGACGCGGGAAGGGGTGGTAACAGGCGGCGCAATGGTGCGGCGCCAGCGTTTCGAGCGGCGGCGGTCGGTCGATGCAATCGTCCTGGACCTGCGAACAGCGCGGCGAGAAATTGCAGCCCTTCGGCAGGTGCTGCAGGTTCGGCGGACGGCCGGGGATGACGACGAGGTCGTCGACATCCTGGTCAGGGCGTGGGATCGAGGCATGCAGTGCTGCGGTATAGGGATGGGCCGGATTGTCGAAGAGTTCATCGACCGGCGCTTCCTCGACGATGCGACCGGCATACATGACGGCGACGCGGTCGGCGAGGCCGGCAACGACGCCGAGATCGTGGGTGATCATGATCAGCGCCGTGTTCATCTCCGCCGTCAGATCGTTGAAGAGGTCGAGGATCTGTGCCTGGATGGTGACGTCGAGGGCCGTTGTCGGTTCGTCGGCGATCAACAGCTTCGGCCGGGTGAGCAGCGCCATGGCGATGACGATGCGCTGTCGCATGCCGCCGGAGAGCTCATGCGGGTAGAGGTGGAAGCGTCGCGTCGGGTCGGGGATGCCAACGCGTTTCAGCATATCGAGTGCGGCGGCGGATGCGGCGCGCGCCGTCAGCCCGCCGTGAACCTCGAGCTGCTCCGTCAGCTGCCGGGAGATCTTCAGCGTTGGATTGAGCGCCGTCATCGGGTCCTGGAAGACCATCGCCATGTCTTTGCCGCGGATCTGGTCGAGCTCGCGCGGTTTCAGCGCCAGCACGTCCTTGCCTTCGAGCAGCGCCTGTCCCGTCGTTTTGCCGTTCTTGGCGAGCAGGCCCATGATGCCGAGGAAGGTCTGACTCTTGCCGGAGCCGGATTCGCCGACGATGGCGATGCGCTCGCCGCGCTTGACCGTCAGGTTCATGTTCGAGACCGCCTTCACTTCTCCATCCGGCGTCTTGAAGGTGATCGAGTAGTCTTTGAGTTCGAGGAGGGTATCCGTCATTTAACGATCCTTCGGGTCGAACGCGTCGCGCAGCCCGTCGCCGATGAAGAGCAGGCTGAGCAGCAGCGCCACAAGAAAGCTCGCCGGGAAGACCAGCAGCCACGGCATGCTTTCCATGGCATCGGTCCCCTCGGCGATCAGCGTGCCGAGCGAGGTCAGCGGTTCCTGCACGCCGAAGCCGAGATAGGAAAGGAAGCTTTCGGTGGCAATGATCTCAGGCACCGTCAGCGCCGCGAAAATCACCACCGGGCCGACGAGGTTCGGGATGATGTGCTTGATGATGATCTTGAACGGCCGCTGTCCGGATGCGCGGGCCGCTTCGATGAATTCGCGATGCTTGATCGACAGCGTCTGGCCACGCACGATGCGGGCCATCGTCAGCCATTCCAGCGCGCCGATGGCGGCAAACAGCAGATAGACGTTGCGGCCGAAGATCACCATCAGCAGGATGACGAAGAGGATATAGGGAAGCGCATACATGATATCGACGAAGCGCATCATGATCGCATCCAGCCTGCCGCCGATATAACCCGATACCGCACCGTAGAGCACGCCGATGAAGACGGAGACGACGGTCGCCGTCAGCGCCACCGCCAGCGAGACGCGGGTGCCGTAAAGGACGCGGGCGAGAAGGTCGCGGCCGTTCGGGTCGGTGCCGAAATAGTGGCCGGTTTCGATCGAGGGGGGTATGCGGAAAGCCGCCCAATCAGGATCCTCATAGTTGAAGGGAATGAACCAGGGGCCGATGAAGGCGACGAGGATCAAAAGCGTCAGGACGACGATCGACAGGACGGCCGCCTTGTTGCGCCCGAGGCGACGCAAGGCATCCTTGGTGAGCGAGCGGCTTTCGGGCGCAAGGCCTTCCGCCTCCAGCAGTTCCTGGGCGAGCAATTCTCGCTTTGCGGGGTTGAGGATCATCGGTTTCTCACTTTCGGATCGAGCCAGGCATAGGCGATATCGACGAGAAGGTTCAGGAACACGATCAGCACCATGTAGAAGATGACCGTGCCGAGAACCATGCCGTAATCGCGGTTCAGCGCTGCGTTGACGAAATAGCGGCCGATGCCGGGCAATCCGAAGATGCTCTCGACAACCAGCGAGCCGGTGAGAAGGTAACTTGCTGCTGGACCCAGATAGGAGACGACAGGCATCAGCGCTGGCTTCAGCGCGTGGCGCATGACCGTCAGGCGGGGGCCGATGCCTTTGGCCTTGGCGGTGCGAATGAAATTCTGATTCATCACCTCGATCATCGAGCCGCGCGTGATGCGCGAGATACGGCCGGCATGCGGCAGCGCCAAAACGACGATCGGCAGGATGAGGTATTTGATCGAGCCGTCACCCCAGCCGCCGACCGGAAACCACGCGAGATGGATGCCGAAGACGAGCTGCAGGATGGGCGCAATCAGGAAGTTCGGTAGCACGACGCCCACCAGAATGAGCGCGCCCAGAATATAATCCGGTGCCTTGTTCTGATAGAGCGCCCCGAGACAGCCGACGGCCACGCCGACAATGATGGCAATCAGGAAGGCAGCCGTACCGATGGTGAAGGTGTAGGGCAGACCGATCATGATCTGCTGGGCGACTGTGAAATCCTCACTCGCGAAGGAGGGACCGAGATCGCCCCGGAGCAGGTCACCGACATAGATCAGGTACTGCTGGATGAGCGGCTTATCGAGATTGTAGTGGATCGCAAGGTTCTTCAGGATCACCGGCGGCAATGGCCTTTCGCCATCGAAAGGGCCGCCGGGGGCAAGGCGCAAAACAAAAAACGAGGCTGTCACGGCGATCCACATGACGGGGATCGTCGACAGCAGGCGACGGAGTGCGTATTTGATCATGATCGTGGGCCGGTCCTTTCCGCAGTGCGCGGAAAGGACCGTTTTCCCTTACTCTTTCATCGACAGCCAGCGGGTGCGGTGGATGTCTTGGATGTTGTCGACGAAGCCTTCGATCTTCGGCGAAACGACGTTCTTCGAGACATAGTAGTAGATCGGCAGGGCGGCGGATTCATCCAGCGCCAGCTGTTCGGCCTTCTTGAAGATCGCGGCACGCTTGGTGAGATCCGTCTCGGCGTTGCCTTCCTTGATCATCTTGTCGTACTCGGGATTCGACCAGCGGCCGTAGTTCATCTGCACGCCTGTCACCAGGAGGTTCAGGAAATTATCAGGGTCGTTGTAGTCGGCGAGCCAGCCGGCGCGGCCGATTTCGACTTGACCACGCTGCATCTGGTCGTAATGCACTTTGGTTTCGGCATTGACGAGTTCGACATCGACGCCAAGCGGCTTCCACATGGATGCGATGGCGACGGCGATGCGCTTGTGGTTGTCGTTGGTGTTGTAGCTCAGCACGGCGTGAAGCGGCTTGTCGGGGCCGAAACCGGCTTCGGTCAGGAGCTTCTTGGCTTCGGCGACCTTCTCGCTGTAGGGCAGGTCCTTCCAGCTAACATAGGCCGGTTCGCCGTAATTCGCCGTGCCCGGCGGAACCCAGGAATAGGCCGGCAGTTCGCCGGTGCCGAGGATCTGCGGGCCGATGACCTCGCGGTTGATCGCCATGGAGAGAGCCTGGCGGACGCGCTTGTCGCTGAAGGGCGGTTTCTGCGAGTTGACGACGTAATAATAGAGGCCAGAGAAGGGGGCGACATGCGCCTGGCCCGGCAGGTTTTTCTTCATCCACTCGTATTGGTCGGTTGGGAAGTCGGTGAGGATGTCGAATTCGCCGGCGCGGTAGCGTTTCAGCGCGGCTTCCTGGTCTTCGAGCACGAAGAACTTCGCTCCGTCGATCTTCAGGTCTTTGGTGTCATACCACTGATCGTTCTTGACTGTCGTGACATGCGAGCCCGGAACCCATTCGACGGGCTTGTAGGGGCCGTTGGTGACGATGTTGCCGATCTTGACCCAATCCTGCCCCTTCGCCTCGACGACATGCTTCGGCAGCGGATAGGCGGTGTAGTGCATCAGGGCATTGAGGAAATAAGGGGTGGAGTTTTCGAGGGTGATTTCGAGCGTCTTGTCGTCGATCGCCTTGACGCCGAGCTGGTTGAGATCGGTGATCTCACCCTTGTTGATCTTTTCCGCGTTCTTGATGGTGAACTGGAGATAAGCGTAGTCGGCGGCGTTCTTAGGGTCGACGAGGCGCTGGAAGGCGAAGACGAAGTCTCCTGCCGTTACCGGCTGGCCATCGGACCACTTGATGCCGTCGCGAAGCTTGAAGGTGTAGACCTTGCCGTCAGGCGAAATTGTCCAGCTTTCAGCCTGGCCGGGGATCGGATTATCCTTGGCGTCCTCAGTGACGAGGCCTTCAAAAATGTCGCCGGCGATGCGGTTCTCCCAGTCGCCGGAAAGCTTCTGCGGATCGAGCGACTGCGGGTCGCCACCATTGTGAATGTTGAGCGTGGCCGCGTGGGCCGAAAACGCCAGCAATGTGCCAAGCATTGCAGAGGCGAGAAATTTTTTCGCGAAATGGTTCATGGTGGGCCCACCTTTCTAGGCTTTTCGCCTTTATTAGACATTTGTTCCCGGTGTTTGACCTCTTACGTGCAGGTCAGCGCGCACATTATCGCAAAGGCTTTGCGTTGCAACCCCAAATCCGGAGGGTGGATTCGGGTTGTGGACAAGCCTATGTACGTCTCCCCCTTGTCGGATCGCGACGATGCGTCGCGGCGTTTCGCAACGCCTTCATAACCGCTTCACATGGTTGTCTTTTGTTTCGTCCGCTTTAGTGTGGCGAGCGCAAACGAGGCAGGAGATGTAGCCGATGGCATTGCAGGCAGGCGGGAGTGCGGACTGGTGGCGCGGCGCGGTGATCTATCAAGTCTATCCGCGCTCGTTTCAGGACACCAACAGCGATGGTCTCGGCGATCTCAGGGGAATTACCCGCCGGCTGCCGCATATTGCCAGCCTCGGCGTCGACGCGATCTGGCTCTCGCCCTTCTTCAAGTCGCCGATGGCCGACATGGGCTACGACGTTTCCGATTATTGCGACGTCGATCCGATCTTCGGGACACTCGCCGATTTCGACGAGATGATGGCCGAGGCGCACAAGCTCGGCATCAAGGTTGTTATCGACCAGGTGATCTCGCACACCTCCGACCGGCATCCCTGGTTCGTCGAGAGCCGATCGAGCCGGACCAATCCCAAGGCGGATTGGTATGTCTGGGCCGATCCGAAGCCTGACGGCACGGCGCCGAACAACTGGCTGTCGATCTTCGGCGGGCCGGGCTGGGAATGGGATGGCGTGCGCCGGCAATATTACCAGCATAATTTCCTGACCTCGCAGCCGGATCTCAACTTCCACAGCGAGGCCGTGCAGGATGCGGTGCTGGAGACGGTGAAGTTCTGGCTCGACCGCGGCGTCGACGGCTTCCGCCTGGATACGGTCAACTATTATTTCTGCGACAAGCTGCTCAGGAGCAATCCGCCGCACGAGCCGGATGAGGATGACGCAGGCCTCGATGCGCCCGACAGCAATCCCTACGGCATGCAGAACCACCTCTATGACAAGACGCAGCCGGAAAATGTCGATTTCCTCAAACGCTTCCGGGCGCTGCTCAACCAGTACGAGGATCGCACGACCGTCGGCGAAGTCGGCGATGGGGCGCGTTCGCTGAAGACGGTTGGCGCCTATACGAGTGGCGGCGACAAGCTGCACATGTGCTACACATTTGATCTGCTGGGGCCGGAATTCACCGCCGAGCATATTCGCGGCTGCGTCGAGGCCTTCCAGAAAGCAGTCACGGACGGCTGGGTCTGCTGGGCTTTTTCCAACCACGACGTCATGCGCCATGTCAGCCGTTTTGCGCGGACGGAGGAAGAGCGGCCTGTCATCGCCAAGCTGGCGATCTCGGTGCTTGCGGCACTACGTGGCTCGATCTGCCTCTATCAAGGCGAGGAACTCGGCCTGCCCGAGGCGGAGCTCGCCTTCGAGGATCTGCGCGATCCCTACGGCATCCGCTTCTGGCCGGCCTTCAAGGGCCGCGACGGATGCCGCACGCCGATGCCCTGGGAAGCCGGCAAGGCGCATGCGGGCTTCACGTCGGCCGAGAAGAGCTGGCTGCCGGTACCTTACGAGCAGGCAGCGCTTTCCGTGGATACGCAGGAGACGAGCGACAGCTCGGTGCTGCATCACTACCGCAGGACGCTCGCATTCCGGAGGAGCCACCTGGCGCTGATCGACGGCGAGATGACCTTCATCGGCACCAACCAGGATCTGCTCGCCTTCACCCGCGAAAAGGGCGGAGAAAAACTGCTCTTCATTTTCAACCTGACGCGCAAACCGGCGGAATTCCGCCTGCCTGACGGCATCGTGCTCGGGGAACCGCTTGCGATGCCGGGCTTCGAGGCGGTGGCTGACGCGGGATTGGTGAAGCTTGCGGCGTTGGATGGGTTTTGTGCGCGGGTTTGACGCTCGACTGAAAGGCGACTGTTGAGGTTGTCCGCCGCGGAGCCAGCCGTTTTTCAATCGCGTCACCCGATGAGCGCGAACTTGTCGACATCAACCATGCCGCGGTCGGATATTTTCAGGTGCGGGATGACCGGCAGCGGCAAGAAAGCGAGCTGGAGGAAGGGTTCTTCCAGCGTGGCGCCGAGCGCCAAGGCGGCTTTGCGCAGTTGGTGGAGCGTATCGCGGACCGTCTCATAGGGTTCGAGGCTCATCAAGCCGGCGATGGGCAGGGCGATTTCGCCGGTGACCTTGCCGTCTTCGACGACAACGAAGCCGCCCTTGATCTCGCCGAGGCGGTTTGCGGCGCGCGCCATGTCGTCCTCGTTGACGCCGACGACGCAGATATTGTGGCTGTCATGGCCGACGGTCGAGGCGATCGCACCCTTCTTCAGGCCGAAGCCCTGGACGAAGCCGTTGGCATGGTTGCCGTTCTTGCCGTGGCGCTCGATGACGGCGACCTTGATGATATCATTCGCAAGATCGACTGTCGCCTCGTTGCCCCTGACGGGCAGGCGATAGCGGCGATGCTCGGTGATGATCTTGCCCGGGATGACGCCGATGACAGGCGTCTCGCCTTCGGCGACCGGGACGCCGAAATGGGCGGCGTTGACGGGACGGGCCTTGACGCTGTCGAGGCCGATCGGGGCAACCGGCCTGCGCGAGGAAAAGAGCGCATCGGTGACGCGGCGGCCGGCGGAAAAGACCATGTCGGCGCGGCAGTTTTCCAGGCTGTCGAGCACCACCAGATCGGCGCGCCAGCCGGGCGCGACCAGGCCGCGGTCCCTCAGACCGAAGGCGCGGGCGGCCGAAATCGAGGCGGCGCGGTAGATCGCCAGGGGTTCGACGCCGCTCGCGATCGCTGTGCGGATCATATGATCAAGATGGCCCTGTTCGGCGATATCGAGCGGATTGCGGTCGTCGGTGCAAAGCGCGAGGAAGGGTGAAAGCCGCTCGGTGATAATGGGTATCAGCGCAGCGAGATCCTTGGATACCGAACCTTCGCGCACGAGAATGTGCATGCCCTTGCGGATCTTTTCCAGCGCTTCGGCGGCGGTCGTGCATTCGTGCTCGGTGCGGATGCCGGCCGAGAGGTAACCGTTGAGGTCGTTGCCCGAGAGCAGCGGCGCGTGACCGTCGATATGGCCGCTCTGGAAGGCTTCGAGCTTGGCCATGCAGATGGGGTCTTTGTGGATGACGCCGGGGAAATTCATGAATTCGGCAAGGCCGATGACCTGCGGATGGTCACGGTAGGGCAGGAGGCTTTCGATCGGCAGGTCGGCGCCGGAGGTTTCGAGATGTGTCGCCGGAACGCAGGAAGAGAGCTGGACGCGGATGTCCATGATCGTCTCCAGCGCGGATTCAACAAAGAATTCGATGCCGGCGGTTCCGAGCACATTGGCGATTTCGTGCGGATCGCAGATGGCGGTGGTGACACCATAGGGCAGAACGCAGCGATCGAATTCATGCGGGGTCACCAGCGAAGATTCGATATGCAGATGCGTATCGATGAAGCCTGGAACGACGATCCTGCCCGAGATGTCGATCTCGGTTTCGCCCTCATAATTGCCTGAGGTGCCGACGATGCGATCGGCGCCGATGGCAATGTCCGACTGGACGAGTTCGCCGGTGACGAGATCGAAGAAGCAGCCGCCCTTCAGCACGATATCGGCCGGCACACGGCCAACGCCCTGATCGATGAGACGTTCGAGCTTCGTGGTCATGGATTGCTACCTCTTCGATTGTTTTTCTGCCGCTGATGCCGAACTGATGCTGGAAACATTTGGATTGTATTTCCCGCTGCTTTTGCCTCGGTGGCAGCAGTGCTAGTGAAGCGAGAATACAGATGTCGTTTTCCAACTCAAGGTCATGATATGAAAGCAATTATTTCGGCGGCCTGCGCAGCAGTTTTTCTGTTGAGCGGCTGTGTGAACAACTCTGCGGTACTCACGACCGACAAGCACGGGAAGGTCAGTCAGATCATTCTCAAAAAATCGACCGGAAGTGTCGCTTCCGATGAAAATCTTAAGCGCGTCGTGGTCGCCAGTTTCTACGCGCGGATTTCAAATCCAACACCCAATCGGACGTATGTTCAACCGATGGTACTTATCGAACACCCGACAGTGGAAAGCTATCTGCGTGAGGATAAGAGGACGCGGGATTGACCGGCAGCCCATCTCTCAAAATACAAATCGGGCGCCGTGAGGCGCCCGATCCTGTTTCTCTATATCCGTCAATTACTCGGCGGCGACGATCTTGCCGGCTTCCCACTTGTAGAGCGAGAAGCTCTGCGAGGTGAGGTCGCCGGTCTCGCCGTAGGTGACCTTGCCGATGGCGGTCGGGATTTCTTCGCCGCCCTTCAGCGCGGCCGCGACGGCTTCCGCATCCTCGGCGCTGCCGGCCTTCTCGATGCCGGCCTTCAGCACTTCGACGGCGGCATAAGCGTTCAGCGTGAAGGCCTCGGCCGGGATGTTCTTGGCGGCGAGCGCGCCGGCTGCGGCCTTGGAATCCGGGCTCTTGGTGGCGTCCGAAGCGTTGGTGAAGATCGTGCCTCCTGCCGCATCCGTGCCGATTGCCCAGAATTCGGTGTTGGAGAGTCCGTCGCCGCCGATGATCGTCGCGTTGGCGGCGAGGTCATGCAGCTGGCGGGCGAGCAGCCCGCCTTCCGGATGGTAGCCGCCGAAATAGACCACGTCGACCTTCTCGGACTTGATGCGGGTGGTGAGCGCGCTGAAATCCTTGTCGCCAGGCGTGATCGCGTCATTGACGACTTCGGTGATGCCGCCGGCGTTCAGCGTCGCCTTGAAGGCATCTGCGAGGCCCTTGCCGTAGGCGCCCTTGTCGTTGACGATGGCGACGCGCTTGTCCTTGAAATTCTTCAGCACATATTTGGCGGCGACTTCGGCCTGCTGGTCGTCGCGGCCGCAGGTGCGCAGCACATTGGTGAGACCACGCTTGGTGAGGTCGGGGGCCGTCGCGGTCGGGGTAACCATCAGCACGCCGTTTTCAGCAAGCACGTCCGAAACGGGAATGGCGACGCCCGAGGTTACCGGGCCGACGACGAAGCGGATGCCGTCGCCGACGACCTTGTTGGCGGCGGAAACGCCCTGTTTCGGTTCGCCGGCATCGTCGGCCAGTTCGAGGACGACCTTCTCGCCGAGAATTCCGCCCTTCTTGTTGATTTCGTCGACGGCGGTCTGCGCACCATTCTTCACCTGGTCGCCATAGGCGGCGACCGGGCCGGTCAGCGGCGCGATCAGGCCGATGGTGATATCGGCATAGGCAAGCGGCGCAAAGGCGAGTGACGCGACGAGGGTCGCCGTCAATGTCTTGAGGGTCATAATTTGTCTCCTTGGATGGGGTCATTCGACCCGCGATGAAGCGTCGCGCCGGCTTTTCCGGATCGTTCAACGGCCCCCAGGCCGTGCCAAGGACGATCGATATCGGCGCGATCGATGCGCCCTCCGGCCATATTTGGCTCAAATGGGCGCAACGGCAAGATTTCTAGGAATTTTGGTGAGATTCCGCAAGTTGATAACAAAATGAAACGAAAATCGAGCCGATCCGGCATGAAATCGTCCCGGAATCGTCGATCCTGGCGCTGTTTGCCGATTTCTAGAGGGTGCGGTACCCCCTGGCATCAGCGCGGATCGCTGATAGACCTGCTGAATTTCGGGGAACGTCCTCGTCTTTCTGAATATTCGAATTCCGTTTTGAGATTAACACTTGATTCTACCAATTAGAGTAGAACCATTGTTCGTGCATATATTGCTGCGATGCAAAAGAGCGGTCGATAATAAACAGAGAGATATTTCGGGAACTGAGATCTGGATGCTCAAGCGTATCGAAGCCAGGCGGGTGCGCAACGGAATGTTTGTGGAGGCGATCGAGGGTGCATGGCAGGATCCTTTTCTGTCCAAGCGAAGATTTCTGCTGCGGCGTGAAGCCGATGCCCTGAAACTTCGCAAGAGCGGTATTGAAGGTGTTATCATCAACACCAGCAGAGGCCTGGACATTGACGGCCTGCCAGGCGGCAATATCGAGATCGACACCCAGGCGGCACGCGAGACCATCCAGAAATCCGTGCAGGTACTGGAAAGCGTTTTCGGCCGGCTCCAGCATGGCGATGGGATCAGCGTCGATCAGGTGGCGCCGGTGATTTCCTCAGTCTCCAAGTCGATGGATGACAATCCCACTGTCTTTCTCAGCGTTACGCGTCTGAAATCCAAGGACGAAGTGACGTTTCTGCATTCCCTTTCGGTGAGTGCGCTGATGATCCTTTTCGGCCGTCATCTCGGACTTGACGAGGCTACAGTGCAGACGCTCGGCACAGCAGGATTGCTGCACGACGTCGGCAAGCTCGAAATTCCGCTTGAGATACTCAACAAGGAAGGGCGTCTTGACGAGGACGAGATCAAGATGATCCGCGATCACCCCGAAAAGGGGCATGCAATCCTGTCACGCCAGGAAGGCATGTCGGAGATCGTACTCGACGTATGCCTCAACCATCATGAACGTATCGACGGCAAGGGCTATCCTCGCAGGCTTTCCGAGACGCAGGTCAGCTTCCATGCCCGTCTTGCTGCGATTTGCGACGTCTATGACGCCGTGACCTCCGTGCGGCCGTACAAGGCGCCATGGAGCGCGAGCCAAGCACTGAAGTGGATGCTTGGCAGCGAAGGGCAATTCGATCGCCGGCTGGTGAAGAAATTCGCCCTCTGCCTTTCCGTCGCCGCCGTGAGCTGAGGCCTATCGGTCTTCCCAACAAAAGGGCCTGGATGGATTTACAGCGCCGCGCGTCTTTTCAGACGCGAAAAGGACGCTGTAACACTTTGAATTGCCGCATAATTTTCTCCTTAAATCGGTTCCGATTTGAGGAATTATGCAGGCGGTCCGCCGCAGGCCATGATGCCTGAAGACTTCAGAGCTTTCTCAAATGTTGTTCTGCAGGATGGCCCGCAGCTTGCCGAAGAGCTCGTCGATGTGGTGCTTCTCGATGATCAGCGGCGGGGAGAGTGCGATGATATCGCCGGTGGTGCGGATCAGCAGGCCGCTTTCATAGGCTTTCAGGAAAGCGGTGAAGGCGCGCTTGGTGGGCTCGCCGGCGATCGGGTCGAGTTCGATCGCGCCGATCAGGCCGGTGTTCCTGATGTCGATGACATTGGGGCAGTCCTTCAGCGAATGCAGCGCGTCGGCCCAGTAGTCGGAAAGCTCGGCGGCGCGTGTCAGCAGGCCCTCCTCCTTGTAGGTGTCGAGCGTGGCGAGGGCCGCGGCGGAGGCGATCGGGTTGCCGGAATAGGTGTAGCCGTGGAAGAACTCGATCATATGCTCCGGGCCGTTCATGAAGGCATCATGAATCTCGGAGGTGACGAAGACGGCGCCCATCGGGATGACGCCATTGGTCAGTCCTTTGGCGGCAGTGATCATGTCAGGCTTGACGTCGTAATATTGCGCGGCAAAGGGGGCGCCGAGGCGGCCGAAGCCGGTAATGACCTCGTCGAAGATCAGAAGGATGCCGTGTTTGGTGCAGATCTCGCGCAGCTTCTGCAGGTAGCCCTTCGGCGGGATCAAGACGCCGGTGGAGCCCGCCACCGGCTCGACGATGACGGCGGCGACGGTGGAAGCGTCATGCAGGGTGACGATACGCTCGAGTTCGGTGGCGATGTCGCCGCCATGCTCGGGCTCGCCGCGGGTGAAGTTGTTCTTGCCGGGCTGGTGGGTGTGCGGCATGTGATCAACGCCGGTCAGAAGCGTGCCGAACATCTTGCGGTTGGTGACGATGCCGCCTACGGAGATGCCGCCGAAATTAACGCCGTGATAGCCGCGCTCGCGGCCGATCAGGCGGAAGCGTGATCCATTGCCCTTCACGCGATGATAGGCGAGCGCAACCTTGAGCGCGGTCTCGACGGATTCGGAACCGGAGTTGGTATAAAGAACGTGGTTCAGGCCTTCCGGGGCGATGTCGACCAGGCGGTTTGCCAGTTCGAAGGCCTTGGGATGGCCGAGCTGGAAGGCCGGCGCGTAATCGAGCTCGCCGGCCTGCTCGCGGATCGCCTCGGTGATCTTCGGGCGGCAGTGGCCGGCATTGACGCACCAAAGGCCGGCCGTGCCGTCCAGCACCTGACGGCCGTCATGGGTCGTGTAGTACATGTCCTTGGCGCCGACGAACAAACGCGGCTCCTTCTTGAACTGGCGATTTGCCGTAAACGGCATCCAGAAGGCGCGAAGATCGTTTGGTGCGTTGAGGCGATTGGACATGCTGTTCTCCTGGCCGCTGACGGCCCTTTCCCGGGGGCCTTACGCCCATATTTTTACTGCCCGGTCAAATTATCAGGGCTTCCCAAGGCGTCAACGGGAAAAGTCCCGAAAGCTCCCCTGACAGGAGGCTCAAGCTGCTTCGATCGATCACGGGGCGAGCGCTTCAGCGCGGTCGGGCTGCAGTTCCTTGCCTGCGGCGAAAGGAGCAGAAAGGCCAGGCCTTCAAAGGCACGACCGGCAAATCGCAAATTTGCCGGTCGTGCCATAAGGTTCAGGTGCTGAAATATCGCTGCCAAGCCTCCGGGAACATCCCCTTGCAGCGCGGCATCGGCCGACATTCATGTCAGCGCTATCATCAGGCGGCGGATCTATTCCGGTTCTGCACGAGGTAAATGTCTTCGAGCGTTGCCAGGATCTTCATGACTGGCTCGGAGGTGCTCGAATAATAAATGGTCTGTGCGTCTCTGCGGGTCTTGACCAGCTTTTGAGCGCGCAGTTTCGACAGGTGCTGAGAGAGAGCCGACTGGCTGAGCCCGACCTGCGTCGCAAGCACGCCGACGGCCACTTCGCCCTTCACGAGGCTACACAGGATCAGCAATCTCTTCGGGTTTGCCATGGCCGACAATAAAGCTGCCGCCACGCTCGTGTGGTCGGCCAAATCAGAGGTTTCCATATGTTATATTCCTAATGCAAAACGTACATCAAGCGTGTTGGCGCAGGCCGCCAGCCGGGATTTTGACTGACACCAAAAACTAGCAACTGGGCTCGAAGATTGTATATACCTAAATTTAAGGTATCGAGTATGCTATTTTAGACATGTTTGAACAAATGTGATCGGTATCCACAGCGAGGGTTTCGAACTCGTATCGCAGCAGCAAATCGCCGGAAATCATGTCGAAACCTGAGGAATCGATACCACAAATGCGCCAAGAGCCGGATTCCGGCGCCTTTAGCCTGATAGCGAGGCTTTCCTCGACGTCGGGGTGGCGTTCTACTAAATCTCGCACTGCTTCTGCCGCCCCGACGGCAATCGCCTCATTCGCGGCCGACTGGATTACGAGATCGTTCCCATCCAGCTGGTAGGCGCGGCCGAAGCCGCCATTGAGGCTGGCCTGCTCAGGCTTGAGACGGAAGAATAGGAAATCAGGAAAGTCGATATAAAGCTTCGCCTTAGTGTGGCGAGCGAGAAAACGCATGTGGATCCGCGCGTAGCATGGATTGCTGCGCTCGACGGATTCTGCTCTGCACTGGGTCGTCAGACGAGGATAGGCGAGGGGATCGCCCTTGCCGGGCTCGCCAGTCAGGAGCGAGGCGCGCGGGTCGCTGGCGAGCGCCCTGGTATGGGCCGACAGCTGCGAAACCAGGATAACGGGGGTGCCGTCGATATCGGTGGCGACGAGCACGCGGCTGGCGAAGGGAAAGCCGGTCTCTGGGTCGAGAACGGCAATCGCCGCGTATCGTGCGGAGCGCAGAAGCACGCGGGCAAGCTTGCGGGCATCGTCGTCGGTTTCGCGTAAGGGCGAGGGCTGATCTTTCATATCCGCCTTGTGACAAAGCGGATGGAAAACATCAAGCTTCCTCCTTGCGGCGATGGCGGGTGAGGCCGGCAACGATATCCTGAGCCGAGATGGTGCCGACGATCGCGCCGTTTTCGACGATGCCGATACTGCCCGGTTGGCGGGCAAGGGCATCGAGGATATCGATGAGCGGGGTCGCGGCGCGGGCCGTGGCGCTGACGCTCATGCCGGCGGCAGTCTGACCGAGGCCTGGCTGCATGACGTCGGCCGCCGTCAGCATGTTGATCGGATTGAGGTTCTGCACGAAGTCGGCGACATACTGGTCTGCGGGGTTCTTGACGATGTCGTGCGGCGTCCCACACTGGATGATGCGGCCGCTCTCCATGATGGCGATGCGATTGCCGATGCGGAAGGCCTCGTCGAGATCGTGGCTGACGAAGAGGATGGTCTTCTTTAGCCGCCGCTGGAACTCCAGGAGCTCGTCCTGCAAACGGGTGCGGATCAATGGGTCGAGCGCCGAGAACGGCTCGTCCATGAGCAGGATCGGGGCGCCGGTGGCAAAGGCGCGTGCAAGGCCGACACGCTGCTGCATGCCGCCCGAAAGCTCGTTGACCTTGCGGCCTGCCCATTTTGTCAGGTTGACCAGTTCAAGCTGCTCGCCGACGCGGAGCTTGCGTTCGGCTTCCGGCATGCCGGCGAGTTCGAGGCCGAAGCCGACATTGTCGGCGACGGTGCGCCAAGGCAAAAGGGCGAACTGCTGGAACACCATGGAGACGGTGTGCGTGCGCAGATCGCGCAGAGCCTTGGCATTGCATCTGTAAGGGTTGACGGGGCCGGTGGTCGTGGAGACGGCGACATCGCCACGCACCACGGGAGCGAGCCCGTTGACGGCGCGCAGCAGCGTCGACTTGCCGGAGCCGGAAAGGCCCATCAGCACCAGAATCTCGCCTTCCTCGATCGTCAACGAAGCATCGGCGACGCCGAGCACCAAGCCGGTCGCGGCGCCGATTTCGTCGCGCGATTTGCCCTGATCGACCATGGCAAGCGCGGTTTCCGGCCGATCGCCGAAGATGATGCTGACATTGTTAAAGCTTACCGCGGTCATGCAGCGCCTCCTTCACCCGCCGTGCGGAACATCCGGTCGAGAATGATTGCCAGGATGACGATGCAGAAGCCCGCCTCGAAGCCCTTGGCGATATTGACGGTGTTCAGCGCACGGACGACGGGCACACCAAGCCCGGGAGCGCCGACAAGGGCGGCGATGACGACCATCGACAGCGATAGCATGATGGTCTGGGTGAGACCCGCCATGATCTGCGGCGTGGCGAAGGGAAGCTCGATTTTGCGCAAGACCTGTATCGGCGTCGCTCCAAAAGCGATGGCGGCTTCGACGAGGGACGGCGGCGTCGAGATGATACCGAGGCGCGTCAGCCGGATCGGGGCGGGGATCGCGAAGATGACGGTGGCGATCAGGCCCGGCACCATGCCGAGGCCGAACAGGATGAGCGCCGGGATCAGATAGACGAATGTTGGTATGGTCTGCATGAGATCGAGTATCGGGCGCATGGCAGCATAGACCCAAGGGCGGCGGGCGGCGGCAATGCCGAGCGGAATGCCGATCACCATACAGACGAAGGTGGCGGCGAGCACGAGGGCGAGAGTCTCCGTCGTTTCCTTCCAATAGTCCTGGTTGACGATCAGCAGCAGCCCGAGACAGGTGAAGACGGCGACTGCGATCGACCGGCGCAGCCAAAAGGCGATGGCGGTAATGGCCGCGATGACGATCAGCGGATGGGGCTTCTGCAGCACGAAGAGCAGGCCATCTATAGCGCTCGACAGCAGGAAGGCGATCTGGTTGAAGAACCACTCGCCGTTCGAGGTCAGCCAGTCCACGAAGGATTTGGCCCAGGGGCCAACGGGAATCTTAAATTCGGTGATCCAATTCAAGGGTGCGCCCATCCAGAAAAACAACAATCGGACAAAAATGAAGCGGGGCGGCGAGCCGCCCCGTTCGTATTATCAGAGGCCGAGGCCGGTCTTGGCGGCCGCGAGAGCCTCGCCGCTGCCGTCGCGGGTTTTGACGCCCGCGAGCCAGGGTTCGAGCGCTGCGGGGTTCGCCTTCAGCCATTCGGAAGCTGCAGCCTCCGGCTCCTTGCCGTCGTTGAGGATCTTGCCCATGATCTGGTTCTCCATGTCGAGGGAGAATTTCAGGTTCTTCAACATCATGCCGACATTCGGGCATTCGTCGAGATAACCGGCACGCACGTTGGTGAAGACCTTGGCGCCGCCGAAGTCGGGGCCGAACACTTTGTCCCCGCCTGTGAGGTAGGTCAGCTTGAAGTTGGTGTTCATCGGGTGGGGCTCCCAGCCGAGGAAAACAACGGGCTTGCCTGACTTGTCGGCACGCGCGACCTGGGCGAGCATGCCCTGTTCGGAGGATTCGACGACTTCCATATCCTTCAAGTCGAACTCGTTCTTCTCGATCATGTCCATGACGAGGCGGTTGCCGTCATTGCCGGGCTCGATGCCGTAGATCTTGCCGTCGAGATCGTCCTTGTGGGCGGCGATATCCTTGAAGTCCTTGATGCCGAGTTCCGCACCCTTGGCGTTGGTGGCGAGCGTGTACTTGGCGCCGACCAGGTTCGGGCCGAAGGATTCGACCGACTTGTCGTCGAGATAGGGACGAACGTCCTTCTCCTGCGTCTCCATCCAGTTGCCGAGGAAGACGTCGATGTCCTTGTTCTTCAGCGAGGTGTAGGTGACCGGCACGGAGAGAACCTTGACGTCGGTCTGATAGCCGATGCTCTTCAGGACGATGGATGCGGTGGCGGTGGTGGCGGTGATATCCGTCCAGCCGACGTCCGAGAAATGAACGGTGGAGCAGCTGTCGGGATCGGCGGCGAAGGCGGCGGTCGCAACGGAGAGGGCGGCGACGGCAGTTGCGGTAACGAGTTTGAACGTGCTTGTTGTTTTCATTTTAGACTCCCAGTCTTTAAGTTCCCAAGCCAACCATCAATAACCGAGTTTGACAAGCGACCTCAGTGCGTTTGCGCCGTATCGACCCATGCGATTGCGACGTCCGCGGATTTTTTCGCAATGCCTTGTTTCCGGGGCTTTCGGCGGTTTTCGAGCCGGATTCCTGTGATTATCGCTCCCTCAGGGCTTTTCTTTGCCATTCCAAGCTTTCAATAAGCCGATCAAGGAGAAATCGGATGGCAAAACTCTATTTCAACTACTCGACGATGAACGCCGGCAAGTCGACGATGCTGCTGCAGGCCTCCTATAATTACCAGGAGCGCGGCATGCGCACGGTGCAGCTGATCGCCGCCTTCGACGAGCGCGCCGGCCGAGGCGTCATCGGCTCGCGGATCGGCTTGGAGGCGAGCGCCATTCCCTTCGAGCCGCATGAAGATCTGTTTCGGTTGGTCGCGACGCTGAGCGGAGACGGAGCGCCGATTTCCTGCATCTTCGTCGACGAGGCGCATTTCATGACGCCTGTCCATGTCTGGCAGCTTGCCCGCGTCGTCGACAGGCTCGGTATCCCTGTGATGGTCTACGGGCTGAGAACCGATTTCCAGGGCAAGCTGTTTCCGGCCTCGCAGGAACTGCTGGCGATCGCCGACGAAATGCGCGAGGTGCGCACGATCTGCCATTGCGGGCGCAAGGCGACGATGGTTGTGCGGCTCGACGCGAAAGGAAAAGTATTGCACGAAGGCGCGCAGATCGATGTCGGCGGCAATGAGAAATATGTCTCGCTCTGCCGCAGGCACTGGGACGACGCGATGAACGGTGCCTGGATCGCCGAGCCGGTCTAAAGCCGGCGATGCTGCCTGTTTTCTTTGGCGCCGCAAGCGACTAGCTTGGGGGCAGGAGATTCCCTGGAGAGATCAGGTGCGCAAACCCCCGTCATTCGACAGCCAGTATGAAGCCGCAGGCAGCCTCGCCGAGAGGATTGCGGCCGAGGGGGCCTATTGCGTGGCTGCGATCAGCGCCTTCAGCGGCGACGAAACACGATCAGCCGACGAGGTCTTCCTCGAGCAGAATGCCCGCTTCCAGGCCCATATCGCCGATGCTGCGGCGCTCGACGCCCAACTGGCCGAGCTGGTCTTTTGCCTCGACCGGCTGACGGCCGAGGTTTCTGCCGATCTCGACAGTTTCCGGGGGCTGACGCTACGTGAGAAGATGGCCGGCTGGGTGTCGCGCCAGCGGATGTGGCGCATGTACACCGAACGCGTGCGCGAGGCGCCCGTCATCGAGCGGCTGCTCGATCTTTTGACGAAATCGGACGCGCTCGCCAGGCTGATCGCCAGTCAGCGCGCCGCGCTTACCGAACGGCACAAGGCAGCCGAACTCAGCCTTGTCGATATCGTCGAGCAGCGGCGCCGGCTGGTCGTTTCCATCGATATCGCCCGCCTCAAGATGAAGGAGCTCAATGCCAAGGCGCTGACGACGCAGGGCCGTATCGGCGTCTATGGCAACAGGGCGCATTGGGAGCAGATGGAGGCGGAACGGCGGGCGCTGAAGGCGGAGGCCGAGCGGATTTCCGCCGGGGAGCACGAGATGCGCGACGACAGCCAGCGGCGTGAGCGCTTCATCGGCCTGTTCCAGACCTATGTCGATTCGCTGAACGGCCGGATCGCCGCCTGCAACGCGCTGTTGCGCAAGCTGTTGATCGACGTGGAGGAGCGGCTGATCATCTACCAGGCGCAGGTCGATACCGACCGGCCGGGCATGAAGGTGAGGATCAAGCCGGAATTGTTCCCTGATATCGCTGCGCCGATCAGGCTGTTCGAGAAGGGCATGCTGGTCGCCCAGGATCTGGAGCGGCGCAAGAGCCGTGCCGATCTCGAATTCGCTAGAAGGTTCCCGACCTATGCCGATCCGCCGCCGGAAACCTCGGGAGCGCCTCTGATCGATACGGCGCGCAGGTCCTTCCGTTTCAGCCGGCCTTTCCTGCGCTCCTGACCAGCAGGGCGCGGGCAATACCCCTCTCCCAATGCTTTCATTCTGGAAAATCGAAGGGTTCGTGTTGTGCTCGGCCCATCGAGCGCATATGTGGGATGCAGCGGGACGGCAATGTCCCGATGTTCGCCTCGCCTGACAGGAGACGACGATGCTTGACCGGATAGCCGGTTTTTTCAGGCTGATCGGCCAGACGATCGGCCGTTGGGCCCGCCTGTTTTCCGCCTGGGCCTTCTGGCCCTTTCTTGCCGCACACGGCTGGTATCAGCGCCGGAGCTGGATGATCCGGCTGCCGGTCATCGCGTTCGTGGCGCTGCTGGTCGTGCTCTATGGTTATTTCTTCTGGCAGACGCAGGTCTGGTCGAATTTCAACACCGCCTTTGTCGATCAGTACCGGCTTTCCGAACGCAAGGTTGCCGCCGGACAGGAAGTGCCGGTCGCCGAGGGCGCCAATGCGACGGCGCCGAAGACCTGCCAACGCTCGGCGATCGTTGACGTCGCGGCCGATCTGACCGATTTCAATGTCAACCAGAACGCATGGATCTCCTCCATGCTGCTCTACAAGATGGGCTTCTTCGGCATCGACTGGGATCACACGCCCTTTCTCGACAACAAGGCGTCGTTCCAGCGCGGCGTCAACCAGGCGGTCCGACGGACTTCGGCGGAGCTTGTCGATACGCTTGGGCGCGTGCGCGGCACGTCGGGCATCAACAATGACCTGCAGAGCGCGCGCGGCAATCTGCAGTTCGACGAAAACAGCTGGTATTTCGGGCTCAATCCCTTCGGGCCGAAGACGCCAACGCCTTCCTATTACCGCTCCGCGGTCGGCAGCCTGCGCAAGTTCAACACCGATCTCGCCCTCTGCAATGTCGTTTTCGACGGCCGCGCCGATAACCTCATGCAGTTCATCGACCGCATTGCCAACGATCTCGGCGGCACCTCCGACATGCTCGCCGAGCGCTCGGAAAACCACAATCGCGGTTGGTTCGACACCCGCGCCGACGACCGGTTCTGGTTCGCCTATGGCCAGCTCTATGCTTACTACGCCATCCTTACCGCCGCGCAGGCCGACTTCTCACAGGTGGTGCAAGAACGCAATCTCGGCGCGATCTGGGGCAGCACGACGCGGCAGTTCCAGGCCGCCCTGCGCATCCAGCCGGCGATCATCTCGAACGGTCGCGAGGATGGCTGGATCATGCCGAGCCATCTCGCCACCATGGGCTTCTATATTCTGAGGGTGCGCTCGAACCTCGTCGAGATCCGCTCGGTGCTCGACCGCTAAAACGTCTGGAGTCAACGGGGTATCGTGTTGTCCTCGAAGCCGACGACGCGCAGTTTCTCGACGAATTCATAGGTGATGCCGACGATGCCGCCGCCGCTTTCATCGTTTCGGAAGCGGCCGACGCTGCGCACCAGCTTGTGGCCGCCAAGCCGGTTGTCGACACGATAGACGAAATGGAAGCCGACGCCGTGAAGGCTCGCCTCTTCGAAGGTCTGAGCGATCAGACTGCGGTCCTCCTCATGGATGCGCGACATCAGCTCTGTCAGGTTGACGGGGCCGTCGCTATAGGGGAGGCCGAAGATCGCGTGGACATCCTCGCTTGCAAAGAAATGTCCTGTCTCGATATCGATGCGCCAGAAGCCGAAAAGACGATAGGCAGCAAGCATCCGGACGACTTCCGCATCGGTGATGCCGATGTGGGCGCGGGATTGTTCTGTCTTGTCAATGACGGGCTGTTCGAAGTGAAGAGGCACGATTCCCCCAGATCATGGGACGACGTGCCGACTCTCTTCTGATTCCTCAGTTGATCAGCTTCAATCGAATGGCCTTAGCTACCAACTGGGTCCGGTTGACGCAATCGAGTTTTTTGATCGCGTTCGTCATATAGGCGTTCACCGTATGGTCCGAGAGCGTGAGGATCTGACCGATTTCGATCGAGGTCTTGCCCTGGGCAGTCCAGCGAACAACTTCTAGTTCTCTGGTTGATAGCGCGTTATGCGCGCATTCCTCGTTACGTTTGACTGCATTGTATGCATCAAGTGCATGGAGAATGATCATTGCCAGCTCGTTGGTCTCACTCTGGCCAAGTGCGGCGCGCTCGCCGCAGAACCAAAAGACCAGGCGCTGGCCGTCGGCTGCAATGGTCGGCATGGCAACGCCTGCCGGTATGGCATGGCGCAGCATCAGGGCACGAAGTTCGGCGGGGAAAGCCTGACCATTGGAGGCGTCGTTGAGGTGCCATGCCGGCGGCACAGCAGACTGCCTCAGCCTTACGCCGAAAGGGCAGCCGCGCATCATGTGGGCGCGGTCGAAATCCCTGACATAGGCGACAGGAAGCGAGCTCTCAATCAGCAGGGGTTTCAGGAGGAGGTCTTCGGGGGAGGGAGCGTGCATTAGCGTCGCATGCGACAATCCGAAGGCTGTGGAGACCCTGCCGAGCGCCTGCGCAAACAGGCTGCGCGTTCGTGCGGTCGCAAGCTCT
The DNA here is from genome assembly GCA_000023185.1 of Rhizobium leguminosarum bv. trifolii WSM1325. Lineage (NCBI taxonomy): Bacteria > Pseudomonadati > Pseudomonadota > Alphaproteobacteria > Hyphomicrobiales > Rhizobiaceae > Rhizobium > Rhizobium leguminosarum. The sequence goes on along the minus strand of CP001622.1, from coordinate 3,085,314 downwards.
GCCGAAAGCAATGACTGTCTTTCAGAGGTAGTCATGTAAGACATTTGTACGCCCCCGGCAGCCCCAATGTTACCGCTATCAAATACAGAAAATCTGCGGGATGCTAGCCCCAATTGACCTAACGCAAGCCGATTCATTCAAATTGTGAAAAATTAGCCACAGTAGCTCGCGCTTCGGTTGAGTTTCGAGTTGCAAACATAGCGTTGCGGTATCGTTGAGTTCCCTCATGGCGGCATCGCAACGGTCTCGCGCAGCCGGGCAGGGGAGAATCACTTGGGAGAGTTTCGGGGAAGAGCTCGGATCTCTCCGGCACCGGCGCAAAGGCGGTGGGGCGGCCTACCTGCAACGCTTGGCGGCGGCGCGGGTGATCTGCGCGAACACGGCCGCAGCGGGACGCCATCTCAGCCGGATTGCGATGAGAGAACAAAGATAAGAGGACCGCAGCAGGCGGCGAAATCCGGCTTGCTGGCAGTCAATCCACTTGCTAAGCCTATGCTCAGTACAACTGAGGCAATTTAATCGTGCGCTTTGCAGTTTCCTTTCTGGTGAAGTGTCTATTTTCCAGATTGTTACTTGTTTTTCTCCTTTTGACCTTGCCGATCGGAGCGGCAACCTCGCAGGCTGCCGAGGAAAAGAAGCCAGCGCCGCATCCCCCGATGAATTTCATCCTCGTGCGCAGTCTCCTCTGCCAGGAAAACTGTCCGGAATGGATATCGGCGGAGGGGCGGATAACGTCGGATACACCCGCGCGGCTCAGAAAGATCCTCAAGAAGATCGGCGGCCGTAAACTGCCTGTCGTTTTTCGTTCGGAAGGCGGCGACGTCGATGCCGCCTATGCGATGGGCCGGATGATCCGCAAGGCCGGGCTGGAAACGGCGGTCGGCGGCACGCGGCTCAAAGATTGCCCGGTTGGGGATACGCGCTGCCAAGCCGCTGTTGCCAAGGACGGTAGCGCGGTCGGTTATACCTATTCGTCCGGTGCATACTGCTTTTCTGCTTGTCCGCTGGCATTCGTCGGCGGTACGTCGCGTGTCTCGTCGCAATGGGCCTTGATCGGTGTCCACCAGATCACGACTGTCTACAACAAGGTGCGAGTTTCCTATCGCATCGAATACAAGATCGTGAACGGCAAGAAAAAGGAGATCTCCCGCAAGGAGGTCGGACGCAAGGTGGCGGGGCAGAGCAGTTCCACCAAACTTGGAAAGAAGGCTACTGCTGCCTTGACGGCCTATTTGAAGGAAATGGGCGTCAGCGAAGACGTGGTCGGTCTGATGATGAGCGCTACGCCTGACAACATCAATATCGTACCGGCTGCAGAGGCACTTCGAATAGGTCTCATTACGGACATGCTGTCCTACAATGAGTGGCCCGGCATGCCGCTCTGCGCGCCGGATGCAGCGGCCGAGGCTGTCTGTCACAGCCATCCGGCAGCCGAAGCGCCTGTGGCGGCTGAGGCGCCTGTATCTAAGACGCCGGTATCCGAGGCACCCGTACAGGAAGCGGCTGCAGAGACAAGCGAGAAACTGCCCAAAACCAGGCCGATGGACTTCCTCCTGATGTCCAATGGCAATTGCCAGGAAGAGTGCACGCAGTGGATTTCTGCGGACGGAGACATCACACCGGATACGCCGGCTCGGCTGAAGGCGATGTTGACGACGCTCGGCGAACGAAAGCTGCCGATCGTCCTTCAATCTAATGGCGGGGACACGGATGCGGCTTTCGTGATGGGGCGCATGATCCGCGCTGCAGGTCAGGAAACCTCGATTGGCAGAACGCAGTTGCCGAATTGTCCAAAGCTGGATCCACGTTGCAAAGCCAGCATCGCCAAAAGCGGACCGACCGAGGGCGAAGTCTTTGCCGGCCGTGCGTACTGTCTTTCGAGCTGCGCTCTTGTCCTGATGAGCGGAACGCCGCGGATGGTCGGATATTCGGCAATCGGCATCGTCAGGCCCACGACGGCTGAATATACGAGATTTTTAGCTTATTTCGACGAGATGGGCGTGAGCGCCGAGACATACGAGACGATGATGCCCGCTACTTCAACTGAGCGAGGAAGTATCATACTTCCTTCTGAGGCCCTCAAGCTTGGCATCATCAATGGTATCATCCCCTATGATGAAGAGCCCGGCTTGCATGTCTGTGGGCCGGAGGCGAAGGAAAGCCTTCGATGCCCGAGAAAAGCTGAGGCAGAGATCGTTCCTGTTGCTGCTTCGGTCAATTGATCTCAGGACTCGAAAGAGCATAGCTCGGCGTTTTCGTCGGGCTGCTGCTTGTTGAAGCTCCGAAGGCGCCTCGTGACGCCTGTCAGTCCTTATCCTTCAGATCATTTTTCGACGTGACGCTCATCAGCTTCTCCAGGAAACCGAGCATGACGGCGGAGGCGACGAAGGCGAGGTGCATGAGGGTCAGCCACATGATCTTGCCGTCCGCATATTTGTCGGCATTGAGGAAGACCTGCAGCAGGTGGATGGAGGAGATGGCGACGATCGAGGAGGCGACCTTGATTTTCAAGCTGCCCGAATCGAGCTTGCCAAGGAAGGAGACCTCGTTGTCGGCCTCGCTGGCCTCGTCGAAGCGGCTGACGAAATTCTCGTAACCCGAGATCATGACCATGACGATCAGGCTGGCAACGAGGGCAGCGTCGATCAAACCGAGCATGGCAAGGATCATCTCCGCCTCGTCAAGCTCGAAGACGCCGGAGGCGATCTTCAGGAACTTGTAGGCGAAGGAAACGGCATAGACGGCGAGTGCTGCTACTAGGCCGATATAGAAGACGACGAGGATCCAGCGGCTCGACAGGATGATGCGCTCGATGATGAGTTCCAGTGATTTCATGTTTTCAGCCTGTTAAACCGCAATTGTCGTCCGCCACATAAACGCCCAGCGTGGCGGCCGCAAGGCGTGGGGCTATTCACACCCCGCCGATATTTCGTTATCTCGATGAAGAGAAAAATAACGGCTCCGCGCCCGCGGAGGTCGGACGGGGGAACATCCATGCCATCCATCAAATCCGATATCGAAATCGCACGCGCCGCGGCCAAAAAGCCGATCTTCGAAATCGGGGCGAAACTCGGCATTCCGGTCGAGCAGCTCGTTCCCTATGGTCATGACAAAGCGAAGGTCAGCGCCGAGTTCATTGCTGCGCAAGCAGGCAAGAAGGATGGCAAGCTGATCCTCGTCACCGCGATCAACCCGACGCCGGCGGGCGAGGGCAAGACGACCACCACCGTCGGGCTCGGCGACGGGCTGAACCGGATCGGCAAGAAAGCCGTTGTCTGCATCCGCGAGGCCTCGCTCGGCCCCTGCTTCGGCGTCAAGGGCGGGGCGGCCGGCGGCGGTTATGCACAGGTCGTGCCGATGGAAGACATCAACCTGCATTTCACCGGCGATTTCCATGCGATCACATCGGCGCACAATCTGCTGGCGGCGATGATCGACAACCACATCTACTGGGGCAACGAAGAGAATATCGACATCCGCCGCATCACTTGGCGGCGGGTCATGGACATGAACGACCGGGCGCTCAGAAGCATGGTCTCATCGCTCGGCGGCGTCGCCAACGGTTTCCCGCGCCAGGGCGGGTTCGACATCACCGTCGCCTCCGAGGTGATGGCGATCCTCTGCCTTGCCACCGACCTCAAGGATCTGGAGCGGCGGCTTGGCGACATCATCATCGGCTATCGTTTCGACAGGACGGCGGTGCAAGCGCGAGACCTGAAAGCCGACGGCGCAATGGCGGTGCTGTTGAAAGATGCGATGCAGCCGAACCTCGTGCAGACGCTAGAGAACAATCCGGCCTTCGTGCATGGCGGCCCCTTCGCCAACATCGCCCATGGCTGCAACTCGGTGACGGCGACGAAGACGGCGCTGAAGCTTGGCGACTATGTGGTGACCGAAGCGGGCTTCGGCGCCGATCTCGGGGCCGAGAAATTCTTCGACATCAAGTGCCGCAAGGCCGGGCTGAAGCCGGATGCGGCGGTGATCGTCGCGACCGTCCGGGCGCTGAAGATGAATGGCGGGGTGAAGAAGGAAGATCTCGGCACGGAGGATGTCGAGGCGCTGAAGAAGGGCTGCGCCAATCTTGGCCGGCACGTTGCCAATGTGCGTCGTTTCCGGGTGCCCGTCGTCGTGGCGATCAACCATTTCGTCTCGGATACCGACGCCGAGATCGCGGCAGTCAAGGAATTTGTCTCGAGGCTTGGCGCCGAGGCGATCCTCTGCCGCCACTGGGCGCTGGGTTCGGCCGGCATCGAGGAACTGGCGCACAAGGTGGTGGAACTGGCCGAATCCGGGCAGGCGAAATTCCAGCCGCTCTATGGCGACGACATTTCGCTGTTCGAGAAGATCGAGATCGTCGCCTCGAAGATCTACCATGCCGGTGAAGTGACGGCCGACAAGGCGGTGCGCGACCAGTTGCAGACATGGGAGGAGCAAGGTTACGGCAAGCTGCCGATCTGCATGGCGAAGACGCAATATTCCTTCTCCACCGATCCGAACCTGCGCGGCGCGCCGGAAGGCCACATCGTCACCGTGCGAGAGGTGCGGCTTTCGGCGGGAGCGGGCTTCGTCGTCGCCATCACCGGCGAGATCATGACGATGCCGGGCCTGCCGAAATCACCGTCGGCGGAACGGATTTTCCTGAACGACCAGGGCTATATCGAGGGGTTGTTTTAGAGCCGGCTTCAGAAGCTCTTCGGCCATCGTTGAGATGTATGCAAGATGGTTAGAATTTCAATTTCGTTTTCTCTAGCGCGACATGCGACAATATAGGGAATGTCGCTCAGCACCACTTCCCTTGTTCCCGCGACGCGACTGACTTTTCCCACCAACGGATAATCCGGCATCGTCTCCACGATGGATTGGATACGGACGATGACCCTCGCTGCGGCACCTTGATGGTGACGGGCGATGTAAGCGCCGATATGATCAAGGCGGGCAAGCGCTCTGCGGGTCCATTTGATGCGCAGGCTCATTTTCCAGAAGGGCTGCCAATATATTTTGACAGGACTGTAGCGACATCCTCTTCGGAGGCGAAGTCGCTTTGGTCGGCTTCGCGAACGGCAGCCTCGATCTCCGAGAGTTGCCATTCCTCCCGTTCGATGAATTCTTCGATCGCCACGGCTGCGATCTCGGCCGACGAAAGCTTTCGCCTTTCGGCCAGGCGATCCAGACGGGAAACTGTGGAGTCTTTCATCTGGAAGCTCAACAAGGTCATGGTAGGCACTCCGCCGGTTCTTCGTGCCGAAGTTTAGTGGTTGGATGACCCGATTCAAGCGGGAATCGCAACTCTTTGAAGTGACTAATGGCAATAACGATAGCCACCCTTCCTCTCGATGACGTCTAGATGGAAATGGGTTTCGTGGGCGGCGTCGCTTTCCGGATCGAGGACGGTGGTGAAGTAGAGGCAGCCGGCGGCGCTGACGGTGCGCTGGAAGGCGCCGGTCAGCGTAGAATCCTCGCGACGGGAGCGGACGGCGACATCTTCACCCTTTTCGAAATGGAAGCTCGCAATATCGATGGCGTTGCCGCGGGCATGCTCGGAGATCTTGCCGGTTCCGGCACTGTTACGCAGGCGGCACATATAGGACGTTGCCTGGTTGACGGTGGTGATGCGGCCCTGCTCCGGTAGGGCGGCGGAAGCCGCCGGGATGACGCTGTCCTTCATCCAGCGAGCAAGGGCAAGCGCTGCCGGACAGCGAATCGTCGCCTCCGGCTTCAGCTTGATGCCGGGCAGGGCTTCAGAGACGATGATCGGCTTGTCGATGCCGCAGCCGTTACCGTCATCGATGCGCGGCGTGTCCTTGAAGACGACGCCCAGGGACTGAAGGGCGGCCGTGCATTCGGCATGCTCGGCATCGCTTTCCGGTTCGATCGTCAGGTGTTGCTCTTCAAGTGTCTGCTCGCCGGGCGGCTTACCTTCTTCCGTCGGCGGCTGTGAGCTTTCGGGGCTGCCCGGCGGCCGCGGCGGACCTTGCATCGGTTCTGTCGGCCCGGGCTCTGACGGTGCGGCCTGCGGCGCTGGCGGGCTCGATGCCGGTGCCTCCGGGTCCTTGACGTCGGGTTTCGGCTGAGGGGCCGGGACCTCTCCGGGCGCGGGCGGTTCCGTCTTTTCCGAGGAAGGGGAGGTGGGGCTGGTCGGCTGTCCGGCATCTGGCCGAGGTTCGGGCATCGGGCCTTGCGGGGGCAGGCGAGCGCCGGCAAGAAAGGCGGTAGCGGCGAAAAGGATCGCCAATGTCGAAAGTTTTCTCAACGCGTCCGATTCCTCGTATCCGTGGCTGAAGACAACGCATGAGGGCGTTTTTCGTTGCAATTGTGCAACGTCATTGAAGATCGCTAAAACTTGATATATTTATTCAACATAAAATGATGACTTATGTTGACAATGCTGCTCATGTTTTTTATGCGGCGAAAAGAAGGCGGAATTTTACTTCGTCTTCATCCGTAAAAGCCCAGCCAGCCCCTCGAGCGTTCGACGCGCCACGACCAGCCAGCCCGGTAATCATCATGAGAGGGTAGGTTATGATCGTCCGGCATTGGCGCTCGGTTCTATTGGTCTGCACGGCAGCCACAGTTGTTCTTCCTGTTTCGCAGTCTTTCGCGCAAAGCGCTCCGGCAACAGCGCCGCAAGCCGCGACGGAGGAAAGCACCGTCCTGCAGAAGATCGTCGTCAAGGGCAAACGCGTGGCGCCGGGCAGCGTCGCCGACACGCCGCTGGCCACCGAGATCACTGCCAAGCAGCTCGAAGAAAAGCAGGTCACCAATTTTGACGATATCGGCCGCAGCGTCGATGCAGGCGTAAATTATTCGCGTGGTGACGCAGGCTTCAACCTGCGTGGCCTTTCGGGCGCTCGCATCCTGACCACCGTCGACGGCATTCCAATTCCCTATATTTCGAACAGCTCGCGCCAGGGCGCTTTCGCCCTCAGCAATGCCAATGGCGGTGGCGATACGTTCGATTTCGATTCGCTGTCCTCGCTCGATATCGTGCGCGGCGCGGATTCGAGCAAGGGTGGTTCCGGCATGCTCGGCGGCGCCATCGTTCTCAATACGCTGGAGCCGGAGGATCTCATTCCTGAAGGCCGCGACTGGGGTGCGATCGTCAAGTCGACCTATGACAGCGAAGACCGCAGCATTTCCGGCTCAGCCGCTGCCGCCAAGAAGATCGGCGGTACGTCGATCCTGTTTCAGGGTGGCTACCGCAAGGGGCATGAACGCGACAACATGGGCGACAATGACAGCTATGGTCGTTTCCGCACCGAGGCGGATCCAGCTGATTTCGATCAGCATAATCTGCTCTTCAAGCTGCGTCAGGAGCTGGAGGGTGGCCACCGCATCGGTCTGACTGCCGAGCGTTTCAGGCGTGACCTGCAGACTGATCTGCGTGAACAGCAAGGTACCGGACGCACTTATATGATCGACAATTACGACGGTCGCGAACTGCGTGATCGTGATCGTGTGTCGCTCGATTATGACTATGAAGCGCAGTCTTCCGATGCGTTCTTCAGCAGTGCGCGCGCCACGCTCTATTGGCAGGACTTGAAGAAGGAATCCGGCAGCAAGGGGCGTACCGCGGCGAATGTGGCCTATGGCCGTAACAACGAGATTGAAAACGAAACCTGGGGCTTCAGCGGCACTGCAACGAAGGATTTTGAGTATTCCGGTCTCAGCCACTCCGTTCGCATTGGCCTCGACGTCGGCGTTTCCAGCTGGAGCCAGTATAGCTGGGCCCTTTGCCCCACACCGACGACCTGCCCGTCGCTGAACAATCAGGCGGAAGTGCCCAATGTCGACAGCCAGAATCTTGGGCTTGTTGTCGAAGACAAGATCGAAATCGGCAATACCGGCTTCGCGCTGACACCCGGCTTCCGCTTTGACTGGTTCAACTACAATCCCTCGACCGGCGGGAGTTTCGCAAGCAATACCGGCCTTGCTCGTTTCGGGGACCTGAGCGACCGAACGGAAGCCGGCCTGTCACCGAAGATTCTTGCGACATACGACTTGACGCCCGACGTGCAGCTCTACCTGCAGCTGGCAGTCGGCTTCCGCGCACCCACCGTGGACGAACTCTACAGCCGCTTCTACAACCCGACGGGCCGCTACGCCCAGCTCGGCAATCCCGATCTGCAACCCGAAATCGGCCGCGGCGTCGAAATCGGCGCTAATTTTGACACGGGCGATTTTACCGGTCGGGTTGCGGCCTTCCACACCCGCTACCAGAATTTTATCGAGACGGTGACGAGCGTCGACGCGACCGGCTTTACGGCATTCAACTACACGAACGTATCTGCGGCAACGATCTCGGGTATTGAAGCCAGCGCCGCCAAGACATTCAACAACGGCATCAATCTCCATACGTCACTTGCCTATGCCTATGGCAGGAACGAGGAAACTGCCCAGCGCCTGCGATCGGTGGCACCGTTCAAGGCGATAGTCGGCGGCGGCTGGAGCAACGAGACTTTCGGCTTCGATCTTTCTTCGACGCTTTCGGCGGGCATGCTTACCGATCATCTCGATACGCCCGTCACCAACACCACCGACACGACCTTCGATGCGCCGGGCTACGCGATCGTCGACCTGACCGGCTGGTGGACGCCGGACCAGGTGCCGGGCCTGCGCGTGCAGGCAGGTGTCTACAACATCTTCGACCAGGAATATTTCAACGCGCTCGCCGTGCGCGATGTCAACCTGATCTCGACGGCGTCGCAGCCGCGCGATTGGTATTCCGAGCCCGGACGCACCTTCAAGATCTCGCTGACCAAGACTTTCTGATCGCGATCACGCCTTCATGGCTGGGGGAGTGGCGGCTTTCGGGCCGCCCTTTTCATTCCGCATTCGCCTCTTGCGCAATTGCTGATCTCAGGCTAACAATTTTTCATGATCAAGTCCTTGAACATTGCTGTTTGGTGGTGGGTTCGCTAAGGCGGCCTCGACCAATCGTGTCCAAAGACGACGAGTGAGCCGCCCGAAACTTCGAGGCGGCTTTTTTTGTTTTATGGCCGCCTGTCGTCCGGGCCCCGATAACGGAGTGGAACAATGGTAACGATCCTGCGGGATGATGGTGCGGAAATCTACGAGACCAAGGGCGGCATTACGGTCACGCGGCAGCGGCGGGCGATCCCCTACGGCGATGCGGTCTCTTCCTATGTCGACAAGCTCGACGAGCGCCGCGGCGCGGTGTTTTCGTCGAACTACGAATATCCCGGCCGCTATACGCGCTGGGATACCGCCGTCGTCGATCCGCCGCTCGGAATCTCTTCCTTCGGGCGCGACGTCTGGATCGAGGCCTATAATGAACGCGGCGAGGTGATCCTCGGCTTCGTGATCGAGCGGCTGAAGACCGTGTCCGACATCGTGCTCGGCGCTTCCTCGGCCCGCCGCCTCGACCTCACCGTCAAGACGCCGGACCGGGTGTTCACCGAGGAAGAACGCTCGAAGATGCCGACGGTCTTCACCGTGCTGCGCGCCGTCACCGACCTATTTTATTCGCAGGCGGATGCAAGCCTCGGGTTCTACGGCGCCTTCGGATACGACATCGCCTTCCAGTTCGACGCGATTAATCTGAAGCTGACGCGGCCCTCCGATCAGCGTGACATGGTGCTCTACCTGCCGGACGAGATCCTCGTCGTCGACAACTATTCCGCCAAGGCCTGGGTCGACCGTTACGACTTCGAAAAAGGCGGCGTGTCGACCGAGGGCAAGGCCCAGGATATCGCCGCGGAGCCCTTCAAACACACGGATGCCATTCCGCCGAAGAGCGATCACCGACCGGGCGAATATGCCGAGCTCGTCACCAAGGCGAAGGAAAGTTTCCGCAAGGGCGACCTTTTCGAAGTCGTGCCCGGGCAGAAATTCATGGAGCGCTGCGATAGCAAGCCGTCCGACATTTCAAAGCGGCTGAAGGCGATCAATCCCTCGCCCTATTCCTTCTTCATCAATCTCGGCCATCAGGAATATCTGGTCGGCGCCTCGCCTGAAATGTTCGTGCGCGTTTCCGGCCGTCGCATAGAGACCTGCCCGATTTCGGGCACGATCAAGCGCGGCGACGACCCGATCGCCGACAGCGAGCAGATCCTGAAGCTGCTGAATTCCAAGAAGGACGAATCCGAGCTCACCATGTGCTCGGATGTCGACCGCAACGACAAAAGCCGTGTCTGCGAGCCGGGTTCGGTCAAGGTGATCGGCCGCCGGCAGATCGAGATGTATTCGCGCCTCATCCACACGGTCGACCATATCGAAGGGCGGCTGCGCGACGACATGGACGCCTTCGACGGTTTCCTCAGCCACGCCTGGGCCGTTACCGTCACCGGCGCCCCGAAGCTCTGGGCGATGCGCTTCATCGAGAGCCATGAAAAGAGCCCACGCGCCTGGTATGGTGGGGCGATCGGCATGGTCGGTTTCAACGGCGATATGAACACCGGCCTGACGCTGCGCACCGTGCGCATCAAGGATGGTATCGCCGAGGTGCGCGCCGGTGCGACGCTGCTCAACGATTCCATTCCTGACGAAGAAGAAGCCGAAACAGAACTGAAGGCCTCTGCCATGCTTTCCGCCATCCGAGACGCCAAGACGGGTAATTCCGGCAGGGTTCAGCGCGACGTCGCAGGCGTCGGCAAGGGCGTCAGCATCCTGCTCGTCGATCACGAGGACAGCTTCGTCCACACGCTCGCCAATTACTTCCGCCAGACGGGGGCGACGGTTTCGACCGTGCGCACGCCGGTGCCGGAGGAAATCTTCGACAGGCTGAACCCGGACCTCGTTGTGCTGTCGCCGGGACCCGGAACGCCCAAGGATTTCGATTGCAAGGCGACGATCAAGAAGGCGCGGGCGCGCAACCTGCCGATCTTCGGTGTCTGCCTCGGCCTGCAGGCGCTCGCCGAAGCCTATGGCGGGGAGTTGCGTCATCTGGCGGTGCCGATGCACGGCAAGCCCTCGCGCATCCGCGTGCTGGAGCCGGGCATCGTCTTCTCCGGCCTTGCCAAGGAGGTGACGGTCGGCCGCTACCACTCGATCTTCGCCGATCCTTCGACGCTGCCGCGCGAGTTCATCATCACGGCGGAAAGCGACGACGGCACGATCATGGGCATCGAACACGCGAAGGAACCGATCGCCGCGGTGCAGTTCCATCCAGAATCCATCATGACGCTCGGTGGCGATGCCGGGATGCGGATGATCGAAAATGTCGTGGCGCATCTGGCGCGCAAGGTGAAGACGAAGGCTGCCTGAGGATTTCGACGGTTATTCGGCCTGCTCTTTCCCCCGACTGCGGGGAGGGGCAGGCCGTTTTCGAAAGGCCGGTTGACTTCTTCAGGCAAATCAGAACATTTCAGGAACGATCAATCGGGATATTCGACGTGGCCAATGCTGAAAAGTTCATCGTTCTTCCCTATCGCAAGAACCGCGGCAATCTCGTCCCCGGTGAAATGCGCCAGGCATCGAACTCCGTCAGCGCGGAGAAAATTGCCTCGGCGATGTCGGAGCGTTTTGTCGGCGTGGCGGCCTATGCGGTGATCGTCGATGAAGAAACCGGAGATATGTCGTCGCCGCGATTGCTTGCACGATATGGCGAGATTGCCGATCTCAACGCCGCCTGAGGCGCGGTTTTCAGCATGGAGACATCGCTCTACCTGCCGGTCAAAGCTTTCCTGGAGGCGGCGGGTTATGTCGTGAAGGGTGAGGTCGGCGGGTGCGATCTCGTTGGCTTGAGCGATGCCGAGCCGCCGGTCGTGGTGGTCTGCGAACTCAAGCTCTCCTTCAACCTCGAGCTTGTTCTCCAGGCGGTCGATCGCGCGGCGATGAGCGATGAGGTCTGGATCGCGGCCCGCGTCTCCGCCAAGGGTCGGGGGCGGGAGACCGACAAACGCTATCGCGATCTCTGCCGCAGGCTCGGCATCGGCATGCTCGGCGTCTCCGATAGCGGCGAGGTCAGCGTTATCGTCAGTTCCGTCTCGCCGATGCCGCGCACCAATCCCAAGCGGCGGACGCGCCTCGTCAAGGAGCATCAGCGCCGCCGCGGCGATCCCGCCATCGGCGGCAGCACGCGGGCGCCGATCATGACCGCCTATCGCCAGCAGGTGCTGCTCTGCGCCGCCGCAATCGAGCGTGGGGTCGGGCGGCCGCGCGATATGAAGGCTCAGGTGCCCAATGCCGGCCGCATCCTGCTCGACAACGTCTACGGATGGTTCGAGCGCAAGGAGAAGGGCGTTTATGCGCTGACGCCTGCAGGGCAGGCCGCGCTCTTGCGCTGGCCGCAAATTGTTCTCGCCGACCCCGCTCCTTGAGTCGCGCGGAAGGGAGTCTCATTGCCCTTTGACAAATCCGCCGTCTTCCCCCATATCACCATCAACTGAACCGCCTGCGCGACATTCGCGTGGGCGGTTTTGCGTTTCAACGGCTTGAAAGCTGCAATTCATTCGCAACCGCAGGGGAACGATATGAGTGACAACGGCGATCTTACGGTTCGCAAGTTGGCGATGTGGGGGATTCCGCTGTCGCTCGGCGTCATGGGGCTGAAGATGGTGGCCTGGTGGTTCACCGGGTCGGTGGCGCTGCTGTCGGACGGGCTCGAATCATCGGTCAACGTCGTCGCAGCCTTCATCGCATTCTTCGTCATTCGCTATGCGCAAAAGCCGGCCGATCACGACCATCCTTTCGGCCATCATAAGGCGGAATATCTGTCAGCGGTTACCGAGGGCGCGCTGATCGTCGTCGCTGCCCTGCTGATCGTCAACGAGGCGGTTGGTTATCTCGCCGAGCCACGCATGCTGGATGCACCCGTGCTCGGCCTTGCGATCAACTTCGCGGCCGGTGTCATCAATGCGATCTGGGCGCGCTTGCTGATCAGAACCGGACGCAGACATCGCTCGCCAGCGCTGACGGCGGATGGGCAGCATATCATGTCCGATGTCGTAACCTCTGTCGGCGTGCTCATTGGCCTGCTGCTGGCGCTGGCGACGGGGTATGCGATCTTCGACCCGGTGCTCGCCATCCTCGTTGCCGTCAACATCCTCTATCAGGGCTGGAAGGTGATCTCGCAATCGATCGGCGGGCTGATGGACCAGGCGGTCGAGCCGCAGGAGGAGGAGGCGATCAAACAGGCGATCGCTGCCCACGCGGAGGGCTCGATCGGCGTGCACGACCTGAAAACGCGCCGCGCGGGCACCGTCACCTTCATCGATTTTCACATGGTGGTGCCCGGCGGGATGTCGGTGCGGCAGGCGCATGATATATGCGACCGCCTTGAGGATGCCATCAGGGCGGTGCACCAGGGCGCCACGATCGCAATTCATGTGGAGCCGGAGGGCGAGAAGGCTCACGGCATCCGCGTCAAAGTCGTCAAGGAGGCATGATGCCGAATACAGATGTTTCCAGCCTGTCGATGCTGGGTCAGCAAACCGAAACCGCGCAATCGCCTGAGGAGGCGGTGCTTGAAAAAGTGCCGTCCAACCATGCCGGCACCGATTATGTCGTGCGCTTCACCGCGCCGGAATTCACCTCGCTCTGCCCGATGACCGGGCAGCCGGATTTCGCCCATATCGTCATCGATTACATTCCGGGCGAATGGCTGGTGGAATCGAAGTCGCTGAAGCTCTTCCTGCATTCCTTCCGCAATCACGGCGCTTTCCACGAAGATTGTTCGGTCTACATCGCCAAGCGCATCGTCGAACTGCTTGATCCCAGGTGGCTCAGAATCGGCGCCTACTGGTATCCGCGCGGCGGTATTCCGATCGACGTCTTCTGGCAGACGGGCAAGCCGCCGGAAGGCGTCTGGCTGCCGGAGCAGGGCGTTGCCACCTATCGCGGCCGTGGGTGAGCAGCGGTCGGGCAAAGCCCGACCAATCGATCCAGTGAATCGATTGCAGCGGCGAACGCCCTGAGCCTAGAGCGAAGGGCCGGGCAACGGTGCGGCAATCGCTATCCGTCTCCGGCCGCTACACCTCAAACATCCGTAACGTTGTCGCCGGACGAGTCGTCGATGGAATCGTCGCCGTCGTCGTAATCGGCCTGCTGCAGGTCGGCCCTGTTGTCCTTGTCATCGGCCGTGTTGTCCGCGGCCTGGCGGGTGTCGTCATTGCCGTAATAATTGTTGATGACGGTTTCTTCGGTCGGCGCGCTGGCATTGCCGAAGGGATTGGCGCCGAAGGGCGAGCCCCAGCCGAGCGAGGACATGTGGTTGCCGAAGATGCCGCTCAGCGAGTTGGCAAGCAGCATGCCGCCGGCGACACCTGCCGCCGTGCCGAGCGCGCCATGCAGGAAGCTGCCGCCGGCAGACGGCGCAGAGGCCTGCTGGGTCCAGGGGCCGGTCGGCTGTTGCGGCGGCTGGCGGACATCGCGTTCGTAGCCGCGGGAATCGTCATAGCCGCGGGACTGCTGGCCCCAGGGACCGGGATTGGAGGGGCCAGGATTGGAGGGGACTGGCGCCGGTTGCTGCGTCTGGGTGTTGCCGAAGATCGAGCTCAGAAAGCCGCCGCCCTGCTCGGCCTGACGGTGTTCGCTCTCGCCGGCTTCCAACTGGCGGACACGCTCTTCGAGTTCCTTGATGTGGTTGGCGGCTGCCTCAAGCCCCTTTTCCTGAACGATGACGGCCTGGGCCAGGTAATAGGTGGCGGAGGGTTGTTCGCGCGTCGCCTGGTCGATCAGGGCCTCGGCGTCGCGGTCGCGCGGTGTGGCCGCGGCGGTGCGTACGCGGTCGAAGAGGGCGGTCAGCAATTGGCGTTCTTCGGGTGACATGTCCTGTCTCCTAATGATCTAGAGCGCCGCGCGTCGGACGCGCTAAGGACGCTCTATCAATTTAAAACTGCGCATAATCCTTTCCGACAATCGATTCCGATTTCGGGGTTATGCGCTGGCGGCGTTTGCCGCGTGAGGTTGAGGTAGGAACCGATTTAGGCTTTTCAAAGCCTTTCGCCGTTACAATTCAGTAAGGCTTGCAGAACGGCGCGCGGCTTCTTAAGGATATCTCCATCGCTTCGGTGCCTTGTGTTTTTCTCGCATTGTTTTAGGCATTGAGTCGCACTATGTGCGAGGAACCCGAATTCATCTCCAAGAGGTTCGAATGAACGACGAAGACCAGGACGACAAGACGAAGGAACTGCCGCTCGGCAAGGAAACGGAGGCGAATCTTTTCAAGTCGCGTTCGATCTTCATCTACGGACCGATCAATCAGGAATTGGCGCAGAAGGTCTGCTCGCAGCTTGTGGCACTTGCCGCGGCCAGCGACGAGGACATCCGCATCTATGTCAATTCGCCCGGTGGCCACGTCGAATCCGGCGATTCCATTCATGACATGATCAAGTTCATCAAGCCGAAGGTCTGGATGATCGGCACCGGTTGGGTCGCCTCCGCTGGCGCGCTGATCTATGTCGCCACTCCGAAGGAGCGGCGCCTGTGCCTGCCGAACACGCGCTTCCTGCTGCATCAGCCCTCCGGCGGCACGCGCGGCATGGCATCCGACATCGAAATCCAGGCGCGCGAGATCATCAAGATGAACGAGCGCTTGAACAGGATCATGGCAGCGGCCACCGGCCAGCCGCTCGACAAGATCGACAAGGATACGGATCGCGACTACTGGCTTTCGGCCGAAGAGGCGAAGGAGTATGGCCTCGTTTCACGGATCGTGACGTCGCAGGCCGATATCTAAGTTTTCTCAGCCAAAGCTGCCAAGAACCCGCCCTTGCCTGCCGATCGCAGGTGAGGGCGTTTTGTTTTCGGCCAGAGCCTTTCCTGGTCAGAATGCTGCAATCTGGCCAGGAAAGGCTTTAGTGCTTGAACGGAGATGATCTCCTAGCGGCAAGGTCTGAACGGAAAGCACTGAATCCAGACTTGCGCCTGCGGCAACCATCATGCTCCATGCGGCATTCGCGCAGCTCGAGTCCCGCCATGCTCAAAGATTTTTCCGTCCAAGCCCTGTTCATGGGGCTGCTGACCGCCTTCGTCGGTTCCGCCAGTTCCTTCGCCGTTGTACTGCACGGGCTGCAGGCGGTCGGCGCCACGGATGTACAGGCGGCTTCCGGGCTGATGGCATTGTCGATTTCCATGGGCGTCTGCGCGATCGTGCTGAGTGCCGTGACCAGATTGCCGGTCAGCATCGCCTGGTCGACACCGGGTGCCGCACTGCTGGCAAGCACCGGGGCGATCGAGGGCGGCTTCAATGCGGCGGTCGGGGCATTCCTGATCTGTGCTGCGCTGATTATCCTTGCGGGACTGTTCAAGCCGCTCGGGCGAGCGGTTGCCGCCATTCCGGCACCACTCGGCAATGCAATGCTCGCCGGCGTGCTGATCGGCCTCTGCTTCGCGCCGGTAAAGGCGATCGGCTTCAATCCGCTGTTCGGCCTGCCGATCGTCGTCGCTTGGATCGTCGTCGGCGCCTTCAAGCGGCTTTGGGCGGTGCCGGCAGCACTCGCGGCCTTCGTGCTGGTGCTCGCCTTCGGCGTCGATATCCCTGACGGTGCGCTCGGCTCGCTGGAACAATCACTGGTGCCAACGGCGGAAATCGTCCGACCGGTGTTCAATCTTGCCGGCCTCATCTCGATCGCGCTGCCGCTCTTCATCGTCACCATGGCCTCGCAGAACATTCCGGGTATCGCGGTGCTGAAGGTCAACCATTACGATCCGAAGCCCGGCCCGCTCTTTGCCGTCACCGGCTTCTTCTCGCTGCTGTCGGCGCCGTTCGGCGGCCACGCCGTTAATCTGGCGGCCATCACCGCGGCGATGTGCGCCGGACAGGACGCCCATGCCGATCCGAAGCGGCGCTATTGGGCGTCACTCATCGCCGGTGTCGGCTATATCATTCTCGGGCTGCTCGCCGGCGCGGTGACGGCCTTCGTCGCCCTTGCGCCTTCCATCCTGATCGAGGCGGTGGCCGGCCTGGCGCTGGTCGGCGCCTTCTCGTCCTCGGCAATGTCGGCCTTCCAGGCGCCGGACTCACGTGAGGCGGCGGCAATCACCTTCCTCGTCACCGCCTCCGGCGTTTCCTTCGGCGGTATTTCCGGCGCCTTCTGGGGCCTGCTCGCGGGTGGGCTGATGCTGGCGCTGTCGCGGCTGGTGAGGCTTTGGAAAGACCGAGCTCAGTCGAGGTAACGGAAGGTCGTTCTGCCCTTCAAATGCCGGATCCTGGCGCTTTCAAGCAACTCCGCCGGCAATAGATGGGCAGTTGGTCGAATGTTGGCGGCGATCAAAAGCCGGGCAAGGACTTGCCAGCTCTACCGTCCGAGGCTATAAGCGCGCTCATGAAGACCACTGGCGCCAGAATTTCTGACACGATTGCACGCGGCCGCATTGCCCTGCGTGACAATACGCGCGCCCTGACCTCGCTTCTTCTCCTCGGCCTTACGCGCGGTTGTCGGGTCCTTTGAGGAGCGCCCGGCGGCCGAAAGCCCGCCCGGCCATCGCTCCTCGCGACTCACTTTCAAAATTGACCTAACGACCGACAAGGTCCGCATTTGTTTATCGCCAAGCCCGACGTGATCGGCTAAGAGCGGGCAAATGCCGGGACGAGGAGACGATACGATGGACGCGAAGACGCAATCCTCCGAGAATAAAGCGGCCTCAAAGAGCGGAACGAATTCCGCAAAAGGCATGCCCGATGCCGCGGCAAAATACCGGGCCTATCCGCAGGTGAACATTCCCGACCGCACATGGCCGACGAAGACCATTACCAAGGCACCGGTCTGGTGCTCGGTCGACCTGCGCGACGGCAACCAGGCACTCGTCGACCCGATGGGCCACGATCGCAAGGCGCGCATGTTCCAGCTGTTGATCGAGATGGGCTTCAAGGAAATCGAGATCGGTTTCCCCTCGGCTTCACAGACCGATTTCGACTTCGCCCGTTGGTGCGTGGAGGAGGGCAATGTGCCCGACGACGTCTCCCTGCAGGTATTGGTGCAGTGCCGCCCGGAACTCATCACCCGCACCTTCGAAGCGCTGGAAGGCGCAAACCGGCCGATCGTGCATTTCTACAACTCCACCAGCGAGTTGCAGCGCCGCGTCGTCTTCGCCAAGGATGTGCAGGGCATCAAGCAGATCGCCGTCGATGCCGCCAAGATGATCACCGATATGGCCACGAAGGCCGGCGGCGGTTATCGTTTCGAATATTCCCCGGAGAGCTTTACCGGCACGGAACTCGATGTGGCGCTGGAGATCTGCAACGCCGTCATCGAGGTCGTCAAGCCGGCGCCCGATAACAAGCTGATCATCAACCTGCCGTCCACCGTCGAGATGGCGACGCCGAACGTCTATGCCGACCAGATCGAATGGATGTGCCGCAACCTCGACAATCGCGAGAACCTGATCGTTTCGCTGCATCCGCATAACGACCGCGGCACCGGCATTGCCGCTGCCGAACTGGCACTGCTGGCAGGTGCCGACCGCGTCGAAGGCACGCTGTTCGGCAATGGCGAGCGTACCGGCAATGTCGACATGGTGACGATGGCGCTGAACATGTTCACGCAAGGCGTCGATCCCGAGATCGACTGCTCGAATATCGAACGCATCAAGGAAGTGTTCGAATATTCGAACCAGATGGCGATCGGCGAGCGCCATCCTTACGTCGGAGAATTGGTCTACACCGCCTTCTCCGGCTCGCATCAGGACGCGATCAACAAGGGTATGAAGGCAGCGCAGGTCGCCAATCATCCGATGTGGGAAGTCCCATACCTGCCGATCGACCCGCGCGATGTCGGTCGTTCCTACGAGGCGATCATCCGCATCAACTCTCAGTCTGGCAAGGGCGGTATCGCCTATATCCTGCAGCAGGATTACGGGCTGAACCTGCCGCGCAACCTGCAAGTGGAATTCCGCGAGGACATCCAGCGCATCACCGACGTCGAGGGCAAAGAGCTTCCGTCCCGGCGCATCTACGACCGCTTCATCGAGCGCTACGTGACGCAGCCGGAAGGCCGGCTGCGCTTCGTCGACCATCACACCTATCCCGACACCGAGCACAAGGGCCAGCGGATCGTCGCAGCCGAGATCACCGACAATGGGGAGATCAAGCGCATCGAAGGGCGCGGCAACGGTCCGATCGACGGCTTCATCAATGCGCTGTCGCATTATCTCGGCGTCGACATGTCGGTCGAGGACTATTCCGAGCATTCGCTCCAGCATGGCTCGAACGCAGCGGCGATCTCCTATGTCGAGATCTCCTATCCCGGCGGCAAGCTCTTCGGCGCCGGCATCAATACCAACATCGTCGCGGCGTCGCTGGAAGCGATCGTCTCGGCCGCCAACCGCGTCCTCGACGTGAAGGCCGGCAAAGCCTAATCGGCCTTTGTCGGTTAGGTCTCAGGCCGAGACCGCTCTACTGCATAATTCCTTAAATCGGAATCGATTTAAGGATAAAATTATGTAGCAATTCAAAGTGTTACAGCGCCTTATGCGCGTCTGAAAAGACGCGCTGCGCTGTAGCGCGGCGCGGCCTGACGATGCAGTCGGCGATATCGGCGGCTTCGTTTCGCGCCTCGGCATGGCGCTGACCCCATTGGCAGAGCGCCAGCAGCACCGGTTCGAGGCCGAGGCCGAGTTCGGTCGCGCTGTATTCGACGCGGACGGGGACTTCAGCGAAGATCTGGCGGGCGACCAGCCCGTGCTCCTCCATCTCGCGCAGTTGCTGGATCAGCACCTTCTGGGTAATGGCGGGCATCATCCGTTTCAGCTCCGACAGACGCTTCGGGCCGGAGAAGACGTAATAGAGGATGACCGGCTTCCAGCGCCCCGAGATCACCTTCAGCGCGCGTTCGACGGGCAGCTCGGGGAGTCTTTTCATCGGCTCAGCCATGGTCACCTCCTGGTGGGTAGGGCACGAAAGAGTGTGTATTTTCATCTGATGTTCTATTGCTAAACCTGCCCCACGCCAATCAGACGTGAGGTTCACCTGCCATGAAAGCCGTCCAATTCAATCGCTTCGGTCCGCCAGATGTCCTCGAGCTCGTGGAACTGCCGGTCCCCGAGCCGGGACCGGACGAGGTGCTTGTCCGCGTCCACGCGGCGGGCGTCAACTTCTTCGAGGTGTTGATGCGGGCCGACCGCTATGCCGTGACGCCCGACCTGCCGATGTTTCCCGGTGTCGAGGTCGCGGGTACGATCGAGCGAGCAGGGCCTGGTGCCGACCGCTCGCTCATTGGTACGCGCGTTGCCGTTCCTCTCTTTGCGATGGGGCGCGGTTCGGGCGGTTATGCCGAGTTCGTTGCGGTCGATGGCGGGGCGGTGGTGCAACTGCCCGGTGCGGTTTCTTTCGAGGCGGCCGCCGCGCTGATGGTGCAGGGGTTGACGGCGCTGCACCTCCTACGCCGCAGTCCAGTGAAAGGCAAAAACGTTCTCGTCAATGCGGCAGCCGGCGGTGTCGGTTCGCTCCTCCTGCAGCTGGCGAGGCGCGACGGGACGAAGATGGTGATCGCGGCGGCGAGCAGTGACGAGAAGAGGGCGCTTTCCCTGTCGCTTGGCGCCGATCATGCGGTCGATTATACGGCGCCCGGCTGGCAGGAGGATGTCAAGAGGGTGACCGGAGGGCCCGGCGCGGATGTCATCTATGAAACCGTCGGCGGCGCGTTTTCAAGGGCGGCGCTCGATGCGCTGGCGCCTTGCGGGGAACTGGTGCTGGCGGCGATGGGGCGGTTCGGGCTCGGGGCCGCAGATGTCGAGGGCATGCTTGATCACAACCAGTCGATCAAGGGATTTTCGTTGTTGGCGCTGCTGACGCCTCAGGGGGTGCGTGAGGATCTTGCAGCGCTCTTCGAGCTTGCCGCGACGGGCGCCCTGACGGTTATCGACGGCGGTCGTTTCCCACTGCATCAAGCGGCGGAAGCGCATCGCGCCATCGAAGATCGGCGGGCGGTCGGCAAGGTGGTGCTGGTGCCTTAGAGCCTTTCCTGGCCAGCTTGAAGCATTCTGTTGGCTCAAACGGAGTCGGATGGTCGACCGGCCGGCGCGCGTCGTAGCCAGGCTCTACGGCCAAGCCGGCCGGTCGATCAGCCGGCCCGTTTCAGCCAACCCGAAGGGCCGGGCATCTTTACGCCAGGATCAGAGGCGATCGGCTCGGACGTACCAAGAGGTATGCCCTTCGCCAATCGCCTCTGCCCTGACGAAAACCTGCTCCGGCAGAATGCTTCAATCTAACCCGGAAAGGCTCTAAATCAACGTGACGCACGATGTCGGGCGATACTGCTCGGCATCATGCTCCGGCAATCAGATCGCGGTGGCGATCTCCATGGCGAGCTGGCCGAGCGTTGCTTCGGCGGAGGGGCCGGCGAGTACGTAGGAGGTGCCGGCATTGTGCCAGGTCACGAGGCCGATCTCGTCCTTGATCGTTTCCTTGAAATCGTCGGTCTCCGGCGGCTGCGCGTCCTTGCGGAAGCAAATGGAGATGATGTCGCCATCGGCATTCGAATAGACGAGCTGTCCGACGGGGCGGCTGTCGCCGAGGATGACGCGCGCGCCCTGGAAGGTCCAGGCTTCGGCGCTCAGATCCGGCACGCGGAAGGGGACGCCGATTGCGGTCGTCAGCCAGCTGGAGATTTCCTCGGCCTGCGAGGCGGGCACTTCGACGAGATGACGGGGCTGGCGGATCAGCAAGCGCTGATAGGCGGTGACGTCGCCCAGCCAGTCGCTGGTATTGACCGGTGCCGTATTGGTGGTAGCCGTGGTGGCAATCTCGTCGGCATCCGGGGCTGTGCCGACGAAATAGCCGATGCCGCAACCGACGACAAAGAGGATGAGGGCGGCGGCCAGTGCCTGCGGGCCGCTCGGCGCCAGTTTCACTTGCGGGCGCGTGGCGCGCTGGGCGATCGGCGTCTTCGGCGGCTGTGTGCTCTTGATAGAGCGGACCAGGGCAAGCGGGACCGGCTCCTTCAGGATATCGTCGAGGCGGCGGCGGCCGAAATCGGCGCCGTGGCGCAGCTTCTCATGCAGCCGGCGCGCATTCTCGTCGCTTGCCAAGCGCTGCTCCAGTTCGTGCCGCTGTTCGGGCGAGACTTCGCCGTCGAGAAGGGCGGTGAGCTGGGCTTCGAGCGGCAGTTTCCTAAGATCGAGCAAATTCAGAACCTGTGGATCGGGTGGGTGCCGGCAAGCTCGGCGAAATGCAGCCTTGCGGTGGCGAGCTGCGAGACGACGTTTGCCACCGGAATACCCATGATGTCGGCCGCCTGCTGGTAGCTGTGGCCTTCGACGTCGACGAGCAAGAACATGCTGGAAACACCATCCGGCATATCGGAAATCATGTGATGGATGGTGTCGGGATCGACCGCTGCCGAACGTTCGCGCGCGGCCTCGCGAATATCGGTGACGTTGCCGCGGACGGAAGCCTTCGGCTTGCGTTTGCGGTTGTCGTCGGTCCATTGCTGGCGGGCAAGCGTGTAGATCCAGCTTTCCAGCCGGCCTTCGCCGCTCCATTGATGACCCTTGGCGATGGCGCGCTGACAGACGGCCTGAACGAGTTCATCGGCCACGGCAACCTCACCCGCGAGCGTGATCGCGAAGCGGCGAAGGCGGGGCAGGAGGCCGACGAGATCACGCCGGAGATCGATGGTCGTTGCGGGCTGACGCATTGTTTATCCAAGAAGCATTCACAATGGTTTCGCGGACGAAGGGTTCGCCGTCGGGCGCGAAACCGACTTTATCGACGCCGTCGATGCATGAGCTTTATGAAACAAGTCTCCTGCACTTCGCAAGCATCCGGTCGTCTTCAATTCTCTTTCCCAAGGGATTTTCGTATTCTGGCCCGCAAAGCTTGCGTCAATATGTCTTGTAGCCGTTCAAGCTTTGCAGCAGGGCGCGATAGGCCCAGGTGCCTTCGCCGCCGCGATCACGGATTTCGACAAGCTGGACGCGGGCGCCCTGAATATCTCCCTGTTCCACCAGCGCCATGCCCATATAAGAGCGGGCGAGGATATAATTCTCATCCGCCTGCAGCGCCTTGCGGTAGTAGGACATGCCGAGCTCCATGCGGCCGGCCTTGCGGTTAGCGTAGCCGAGATAGTTCAGGATGCGCGGGTCGTTCTGGTTGCGAGCGAGATTGAGCACGGTGATGGCGTTGTCATACTGGCCGGCATAGGCAAACTCGCGAGCGAACTTATAAAGATCGTCGTCGTTGAAGCTGCTCTTCTTCGGGTTGACACATTCCTTCTTGGCCTTGTCCCAGACCTTGCCGCCGGTGCAGGTCTTGGTCGTCTGGGTCTTCGGCGGCGGATTGGTGTCGTCATTGTTGTCGCCGACCGCGAAAGCGGCCGTGGCGATGCCGAAGGCAAAGCCGGCGGCGAGCGAAAGTCTGGACAGGTGACGGAAAGAAGAAGTCATCGGCGCGCTCCGTTCTCAGGCAATGCAGTTGCTCGAATTGTACGCTTACCACTAAAAATACCAAGAGGGTAAGCAACCTCCATGGCAAATGTTGCGACGGTGGGCCGATCTCCTCGCAGATCGATTCAAGTGCTATACAAAAAGAGTCAGGAGCCGGCGCTAAGGCGCGAAAATATCGGTGCTTTCCGGCATCACCGCGTCGCCGGCCCTGTTGAGGCTGAAGCGTTCGCCACTGAGCTCCCAGGCGCCGGGAGAGCCGTCGATGGAGAAGAGGTTGTAGGCGGCGGGCGGCTTGACGCTGCCCGGTCCCTGCGAGGCTGAGGCGATGCCGACGACCGGCACCGGCTGCACCTGGCCGCGCAGCCAATGCAGCGTGTTCAGGTGCGTATGGCCGTGCAGCACGAGTTCGGCGCCGCCTGTCGAAATCACAGCGGCGAAACGGCGGATGCCGATCATCCGTTTGTAGAAGGCCGTGGCGCCGCGGATCGGCGGATGATGGATCATGACAACGCGGAAGAGCCCGGCTTCCCCAGCCGCGCGCAACATGTTGACAGTATCGCGGGCCTGTCGCGCGCCGAAAAAGCCGGAGGCGGCGAAGGGAGGAGTGGCGACCGCCGTCGAACAACCGACAATCGCGACTTTGCCGCGAACACGCAGATAGGGGAAGATATGGCGGTCGTCCTGCCATTGCGGCGGGGCGAGATCGCCGCGGACATAATCGTACCACGCGCGCATCGACTTCTCATAGGCGCCTGGTACATAGGCGTCATGATTGCCGGGAACGACTGACGTGTTCGCAGGGTCGCCGAACGCGCGCAGCCATGCAGCGGCGGCGCGAATCTCAATGCCGCTCGCCAGATTAACGAGGTCGCCGGTGACGGCCAGGTGATCGGCCTGGTGGGCGCGGATGTCGTCGAGCAGCAGATCCAACGTGCTGCCGAAAAGGTGCTTGCGTCGATTTCGATGCCAGTTCACAAAGCCTGTTATGCGTTTTGAAAACAGCTCTTGAATGGAAAGACTGGGCAGCGGCCCGAGGTGGACGTCGGAGATATGCGCGAGCTTGAACATGTTACGAGACATAGACCAGCTTATTGACAAATCAAACACATCGGGCGCGATGAAGAGCTGAAACGGAGTGATAGTGGATAAAGAGAACCGGCCCCTTCACATGAGGCTGGCATTGCGCCTGCTGCATGTCTATTTCAGTTTCGTCCGCAGCATGACCGTGGGCGTGCGGGCTGCCTGTTTCGATGCAGACGGACGCATCTTTCTCGTGCGCCACAGCTATATCGGCGGCTGGCACATGCCGGGCGGCGGGCTGGAGCGCAACGAGACGGTCGAGGAAGCGCTTGCCAAGGAATTGCGCGAGGAGGGCAACCTCAGGATCATCGGCAAGCCGCAGCTGATCCAGGTCTATTTCAATACCACCACCACAAGGCGCGACCATGTCGTCTTCTACCGGGCAATCGTCGAGCAGACGGCGCCGCGGCCGCCGGACTGGGAGATATCCGACAGCGGCTTCTTTTCCCTCGACAGCCTGCCCGAGGGCACGACCAAGGCGACGCATCGCCGTCTCGCCGAGCTTCGCGGCGAGCAGGAGCCCGCCCACCGCTGGTAATTCTCAGGCGGCGGCAAGCGACTGCATAATTTCTTAAATCGGAATCGATTTAGGGATAAAATTATGCAGCAATTCAAAGTTCTACAGCGTCCCTTGCGCGTCTAAAAGGACGCGCGGCGCTGTAGCACGACCGTGCGGACGGTCGAGATCGAGCGCCGGGCCGACGGGAACGATGCCGGTCGGATTGATCGTCTTGTGGCTGCGGTAATAGTGTTCCTTGATGTGCTTCAGGTTCACCGTCTCCGAAACGCCCGCCGTCTGGTAGAGATCGCGGAGATAGTCGGGCAGGTTGGGGTAGTCGGCGATGCGGCGGATGTTGCACTTGAAATGGCCGACATAGACGGCGTCGAAGCGCACCAACGTGGTGAACAGGCGCCAGTCGGCCTCGGTCTGCCTGCTACCGAAGAGGTAGCGGCCCTTGCCGAGGTGTTCATTGAGCATGTCGAGCGTTTCGAACAGCTTGCCGACGTTTTCTTCATAGGCTTGCTGGGTGGTGGCAAAGCCGGCCTTGTAGACGCCGTTGTTGACGGTGTCGTAGACGGTGGCGTTCAGCGCATCGATGTCGGAGCGAAGGTCCTCGGGATAGTAATCGGCCTTCGAGCCGGTCAGCCCGTCGAAGGCACTGTTAAACATGCGGATGATCTCGGCGGATTCGTTGCTGACGATCGTGCCGGTCTTCTTGTCCCAGAGCACGGGAACGGTGACGCGGCCGGAATAGTGCGGATCGGCCTTGACGTAGATCTGCCAAAGCGCGGACGCGCCGAAGAGGTGATCGCCGGTGGCACCGTCGCCGACCTTGAACTCCCAGCCGTTCTCGAGCATCAGCGGATCGACGACCGAAACCGAGATCAGCTCTTCGAGCTTCTTCAGCTTGCGGAAGATCAGCGTGCGATGCGCCCAGGGGCAGGCGAGCGAGACATAAAGATGGTAACGCCCGGCTTCGGCCTTAAAGCCGCCGCTGCCGGAAGGACCGGCCTCACCCTCTAATGTCACCCAGTTGCGGAACTGCGAGGGCTGCCGCTTGAAATGACCCTTGCTCTCCTTCGTGTCGTACCAGGCGTCATGCCAGACGCCGTCCACTAGCATTCCCATGGTCTTCATTCCCTTGATTGCGTGTTGGAACGGAAGATATCGCAGATGGCAGGGCTTTGCAGGCGGTAAAGATTGAACAGTGCGTCACGTCGTGCATTTTGCGTTGGACGGCGGAAATTTTTCCTGCTATCGGCCTTTTCACGATTTTCGGACCCCTGCCTGATGTTCATTTCCAGAAACCCGCGACGACGCTGATGCTCCCGAACGCCCAAGGCGTGTTCGAGACCCATCAATCTGTCCATCCGGTTTCTGTCATCATGTACAAGCACGATCTCGTCTACCTCACTGAAGACGCGTCTCATGACGCCGCCATCGAACACATCAACGAAGAAGCCTTCGGTCCGGGCCGATTCACGCGCGCTGCCGCGCGCATCCGTGAGCAGGGACCCCATGACCTGTCGCTCTCCTTCATCTGCACCGATAACGGTGAGACGATCGCCTCCGTGCGCATGACGCCGGTACTGGCCGGTACAGTGAAGGGCCATCTGCTCGGCCCGCTCGCCGTCCGCCCCTCCCACAAGAACAAGGGCATTGGCCGGGAACTGGTGCGGATCGCGGTGGAGGCAGCAAGACGCAAGGGCTCGGAAGCCGTCATCCTCGTCGGCGACCCGCCCTATTACGGCCCGCTCGGCTTCGAGAAGGTCGCCTACAACGCGCTGTCTTTTCCAGGCCCGGTCGATCCCGGCCGTGTACTCGTCGTTCCGATCGCCGAGGGCGTGCACGCGCTGCTGAAGGGTACGATCGCCTGGCGCGAATGATTTAGAGCGCCGTGCGTCCTTTCGGACGCACAAAGGAGATGCGCTAGAGATTTTTCCGGAGGAAGCTGCGCGTGCGGCCTTCCGGGAAATCCTTAAGCTCTCCGAAAACCTCATAACCCTGACGCAGATAGGCGCGCAGAGCCTGCGGGTTGAAGGTGTCGATCCAAGCGCCGCGGCACCCCCGGGCTTTCGCCTCTTCTTCCGCCTTTGCGAGGATATTGCCTGATATACCGGTGCCGCGCAGTGTATCGGGAATATAGAGCATCTGGGTGAAGAGCCAGCCCCAGGCGGTAAAGCCGGAAAGACCGCCGGTCACCTTGCCGTCGGTATCGCGGATGAGGACTGCAAGCGGCTGGCGATCCGAAGGGCCGACATCGCTGTTGTTGAAGGCCGAGAGCGCATCGGTGATCACTGCCAGTTCCTCTAGCGAGGGCGAAGCGGTGAGCTCGAATTCCGGCATGAGATTACCGCCCTTCGCGCCACCACATGGCGCCGAAGGCGAGCAGCAGGATGCCGACGCCGGCGAACCCGGCAAAGAGCGGCAGCGTGTTGATGCCCTTCAAGACCGTCTCGCTGGTCATGCGGATCATCATGCGATCGTTGTCGGAGACGCGCACCTGGCCGCGCACCGGCAGGATCGGCGGGACCGAGATCGCGCCATTTGCATTGGAGACGCGGGTGACGAGACCCTTGCTTCTGTCGGCGACCGGCTGCAGCACATCGGTCGTCGAGATCATTGCCTTGAATTCCGGCGCGTCGACGGCGCCGATATGAACAAGCGTCGACAGCTTGCCGTTGCGGACTTCGAAGAGACCGATTTCGTCCATCCTCTTCTCGGCCTTGTAGAGCCCCGGTTCGGACTGGGTGAGCGGCAGGGTTTCGGTCTTGCCGGAGGGATAACGCACGGTGGCGTTGCCGGGATTGTCGCCGATCGTCTGGCGGGTAACTTCAAGGGTCCGGCCGGAGGCGCGCGCCGTCAGCGCTTCTTCCTCGAGCGCCGGCTCCTTCATCAGCCAATGGGCGATACGGCGATAGAGCGAAACGTTCGGACCGCCGCCTTCGAAGCCGCGCGCCCAGAGCCAGCCCTGATCGGAAAGCAGCATGGCGACGCGGCCCTGGCCGGCGCGGTTCAGCACCAACAGCGGGTGGTTGTCGGCGCCGAGCATGATCGTCTCGCCCTGCGGCCGCTCGACATCGACGCTGCGGAACCAGCGTCCCCAATGCGGCGGGTCCTCGCCCGAGCCATCCAGGCCGCGCGTGACGGGATGTTTGCGGCCTTCCTCGGAGAGGCGGGGATAGAAGGCCTTTTCGATCATCTCTCCGGTGGGCGTTGCCGGCAGGACCGTGGAAAGCGGCGTCAGCGCAATGGAATCGGGGCCGGCATGCTCGGGACCGGCGGCGATCAGCAGCGCGCCGCCGTTGTCGACATATTGCGCGATGTAATCGTAATAGAGCAACGGCAGCACGCCGCGGTGCTGGTAGCGATCGAAGATGATCAGGTCGAAATCCTTGATCTTGTCGACGAAGAGCTCACGCGTCGGAAAGGCGATCAGCGACAGCTCGTTGATCGGCGTGCCGTCCTGTTTTTCCGGCGGACGCAAGATGGTGAAGTGGACGAGATCGACCGAGGCATCGGATTTCAGCAGGTTGCGCCAGGCGCGCTCGCCGGCATGCGGCTCGCCGGAGACAAGCAGGACGCGGAGATTCTGGCGGATGCCGTCGATGACGTGGACGGCGCGGTTGTTGGCGGTGGTGACTTCGCCGGGAAGTGCCGCGACCGAGAATTCGAGCACATTGCTGCCGCCACCCGGCACCTTGAAGGAGAAGGGCGTATCCTGCCCGGGTGTCGCCTGCAGGGTGGCGATCTCGTCGCCATTCAGCTTCACCGTGACATCGGCCGTGCCGCCCGGGCCAGGGCCGTCGTCGAAGACGCGCAGGATCACCTGCTGCTCTTCGTTGACGATGCCGAAGCGCGGCCCCTTGATGACTTCGATGCGGCGATCGAATTCGTTGGCTTTGCCGGTGATGAGGCCATGGATCGGCGCGTCGAAACCAAGCGCCTGATTGGCGGCCGGAGCATCATGGACTTCACCGTCGGTCAGCATGATGGCGCCGCCGATACGGGCGGGCGGGACATCGGCAATGTTGGCCGACAGCGCGTCGAACAAACGCGTGGACGGCACGTCGGAATTGACGTCGCCTTCGACATCGACGAAACGGGGCTCTATCTGGGGGAAGCGGGCGAGTTGTCCCTTCAGGGCCGCAAGCGCATCGTCGGTCATCTTGACGCGATCGGGCGTCTGCTGGCTCTGGCTTCGATCGACAAGAACCGGGACGATCGTCGACAACTGATCCCGATCCTCCTGCAGCAGGACAGGATTGGCAAGGGCGGTCAACATGGCGAGTGCTGCCAGCGTTCTGATCCAGGCACCGCGAATGCCGCGCCAGATCGCGAAAGCGGCGATAACAGCGCTGACGACCGCGAGTGCAGCCAGAACCGACCAGGGCAGGAAGGGCGAAAAGTCGAAGGTCATCTCATTGTCCTAACCGTTCGAGGAGGTCGGGAACATGGACCTGGTCGGTCTTGTAGTTGCCGGTCAGCATGTACATCATGATGTTGACGCCGGAACGGTAGGCATATTCGCGCTGCGTTTCATCCGACGGCACGGTCGGCAGTATCGGTACGCCGTTGTCGTCGATCGCCCAGGCGCCGGCGAAATCATTGCCGGTGATCAGGATCGGCGAAACGCCGTCGGCCGTCGCCGCCGATTTTTCGCTCGGTCCCTGACCGCCCTGCCGGGACTCGATCCAGAGGGGGCTGCCCGTATAACGACCGGGAAAGCTCGACAGAAGATAGAAGGATTTCGTCAGCACGTGATCTGATGGTACCGGCTCGAGCGGCGGGATGTCGAGATTGGTGAGGATTGCCTGCAATCTCTCACCGTTGGCGCTGACATTGCCGCCATTGTCCAATGCGCTGATCTGATCACGCGTATCGAAAAGCACGGTGCCGCCATTGCGCATATAGGCATCGATACGGCTGATTGCCGCCGTCGACGGCATCGGCGCCGTCGCCGAAACCGGCCAGTAGATGATCGGATAGAAGGAGAGTTCGTCTTTGGTGAGGTCGATGCCGACGGGCGACGCCGGCTCCAGCGTCGTGCGAAAAGTCAGGAACTGGGTTAGTCCCTCAAGACCGCGCTCGGATATATTATCCACATCCTGTTCGCCGGTGACGACATAGGCGAGATGGGTGTTGTCAAGCCTCTGCAGGATAAGGTCGTCGCCGGGCTGGGAGTCGTCGGCGTGAAGCGTGCCGGGTTGCACGAGAAAGCCGGCGCCGACGGCGACCGCGATCATCGCGGCGGTTCGGACAGCCGGGCGCAATCGCGAGAATGCGCCATTCATGAAGAGGACGATCAGGCTATCGGCCAGGAGCAGCAGAAAGGCTGCGAGAAAGAGCGCGGGTTTTGCCGACCAGCTTTCGCCGCCGATCAGGCCTTCGCGCACGGCATTGGTCCCTGTTGTGTCGAGCGGCGTCAGTTCGGCGTTCTCGGGCAGCACGTTCAACGAGGCGAAACCATCCTCCGAACCGTAGAGCCCGGGAGGGTTGTCGAAATTTGTCGTCGGTTCGACCCCGGCCTGTGGAATGAGCGGCCGCGCCGATCCCGTCTCGGAGACGAGCGTGCCCTTGGCCGTCAGCATGCGGAATGGCGGCAGGGTTTCGGAGACACGCGCATTGCCGCGCGCTTCCGAAGTCACACCGCCCGAGCGCGATATCTGCAGGAGGTGACGCAACATGTCGACGAAGGTGCCTGAGATCGGCAGATCGGACCAGGTTGCTTCCGCGGTGACGTGAAACAGGACGATCTGGCCGGATGCGATCTGCTTCATCGTGACGAGCGGTGTGCCGTCAGCCAGGCTCGCCCAGGTGCGTTCGGCAAGATCGGGCGTCGGTTCGGCGAGCACCTGCCGCTTGACGACGACATCGGCGGGACGCGCTATGCCGGCGAAAGGCCCGAAACTCGGAAATTCGGCAAGCGACTGCGGCTCGCTCCAGGACAAGGTGCCGCCGAGCGCCCGTTCTCCCTGACGCAAGATGACAGGGATCAGCGGATCGTCCGCAGGGGCTGCCGCCATGCGCGGGCCGGCAAACCGCAGGAGCATGCCGCCATTCGATATCCAGCGCGTCAGAGGCTCGTAGGTCTCCTCCGGCAGCCGGCCGATATCGGCCATGATGATGATGGAGGGATTGTTGGCGAGAAGTTTTGGTATCGCGACCGAAAGATCGGAATCGCCAGGTTGGATCAGATCCGCATAGGGTTGCAGCGCCCGCTGGATATAATAGAGCGGCGAGAGCAGCGGCTGGAACTCATCCCCTCCTTCACCTGACAGCAAGACGACGCGGCGGCGCTTGAATGCGTCGTCGAGAAGGTGGACGGCGCCTGCCGTCGCGCCGTTGTCGACGCTGATGCGCGCGAAATCGTTGCGCATCTCGAAGGGAGCGGTGATCGCACTCGTCGCGACGCTCTGGCCGGGGCGGAAATCCACCCTGCCATTGGCGATCGAGCGGCCCTGGGTATCGACGGCGTTCAGCGCCACCGATGCGGCCTGCGAGGTGTTGAGCCGCGTGACCTTGACGGTCATGGCATCCGCCGCATTGTTGGCGGCAGTGATCGCGACCGTCCGCGCGGCCTCGCCCTCGATCAGGCGCAGATCAGCGGGCTGGAGTTCGGCCAGCCTGCGCACCGTGGCGTCGTCGGCCTTGGCGGCGGCGCCGTCAGTCAGGAAGGCGAGGGTGCCGGGCTTGATGCCGTTCAGCGCGGCGCGCAGCGCCTGGAAGGCGCGTTCGCGGTCCGGTACCAGTGGTCGCGGCTCGGCGGCGCGCAGCTTGTCGCGGGCGGCAGCGGCGGTGCCGGGCACGGCGTCGTTGCTCGGATCGGCGGTGAAGGCGATCGACACAGGCGTGCCGGCGGATTCGGCGTCGTCTATCAACGCGTCGGCGGTCTGGATGCGGCGCTCCCAGTCGGGTGCCGCCGCCCAGCTGTTGTCGACGAAGAGGACGAGCGGGCCACCTGATGCCAGCGAACTGGTGCGTGGATTGAAAACCGGGTCGGCGATTGCAAGGATGATGGTGGCGGCGAGCAGCATGCGCAGCAGCGTCAGCCACCAGGGGCTCTGCGCCGGCGTCTCCTCGCGCTTCAGCACCGAGGCGAGGATCTTCAGCGGCGGGAAGACTTCGGTCTTCGGACGTGGCGGCGTCAGCCGTAGCAGCCACCAGATGACCGGCAAGGCGACGAGCGCGCCGAGAATGGCGGGATAGGCGAAAGCGAAGGGAAGGGCGTTCATAGCTGCCCTCCATGCGTTGCCTTGGCCGGCATGCCGGACAGATACATGTGCACCGCGACCAACGCTTCCGAAGCAAGATGATCGGTGCGATGAGACGCGAAGGTCCAGCCGAGATGGCGCAGCGACTGGCCGAGGCTGTCCCTGCGGGCGAGGTAGGCGTTGCGATAGGCCTCGCGGATATGTTCGGCGCGGCCGGAGATAAGCTTGGCGCCGCTCTCCGGATCGGTGAATTCGGTGCGGCCGCTATAGGGGAATATCTCTTCGGCGGGATCTGATATCTCGACCACGTGGCCGCGCAGGCCGCGGCGGGCAAGCGGGCCGAGGCGCTCCATGATTGCCGGCGCATCGTCGAGGAAATCGCCGATGAGGACGAGGTCGCTCCAGCCGCGGATCATCGCCGTTTCCGGCAGGCCGCCGGTCAGCGGCGTGTGCATGAGCGCGGCTGCGAGGCGTTCGGCGGCGTTGCGGGCGGAGGCGGGTTCCATGATGCCGGGGCAGCCGATGCGCTCGCCGGAGCGGGCGAGGATTTCGGCAAGCGCCAGCATGATGACCAGAGCGCGGCTTTCCTTGGACACGTTGCCGTAGCTCGACTTGTACATCATCGAGGGCGACATGTCGCACCAGAGCCAGATCGTGTGCGCCGCCTCCCATTCGCGCTCGCGCACATAGGTGTGGTCGTCGCGGGCGGAGCGGCGCCAATCGATGCGCGACAGGCTCTCGCCCTCGGCATAGGGACGGAACTGCCAGAAATTCTCGCCGATGCCGCGCTTGCGGCGACCATGCCAGCCGGCGATCACGGTGTTGGCGATGCGCTTGGCTTCCACCAGGCAGTCCGGCACCAGGGCGGCCCGCTGCCTGGCGCGGGAAAGGGCATCGCTGCCTGACGTCGGGTTGACGATCTGTCCGATAGATGCCACGCGTCCGGCTTCCTTATCCCTTTGCCTGCTTGACCAGTCCGGCGACGACATCACGCACCGACATGCCTTCGGCGCGGGCGGCGAAGGTCAGCGCCATGCGGTGCTGGAGAATGGGTTCGGCGAGCGCGAAGATATCGTCCAGAGACGGTGCCAGACGGCCTTCGTAGAGCGCGCGGGCGCGCGCGCAGAGCATCATTGCCTGGCCGGCGCGAGGGCCAGGACCCCAGGCGACGTTCTTGTCGGTCGAGGTATTGCCCTGTCCGGGGCGGGCGGAACGCACCAGCGCCAGGATGGCATCGACAACCGTGTCGCTCACCGGCATCTGGCGCACCAGAGTCTGGATCTCGATCAGCCGCTGCGCATCGATGACGGCTTCCGGTCGGGTTTCGCCCAAGCCCGTCGTCTCGAGCAGGATCTGACGCTCGGCGGCGAGTTCGGGGTAGTTGACGTCGACTTGCAGCAGGAAGCGGTCGAGCTGGGCTTCGGGCAGGGGGTAGGTGCCTTCCTGCTCGAGCGGGTTCTGGGTGGCGAGCACATGGAAGGGCGCCGGCAGGTCATAACGCTGGCCGGCGATCGTGATGTGATATTCCTGCATGGATTGCAGAAGGGCCGACTGGGTACGCGGCGAAGCGCGGTTGATCTCGTCGGCCATCAGGAGCTGGGCAAAGACCGGGCCCTTGACGAAACGGAAGGAGCGGCGTCCACTGTCGTCCTGGTCCATCACCTCGGAGCCGAGAATATCCGAGGGCATCAGATCCGGCGTGAACTGGATGCGGTTGGCGGCAAGGCCGAGCACCTCGCCGAGCGTGGTCACCAGTCTGGTCTTGGCAAGACCGGGAACGCCGACGAGCAGAGCATGACCGCCTGACAGCACGGCGAGAATGGTGTTCTCGACGACGCTTTCCTGACCGAAGATCACCTTCGAGACTTCCCCGCGGATGGCGGCGATATCGGAGAGCGCCTTTTCGGCGGCGGCGACGATCGCCTTTTCATCGAGGCTGGCTTCGGTCTTCATCATACCCATGCGTATCTCCAACGGCTGAAATCATTCGGCAGCGAATCGGCGGACTTATACATGTGCCTCATACCCGATAGAGTTATGGAGATGTGACGGGCTGACAAGTTCGTTGCGAATGACTATCTCGTGACTTTACTTCGTTAAGGACAAACCGGGACGGAAGAATGGCAGCCGAGGAAATCAGCGGACAGGCGGATGCGGCGGGACTTGCCGCACTGATTTCGCGCGCGTCTCAGGAAAATGCCGGACAAAAACGAGGATTGCCGCCGGTCGAGCGGTGGAATCCGCCTTTCTGCGGCGATATCGACATGGAAATCCGGGCGGACGGCACCTGGTTCTACATGGGTACGCCGATCGGTCGACCGGCGCTGGTGCGGCTGTTTTCGACGGTTTTAAGAAAAGACGACGACCAGAAGACCTATCTCGTAACTCCTGTGGAAAAGGTCGGTATAAGGGTCGTCGACGCGCCTTTCATCGCCGTGGAGATGAGCGTGACGGAGGGGCAAGGCCGACAGGTGCTGACTTTCCGCACCAATGTCGGCGATGTCGTGGAGGCGGGAGGAGAGCATCGGCTGCGCTTTGCGATTGCGGGCGAGAATGCCGAATTGAAACCCTATCTGCATGTGCGCGGGCGGCTGGAGGCGCTGGTGTCGCGTGCGGTGATGTATGAACTGGTGGCGCTCGGCGAGACGATCGAGGTCGAGGGACAGGCGATGTTCGCCGTCCGCTCGGCCGGAGAGGTTTTTGCGATGATGCCGGCCGATGAACTGGATGCGCTTTCCCGATGAATGATGCGATTACCCAACGTTATCCGCTGTTTTCCGCAGCCGAATTCCGCCGCCGCGCGCTCAACCAGAATGGTGGGCCGGTCGATCATGCCTGGCGCGATCACGGGGACCACATCCTCAATCCCGATATCGTCGCCGAGGTCGAGACCTTCAAGCTGCGCGACGCCGCCGTGCTCGTACCCGTCATCGACGATGGCGAGGAAGCGCATGTGATCTTCACCAAGCGCACGGCGACGCTGCGCAAACATTCCGGGCAGATCGCCTTTCCCGGCGGCTCGATCGATCCCGCCGATATCTCGCCCGAAATGGCGGCGATCCGCGAGACGGAGGAGGAGATTGGCCTGGCCGGTTCCTTCGTCGAAACCGTGGGGCGGCTGCCGAATTACCTTGCCTCAACGGGCTTCCGCATTACGCCGGTGCTCGGCGTCGTCTCGCCGGGCTTTGCGCTGACGCTGAACCCGACCGAGGTGGACGACGTGTTCGAGGTGCCGCTTTCCTTCCTGATGGATCCTGCCAATCACACCCGCGACAGACGTGTCATCGACGGCATCGACCGGCATTTCTACCGCGTGCCCTATGAAACCAGAATGATCTGGGGAATTACCGCTGGCATCGTCCGCACGCTTTATGAAAGGCTTTATGCATGACCGGCATCGCCGACCAAGCATGGTTCCGCGACCCGGCCCTCGGCCGGATCTTAGCGCTTCTCAACGCCGATGGCGGCGAAGGGCGGGTGGTTGGCGGAGCGGTGCGCAACAGCCTGATGGGCCTGCCGGTCAATGATGTCGACATAGCCACGACACTCAGACCGGAGCCGGTGATGGAGCGGGCGGCGGCGGCCGGCATCAAGGCAGTCCCAACCGGCCTCGAGCACGGCACGGTGACGCTCGTCATCGACGGCAAGCCCTTCGAGGTGACGACCCTTCGCACCGACGTCGAGACCGACGGACGCCATGCCAAGGTTGCCTTCAGCACCGACTGGAAGGGAGACGCCGAACGGCGGGATCTGACGATCAACGCGCTTTATGCCGATGCAAAGGGCGAGGTGGTGGATCTCGTTGGCGGACTTGCCGACATTGAGACGCACAACATCCGCTTCATCGGCGATGCCGCAAGGCGTATTGCCGAGGATCATTTGCGTATCCTGCGCTTCTTCCGTTTCTTTGCCTATTACGGTTCCGGGCGGCCGGATGCCGAGGGGCTGAAGGCGTGTTCCCTCGCGCGTTCGAAACTGACGACGCTTTCGGCAGAACGCGTCTGGTCTGAGTTGCGAAAGCTGCTTGGCGCCGACGATCCTGGTCGCGCGCTGCTCTGGATGCGGCAGGTGGCGGTGTTGACGGAAATCCTGCCGGAATCGGAACGATGGGGGATCGATGCGATCCCTTCGCTGATCGCCACCGAAAAGGCGCTCGGCTGGACACCCGATCCTTTGCTGCGCCTTGCGGCGATCGTGCCGCCCGATGCCGCGCGCATGGAGGCGCTCGCAGCCCGGCTCAAGCTCTCGAATGCGGAAGCGGCCACTCTCAAGGCCTGGGCCATGGCAGCGCCAGTCAATGACGACATGTCATCGGCGGCTTTCGAACGGTTGCTTTATCGCAACAGCACCGACGGCATCACGACACGGCTGAAGCTGGCACTTGCGGTTGCGCGCGGCAAGGCTGAAAGCGATTTCGACGAAATGGCGCGGTCTGCGCGGCTCAACAAGCTGCTGGATAAGGCAACGCACTGGAAGAAACCACAGTTTCCGCTGAACGGCGGCGACGTGATTTCGGCAGGAATCGCGTCTGGCCCGCGCGTCGGCGAGCTGCTTGCCGGTCTGGAAAACCAGTGGGTGGAGGAAAACTTCGTTACCGACCGGGCGGCGCTGCTCGCCCGGCTCCAGGAACGCGTGCAATAATCAGGCTGCGTTCACCTCGTCGCGGATTCGAGCCTTGATATTATCCACCATGTTCTCGCGGATCGTGGTTTCACCGTGAGCGTCTTTCATGTGTTCAACGGCACGGCGGACCACCTCGGCGTCGCTATCTGCCCGTGTATGCCAGGCGCAGCCCGGAACGAGAGTGCCGCATTCGAAAAGTCGCATGGTCTTCTCCTCTGTTCGAAACACAACGAAGATCGCGATCTTACGCGATTCATGAATGTGCGGGGGGAGGGAAGGTTCCGGCCGGCATCGACATGCCGGCCAGTAAAGGCCGTGTCAGTCGGGCATCGCCCAGGCTTTGTAGGTATCCAAAAGGTGGCCGGGCATGTTGCTGTTGGCGGCCGCTGCTTCGTTCTGCAGCTGTTCCGGCGACTTTCCGCCGGCCAGTTGCAGCTTGACCTGCTCGATGAAGCAGGACAGCGGCAGATCCGAGCCGCTCTTGGTCCGCAGTTTCTCGGCAATGCGCGTCAGAAACTCGGATGTGTCGATCGTGCGGGATGTTTCCTGGACATCCGCGGACGCTGGCGAGCTACTTTGTATCGTCATGACAATCCTCCTCCGATTGTTACGCACATACATATAAAGTTAGGACGCACTGAGTTTTCGTGAAGGTCTATCACCTCGAATTTATCGATGAGATATCACAGTTTCATGGCCAGCGGACGACGGGGGGCAACGAAGAGAGAATGGAT
This sequence comes from Rhizobium leguminosarum bv. trifolii WSM1325, assembly GCA_000023185.1. Taxonomy (NCBI): domain Bacteria; kingdom Pseudomonadati; phylum Pseudomonadota; class Alphaproteobacteria; order Hyphomicrobiales; family Rhizobiaceae; genus Rhizobium; species Rhizobium leguminosarum. The sequence goes on along the minus strand of CP001622.1, from coordinate 3,047,878 downwards.
TCAACGTTGCCGCCGGTCTTCAGGCCGAAGATCGTGCCGCGATCATACAGCAGATTAAATTCGACGTAGCGGCCCCGGCGGATCAATTGTTCGTCGCGATCGGCCTCTGTCCACAATTTATTGAAGTTGGAGCGGACGATTTTTGGATAGACCATGGCGAAAGCCCGGCCGACATCACGCGTGAAGGCGAAATCGGCGTCCCAGCCGCCGGCTTCCTCGCTTGAATGCAGCCAGTCGTAGAAGATGCCGCCGATGCCGCGGGCCTCGTTGCGGTGTTTCAGGAAGAAATATTCGTCGCACCAGGCTTTGTACGCATCATAATCGGCGACGGCATGATTGCGGCACGCGATCTCCATGGCTTTGTGGAAGAGCTGGCTGTCCTCGTCCTCCTGCGTGCGGCGGCGCGACAGCACCGGCGTCAGGTCGGCCCCGCCGCCGAACCAGCGGCTGGTGGTGACGACCATGCGGGTGTTCATGTGCACCGCCGGAACGTGTGGGTTCACGGGATGGGCGATCAGCGAGATGCCGGAGGCCCAGAAACGCGGATCGTCCTTGGCGCCGGGTATCTGGGCGCGGAAATCCGGGGCGAATTCGCCGTAGACAGTGGAGGTATGGACGCCGACCTTTTCGAAGACGCGGCCTTCCATCATCGACATCCGGCCACCGCCGCCAGCACCATTTTCGCGTGACCAGTCCTTGGCGACGAAGCGGCCGGGCTCCTGGTCGGATAGCGGCCCTTCCAACTCGTCCTCGAGGGCCTCGAAGGAGGCGCAGATCGTATCGCGCAATCCCTCGAACCAATTGCGGGCTGCGGCCTTCTTCTCTTCGATATCGTCAGGCAAGCCGATCGGCAGTTCCGGTCTTTCCATTTACGCCTCCGACGGTCGGCATCTCCATCGGAGGCGACTCGCTCATTCTTCATTCACGCCATGATTAGCAGTTGGTGCTGCATCTCGCCAAGCCGAGGCAAGCACCCGGCGCCTCCAAGATTCGACTCGCAAATCGAGAATTTCGATATTACCTTTTCCGAGGAGGTAGATTGATGAAAAAAGTTCCAGGGCCTCCGTCCTTCGACGGCCTGAAGCGCAGGATAGCGAGACATCGGGCGGAAAATCCCCCGAGCAAGAAAGACCATTTCGTGCGTGAGACATATTGCCTCGGCCTCACGGACGCACGCGCCAAGGCGCGCGAATGGTTCGACGAATATCCGAAAGCCGCTTACTGGACCGAGGTGGAAAGCTGGCGCCAGCTCGACGGCGACCAGATCGAATTCACCATGCGCCGTCTGCCCTCGGCAGACTGACCGTCACTTCGCAGTGGCGCGCACGCGGCTTTCGATCAGCAGGCCGTTTTCATCCATGATCGGATGCGCCACCGAGACGATGTGGGCGTTGAGGCGCTTCAGATCGCGCAGCATGTCGAGATGCAGCGAACTCGTTTGCAGGCTGTCGGCGCGACCATCACGCAGGCGTTCGAGGTGGCGCTCGGCAGACTGCTTCTCCATCCGGCGCACCTCGACCTTCACCTCCATCATCTGGCGCGCCAGATTGAAATCGCGGGTGACGAAGATTGTCTGGGCGACGCGCAGATTGTCGATCGTCAAATCGAACAGCTTGCGCAGTTCCTGATGACCGTCATCGGAAAATTTCAGGCCAAGAGAGATCTTCTTTGCCACCTGCTCCAGCAGGCCCTTCTCGATGATATCGCCCATATGTTCGAGGTTGATCGCATAATCGATGACGACGATCGAGCGGCGGGCGTTCTCGTCGCTGAGACCCTCGCGGCCGAGCTTCGAGAGATAGACCTTCACCGCCTGCTGCAGCCGGTCGACGCGCTCTTCGAGGGTGGATATCTCGGCAAGCTTCGATGCGTCGTTACGCTCGAAAGCTTCGGAGACCCGGATCAGCATCCGCTCGATCAGATCGCCGACGCCGAGCACTTCGCGGGTAGCGCTGGCGAGGGCCACGACCGGCGTCGCAAGCTCCTGCGCATCCAGATATTTCGGCGCGCTATCGGGCTCGGCTTGATCAGGCACCAGCCGGGCCATCAGGGCAGCGAGCGGCCGGGAGAATGGCCAGGCCAGCGCCGCCAGCAGAAGGTTGAAGGCAAGATGCGCGTCGACCGGCAGCTTGGCAGGACCGAAGGGCAGCATTTGGATGAATTCCGCGCCATAACCCGCCAGCGGCAGGGCGATAAGGCAGCCGAGCGTGCGGACGGCGAGATTGCCGAGGGTGACGCGCCGTGCCGAAACCGGGCCGGACAATGTCGCGACGACCGGCGGTATCGCCCCGCCGAGATTGGCGCCGAGTACGAGCACGATGACGAGTTCGGCGGAGACGACGCCGGCCGAGGCGAGCGAGAGGATGAGCACCACCACCGCAAGGCTCGACGAGGACGCGAAGGCAAGTGCTGCCGAGATGATCATCGCCACGGGCAGGGCGTTATCCAGCAGGCCGATGAAGGCGGCGAGTGCGGGGGAAGCGCGCATCGGTTCCGTCGCAAGGCCAAGGAGGTGCAGCGACAACAGCATCAGCCCGATGCCGATCAGCGCCGTGCCGCCGCCCTGGCTGGCGCTGGAACGGCCGCGGTAGAGCACGATGCCGGCAAGAATCAGGAGCGGAGAGAGCCATTCGATGCCCGTTGCGACGATCCAGGCGGTGATTGCCGTGCCGACATTGGCGCCGAGCAGGACGATCTGCGCCATGCGCGGCTTGATCAGGTCACGCTCGACGAAGGAGGCCGTCATCAGCGCCGTCGCTGTGGAGCTTTGCAGCGCGATTGTCGCGACGAGGCCCGACAGGAAAGAACGAAGACCGCCGCGCGTGCCGGTCGCCAGGCCTGTTCTCAGGCGGGCGCCGAAGGCTCTGGATACGCCATCCTTTACCTGCGCGAGGCCGAACAGCAGCAGAGCCACGGCGCCGAACAGGTTGATCATGATGATTGTAGAGTCCATTTTATTGTTTTTATTCTTCTTTCACAGATCTGGAGAAGTGCTGTTTTCCTCACATGACCGTTCCAAACTTATTGGAATCATGGAGGCCAATGCTGAATTTTTGATTGCCCGGCTAATAAATATACGCCGGTTTGACGGATAGACAACGTTATTTTGCGACATATTCCGGAGCGGATCGGCAATTTCGCGGGCTTTTGCTCTGCCAGCGCCGGTGTCCGTCAGGCCCAGACGGTTTGGCGCATCGCCTCGCCGACGATCATCGCGGCGGAGACGGCGACGTTGATCGAGCGCTGGCCTTCGACCATCGGGATCAGTACGCGCGCATCGGCCCTCTCATGCACCTGATCCGGCACGCCGGCGCTTTCGCGGCCGAAGAGCAGGACATCGTCGGGGCGGAAGGCAAGATCGGTGTAGCGCTCCGCAGCCTTGGTCGAGGCGAGGATCAGGCGGCGGCCAGTGGTCAGACGCCACGCCTCGAAGCGGTCCCAGTTGACATGGCGGGTGAGGGCGGCGGCGGCGATATAGTCCATGCCGGCCCGTTTCAGGTTACGGTCGGAGATGTCGAAGCCGGCGGGCTCGATCAGATCGACCGCAAAGCCAAGGCAGGCGGCAAGACGCAGGATCGTGCCGGTATTGCCGGGAATATCCGGCTGATAGAGTGCCAGTCTGAGTGAAGTCATGATGCGCTATCTTTCCGCTTTCACCGCAAAGGGCCTAATGCAACTGTGATTTCGACGCAACAGGGCGCGTTTGGACCCGAAAAGATGAAATATGTGGCAGAACAGGGCTGGAAAATTCCTCATTTTCGCGTTATCGGTGCATATCTTTAATCGCCAGCAAGGAGCGCCAGAATGAATATTTTGCTGTATGTGCGCCTCCTGGCCGTGATGCCAAGCGGTGCGATTTTCCGCCGATAGTGCGGATTTCTTCCCTGAATTTCCTTTTTGATCCATTGTGCGGCTGTTTCAGCCTCGCCCCTTGAACGTTCGGTTCCCATATGTGCTTGCATAGCGCTGGGATGGCGCGAAGCCGGGAGCCGGAACGCTGACGTTTCGGAGCAATTTCATGTTTGGCTGGTTCGAACAGCGACTCAATCCCTTTCCAAGCGAGGACCCCGTCGTCCCGCCGAAAGGTCTCTTTGCCTTTTGCTGGCATTACAGCAAGCCGGCTGCGCCCTGGCTCGGCCTGATGGCCGTGCTGACCGCGCTGATCGCGATCGGCGAAGTGGCGCTCTTCCAGTTCCTCGGCGACATCGTCGACTGGCTGACCAATGCCGACCGCGCCACATTCCTGGAGAGAGAAGGCCACAAGCTTTTCTGGATGGCGGCGCTGGTGCTGATCGGCCTGCCTTTGGTAGCTGGGCTCGATTCGCTCATCATGCATCAGATGATGCTCGGCAATTATCCGATGATCGCACGCTGGCAGATGCACCGCTTCCTGCTGCGTCACAGCATGTCGTTCTTCGCCAACGAGTTTGCCGGGCGTGTCGCCACCAAGGTGATGCAGACCTCGCTTGCGGTGCGCGAAACGGTGATGAAGATCCTCGACGTCTTCGTCTATGTCGTCACCTACTTTCTGACGATGATCATCGTGATTGCGGCAGCCGACTGGCGGCTGATGATCCCGATCCTCGTCTGGCTCGCGGTCTATATCAGCATCGTCGCCTATTTCGTGCCGCGGCTTCGCAAGATCGCGGCGGCGCAGGCGGATGCGCGTTCGATGATGACGGGGCGCGTGGTCGACAGCTATACGAATATCGCGACGGTCAAGCTGTTTTCGCATGCGGGCCGCGAGGAGGTCTATGCCAAGGAAGGCATGGACGAGTTCCTGCAGACCGTGCACAAGCAGATGCGCAAGGTGACGCTCTTCCACATCTTCGTCTACGTGAACAACTGCGTTGCGCTCTTCGTCATCTCGGGCATGTCGATCTGGTTCTGGCTGAACGGGGCGATCTCAGTCGGCGCCATCGCCATCGCCATCGGTCTTGCCATGCGCGTCAACGGCATGTCGCAATGGATCATGTGGGAAGTCTCGGCGCTGTTCGAGAATATCGGCACGGTCTATGACGGCATGGAGATGATGAGCAAACAGCACGACATCGTCGACAAGCCGGGCGCACCCACCCTGACGGCGAAGAAGGGCGCGATCCACTATGACCGCATCCGCTTCCACTACGGCAAGAGCAAGGGCGTCATCGACAACCTGTCGCTCGACATCAAGGCCGGCGAGAAGGTTGGTCTGGTCGGCCGCTCCGGCGCCGGCAAGACGACGCTGATGAACCTGTTGCTGCGCTTCTACGACCTGGAGGCCGGCCGCATCACCATCGATGGGCAGGACATCGCCGGCGTTTCGCAGGAAAGCCTGCGTTCGCTGATCGGCGTGGTGACGCAGGACACTTCGCTGTTGCATCGCTCGATCCGCGACAACATCGCCTATGGGCGCCCCGAAGCAACGGACGACGAGGTGATCGAGGCCGCCAAACGCGCCAATGCCTGGGAGTTCATCGAAGGCCTGGTCGACATGCAGGGCCGCGCGGGGCTCGACGCGCAGGTCGGCGAACGCGGCGTCAAGCTCTCCGGCGGCCAGCGGCAGCGCGTCGCGATCGCCCGCGTCTTCCTGAAGGACGCGCCGATCCTGGTGCTCGACGAGGCAACCTCGGCACTCGATTCGGAAGTCGAGGCGGCGATCCAGGAAAACCTCTTCGCCCTGATGGAGGGCAAGACGGTGATCGCCATCGCCCACCGGCTGTCGACGCTGACGGAGATGGACCAGCTGATCGTGCTCGACAAGGGCCGGATCATCGAGGCCGGCTCGCACAGTGAGCTGATCGCAGGAGGCGGCATCTATGCCGACCTCTGGAACCGTCAGTCCGGCGGCTTCCTCTCCGATCACGCCGACGAAGCGGAAGTGGCGGCGGAATAATAAGAGTAATGAGGCCCTCCCTGCGAAAGCGGAGAGGGCCTCGTGAATTCTTAGGGGGGTTCCAGCTTGCCGACCGTTGCTGAAGATCTGAGCGCGTTTGCGTCCTATCCGATCAAAGGCTGTCGGCCCAATCGATCACGCGGTGAGTTTCGACGACGACCATTGTGTGGGCGGCGGCGATCGTGCGAAGCGCGACGAGGCGGCGGTGCTCCTCCTGATCGATCCAGGTGGTAATGGCCTCGGCGACGATCTCGTCGCGCGGCAACCCCAGGGCGAATGCCAGGGCATCCAGCCTTTCTGCAAGCGGAAGCGGAACATGCACATCGAGCATTTTCGTTTCCATGGATATGGTCTCCGGTAAAGCGCGATCGTAACGTGAGATTGTGACCGGTTCGGGGGCATTCAATGGGTATGCCGCCGATGTTACCGATAATTACCAAAATATAACATTCTGTCCGCTTTTCATTCCCTTTGCCGGCACGGCTAATCCGCCTATATCGCTTCTATGTTGCTGCACCCCATCCTCCGCCGGTTCGAAACCTGGATCGATCCGTTCCGCCCACGCGCCAATCTGCAGCCGCCGCGCTCGACGCTCGGATTCATCTGGTTCTATATCGGCCAGGCGAGGATGCCGTTCATCGCCATGCTCGTTCTCGGCGGCACGTCGGCGGCGATAGAGGCCGCACTCTTCTGGTTCGTCGGGCGGTTGGTCGATATCCTCGGCAGCATCACGCCGGGGGCCGGCTGGAGCGGCCTTCTCGCTGCCCATGGCGGCGAATTGTTCGGGATGCTCGCCCTCATCGGGCTGGTGCGCTTCGTCATCGCCTTCCTGATCGCGCTCGTCGACCAGCAGGTGATCACGCCTGGCTTCTACAATCTCGCACGCTGGCAATCCTATCTCCATGTCTCCAGGCAGTCATTGTCGTTCTTCCAGAGCGATTTTTCCGGGCGCATCGTCACCAAGGTCTGGTCGGCCGGACAGGCCACCGGCGATCTCGTCACCTCGCTGATGGAAAGCGTCTGGTTCGTCGGCATCTATGCCGTAACGACGCTCGTGCTCGTCGCCCGGCTGGACTTTTCCCTTGCCGCCGTCGTGCTGTTCTGGCTTGGCGCCTTCAGCCTGCTTGCCCGCCACTTCGTTCCGCGGATCCGCCAGCATTCCCGCGAGACGGCGGAAGCCGGATCGATGCTGAACGGCCGGATGGTCGACTCCTACAGCAACATGCAGACGCTGAAGCTGTTTGCCCGCGACGAGGAGAGCGACCGCTACATGCGTCAGGGCTTTGATATCTATCAGGATACGGTGTTGCGCTTCACGCGGTTCATCACCGGCGTCCGGGCCTCGATGGCGCTGCTCTCCGGCCTGATGATCGTAACGATGGCGGGGCTGAGCGTCGATCTCTGGCTGCGCGGCCTGGTGAGTTCCGGCGCCGTGGCGTTTTCGCTGGCGCTGGTGCTCAGGCTGAATTTCCTGCTCGGACGGCTGATGACGCAGTTCAACGGCATCATGCGCAATCTCGGTACCATCCAGAACGCCGCCGAGCTGATCTCCCAGCCTCTGGGGCTCGTCGATCGGCCGGATGCGAAGTCCCTGGTGATCCGACAGCCCGGCATCCGCTTCGACGATGTTTCGTTCCGTTACGGCAAGGGTCATCAGCCGGTCGTCGAGAATTTCTCCCTGACCATCCGCCCGGGCGAAAAGGTCGGGATCGTCGGCCGTTCGGGTGCCGGGAAATCGACGCTGATGAACCTGCTGCTGCGCCTCTACGATATTCAGGACGGCCGCATTCTCATCGACGGCCAGGATATTGCAGCGGTGACGCAGGAATCTCTCAGGATGCAGATCGGCGTCGTCAGCCAGGACACCTCGCTGCTGCATCGTTCCGTGCGCGACAATATCCTGTTCGGACGGCCCGATGCCGGCGAGGAGGGGCTGGTGGAGGCGGCAAGGCGCGCCGAAGCCATCGACTTCATCGAACGTCTGCAGGATCAGCAGGGTCGTAGAGGTTTCGATGCGCATGTCGGCGAACGCGGCGTCAAACTGTCAGGCGGGCAGCGGCAGCGTATCGCTATTGCCCGGGTCATGCTGAAGGACGCGCCGATCCTCGTTCTCGACGAAGCGACGTCGGCGCTCGATTCGGAAGTGGAAGAGGCGATCCAGTCCAATCTCCATCGGATCATGGAAGGCAAGACAGTGCTTGCGATCGCCCATCGGCTGTCGACGATCGCCGCGCTCGACCGGCTGATCGTCATCGATCTCGGGCGGATCATCGAGGAAGGCAGCCATGACCAACTGCTTCGCCACGGCGGGCTCTATGCCGAACTTTGGGCGCGCCAGTCCGGCGGCTTCCTTGCTACAGACGAGGATGCGGGCTCAAGGGTCGATGACGAATTCCGCCATGAGGCCAAAATGATTTGACCCGAAGCCATTCTCGATGCGGCGAACCGATTTCAGCCGCAGCGGCGCCCGGGTAAAGATATGATCGATCGGAATGCCGAAGGCGCCGGCGCGGATCGGCCATGTCGCGGGTTCCAGCGATACCGTGCCCAGGGCTTGAGTGCGCATGAGATACTGCACGTCGGGCGCGAGAATCGACGTATTGAAATCACCGGCGAGAACGAGTGGTCCCGAAAGGGTAGGGATGATCTCCGCGAGATCCCAGATTTCGAGGCCGTGGAATTCGTCGTAATAAGGTTTGGTCAGGTGCGCGGCGAGGAAATTGACCTTCTGGCCATCGAAATCGATCGTCGAGATCGTCAGCCGGTTGCGCCAGAGCAGGCCGAGATTGCGGATGCGGGGTTCGATCAGCGGACGTTTCGACAGCACCAGCGTGTCGCATTGCTCCATGCCGACGCCGCAGCCGACGTAATAGGGATAGGTCTTCAGCAACCGTGGCAGTTCCGACAGCAGCGGTTCAGCCTCCAGGATGTTGACGGCGTCCGCACCCGAGCCAATGACCATGTCGGCGATGTCAGGGCCGTTTGCAAAATTATCGTTCTCGATATTGAAGGACATCAGCCTGAACAGGGCCGGGCGGCTCTCCTCGACGGATGGTTCGACGAATTCGCGCATCATCACGACACCGTGGACGGCAAGGACCACCGATATTGCGAGGGTCAGCAGGCCATACCAGTGCCGCTTGACGAGAAGGGCAGCGACCGAGGCCACAGTGCCGGCCACCGCCAGATGGACCTGGAAGCTGTAAAAGAAAGATAGCAGATAGAAATCGGTGACGTATCGCAGGGAGATAATGGCGAGAACGAGGGTCGTGAGAACGCTGAATACGCAAAAAATCGTGTCTCTCATCCGCTCCGGTCCGGCTCACTGGCATGGCTTGGACTGCGCCTATCACGAGGGCGTTTTTGTTGCAATGCAACATAATGGCAAGCGCGTGTTTGCCTTAAAAAATTCATCCGAAATTTCCCGCGACATTGTGCCCTCATCCCCTTGCCAAGGCTGGACATAATTTGCGATCAAGCATAGAACGCGCCGGATTGCCGGGGAATCTATGGCCGAATTGTGTCCAGAGAGATTCGCCGGTAGAGGGGGCAGGGCGGAATTCCGCGAAAATTGCGCAGAGGATGTTAGCCGTGAGCGAACACGAAACGACAAGCGAGGGCATGGGCGAACCCACTCGCCGTGATTTCCTTTATCTCACCACTGGTATGGCAGGCGCCGTCGGCGCCGTCGCGGTCGCTTGGCCGTTCATTGATCAGATGCGTCCTGACGCTTCGACGCTTGCTCTCGCCTCCATCGAAGTCGACGTTGCCAGCCTCGAGCCCGGCATGTCCCTGACGGTTAAATGGCGCGGCAAGCCGATCTTCATCCGCAACCGCACGCCTGAGGAAGTGGAAGCGGCAAATGCCGTCCAGCTTGCTGATCTGAAGGACCCGGTCGCGCGCAATGCAAACCTTCCTGTCGACGCTCAGGCAACGGGTGTTGACCGTTCGGGCGGCAAGGGCAAGGAAAACTGGATCGTCATGATCGGCACCTGCACGCATCTCGGTTGCGTGCCGCTCGGCCAGGCCGGCGAATACAATGGTTGGTTCTGTCCCTGTCATGGCTCGGTCTACGACACGGCCGGCCGCATCCGCAAAGGCCCGGCGCCGCAGAACCTGGCGATTCCGACCTTTTCATTTTTGTCCGATACCAAGATCAAGATCGGTTGAGGGGAGACTGATTAATGAGTGGCCATTCCAGCTACGAGCCATCAACCGGCCTCGAGAAATGGGTCGATGCGCGCCTTCCGCTGCCGCGCATGGTCTATGACAGCTTCGTCGCCTATCCGGTTCCGCGTAACCTGAACTACGCCTACACCTTCGGCGCCATGCTCGCCGTTATGCTGGTGGTGCAGATCCTGACGGGTGTTACGCTCGCCATGCACTATGCGGCCGAATCGTCGGTTGCCTTCAACTCCGTCGAAAAGATCATGCGTGACGTGAACCACGGTTGGCTGCTGCGCTATATGCATGCCAACGGCGCATCCTTCTTCTTCGTCGCGGTCTACCTGCACATCGCCCGAGGCCTCTATTACGGCTCCTACAAGGCGCCCCGCGAAATCCTCTGGATCCTCGGCGTGGTCATCTACCTCCTGATGATGGCGACCGGCTTCATGGGCTATGTTCTGCCCTGGGGCCAGATGTCCTTCTGGGGCGCCACCGTCATCACCGGCTTCTTCTCCGCCTTTCCGCTGGTCGGCGAATGGGTGCAGCAGTTCCTACTCGGCGGCTTTGCGGTCGAAAACCCGACGCTGAACCGCTTCTTCTCGCTGCACTACCTGCTGCCCTTCATGATCGCCGGCGTCGTCATCCTGCACATTTGGGCGCTGCACGTCGTCGGCCAGACGAACCCGACGGGCGTCGAGGTCAAGACGAAGACGGACACGGTGCGCTTCACGCCTTATGCGACGATGAAGGATGCGCTCGGCGTCTCAATCTTCCTGATGGTCTATGCCTATTTCGTCTTCTACCTGCCGAACTTCCTAGGCCATGCCGACAACTACATCCCGGCCGACCCGCTGAAGACGCCGGCCCACATCGTTCCGGAATGGTACTTCCTGCCGTTCTACGCGATGCTGCGCTCGATCACCTTCAACGTCGGCCCGATCGACTCCAAGCTCGGCGGCGTGCTCGTGATGTTCGGCGCGATCATCGTGCTGTTCTTCCTGCCCTGGCTCGATACCTCAAAGGTCCGTTCCGCCGTCTACCGCCCCTGGTACAAGCTGTTCTACTGGCTGTTCGTGATCAACGCGATCATCCTCGGCTGGCTCGGTTCGCAGCCGGCGGAAGGCTTGTTCACCACGATCTCGCAGATCTGCACGCTCCTCTACTTCGCTTTCTTCCTGGTCGCGATGCCGGTTCTCGGCTTGGTGGAAACACCGCGTCGCATCCCGAACTCGATCACCGAAGCGGTGCTCGAAAAGCGCAACAAGACCGTAGCGGTCAAGGCATAAGCGAGCGACGGAAGGGAATAGAAATATGAAAACGCTTGTTACAAGCATTCTCTCGCTCGCATTTGCCGCCGGTCTCGGCAGTGCGGTGCTGGCCCAGGAGGCGACGCCCGCCAACGGTGCGGCTCCGGCCCATCACGCGGAAAGTGAGACGCCGCACTATCCGCTGAAGGAGCCGAAGGAGGAGGAATGGACTTTTGCCGGTCCGTTCGGCCACTACGACAAGGGTCAGCTTCAGCGCGGCCTCAAGGTTTACACCGAAGTCTGTTCCGCCTGCCATTCGATGAACCTCGTGCCCTTCCGCATGCTTGATGAGCTCGGTTATTCCGAGGCGCAGGTGAAGGCTTTCGCCGCGAACTACGAGGTCCAGGACGGCCCGAACGCCACCGGCGAGATGTTTACCCGCAAGGCGGTCCCCTCCGACCACTTCCCGGCGCCTTTCGCCAATGCGGAGGCCGCTGCTGCCTCCAACAACGGTGCGGCTCCGCCTGACTTTTCGCTGATTGCAAAGGCTCGCGAGGTCGAGCGCGGCTTCCCGCAATTCGTCTTCGACATCTTCACGCAGTATCAGGAAGGTGGCCCGGATTACATCCACGCGCTGCTGACCGGCTATGAAGAGCCGCCGGCCGGCTTCCAGGTGGCGCAGGGTTCACATTACAATCCTTATTTTCACGCTGCCGCCGTCCTTGCCATGCCGAAGCCGCTCTCCGACGGTCAGGTGACCTATGACGATGGCGCGCCGGCGACGGTCGACCAGTATTCGAGGGACGTCTCCGCCTTCCTGATGTGGGCCGCCGAGCCGCATCTCGAGGAGCGCAAGCGCACGGGCTTCATGGTCATGATCTTCCTGGCGATCTTCACGGTGCTGATCTACCTGACGAAGCGCTCGATCTACGCCAATAAGGAACACTGAGCGGTTCCCCGCCAGATTTCGAAAGGCGGCCTGCGGGCCGCCTTTTTTGTTGGTTCCGCCCCTGGCAATTGATAAAGTCCGGCCAGTTTCATGCCTTCGCAGATATGGATTTTCCATGAACAATACGACTTCGGAGCTTGCAGCCAGCATCCGCTCCATTCCCGACTACCCCAAACCCGGCATCATTTTCCGCGACATCACCACACTGCTCGGCAACCCACGCGCTTTCCGCCGGGCGGTCGATGAGCTCGTGCAGCCCTATGCAGGCACGAAGATCGACAAGATCGCCGGCATGGAGGCGCGCGGCTTCATCCTCGGCGGCGCGGTGGCGCACCAGCTCTCCTCAGGCTTCGTGCCGATCCGCAAGAAGGGCAAGCTGCCGCACGAGACCGTGCGCATCGCCTACAGCCTGGAATATGGCGTCGACGAGATGGAGATGCATCGCGATGCTGTCCAGCCCGGCGAGAAGGTGATCCTGGTCGACGACCTGATCGCCACCGGCGGCACGGCGGTCGGCGCGACGAAGCTGCTGCGCCAGATCGGCGCGGAAGTGGTCGGCGCTTGCTTCGTCATCGATCTGCCGGACCTCGGCGGACGCAAGAAGCTGGAAGAGCTCGGCGTCGTCGTGCACACGCTGGTCGAATTTTCCGGCCACTGAGCCCTCGTCCTCGTGCCTGCAGCGTCAGTCGAATTCGAGCACGCCGCTTTCGAAGCGGATAACGGTATCGCCGTTTTGATTGACGCCCTCGCAGAGGATGGTGTTGAGGTGCCATCCCGGCCGCGACGCGAGCGCCCGGCTGGAGAGGAAGGCGACGGAATAGGTCACGACGTCGCCTGCGAAAACCGGCCGCAGCCATTGCAGTTTCTGGAAACCGGGTGAGGGGCCGAGGTTCGGTGACGTCTGGCCCTTTTGCGCGAGTGCGGCGCTTTGCCTTTCCCAAAAGGCGAGGAAGGTCCGCATCCAGGCGGCGGCGGTGTGCCAGCCCGAGGCGCAGAGATCGCCGAAGAGGGTGTCTTTGGCGGCTTCTTTGTCGACGTGGAAACGCTGCGGATCGTAGCGCGTCGCGAAACGGATGATGTTTTCCTCGGTAAAAGTGTACTTGCCGATCTCGGCCTTCTCGCCAACCGCGTAAAGCTCGGACATCCTCATGCTGATGTCTCCGGGCTTATGCCGATATCCGCGGGCCGGGCACGCATGCCGAACATGACTGAATTCTCCGAGACGCAGACGAGTTCGCCGCGCTGGTTTTCTACCTCGTGGCGAAACTTGACGATGCCTATGCCAGGGCGCGAGCGCATCGGCCGGGCTTCAAGCACGGTCGAATGGCCAGATAGCGTGTCGCCGGCAAGCACCGGCTTTCGCCATTCCATCAGATCGACGCCCGGCGCACCTTCGCAGAGCGAATGCAGCACATAACTGTCGGCCATCATGCGCATGAACATAGAAGAGGTATGCCATCCGGAAGCGGCAAGGCCGCCGAGAATGCTGGCGCGGCCGGCAGCCTCATCGATATGCATCGGTTGCGGGTCGAATTCGCTTGCGAACTCAATGATTTCCTCGGTGGTCACCAGCTTCGGGCCAAGCGCGAAGCGGCGGTCGAGCTGGAAATCCTCGAAGGAAAGCTTTTCTGCCGACATTCGTTCCTCCCGCCATATGCAGCGCACAATGCTTACAATAGCATCCGCCCGGGCTCAATGATTCCGGGGAGATAAACCGGCATGACTGAACTAAGGTCGATACTTGACGAGGCCGTGCGCCAGGAGCTGATTTCGCCGGAGGCGGGCGGGCGGCTTTTGCCGTTCCTGATGGAGCGCGGGGTCGCCGTCGTCGGGGGCGGCGTCGCTGAGGCACAGCCGGCAATGGCGGCGGAGGGGCAGGCCTGGTCGGATACAGAGACGCCAAGCTTCGTGCGCGGCTTCCACGACGTGCTGATCACCATCGGCGTCGTGGTGGCGCTCGGCGGCCTCTGGGGGCTTGCCGCACTTTATGCCGTACTGCCTACGATCATCGTGCTTTCGGAAATCCTGGTGCGCCGCCAGCGGCTTGCCCTGCCGGCCGTCAGCCTGACGATCGCGCTGTTCTGCTGGACATTCCTGCTGATGTCCTTCTTCTTCAAACCGGGAACATCAGCCTTCAATAATATTGGGGCGGAGGCGACGCAGTTCGTCGCCGGCTTCCCGATCGTTCTCGGCCTCTATTATGCCCGGTACCGCGTGCCGCTGTCGCTGGCGCTCTGCATCACCTCGGCCCTTGCACTGGTGTTCACCTTGCTATTGCGCCTCATGCAATGGGCGAGTGGCGATCCGCAATTCTTCTCCAACCATCCCCTCCTGTTCGCGGTGGTCTTCCTCGTTTGCGCGCTCGGGCTGTTTGCAACGGCGCTCTATTTCGACCTCGGCGACCGGTTGCGCCGGACGATACGCTCCGATATCGCCTTCTGGCTTCATCTGGGTGCGGCACCGGCACTGCTCTTCAGCGTAAGGCTGCTGATGTCGTTCGACGGCAATTTGCTGGATGTTGCCCGGGCCGTGTCGATCAAGACGCCCATCATTGTCATCAGCGTGGCGGTGTTGATGCTGATCGGCCTTGTCATCGACCGGCGCGCCTTCGTCACGTCAGGCCTGCTGTCGCTCGGTTTTGCGATCTACGGCATTTTCCGCCAAGGGAGTGCGACTGTTGATACCTATATCTTCACGACGCTGATCGTCGTTGGAGCGATCGTGCTCATCATCGGAACAGGCTGGATGCCGCTGCGCCGTATCGTGCTGCGGGCGCTGCCGCTGGTAATCTCGCAGAGATTGCCGCCTGCCGTCGCGGGGGCGGTATCGTAGACCTTATGATTTCGCCCAAACCGCCGAGCGGTTTGGACGAGATGCATTGGTCGAGACAGCAGCGGTCTGCGATCAGGTGTTGAAGCGGAAATGGATGACGTCGCCGTCTTGGACGACGTATTCCTTGCCTTCGTCGCGCGCCTTGCCGGCATCCTTGGCGCCGACTTCGCCGTTGTATTTGATGTAGTCGTCATAGGCGATGGTGTTTGCGCGGATGAAGCCACGCTCGAAATCCGAATGGATGACGCCGGCGGCCTGTGGCGCCTTGGTGCCGCGCTCGATCGTCCAGGCGCGCGTTTCCTTCGGGCCGACAGTGAAATAGGTGATGAGGTGGAGCAGCTTGTAGCCGGCCCGGATCAGCCGGTCGAGGCCGGCCTCGTCAAGGTCGAGGGCGGAGAGGAATTCCTTGGCTTCTTCTTCGGGAAGCTGGGCAACCTCCGATTCGATCGCCGCCGAGATGACGACGGTTTCGGCACCCTGTTCCTTCGCCATGACGGCAACAGCCTCGGTGAATTCGTTGCCGGTCGAAGCATCGCCTTCGGCGACGTTGCAGACGTAGAGCACCGGATGCGAGGTCAGAAGATTGAGGCTCTTGAGGATGACGATTTCTTCCGCATCGAGCGTCGACAGCAGCGTGCGAACCGGCTTGCCTTCGTTGAGCAGCTTCAGCGAGGCATCCATGATCGGCAGCATCGCCACCGATTCCTTGTCCTTGCCGGTGGCGCGCTTGCGCGTCTGCTCGGTGCGGCGCTCCAGGCTTTCGAGGTCGGCAAGCATCAGCTCGGTCTCGATCGTCTCGGCATCGGCGACCGGGTTGATGCGCCCCTCGACATGCGTGATGTCGCTGTCTTCGAAGCAGCGTAGCACATGGACGATGGCGTCGACTTCGCGGATATTGGCGAGGAACTGGTTGCCGAGGCCTTCACCCTTCGAGGCGCCGCGCACCAGGCCGGCAATGTCGACGAAGGAGATGCGGGTCGGGATTAGTTCCTTGGACTTGGCGATGTCGGCAAGCTTGCGCATGCGCGGATCGGGAACGGCGACTTCGCCGGTGTTCGGCTCGATGGTGCAGAAGGGATAATTCGCCGCCTGTGCCGCCGCCGTCTTGGTGAGCGCGTTGAAGAGGGTCGATTTGCCGACATTCGGCAGCCCGACGATACCGCATTTGAAGCCCATCGCTAAAACCTGCTGTTCTTGAATTCCTTGCTGGTGCCTATGGGATAAAGGAGCATTATGGTCAAGTCTTAGAGAGCTTTTAACGTCGCTCACTTGCCGATGGATCGGTGCTGGCCTATTCTTGAAAGCGATGGAGATTTCGACATATTGCTGATTTCATCAGAATGCCGGTCGCTGTTCGCATGGACGCAGTTGCCCCTCTCAGTATCGAAGCCGGCGACCTGCCCCTGCCTGTTTGAGGCCGGGAGCCGCGCCGGTTGACCGTCGAAAATTCGTCATCGACAATGATTAGCTGGTTTTGAAGATTACCAACTCCATGTCATCAACGGGTGGATTTTTCCGATGAGTGACAATGACATTGCCCTGAAACCGAAGACCAAGGTGAAGCCGAAGCTGGATAAGCCGAAGCTCTACAAGGTCATCCTCGTCAATGACGATTATACGCCGCGCGAATTGGTGATCATGATCCTGAAGGCCGTCTTCCGCATGAGCGAGGAGACCGGCTACCGGGTGATGATGACGGCGCACAAGCTCGGTTCATGCGTGGTCGTGGTCTGCGCCAAGGACATCGCGGAGACCAAGGCCAAGGAGGGCATCGACCTTGCCAAGGGCATGGGCTATCCGCTGATGTTCACCGCGGAGCCGGAGGAATAGGCATTTCGGGTTCAGGGCCGGCGGATCTGATAGCCGGTCTTGTCCTGAACGAAGCCGCAATTCTCGTAGAAGCGCAGCGTCGCCGGGCTCTTCGAGCCGGTGAGCAGCATCACCTTGTAGCAGCCGGCCTTCCAAGCCTGCGTCACTGCATGGCCGATGACGGCGCCGGCATAACCGCGCTGGCGGTGATCGGCGTTGGTGACGACGTTTTCAATCAGCGCATAGGAGGCGCCGTTGCGCGTCATGTTCGGCACGACGATCAGGGTGGCGGTTGCAACGGCGAGATCGCCGGCGAAGCCGATGAAAACGGTCATGCCGGGCTGGGCGAGGATGGTGGAGAAGCGCTCTTCAGCCAGGGCCCTGTCGAGAACCGGATCGGTCTGGTTCAAGTGCTGGTAGAGGATGGTCAGCCCGGGAAGGTCGCCGGCGGCTGCGGCACGGATGGCGAAATCTTCGTGCGGCACCGGTCTCATTCCCCCTTGTTGCCGAACATCTTCTTCAACATGTCGGCCATCGGGCCGGAGGCCGGCAGCTTCGGCTGATTGTGGTTGCGGGCCTGATGGATATGCGACTGGCCGGCCGGCTTCTTCTCGGCGTCCTTCTTTTCCTTCGCCGGTTTCTCCTCCTCGGCCTTGCCGCCGAGCGCCAGCGCGATCTTGTTCATCAGCTGCGAATCCTCGTTTCGCACCAGCATGTCGGCATTGTCGGCGAGCGTGTCGAGAAGCGGCTCCAGCCAGGCCTTGTCGGCCTTGGCGAAATCGCCGAGCACATGGTTCTGCACCATTTCCTTGATGCCGGGATGGCCGATACCGAGGCGCAGCCGGCGGTATTCCCTGCCGCAATGCGCATCGAGCGACTTGATGCCATTGTGGCCGTTATGGCCGCCGCCGGTCTTCAGCCGCGCCTTGCCCTGGGGAAGGTCGAGTTCGTCGTAGATCGCTACAAGATCGGTGGGCTGGAGCTTATAGAAGCGCATCGCCTCGCCGACGGACTCACCGGAGAGGTTCATGAAGGTTTGCGGCTTGATCAGCAGCACCTTCTCGCCGGCGACCTCGCCCTCGGCGATCTCGGCCCGGAACTTCTTCGACCAGGGCGAGAAGCCGTGGCGCCGATGGATGGCGTCGACGGCCATGAAGCCGATATTGTGGCGGTTGCCGGCGTATTTGCCGCCGGGATTGCCGAGACCCGCGATGATCAGCATGGCCTGTCTTTCCTCGCTAAAGCATGTCGTGCAAAAGTGTGCAGCGGTTTTGCGACAACGACATGCGTAAAAACAAAGACCTAAGGCGCGATAAGCGAATCTGAAAGATCCCGACGCGCTTTAGAACTTACCGCCGTTCACCACCGCGAAATGAAAGCAAAGTCAAGCGGAAAGGGCAGTTGTCGCCAGGGTCATTCCGACAGGTTCATGCCGTATTTTAGGAAGATCTGCTTCTGGTCGCCATCGGCGATCAGCTTGTCGAGGGCAGCCTGCATCCTGGTGAGCAGATCGTCTGGAAAGTTCTTCTCGCAGGCGATGCCCATCGGCTGGGAGGAGAGCACGGTCACTATCTCCACCGGCTGGTCGACCCGCAACTTCTCGAAATAGAGTTCGGAGATCGGCATCATGTCGATGCGCCCGCCAAGCAGTTTGCGCAGCGTCGCGTTGAAGTCGCTGGCGACATCGAGCTTGGTGAAGCCTTTCTCTTTCAGGATCGTCTCGGTGTAATCCTCGCGCTGCGTGCCGACCGTATATTTCTTCGCCTTGTCCAGATTGTCGGCGGTGACGCCCGAGCCCTTGCGGGTGATCAGGATGTTGCGGTCGATGAGCAGCGGCTCGACCCATTTGAACAACGGGTCGCGTGCGCCATTGTGGGCGGTCGCGAAGACACAGGTCATCGGCGCCGTGCGGGCAAGGCTAAAAGCGCGCGCCCAGGGCATGATCTCGATCGTGTAATCGACGCCGATCGCGGCCATCACCTTTTCGACTTGCTCGACGGTCGCGCCTTTGATCTCCTTGCCTTCGCGATAGTTGAAAGGGGCATAGTCCTCGGTCGTGAACGTCACCGTTTGCGCATGGGCGGTGCAGGGCAGCGCCAGACATGCGAGAAGCAGGAGCTTTTTCATCTGTATCATCTCCTTGGTTCGTCGTTTACGAGGCGCGTGCGACGGCCGACTGCAAGGCCATCAGTTGCTCGATCAGCGTGGCTGCGTGCTGTGGACGATGGAAGAGATAGCCCTGACCATAGTCAAGCCCCATCTGGTGGAGCGTGCGGCATTCCTCTTCGGTCTCGATGCCCTCGGCAATGACGGTGCAGTTCATCTTGTGGGAAAGCGTGGTGATGCCTTCGATCAGCATGCGGCTCTTCTGGCGCACGTCGTCGTCGCCGTCGTTGATCGCGCGGGTGAAGGACTGGTCGATCTTGATGATGTCGACGGGGAAGCGGTTGAGGTAGCTCAGCGACGAATAGCCGGTGCCGAAATCGTCAAGCGCGATGCGGCAACCGAAGCGACGAAGCTCCGTGACGATCATGCGGATCTGCGGGTTGTCGTGCATCAGCACGGCTTCGGTGATCTCGACGACGATGCGCTCGGGGCGGATGCCGTGGCGACCGACGATGGCGGCAAGACGGGCCGGCAGCGCCGGCTCGAACTGCAACGGCGAGAAGTTGATGGCGAGATAGGTATCCTGCATGCCTGATATGCGGGAAATCTCCGCGAGGTTGGCGATCGCCTTTTCCATGATGACGTTGCCGACGCGGACGATCTTTGCCGTTTCCTCGGCGACGCTGATGATCTCGGCCGGCGGCATCAAGCCCTTCTGCGGATGGTTGAGGCGCATCAGCGCCTCGAAACCGGCAATGCCTCGGCCGTTCAGGGTAACGATCGGCTGCAGAAAGGCTTCGAACCAGTTGTCGACGAGGCCGGCTTCGATATTGGCCTCGATTTCGGCGCGGCTGCGGGCACGGTCGAGCATGGCATTGTCGAAGAGCTGCGCGCCGTTCTTGCCGTCGCGTTTCTTGGCATACATCGCCATGTCGGATTTCTGGAGCAGTTCGGCCGCGGTTGCGGCATGATGCGGATAGATGGCGATGCCGACGGAAGCGCTCAGATGCATGTCGGGGGCGAACGGCGTTTCGAAGATCGAGGCAATCTGCTCGCACATCACCTTGGCGCGTTTTTCGGCGTCCTTCGCCGGCAGCAGGATGGCAAATTCGTCGCCGCCGAGACGGGCGGCCTCGTCGGAGGGGGCAAGATGGGTCTTCAGGCGCTCGACGAGCTCGATCAGCGCCATGTCGCCGGCGGCGTGGCCCATATTGTCGTTGATCCACTTGAAGCGGTCGAGATCGACGAAGAGGCAGGCGAGTTCGTGGCCGGCAGCGTCGGCGGCGGCGATCTTGTTGTCGAGTACGGCTTCGAAGCCCTGGCGATTGAGAAGACCGGTCAGGTGATCGGTGATTGCCTGGCGGTGGTTGCGGTCCTCGGAGGCCTTGAGTTCGGTCACATCGGCCATGACCGATAGCGAGAGGCGGTCTTGAGCGCCAGCGCCCGCCTCCGATTCCATAATAAGGACGTCCATGGTGCGGCCATCCAGGCAGATGAACTTGACGGTGACGGTCATGCCGCTTTCGCCCTGGCGGCGCTTGACGAATTTGTCGCGGGTCGGGGGAGTGACGAGATCGGCGAAGTTGCGGCCGATGATGGCGGCGCGGTTGTAACCCGTGGCAAGCAGCCAATAATCGCTGACGGCGGTGATGCGGTCTTCCTCGTCGAGCGAGAAGAGCATGGCGGGCGTCAGATTGTAGATGTCGGTGGCGCGGCGGTGGGCAAGCTTCAGCTCCTTTTCCTCGCTTTCGAGCTTGGTCTGCATCTCGTTGAAGCTATGGGCAAGCCGCCCCATCTCGTCGTTCGACTGCCAGTCGACATGGTGGCGGGAGCCCAGCTGGCGGGTGGCCTCGATCGCCGCCGTCAGCCGCATCAACGGCTGGATGACGAAGAAGCGGTTGCCGATCAGCGCCGTGCCGAAAACGGTCAGCACCGCGAAGATGAAGATCGAGATGAAGACAACCTCTTCCTGCTTCAGGCCGGAAAACAGGCCGAGCGCAGGATAATAGACGCTGATGCTGCCGAGGTTCTTCGGACCGTCGACGGTGTTGTAGATGATGGCGCGCGACACCTGCACCAGCTTGCCGTCGAAGGAGCGCGGAATGGTGGACTGGCTGACGTCGAGCTGGCCTGACTGGTCACGCACTTCGACCTTGACGATGGCGCCCTGGGAAACGACCGTCGCGCTGATCTGAGTGACGCTCTCCTCATCGAGATCCCACAGCGGTTTGGCCAGCGCCTGGGCATTGGCGACAAGAAGAACGGAGATATGGTCGCGTATTTCCTTGTCGGCCCGTTCCGAGGAAAGAAATAGGAAGAGAACAAAGAGGGGAGCGACAAAGACGAGCAGCGCTCCGCAAACTATCGCAAAAAATCTGTTCTCAACGGAATTGTTCATGGTTCCGTCTACTCCCCCAGGCCGGCCATATTTGCTGTCGCGCGTTGAGGCGGGCTTCTTCGCAGCTGACGAAACATGCTTTCACGAATTTGTTAAATGTTGCTGAAACGGGGCGTTTCCGGACAATGAAAAGCCCGCTTTCCAGGGGAAAGCGGGCCATATGCTTTACAAATTGGTCGAAGCGATCAGGCTTCGGCTCCACCTTCCGCAGCACTCTCGTCAATGCCGCCAGCCGGGGCAATGATGGTCGCGATCGTGAAGTCGCGGTCGATCACAGGAGTGACACCCTTCGGCAGGGTGACTTCCGCGATATGGATGCTGTCACCGATCTTCTTGCCGCTGAGGTCGATGTTGAAGAACTCAGGGATTGCATCGGCCGGGCAATGAACTTCGACTTCATGGCGAACGATGTTCAGAACACCGCCGACCTTGAGGCCCGGGGACTTCTCTTCGTTGATGAAGTGCACGGGGATTTCGACGGTCACCTGGGTGTTGCCGGAGACGCGCAGGAAATCGACATGCATGGTGAAGTCACGGACCGGATCGAGCTGGTAGTCCTTCGGCAGAACCTTGTGCTTCTTGCCGTCGACGTCGATCGTCGCCACGGTGGTCATGAAACCACCGGCGTGAATGCGCTTCGTCACCTCATTGGTGTTGAGAGCGATGGCAATGGGGGCCTGCTTGTCACCATAGATGACAGCGGGAATCAAACCGTTGCGGCGAAGTTCACGGGCGGACCCCTTACCAACCCGTTCGCGCGCCTCGGCCTTGAGCTCGTAAGTTTCCTGGCTCATGGCTATTCCTTTCGAGGTTATTTGGAGAGTTCGGCGGCGGGCAAAAGCCTTGTTCCGACGAACCGGAGGCGGTATGACCCGACCTCATCCGCGTTGCCTCCAAGGGTGTCTACACGGACCGGTGGCCTATATTATAAGTCGATCGGAAACGCAAGTTGCGGATTTGGGTTGTTTTTCGCCCATATACACGCTTTCGCCAAGGTTTAACCATCGAAAACGAAATCGGCGGCGATTAATAGATCCTGCGTTTGCCGGCCAATATAAGCAGGGCCGTCTCAATTTGCCGGTTGCCTCTCATGTTGCGTGTCCTTTCCTGCATCACCGTCGAACACAGCCTTCCGCATCTGATCTTCGCCACCGTTATTTGTGTGCTCGGATCGATGCTGTCGATGCGCCTCTTCACCCGGGTGCGCCGATCGCAGGGGTTGCAGAAAACCAACTGGTTGTTTCTCTCTGGTTTTGTTGGCGGCTCGACCATCTGGACGACGCATTTCATCGCCATGCTCGGTTACCAGACGCCGGTGGCGAACGGCTATGAGCCGACGTTGACGCTGCTGTCGCTGTTTGCCGCCGTCGCGACGACGATGACCGGCTTTACCATCGCGTCAATCGCGCAGAAGAGCCCGCTTATCGAGGCAGGCGGCGTTATCGTCGGCCTCGGCATCGCGGTAATGCACTATGTCGGGATCGCCGGTTACGAGATCGAGGGTCGTCTCGAATGGCAGACCTCTTATGTCGTCGCCTCGCTGGTCTTCGCCGGCTTGTTCGGCGCAGTCGCCACCAATCGCGTCTGCCGGCCGATCACGCGTTTCTGCCGCCACGGGGCTGCCCTTTCGCTGATCCTTGCGATCGTGCTCACGCATTTCACCGGCATGGCGGGGCTGACGATCCTGCCGGATGCCACTGTTGCGGCACCCACCGAGATCATCTCGGACGGCATCATGACCGGTCTCGTCAGCGCCGTCATGATCATCATCCTGGTGCTGGGCGCCTCCACCTATATTATCGACATGCAGTCGACGCAGGCAGCCGTCGAGCGTTATCGCCATCTGTCGCTGCATGACCCGCTGACCAATCTTGCCAATCGCGCCGCCTTCAACGAGCATCTGTCGGCGCTGGTCAACAAGCCGAAGGACATGACGGCCAATATTGCCGTGCTCTCCTTCGACCTCGACCGTTTCAAGGAAATCAACGACGTTCACGGCCACGCCGCCGGCGATGCCGTGCTGCGCGCCGTCGCCGAACGGCTGTCCAAGATCATGCTGAACGGCCAGTTCGTGGCGCGGGTCGGCGGCGACGAGTTCGTCGCCGTCATGTGCGATTATTTCGTCCGTTCGGACGCCAAGGGACTGGCACAACGCATGCTCGACGAGATCGCCCGGCCGATCGAATGGAACGGCCATGCGCTGACCGTCGGCTCCAGTATCGGTATCTCCACCTATCCCGGACAGGCGGACACTTTGGACGACCTGCTGTCACAGGCCGATATCGCCATGTATCGGGCAAAATCGACAGCGACCAACAGCATATGCTTCTACGAGCCCTCGATGGATCAGGCAGCGCGCGAACGCAACGCGTTGGCGAGCGAGATGCGGGAGGGATTGGCGCGCGGCGAATTCGAGCTGTTCTACCAGCAGCAGAATGACACGGTGACGCGCGACATCGTTGGCCTGGAAGTGCTCCTGCGCTGGAGACATCCTGTGCGCGGCTACATCTCACCCGTCGAATTCATTCCGATCGCGGAGAAGACCGGCTTTATCATTGAGCTTGGTGAATGGGTGCTGCGGGCCGCTTGCGCGGAAGCGGCGACATGGAAGAACCCGTTACGCATCGCCGTCAACGTCGCGCCGCAGCAGCTCGGCGACAACCGCCTACCGCAGATCGTGCATCAGATCCTGCTTGAGACCGGCCTGCCGGCGGCGCGACTCGAGATCGAGATCACCGAATCCGGCATCATCGCCGATCATCAACATGCGCTTCAGGCCATCCGCCGGCTGAAGGCGCTCGGCGTCAAGGTGGCGATGGACGATTACGGCACCGGTTATTCGTCACTGTCGACACTGCAGAGCTTCCCGTTCGACAAGATCAAGATCGACCGCGCCTTCGTCGACGGCGTCGTCACCAACAAGCAGTCTGCGGCAATCGTGCGTTCGACGCTTATTCTTGCAGCAAGCCTCGACATACCGGTGCTTGCTGAAGGCGTCGAAAACGAAGACCATATCGACTTCCTGCGACGGGAAGGCTGCCTGCAGGTGCAGGGCTTCCTCTTCGGTAAGCCGGGACCGCGCTCGGGCATCGAGGCGATCGTCAACGGCGAGGTGCCGGCCGCACAGCAGGAAACGGTTCTTGCGCCGGCCGTGAAAAAATCCGCGGCCGCGTGAGCGGCAAATTGCCATTCTCTGCCGCAGCTGAGGTTGACATCGGCGCGCTTCGCATCTTTGGATGGCCCGCATTCAAAAAAGCGGCTGAGGAGAAATCGGACTATGCGTCTCAAACTTGTCACGGCAACGAGCTTGCTGGCACTTTGCCTTGTCACCACGGCCCAGGGTGTCGAGATCAATCAGGATGGCGCCAATGCGGTCAAGGACACGCTGACGAAGCTGCTTCCCGAGGATCTGGCCAAGAGCGGCCTGATCACCGTCAATCCGGCGGGGGCGCGATACGAGATCATTTACGATCTGGCGAAGCTGCTTGCCAAAGCCGATCCGGCGACATTCGCGATCAACGGGCTGACGCCGTTCTCGATGTTCGCCACGCCGCTCGATAGCGGGCTCTGGAACATCGAGGGTGACAACAACCTCAACGTTTCCGGCCATTTCAAAGGCCCCGACCAGAAGCCGACGGATTTTTCCTACTCCATCGCTTCGCTTGTCTATACCGGCGTCTTCGACCCGGCGATCAGCTATCTGCGCTCCGGCACCTTCACCGGCAAGGACATCAAGGTCACCAGCAAGTCCGACACCGAGGAAGTCCATGCCAGCATCGCCGCGATCGACCAAAAGCTGAGTTCGACGGACAGCGCAGGCGGCAACGGGCGTATCGATTTTGCGGGCAGCGGCTCGATGTCGACTTTCGTCGAGCAGGTTTCCGGCCTGCAAATGCCGCCTGTCGAAATCCGTGCCGATTCGATCGATTTCGATGCGAAGGTGAACGGCCTGCCGGCCAAACAAATCCGCGAGATCGTCCTTTTCGTTCTCGACCATCTCGAGGAGAAGGAACTAGGCCCGGAGAATAGCGGCAAGATTAAGGGAATGCTGAAGGAAGCCTTCCCGATTCTTGCCTCGTTCAGCGAGACGATCGGGGTCAATAATCTGACCATCAGCAGCCAGATGGGCAATGGCGGCGTCAAGGCGTTCGGTTACAACCTGGCCATCGATGGGCCGAGCGACGCCATGCGTTTCGGCTTCGGCATCAATGCGCAGGACATCAGCCTCGACAGCCCGCTGATTCCGCCAAGCTATTCGCCTTTCATGCCGACCAGCTTCGAGCTGCAACTCGCCATGCCGAATCTGGATTTCGCCACCTTCGGCGAAGCCCTCATGGCGATGGATTTCAATGACAAGGCGCCGGAGACGAGCGGCGAGGAGATGAGCAAGAAGCTCTTCCGCGACGGCCGGCTCGCCGTCGAGTTTCCGAAGGTCAGCGCCAAATCCGACGTCTACGACCTCGATATGACCGGCAAGATCGAGGGGCGGGTCGACACCGAAAAGGACTATTCCATGGAGGCGACGATCCTTGCCCGTGATCTCGACAAGACGATTGCCGCGGTTCAGGAGCTTGCCAAGACGGATCCCGATCTCAACCAGGTCTCCTTCGGCATCATGATGGTGAAGGGTTTCGCGAAGACCGATGCAGATGGTCGTTCGCGCTGGGACATCAGCGTCGGCCGCGACGGCGCGATCGCCGTCAACGGCCAGGTGGTCAAGGGGCCGGATGGTCCGGATCAAAATCAAGATCAGGGGCTGGAGCCAGACCAGGAGCAGGAACCGGATCAGGGTCAGGACACGGTACCTGCGCCGCCGCAGCAGCCTTGAGCCTTATCAATTGGGATCAGAAATGAAAGGAAGCCGGCCTTGTGCCGGCTTTTTTGTGCCCAACGATCGCAACGGCGGTTTATTCTGGGCTTTCGTTGTCACCGAACGCGGCTCGGCGACAATCAACGGGCCAGCAATTCATGCGGCTTGGAGAAATGCCCGGTAATAGCTTGGTCCATCTGATGCAGAAATTGAAAGAGCCGGTCGAATGCCGGCTCTTTTTAATCGAACAGGCTAGAGACGGACTCTTCCTGAGCCGTTCGGCTGATGGCTTCGCCGATCAGAGGGGCCGTGGTCACGATGCGGATATTGTGCGCCGAGAGAACCGCCGTGGTCGGCTGGATCGAATCCGTGATGACGAGTTCGCGAAGCTTCGAGGAAGTGACGCGGGTGACTGCGCCGCCCGAGAGAACGCCGTGGGTGATATAGGCGGTGACACTGGATGCGCCCTTGGCCAACATCGCGTCGGCCGCGTTGCAGAGCGTGCCGCCGGAATCGACAATGTCGTCGATCAGCAGACAATCTTTGCCGGTGATGTCACCGATGATGTTCATGACTTCGGATTCACCCGGCCGCTCGCGACGCTTGTCGACGATGGCCAGAAGACAGTCCAGCCGCTTGGCCAGCGCGCGGGCGCGAACCACACCACCGACGTCAGGCGAGACGACCACGACGTTGCTGAGGTCATAATGGCTCTTGATGTCGCGCGTCAGCACGGGCATGGCGAAGAGATTGTCGGTCGGGATATCGAAGAAGCCCTGGATCTGCCCGGCATGGAGATCGAGCGTCATGACACGGTCGGCGCCGGCTTCGGTAATGAGGTTTGCAACCAGCTTGGCGGAGATCGGTGTGCGGCCTGAAGCACGACGGTCCTGACGGGCATAGCCGAAATAGGGTAGGACGGCGGTGATGCGGCGGGCCGATGAACGACGCATCGCGTCGATCATGATCAGCAATTCCATCAGGTGGTCGTTGGCAGGAAAGGCGGTGGGCTGTACGAGGAAAACGTCCTCGCCGCGCACATTTTCCTGGATTTCCACGAAGATTTCCTGATCGGCAAACCTCCGGACACTGGCTTTCCCCAAGGGAACATTGAGATAGTTGCAGATCGCTTCGGCGAGTTGCCGGTTCGAATTGCCTGCGAAAACCTTCATTTTGGTCCGCCTGTTACGCGCTGATAGCCGCGCTTTTTAGTCAGCTTCCCCGTGAATGCAAGGGCAAAGGCGCCACAGGCTTCCATATTTGCAAAAAGTTTGTGACTAACCGCCCTTTGTCTGCCGCCAGGAGGAGAATTCCGCGATGGTTTTTGAGCCGATTTGCTGCATCACCGAGGCTGGAACACCCGCCCAGGGATCGGCCGCGGCCGTCGGCACGCTTTCCTGGCCCTGGATGCGGTGCAGGCGGGCGCCGCCGCTGTCGAGAACGTCCCAGACATAGACCACGGTAACCTTGCCGGCATCGCTGAAGGCGGAGAGATAGCCTTTGAGGATGTAATCGCTGCTCCCATCGGTCGAGCTCTTGATGGAAAGGCCATGCGAGCGCGCCTCGGCGCCGAGCTGGCGCGAGAGTGGTGTCACGGCCTGCACCGGCGCGCCGATGATCGGCAGGAAGCGTACGGTATTGCCGCGGGCGGTGGAGGAATTGGGGGGGAGAGCGGCGGTCTGCTGCGGCTGTTGCGCCTCGGCCGGCGGAGCCGGCTGTGCGGCAAGCTCACCACTGGCCGCCGACGGGGGCAGCGATTGTCCGTCGATCGGGGCAGAGGCGGCCGGTGAGGAGCCGCTTCTCGACAGGGCGTCTGCCTGTTCCTGCATCGTCGTCGGCGCCGCGCCGGTGCCGGGCCGATAGGCCCGCTGCGACTGATCATAGGCTGGATGGTAGCCGCCCTGCTGCGAGCTTCCCGAGAAACGCGGCTGGCGGGTGCCTGCCAAACTCTCGGCTTCGCTCTGCGTCACCGGGCTCGACGGGGCGTCCCCGGAGGAATTGCCGATATCGACCTGCGGCGTAAGCGCATCGGTCGTGTTGCAGGCTGTCAATAGAGCCATGACGAACAGGAGCGTGGGCACAATCGCAGCTCGCGTCATCCCTTGGTCCGTCCTTCCCGCAATCGCAATCAGCCCCACCCGAATTTATGCGGGTGGGGACGGTCGTCTGTCAATTCCGGATTCTCACCGGTCAGAGCCCGATGAAATCGAGCGGATGGCAGGATAGCGCGCGCGGCGCATCCGCTGTCGTCAGATAGGTCTGGCCGAGCGTCATCGCCGTGCCCGTATCTGAGTCGGCGATGATCATGTGCACGAAGAGCGACATGTTCGGCTCGATCGGCTGCGGATTGCCGACATGGAACATCTGATGCTCCATCCAGGAGGGCGAGAAGCGGGCGCCGAGCGAATAACCGCAGGCATTCAGCCGGTGGCGAGCCAGGCCGCGCTCGTCGATGATCCTGGCATGCATGTCGAAGACATCGCCAAAGGTCTGGCCGGGCTTCAGCACGGTTTCGATCGCCTCGATGGTTTCGCGGCAGGCGTTGTAAAGCTCGCGGTGGCGATGCGTCGGCTCGCCGATGACGATCGTGCGCATCATGGCGGCATGGTAATGCGCATAGGCGCCAGCCCATTCGAGCGTCAACTGGTCGTTGGCGTCGAGCTTGCGGCGGCCGGCCTTGTAGCGGCAGAGCAGCGCGTCGGCGCCGGAGCCGATGATAAACTCGTTGGCGGGATAGTCGCCGCCGCCGGAAAAAATCGCACCCTGCATGGCAGCGAGGATATCCGCCTCGTCGGCGCCGGGCTTTGTCAACCGGATCGCGGCATCGAGCGCATCGTCGGCGAGAGCGGCGGCGCGCTCGACATAGGCGACCTCCGTCGGGCTCTTGATCAGGCGCAGCCGGCTGACGAGGTAGGAGGCGTCGACGATCTGGCCGAAGGTGGTCAATTGCGCGTCGAGCAGCCGGGCGACGCGGCCGGTCATGCCGTGGGTATCATATTCGATGCCGATGCGGGCGCCGAGCAGGTCCAGCTCAACCAGCAGGTTCTTCAGGTCGAGCGTCGGGTCGGCATTGACCCGGTCGACCCAGATATGGATGTCCTCGAGGATCGAGGTATGCCTGGCCTGGCGAAGATCAGCCGAGCGGGTGATCAGCGCCATGGTGCCGTCGCTCTTGACGACCAGCGTCTGGAAGAAGCAATAGCCGAAGGTGTCGTAGCCGGTCAGCCAGTACATGCTTTCCTGGGCGAAGAGCAGCAAGGCGTCGAGCTTTTCTTCCTTCATCTTCTCGGTGAGGCGCGCAAGCCGGCTTGCGAATTCGGCCTTTTCGAAATGCAGTGCCATTCTGCTCAAGTCTCCCTGATTGATATCGCGGAAATCTGGCGGCCGTAATCCGGCTCCTTGCGATGTGTCGTCCTGCGGTAGGAAAAGAAGCGCTCGTTGTCCGGATAAGTGCAGAGGCCGAGGCTTTCGGCACGCACGCCGGCTTTCGTCAGCCGGTCGACGGTCAGTGCCGGCAGGTCGAACATGGCGCGGCCAGGCGTTGTGGAAGGCACGAAAAAGCGCTCGTCGTCCGGGTTTTCGGCGACGAAACGCTCGACGAATTCGGGACCGACCTCATAGCTTGTCTGGCTGATCGAGGGGCCAAGGCAGGCGACGATGCTGGCGCGGTCAGCACCCAGCGCCTCCATGGCAGCGACGGTATTTTCGAGCACGCCCGTCAACGCGCCCTTCCAGCCGGCGTGGGCGGCACCGATGACGCGATTGTCCGGGTCGGCAAACAGGATGGGTCCGCAATCGGCGGCGAGCACGCCAAGCGCAATGCCAGGGGTGCGCGTTACCATCGCATCCGCGTCGGGGCGGGCGCCGTCGTAATCGGCGCCAATAGTCACGACATCGGGGGAATGGACCTGATGCACGGTTGCCAGCCGCTCGACCGGCAAGCCGAACCAGGCGGCGACGCGACGGCGGTTTTCCAAGACCTTGTCGCGTTCGTCGCCGGAGCCGAGGCCGACGTTAAGGCCACGATACAGCCCTTCGGAAACGCCGCCGGTCCGAGTGAAATAACCGTGCCGGATCGTGGCGCCCGCCGCTTCGTTCAGCAGCGCGCTTTCGATCGGTGCGGGAGAGGCCGCGTCCTGCATCTGTGATTCCGGGGTTTTCGAGGGGTTTGTTGTTATCCCAAGCGCATCGCATATGCGGCGCGCTTCAAGTTCTTGTTTCGGGCGGATGTTGAACCAGCCGCGTGCGCCCTGTCAATCCACCGGACGAAAGGGCATGAGATCGATGGCGGGATAAGAGACCGCCATCACCTTGAAGAGTTCGCCCATCCGGCCTTCACCGGCGCCGGCAAGCCTTTCGACCGCCGCCTGGATGACCTGCTGGGTGTGCGGCTCGCGATCACGGCCGAGAGCGGTTGCGCGCTCGAGGATGCCGAGGCCGGTCAGAAAATCACCTTGGTGCAGGGCGCCGTTCAGATAGAGGCCAGCCGCAAGCGCTGTTTCGGCGAGTTGCTGGAAGTCGACATGGCTCGTCAGATCGGCTTCGCCTGGATGCGCGAGCGGCGGGTCGAATTCATGCATGCGCACGGCCTGCAGCGTATCGCCGAAGCCGGTGACGAGATGGCCGTAGTCGATCGCAAGCGCCGTGCCGCCGAAGGCGCGCAACCGCTCGCAGATCGCCATCATCACCGCCTGGCGGGCAGGCGAGATCTCGAAGAGTGTGCCGACCGGCACGTTCTGCACCGGTTCGGGAAGAAGCGTGGGATCGATGCCGGCGACGCCGGGGGCGAAGGTCAGCTCGCCGTCGGCGTCGATGCCGACCATGCGCTCGCGAAAACCCGTCGCCATGCGAACGAACTGGCGGATCGGGATGGCGTCGAAGAGTTCGTTGGCGGCAATCAGCGTGAAGCCGGGAGGTACTTCGTCGAAGCCATTATGCCAGGTGATCTTCTCGCCGTGGGGTTCGAGCGTCTGGCTCTGGACATCGCGCAGCCGCTCGCTGGTTTCGACAAGATGCACGGTCATGACGTCGAAAAGCGGTGGAGCGATGCGGGAGATGACGCGCAGCATGTCTGATATCATGGTGCCGCGGCCGGGGCCGATCTCGACGAGGCGGACGTCTGTCGGTGTGCCATGGCGCTGCCACGCATGGACGATGAAGACGCCGATCATCTCGCCGAAGATCTGGCTGACCTCGGGCGCGGTGACGAAATCACCGGAACGGCCGAAGGGCTCGCGGGTGCGGTAATAGCCGTGTTCGGGGTCCGCGAGGCAGAGCGAGAAATAATCGGTGACGCTGATCGGGCCGTTGGCCTGGATAATCGCCTTGATCTTTTCGCCTAGAGCGGTGGTCATGTCGCGTCCTGCCGTTTCAGAGCTGCAGCGCAGCCTGGCGGCGAGCCCGCAGCATCGCCCAGAGGCCAAGCAGGATCATCGGGGAGGAGAGCACCATGCCCATGGTCAGCCAGTTCGTGCCGAGGAGGTAACCGAGCTGGGCGTCAGGCTCGCGGAAGAATTCGACGAAGATGCGCGACAGCGCATAACCGCAAACGAAGACGCCTGTAATGAAGCCGGGGCTTTTCAGTGCGCGCATGCCAAAGATGAAAGCGGCCAGCCCCAGGAGCAGAACGATGCCTTCGAGGCCGGCTTCGTAGAGCTGGCTTGGGTGGCGGGCGAAGGGGCCGCCGGTCGGGAAGACCACGGCCCAGGGCACGTCGGTCAAACGGCCCCAGAGCTCGCCATTGATGAAATTGGCGATGCGGCCGAAGAAGAGGCCGAAGGGAACGACCGCGGCGACGATGTCGAACAGGCTCCAGATCGGGATGGCGTTGCGGCGGGCAAAGAGGATCATGGCGATCGTCGTGCCGGTCAGGCCGCCATGGAAGGACATGCCACCGTTCCAGATCTCGAGCGCACGGACGGGACTGCGCAGGACAGCGGGGAGATCATAAAAGAAAATATAGCCGAGACGACCGCCGAGGACGACACCAAGCGCTGCCCAGACGATGAAATCGTCGAGCTGCACCTTTGTTATCGGCGAGACGTTGCCGGGCCAGAGACTTTCATTGGCGGCGAGGCGGCGCGCATAGGCCCAGCCGAGCAGGATGCCGGCAACATAGGCGAGACCATACCAATGAATCGCCAGCGGACCGATCGAAAAGGCGATCGGATCGATATCCGGGAAAGGCATGATGGCAAGGAGATCGGCTGCTGTCGGCAAGGTTTTCCACCTGTTGAGTTGCGCGGAACATGCCGTTGCGATCCCGGACGGTCAAGTCCATTGTTCGTGATGGCCCATTCCCGGCCTGTTCCGGCAAGCTTATCCCGTGCAAAGCGCTTGCATCGTCGATGGCGAAGCCCTACCTCAATCCTCGAGGCCCCGAAGGGCTGAATTCACCTCATGCGAAGGGAGAAAAACGCCATGACGACCGGAACGAACCGCATCATGGACGAATTCGCCAAGCTGATGACCGATGCGGCCGGTGCCGCCCAGGGCGTCCGCAAGGAGATCGAGACCGCCTTCAACGCCCAGGCCGAGCGTTGGCTGAACAGCATGGACATCGTCAAGCGAGAGGAGTTCGAGGCCGTGCGCGAGATGGCGATCAAGGCACGCGACGAGAACGAGGCACTTGCCGCCCGCATCGCAGCACTCGAGGCAAAGCTTGCCGGCGAGGGCACTTAAGTCCCGATACGACACAGATGCGGCGTGGCCTTCATGCCACACGCCGCATCTTCCGTAAAAAAACCAGGTGAGTTTTCCACCTGTGGACACTGCCAAAAAAGCCAATTCGCAGAGTCGCTTATTCTCCCTTCTGAATTGAATTTCGAAGAGCCTTTCCACAGTGGCCGGTCCTATTTTCCGTTCAGGGGGCTGGCAGGGGACCAGGGGCGCTATACACTGATTTTAAATGATGATTCGAAGCGACGTGGTAAGCTCCGGGCAGGTTATCTGCGTTAAGTCTGGCAGCGGTTCAACGATCATCCGAGTGGTGGTTCCGGTATTTTGCGTGTGTCTTGCTTGTGTTCGTACACCAAGTTAGGTCGCATTCGTTCCGGTCAAGAAGGTGCTGCATGAACCTGATGGAATTGGAAGTCGAGCGTCAGTCGAACCCGGTCGATATGATCGAGTATGTTGCCTCCAACAACGACTGGTCGTTCGAACGGTCCGGCGAGGACGAGATCGCAATGACGGTCGAGGGCCGCTGGACGGACTACCACGTCTCCTTCTCCTGGATGGAGGAATTCGAGGCGCTGCATCTTGGCTGCGCCTTCGATATCAAAGTTCCCGACATCAGGGTCAACGAGGTGGTCAAGCTGCTCTCGGCGATCAACGGGCAGGTGCTGATGGGTCATTTCGACCTCTGGCGCCAGGAAGATGTCGTCATTTTCCGCCAATCGCTGCTGCTTGCCGGCGGCGCGGAGCCTACCAATCGCCAGGTTGAGGTGCTGCTTTCCAGCGCGCTCGACACCTGCGAGGCCTATTTCCAGGCATTCCAGTTCGTCGTCTGGTCCGGCATGGAAGCGACGAAGGCGATGGAAGCCGTGCTGTTCGAAACGGTCGGCGAGGCTTGAGATGCCGACGAAGGCTTTCTCCTCGACACATCCCGTCGTTCTGATCGGTGCCGGAAACATGGGCGGGGCGATGCTCTCCGGCTGGCTGAAAAGCGGCGTTCCAGGCTCGGCCGTCATCGTTGTCGATCCAGGCCCGTCGCCGGCGATGCTTTCGACGATCAGCGAGGCTGGCGCGACCCATCTGACCGCACTTCCCACGGATTTGAAGGCAAGCGTGCTGTTCCTCGCGGTCAAGCCGCAGGTGATGGAGACGGTGCTGCCGGCGGTGAAGAGTGCCGTCGGGCCGGAGACGGTCGTCGTCTCGGTCGCGGCCGGCAAGACGCTCGGTTTCCTTGAAAGACATCTCGGCAAGGCCGCCATGGTGCGGGCCATGCCGAACACGCCGGCCATGGTCGGGCGCGGCGTCACCGGCGCCTTTGCCAATGCTGGCGTGAACGACCAGCAGCGCGAGCGCGTGCATTCCCTTCTGCGCGTCTCGGGGCCGGTCGAATGGGTGCCGGCGGAAGCCGATATCGATGCCGTGACGGCGCTTTCGGGCAGCGGTCCGGCTTATGTATTCTATCTCGTCGAATGTATGGCGGAGGCAGGCCGTAAACTCGGCCTGCAGGCGGACCTCGCCATGCGTCTTGCGCGGGAAACAGTCGCGGGGGCTGGTGAACTCATGCACCAGTCCCCCGACGACGCTTCGCGGCTGCGGGAGAATGTGACCTCTCCCGGCGGCACGACGGCGGCGGCGCTCGCCGTGCTGATGGCCGAAGACGGCATGCAGCCCTTGTTCGACGCAGCCCTTGCGGCGGCGCGCAAGCGGGCCGAGGAACTGGCCGGCTGACGGAGACCATATGGCAGAAGAGATCACCTACCTCGATTTCGAGCGTGTCGATATTCGTGTTGGCACGATCATCGAGGCCGGTCCCTTTCCGGAGGCACGCAAGCCGGCGTTTAAACTCCTGATCGATTTCGGTCCTGAGATCGGCACGAAAAAATCCTCAGCGCAGATCACCGTGCATTATACGCCGGAAAGCCTGATCGGCCGGCAGGTGCTCGGCGTCGTCAACTTCCCGCCGCGCCAGATCGGGCCATTCCGCTCGGAAGTGCTGACGCTGGGTTTCGAGGACGAGAACGGCGCGATCGTGCTTGCTGCGGTCGAACAGCCGGTGCCGAACGGCCGAAAGATGATGTGAGCGTGAGCTCGCATCAGATACTCCGAGGTTTGATCTCCTGCAGGAATGGATTGCTTCGCCGCTCGTCGCCGATGCGGCTGCCGGGGCCGTGGCCGCAGATGAAGCCGACGTCGTCGCCGAGCGGCAATACCTTGTCGCGGATCGAATCGAGAAGCTGCTGATGATCGCCGCCGGGCAGGTCGGTGCGGCCGATCGAGCCGTTGAAAAGCACATCGCCGAGATGAGCGAAATTCTGCGCGCGGTTGAAATAGATGACGTGGCCGGGGGCATGGCCGGGCGTGTGATGGACCTCGAATTCATGGGCGCCGAAAGAAATCTTATCGCCGTCTTTCAGCCAGCGGTCGGGCACGACGTTACGCAATCCTGACATGCCGTATTTTTCAGCCTGGGTTTCGATCCGCTGCAGCAGCGGCAGGTCGTCCTGATGTGGGCCGATCACGTCGATGCCGAGAGCTTCCTTCAATTCACTGGCGCCGCCGGCATGGTCGAGATGGCCGTGTGTCAGCCAGATTTCCTTGATGGTCAGGCCGTTCTGGGCAATCGCCTGCAGGATGAGTGGCACGTCGCCGCCGGGATCGACGACGACGCCTTCCTTGGTGTCGGGATCGAAGAAGATCGTGCAGTTTTGCTGGAAGGGTGTCACCGGAATGATGCCGGCCTGGAGCATGCCCATAAGTGCCTCGCTTGGTGTCTCTGCTGCTTCGGTATAGTCCGAAACCGCGGCAAGGACAGCCGGAATCTTGTCACATTGGCGGTGTGCCTCACGGTAAAAAGACGGACCGCAACAAGAATTTATGCCCTCTTCGCCATCGTCGCAGGGCGAGAAAATCGAGCTTTTCTCAATTCTTCCAAACGTTTGCATGAAATCTCCCGCAAGTAGTGTTTCGCTGGGCGGCGCGCATGGGAACATCGTGGAAGCCCGCGCGTTGTCAGCCCATCGAAACCAAGGAGACGCTCACATGACCTTGAAGAGAAACATACTGTTGGCTGGAGCCGTGCTCCTGGCGAGCGGCGGTCTTGCGCAGGCGGAGATGATGGCGACGACGGTCAACGATCTCAACGTCCGTGCTGGCCCCGGCCCGCAATATCCCTCGGTCGGTCTTGCCACCCGCGGTTCCACCGCAATGCTCGACGGTTGCATCGAAGGCAGCCGCTGGTGCCGTGTCGACGTCAACGGCATGCGCGGCTGGGTCTATGCTGATTATCTGCAGGTCGATCACGGCGGCAGCTCTGTTATCGTCGAGCAGCACCGCGCCGAGATCGGCGTTCCCAGCGTGACTTACGAGTCGACCGCGAGTGTCGTTCCGGTCGATCCGCAGCCGGCGCCGGGCGACGAGTTGCTCGGCCCCGTCGGGTCGGTCGAGACTATCACCCCGCCGGAGACGGTGCGCACCTATATCGACACCAATCCGGGTGAGACGGTGCAGCTTGGCGGCGATGTCGTCGTCGGCGCAGAGGTGCCTGCGGACGTCACCTTCCAGACGATTCCCGACTACGAATACCGTTATACGAGGATCAACGATCGGCCGGTGCTGGTCGATCCCGGTACACGCCGGATCGTCTACGTCTATCAATGACGTGATCGATAGAAACTGAGGTCGAGGCGGACGTTGGGCCGCCTCGTTCCGTGGCGCTTCTCGCTGCCTTAATCCCGCATCGGTTGATTTTTCTTAACGCTTTCCTCCAAAATATGATAAAATACTAATATGCCGAAGGTCGGCATGGATCGGCGATCGGGGAGATCGCCAGAGGAGGAAATCATGGAAGCGCTACTTCCGCTCATCACACAATTGATTGCCGGTGCAATCGGCGGCAACGCCGCGAGCGCCGCTTTGAAGCAGAGCAGCAGGCGATCAATGTCGTCGCTCGGACGATCGCCGGTGCGATCGGCGGCGTCGCCGGCGGTATGCTGCTCAGCATGGTCGGTGGAGAAGCGGCTATGACCGGCCTGATCGCCGACGGCATCGGCGGCCTGATCGGCGGCGGCATCCTCTCGACGCTCGCCGGACTGGTCATGGCACGGGCGCATAGATAAACGGCCCCACGGGTCTGTATCTACAGCGTCGCGCGTCTTTTGAGACGCGCAAAGGACGCTGTAGCACTTTGAACTACTGCATAATTTTAGCCTTAAATAGATTCCGATTTAAGGAATTAT
Organism: Rhizobium leguminosarum bv. trifolii WSM1325; assembly: GCA_000023185.1. Taxonomy (NCBI): domain Bacteria; kingdom Pseudomonadati; phylum Pseudomonadota; class Alphaproteobacteria; order Hyphomicrobiales; family Rhizobiaceae; genus Rhizobium; species Rhizobium leguminosarum. The sequence continues at coordinate 3,010,778 of CP001622.1, read as the reverse complement.
GCAGTGGCCAGACCGATTGCGTGAGGACTTTATTCGGCGGCGATTGCCGCCGGATAGACTTCCTTCATGTAGTCGTTCATCGAGCATCATCGCATCGGCTTAGCTCTCGGCTTCGGCGGCGTGCTTGGAAATGGTGCAGATCATGTAGAGACCGGCAGCCTTGGAGGCGCAGGGCGCCGTCTTCGGATCGGGACGGCGGCATTCGGCGATATCGAGGCGGATGCCCTTCAGCTTTTCGGTCGGGTTGAAATAGCTGCCCCATTGCCAGATGGCGATGGCGACATTGATGCGGTTGGCCTGCGCCCCCGTCCAACTGATCCAAAGGGATCGAAGCCATTCCCAAAATCCTCCGGCGCTTCAAGCGCCATGCCTGTTGATTGTTGTCCCCATTACGTTTTATCCACAGACGCAAGGGAAAACGCGTATTGCGTCGGAGTGCCGGACGGGTCTTGGTTTCCCGGGAAGTGCCAGGGAAATGAGAGCCGTGCGGGGCTCCCGCAGAGTTCGCGGAAGCTGATAGCGACGCAAATTTATATCAATAAAGCTGGCATATCTTCGCGAAAGTTTCCCGCCGCGCGCGGAAAAGAAAGGAAATGCCGAGTGTCACGACAGACCGGCCCGAAAGCAGGCAAGCCAGAGCCGCTGGCCACGCCGATGGAAGATACTGATATCATCGATTTCGAGATCATCGAGCTGTTCTTCTTCGCCTATCGCGACTTCGTTTCCGATCCTGACGCCATCCTCGAAAAGAGCGGCTTCGGCCGGGCGCATCACCGCGTCGTGCATTTTGTCAACCGCAATCCCGGCATGACGGTGGCCGATCTTCTCGATACGCTGAAGATCACCAAGCAGAGCCTTGCAAGGGTGCTGAAACAGCTGATCGATTCAGGCTATATTCGCCAGGTGGCAGGTCCCGAGGACCGGCGGCAACGCAAGCTTTATCCAACGAAATCGGGACGAGAGCTGGCGCTTGCCCTTGCTGAGCCGCAATCGCGCCGCATTGAGCGGGCATTCGAAGGGGCTTCTGCGGAGGTGCGGGAGGGCGTAAAAGCTTTCCTCAGCGGAATGCGGGACAGACAGAGGGCGGATTGAATGGCGGTCAAGACAGGTATTTCCGACGATGCGGCGCACTTGCTGGTGGTCGATGACGACTCCCGCATCCGCGCGCTGCTCAATCGTTATCTCGCCGAGAACGGCTTCCGCGTTACCGTCGCCGCCGACGGCGCCGAGGCGCAGCGCAAGCTTGCGGGTCTCGATTTCGACCTCATCATCATGGACGTGATGATGCCTGGCGAATCCGGCATCGACGTCACCCGCGGACTTCGCGCCATCAAGAACGTGCCGATCATCATGCTGACGGCGTTGGCAGAATCGGGCAACCGCATCGAGGGCCTCGAGGCAGGCGCCGACGACTATCTTTCCAAGCCCTTCGACCCGCGCGAACTGGTGCTGCGCATCAACAACATCCTGCGTCGCAACGCCGGCGGCGAGGGACCGAAGATCGAACAGGTGATGTTCGGCCCCTACACCTTCTCGCTGACCCGCAAGGAACTGAAGAAAGCCAGTGAGGTGATCCGGCTCACCGACCGCGAGCAGGAGATCATGCTGCTCTTTGCGCGCCGTGCCGGCGACACGATCCCGCGCCATGAACTGATCGGCAACGATACCGAAGTCGGCGAGCGGACGATCGACGTGCAGATCAATCGGCTGCGGCGTAAGATCGAGGATGATCCCGCCAATCCGGTCTGGCTGCAGACCGTGCGCGGTATCGGATACAGGCTGAGCATCGACTAAACTCAAGGTTCGGGACCGGCGCTGATGGTGACGATCGACAGCTTGCGGCGGGAAGACCGCACTTCTGCGCCGGGCTGGCGTTCGATCGTCCGCTGGCTGCGCCGGCGGCTGCCGACCGGACTTTACGCACGCTCGCTGCTGATCATCATCATTCCGATGGTGCTCTTGCAATCCGTCGTCGCCGCCGTCTTCATGGAGCGCCACTGGCAAATGGTGACGGAGCGGCTGTCGCTTGCGGTCACCCGTGACATCGCCGCGATCATCGAGATCATCGAGACCTATCCGCAGAATTCGGACTATAGCGAAATCATCCGCATCGCTCGCGACCAGCTCAGCCTGCAGATCTCGATCGAGCCGGATGGCGACCTGCCGCCGCCGCGCGTCAAGCCGTTCTTCTCGATCCTCGATGGCATCCTCAGTGACGAGATCACCGACGAGATCCATCGGCCTTTCTGGATCGACACGGTCGGCAACTCGAACCTCGTCGAGATTCGCATCAAACTCGACAACAAGATCCTGCGGGTGCTGACGAAGCGCAGCCAGACCTATGCCTCGAACACGCATATCTTTATCGTCTGGATGGTCGGCACCTCGCTGGTGCTGATCGGCATCTCTATCCTCTTCCTGCGCGGGCAGATTCGGCCGATCCTCACCTTGGCGCGCGCCGCCGAAAGCTTCGGCAAGGGGCAGAAGCCCGATAATTTCTATCCGCGCGGGGCTGACGAGGTCAGGCGCGCCGGTCTTGCCTTCATCCTAATGCGCGAGCGAATCGAACGGCAGATCGAGCAGCGTACCGCGATGCTCTCCGGCGTCAGCCATGATTTGCGCACCATCCTCACCCGCTTCAAGCTGCAGCTGGCACTGGCCGGCGACAATCCCGACCTGCATGGCCTCAACGATGACGTCAACGACATGCAGACCATGCTGGAGGCCTACATGGCCTTTGCACGCGGCGAGGTCGAAGAGGGTGTCGGCGAGCTGAAACTCAGCGAGATCTTCGCAAAGCTGGAATCCGATTTCGCCCTGTACGGTAAAAAATTCAGCTATTCGATCGAAGGCGATGACGATATTTCCGTCAGACCGAACGCCTTCATGCGTCTCGTCACTAACCTTGCCTCGAACGCGCGCCGGTATGCCGATAGTCTCGACATTGAGGCCAAGCACAATGCCAAATGGCTGACCGTCATCTTCGACGATGACGGGCCCGGCATTCCCGAAAAGAACCGTGAGGACGTGTTCAAGCCGTTCTTCCGGCTGGATTCGGCGCGCAACCTCGATGCATCAGGGACCGGGCTCGGCCTTGCGATCGCCCGCGACATTGCCCGCAGCCACGGCGGCAACGTCACGCTCAGTGACAGCCCGCTCGGTGGGCTGAGGGCAACGATCCGCATCCCGGCTTAGGCAGGGGCTGCGCCAAATCGGCGGCATATCAGGTGGACCGCAGCGATACATTGAGCGACATGAGCAACTGTCTTTTCGCGGCCTCGAACGATGCCGATGCCCGATCACGCTTTCTCGGCAGGTCAATGCCGATCTCCTCGAGAATGCGACCGGGCCATGGTCGCATCACGATAATTCGGTCGGCGAGGACAAGCGCCTCGTCAATATCATGCGTCACCAGCACGAGCGTTGGGCGCGTTTCGGCCCATATGTCGAGCAGGTGATCCTGCAGATCGGCGCGCGTGAAGGCATCGAGGGCCGAAAAGGGCTCATCCAGCAGCAGCACTTCCGGTCGGGTAATCAGCGCGCGGGCGATTGCTACTCTCTGGGCCTGGCCACCTGACAACTCCTTCGGCCACCGTCCGCCCAATTTCCCGAGGCCCACCTTTTCCAATGCAGCCTCTATCTGCTGCCTGCGATTATCGCCTTCGAGTTCGGCGAGGCCGAAGCCAACATTGTTTGCGACACTTAGCCATGGAAACAGGCGCGGCTCCTGAAAGATTAGATTGATCAGCGGATGCGGCTTGGTAACCTTTTCGCCGTTCAGCTCGACTGTTCCTTGCGTGGGAATGTCGAGGCCGCTGATCAAGCGCAGCAACGTGCTCTTGCCGCAGCCGGATCCGCCGATGACGGCGACGATTTCTCCCGGAGCCAGCCCGAGCGAGAAACCCTCCAGAGCACGAACCCCATTTGCATAGGTTTTTTCCAAATTTCGCAGCGTCAGCATCAACTCATCCCTCACGCCTGTAACTGTCCTGCCAGGTCAGGAAAGGTGTCGTCGCCGCAAGCAGCAGACTGTCCGTCAACTTGCCGACGACCGCGAAGGCGATGATGGCAGCCATGATCTGGTCCGGCTTGCCCATTTGCTGGCCATCGACGAGAAGATAGCCGAGGCCCTCCGAAGCTCCCATGAATTCCGCTGCGACGACGAACATCCAACCGAGACCGAGGCCGGATCGCAAGGCAGTCACATAGGCCGGGAAGACCGCAGGCAGCATGACCCGCCGCACCAGCGTGAAGCCGGAAAGCCTGAAGATGCGCCCGACCTCGACAATCTTGCGATCAACCGAGAGGATTGCGCCCGAGATGCCGAGATAGACCGGAAAAAAGACTCCCACGGCGATCAAGGCCACTTTCGATGTCTCGAAGATCCCGAACCAGAGAATGAAGAGCGGTACCCAGGCGATTGACGGAATGGAGCGGAGCGCCTGAAGCGATGGATCGATCAGTCGACGGGCGAGCCCAAAATATCCAGTTATAGCGCCGGCGATCGTGGCCGTGACGGCGCCGATCGCAAATCCGAAAAACACCCGTACCGTGGTGATGCCGATATGATTGAGCAGTTCACCAGACTTCAAGAGCACCCATAGCGTCGCGGCGACCCTGGATGGCGGTGGCATGAGACGGCCTGAGAACCAGCCGGCCGCAATGGCAATCTCCCAGAACAAGAGCCCGAGCGCCGGTAGCAGAACAGCCACTGCCACCTTGTTGCTCACTCCATAAAAGATAGACGCCGCGACCAAGCGCAGCGTCCTCGTTTCCGTCTTGATACCGGTTTCGGTCAAGTCCGTCATCGCGATGATCTATGCTCTGTTATTGGGTTTTCCCGACCGCAAAACGATCGTCGATCAGCTCGTTCGTGACTTTGGGAATGTCGACGTCTGCTGGCAGGACACCGGCGCTTTGCAGGGCGATGCCCGCTTTCGAGATCGTATCGCGCTGCAGATCGCCGATCGTCGATTGCGATATGTCCGTCCGCTCCAGCTGCTTGGCGATCACGTCGTCCGGCAGCTTTGCCGCTTCCACCAGTGCCGCCTTGAGTGCCGCAGGATCGGCGAGCGCCTCCGCCCGTGCCTGCTCATAGACGGCGATGACGCGCTTGATGATATCGGGATGGTTCGCGGCAAAGGTCTCGGTCGTATTGAGCACGCCCCAGCTGTTGTTTTCCGGCTTGCGATAGAAGAGCTTTGCCTTGTCGTCCACTTCGGCGGCCGCCATCAGCGGATCGAGCCCGGCCCACGCATCGACATCGCCGCGCAGAAGCGCCAGCTTGCCATCGGCATGCTGCAGCAGGACCAGCTTCACGTCCGATTGTTTCAGGCCGGCATCGGCCAGGGCACGGACGAGAAAGACATGCGGATCGGTGCCGCGCGTCACCGCGATCGTCTTGCCCTTCAGATCCTGAACGGTGGAAATCGGACTGTCGGCGCGGGTGACCAGAGCCGTCCATTCGGGGCGCGAATACACATAGATGGATGTGATCGGATTGCCGTTGACCCGCGCGATCAGTGCCGCCGCACCCGCCGTCGAGCCGAAATCGATCGATCCGGCGTTCAGGAATTCCAGCGCCTTGTTCGAGCCGGCGGACTGCACCCAGCGAATGCTGATATTGTCCTTGGCGAATTCCTTTTCGAGCAGGCCTTCCTTTTTCAGAAGAACGCTGACGGGATTATACGTCGCCCAGTCGATCCTGATTTCCGAAAGATCGGCAGCCTCAGCCGATGACAGCCCCAGTCCCAAGGCAACCGCGGCGCCGATTATCGCCGAACGAAACACGCCCATAACTTATTCCTCTCCCTACGATTGCCATCGATACGTTCTACGGGCACTGGTGACGGGCGAGAAACTTATAACTTCTATTTCTATGGAATTTGTAGAAATATTTTTCCTCGGCCGCGGGGACGCGTGGTGCGGTGCGCAATGTCGAGAAAGCGGAGGGTCGGGAGAGGCCAATTGACGGTTCGACAGAAAGAAAGCGGCGGTCCGCAGGCCGTCCTTGGGCTCTTTGCGGTTCTTGTTCAAAGAGTGAAAGCGCGCTTACGTGATGTTACAAAATTGACGGAAGGCAGATCCCATTGAAGAAAAATAGTCCGACGCTTATCCGGGCGGCCGAAAGCGGCAACGACCCGGATAAGCTGGCGCACCTCCTTTCGACTTCGGCATCGTCGGTGACGGTCGAGCCCTTGGATAAAGGAAAGCTGTCTTTTCGTTGTGACATGGTCACCCTCGGACCGATGACTCTGATAAAAGCAGCCTATGAAGGACGCATGCGCAACACCAGACATGCGGAGGGGGACAAACTGCTTGTCGTTCTCCCGGACGAAGGCACTGCAAATATACGGGGTCTTTCCGAGGACTTCGCATAAGCTCCGGGAAAAGGAGTGATAGTTGACGCGGCGCATAATAGGGGCTTCGACATCGCCGAGCGGCGCGGGCACTTGACCGTAGCTGTCGATCGAACCGAAATGCAACGTCGGCTTTCAGTCATCCTGGAGACATCCGTTGGAGACAATTTCGCGTTTCATCCCGAGATCGACCTAAGCAATGGTGCCGGGTATCTGCTCGGCCAATTGGCCAATCTCATCTTCGAGGGTGGGTCAAATGTTACGTCGCTGCCACCAAGCGTGTTCGCGAGCCTGTCGGACGCATTCTTCAACCTCGCGCTCGGCTCGCTACAACATTCCTTCTCCGATCGATTGCATGCCGGGGGGCCGACCGCGTCACCTCGCCAAGTAAAAAGGGCAATCGAGTTTATGCGCGCTCATCTGCACGAGGTCCTTACTTTGGAACAAATCGTGCAGGCATCAGGGGGCAGCACGCGTGCACTACAACTAGGTTTCCAACAATTTAAGTTCACGAGTCCAATGCGTTATCTTAAGGATCTTCGACTGGAAGCCGTTCGCAAAGAACTCCTGACGGGTGACAATGTGAGAACGATTGCCCAGGTTGCCCAAACATGGCAGTTTTTCCAATTGGGTCGTTTCGCAGCAGACTATCATTCCCGATTTGGCGAATTGCCTTCTCAAACCCTTTCCAAGAGAGGCTAGGAAATTTCGGAGGCGTGGGGCGATCTCCCTTGAGTCTGGTTTTACGAGATCGCTTTCAAGGTGAACCGGCCCAGCATGTCGGCCTTATCAAGCATTACCCAACCGGCCTGCATTATCTCTGGCGTAAGCCGCCTTCGTCCGGTTTCAGATTGCGCTCTCTTCCCGGTCAATGACGAGTCCCGAAGCGCTGACTGCACAAATCTCTGCGCGTCAAGCTCTACGCAATGCGTTACCTGAGGGGTTAGATTATCGCGCTGTCCAGCTTTTCACTCGCGCATGACGAAACGAGCGCAACGCATGCCTGTTCGACAGACGCAGGCTCTATCCGCTAGGCGCATCTTTCGTTTCAACCATAGATTCTGTGCGCAATCGTTAACCGCGAGGAGCGAGTTAATCGGCTTTCGTTCGGGATCACCAGCAGCGGTTCCACCACCTTGAGAGAACCCGCAGCGGAAGCGAACTGCAAAAGCATAGAGAGGCTAGGATCGTGCAAAGACCGAGTATCAAAGTGGCCATGGTTGGCATCTTCTTCTTATTAGGATGTCTCGTCGCGGCATTCGGATACGCCGCCATCAGCGGCATGCGGATACTCAACGAGCAGACCGAGGAGTTTAGCGAGAGCTACCTTCCAAGCGTGCATCAGGCTCATCAAATTGCTCAGGCGAGATTCGAGCTAGGCATCTTGGCGGCCAACCATCTGTTGCAGGCAACGCAAGACCAGAAGAAATTTGCAGAAACGCTCGTCTCCTCCCAGAAGACGAAACTGAACGAAGAGATCAAGGCATACGAGCCCCTGATTACGACGCCGCACGAGAGAGAAATCTTTGAAAAAATGCAAGCAGTCGCGAAGGACTATGACAAACCTCTGCGGGAAATGATGGATTATTCTTATGAAGGCAACGGACAAGCCGCCACAGGCGTCTTTGCGACCGATGTTAAGAATATCGCTGATAAAATGACTGCGTTAGCCAATGATCTGGTGAAATCCGCCATGGAAAGAGGTCAGCAGGCTCACCAGACCAGCCTTCAGGTTTATGGCTCGACCCTGAATTTCACTTTCATCATTCTTTTGGTCAGCCTGATCTTGGTCGCAGCCGCCGCGGCTTTTGCCGTGTACGCCATCGCCGACCTGGCCACGAAGATAACGGCCGCGATGCGCAAGCTCGCATCCGGCGACACCAGCGTGAAGATTCCCTTCGCGGGGCGCGCCGACGAGATTGGCGCCATGGCCGCGGCGGTGGAAGTATTCCGCCAGGCCGCGATCACCAATGCTCGCTTGGAAGAAGAAGCTGAGACTGGCCGCAATCTCCAGGAAGCAAATCGCATCGCTGTTCAGCAGTCGGCCGAAGCGGCAGCCAATGAACGTCTCAGGGCGGCAACTTCGGGCATTGGCGGGGGCTTAAAGCGGTTGGCCGCGGGGGATCTCGCCTTCCAGTTGGAGGAAGCATTCGCTCCTGATTTCGAGCCGTTGCGTCACGATTTCAATCAATCGGTGCAGCAGCTCGGGACCGCTCTTTCAGCAATCGTAGACAGCATTTCAACGATGGATAGCGGGACGTCCGAAATTGCGTCAGGCGCTCATGATCTCGCAAAAAGAACCGAACAACAGGCCGCCTCCTTGGAAGAGACCGCAGCAGCCCTGGATGAGATCACGGTCAACGTCGGCTCATCTGCCAAGCTCACGGAGGAAGCACGTCGGGTCGCAACGCAAGCCAATCACAGCGCTGCGAAATCTGCCGAGGTCGTCTCCGACGCCGAGGATGCCATGCGTCGGATCGAGGAAAGCTCGCAACAGATCTCCAACATAATTGGGGTGATCGACGAAATTGCGTTCCAAACGAACCTACTGGCGCTCAACGCTGGCGTGGAAGCCGCGCGCGCGGGCGATGCGGGGAAGGGGTTTGCGGTGGTTGCACAAGAGGTGCGAGAACTCGCCCAGCGCGCTGCACGAGCCGCCAAGGAGATCAAAGGCCTGATTCAGAATTCGTCCACGGAAGTTCAAAGCGGCGTTAAACTCGTCCGCGATACGCGTCAGTCGCTTGACTCGATCGGCGGGCTCATCGGCCAGATCAATACTCATATGGACGCAATCACTGTCGCGGCAAAGGAGCAATCCGTCGGGCTGTCTGAGGTCAACACCGCGGTTAATACGATGGATCAGGTGACGCAGCAGAACGCCGCCATGGTGGAAGAGTCCACAGCAGCTGCCGCTACTCTTGCCCAGGAATCAGCGAAGCTGAAGCAACTGGTCGCGCCCTTCAAGGTCGCTGCGGTTATTCGGCAGGGGTCAACGGGTCCGCGCGTCTATGTTGCGGAGGCGCGGAGCCCGCAGGTTGATTCTCCCGCCAGAGTGTTGGGAAGCAGGGTCGCGAAGGCATTCGGAGAGCCTAGCGTCAAGCGTGGCATTGAACGACTGGCAAGAGTTCTGACGTTTGCCTCGTTTCGCGATGGTTGCGGTGCTTCCATCGCGAAAGTGTTTCTTTGAACCGCTCCATAAACACCACCAAATCAGGCCCGATGCCTTGCTGGTATCGATCGTTTGAGCATTGAGCATTGCGACGCGGACACGCTCTATTCCTTCGAATTGCGCATATTGCTTTCCGAAGTCGATTCGATTTTCGGTGTCATGGGCTGGAAAACATCAGCCGACGGGTAGACAAAAAGAACGCGCCGCTGAGAAGCGGCGCTTGGCATTGAGGATATCGGGAGATCAGCCGGCGGTGCAGAAGTGGCTGCGGCCGTCATTGCCGATATAGGTGCCGCTGCGCGGATCGAAGGAGCGGTAGCGGTAGGAGCAGTAACGCTGCCATTGCGGCGACCAGGGCTCTACCGCCGTGCGGACCGGCGCGTAATATTCCGGCTGATCGACATAGACGCGGCGCGGCGCGCGATAGACCGGAGCGGGCTCGTAGTAATCCGGCTCGTAGGCTGGGTCGATGTAACGGCGCTCTTCGTAAACCGGACCGTTATTGGCATTGGCGATGGCCGAACCGACGATCAGCCCGGTGGCAAGGCCGACGGCGCCGCCGACCCACGCATCGTTGTTGCCGTGATTGCCATGGCGCCAGTGGCGGTCGCGGGCCGACGCTTCACCGATGGCGGAAAGCGTGAGTGCGGCAGCGGTTGCCGTCAGCAGAAGGGTCTTGGCGAGCCTGTTCATCATCATAATCCTAATCCCGGGAACCGAACGCCGGTTCCTTTCTCGATGGTCACAGTCGTAGAGATTTGTAGCTGAACCAAGGCTGAACGACAAAACCCGGCATTGCTGCCGGGCTTCAACTCGAATTCGCCAGCCTTGTTAAGGGTTCAGCCCGCAATCTGCAGATTGACGGCCTTCGGGCCCTTGCCGCGGCGATCCGGCTCCGTGTCGAAGCTTACCTTCTGGTTTTCCGTCAGACCGGCCAGGCCGGAGGCCTGAACGGCAGAAATGTGAACGAAGATATCGGCGCCGCCCCGGTCCGGCTTGATGAAGCCGAAGCCTTTGTCGGTATTGAAGAATTTTACAGTGCCAGTCTCTGCCATGCCTCAGGTCCTTTTCTCTCTGCCCGCCATCCACACGGGCAGCATCATAGCATTGCCCTCCTTGCGGGAGGTGTTGGCAGGCAATTCTTGAAATTTGAGAAAAAGGTCCCCTCTACCTCGACCTGTTCCAGGCAGGACTTTCGCCCGCCATTTTCGGAACCGGCTGACCGGGATATTAGCGTTCCCGGCGCGCAAATACTTAAGGACTTCCCATGCTCGCAAAATGCCCGAACACGCTGAGAGTGCTGCGTTTAAAGGACTTTGGCAAGCAAAAGTTTTTTAACGTGTCGTTCCTGGCACATCCCTGCCGATATCCAATTTGCGCAAAAACGCAAAATTTCCTTCGCCGATAGGGAATGATTAACGTTTTATATTGTCTGCAATATAAATTCCGAGCAGATTTTCCCAAAAATGCAACGTGAACGCGTCTCCCGCATCCGATAATTTTTTTTCCGATGTGTGACTCACCCATATTTGGACGCGTGTTCACGTGGCTGGCAGGCGTCGGCGGGTCAATCCGGCACGAGCTCGACCACAAGCATAGAGATAAACATTAGTGCGCAACCTGCATAACCTGTTACCGGCATCGTCTCGCCGAGCAGAAGTGCGGCAAGCGAGGCACCGAAGAGTGCTTCGGAAGAAAGAAAGATCGCGGCTTGCGAGGGCGTGGTGTAGCGCTGGCCGATCACCTGCAGCACGAAAGCCACGCCCGAGGAGAAGATGCCGACATAAAGGATCTCCGGCGCAGCGGCCCGTATCGCCGAAAGGCTGACAGGTTCGACGGCTGCGGCAACGGCCAGCGCACAGACTGCGGTGACGGCAAATTGCGTGGCGGAGAGCGCAAGCGGCCTTCCTGTCTCCGAAACGGTGGTGCCGGCAAGGGTGATCTGGATCGCCCAGAAGACGGCACAGACGACGGTCAGCAGATCGCCAGGTGTCAGCGCCGAGAGATGGCCGCCGGACAGGAGATAGATGCCGCTGACCGCCATCAGCGCCCCCGGCCAGATGATCCAATGCGGGGCACGGCGAAGGAAGAAGACGGCGATAACAGGTACGAAGACGACATAGAGGCCGGTGATGAAGCTGGAATTCGTCACCGTCGTCGTCTGCAGGCCGACCTGTTGCGTGGCTGCGCCGCCGAAAAGGGCAAGGCCGATCAGGATATAGAGCTTGGCATGGCGTGCGCTGGTCTTTTCCTTTGCCTTGCGCGCTTCAAAAAGGACGAAGGGCAGTACGGCCAGCGTGGCGACGGCAAACCGCAGGCCGATGAACCAGAAGGGGCCGATCGCCTTCATCGCCGTCGACTGCGCGACGAAGCCGCCGCCCCAGATGGCGGCTGCAAGCAATAGGAGGAGGTTCGCCTGAACGCGCGTCATGTCGTCCTCGAGGGGAAGGGAGATGTGCCCAAGCGGTTAGCAGTTGCGTTTCCTTTCGGCAAGGGTGAAGACTTCGTGGCGGTTGACGGAGGTGAAGACATGCGAGGCGAAGAACGGAAGCCGGCCGGCGGTGCGGTGGCGCCTGGGACGGTAGGCTATTCCGGCACGCCGCTCGCCAGGAAACTCGGTCTTGCAGAGGGGCAGGCAGCCGCACTTCTCGGTATTCCCGAAACGATCGGCGACATCAATGGTTTCGACGGTTTTGCTTCGGTCGTCCACACGCTTCCCGAGATGCCTCACCGTGCATTCGACTATGTGCATCTGTTTACGACAGAACGGGCGGCACTGGAGGCCATCGCGCCCGCGCTTTTTCTCGTCCTCAGACCGGACGGGATGGTCTGGATATCCTGGCCGAAGAAGAGTTCACGGGTTTCGACCGATATCACCGAGGACGTGCTGCGGGAGGTTCTGCTCCCAACTGGCCTGGTCGACGTCAAGGTCTGCGCCGTCGACGAGATCTGGTCTGGGTTGAAATTCGTCATCCGCAAGGAACTGCGCGGCTCGCTATGACGTCTCAGCCGTTGCGGGCTTGCGCTCGGGATATCCTGAGCAGCGCGCCGTTGTCCTCATCCGTCACCATCAGCAGGGCGCCGTCGGGGGCGACGACGACGTCGCGGATGCGGCCGTATTCGCCCTCGAACAGGCGCTCTTCGGTGACGAAGGCGCCGCCGTCGTCGCGCTGCATGCGCGAGAGCAGTTGGAACTTCAGCGCCGCGACGAGGAAATTGCCGTCCCATTCCGGGAACATGGCGCCACGATAGACGACGAGGGCGCCTGGTGCGATCGAAGGATCCCAGTAATGGAGCGGCTGTTCCAGCCCGTCCTTGGCGGTGCCTTCACCGATCTCGGCACCCGAATAGTCGCGGCCATAGGTGATGATCGGCCAGCCGTAATTCTTGCCGGCCTCGGGCTGGTTGATCTCGTCGCCGCCGCGCGCACCGTGTTCGACGGTATAGAGCTTGCCATCTTTGGCGTCGAAGGTGATGCCCTGCGGGTTGCGGTGACCTTTCGACCAGATTTCCGGCAGCGCCTTGCCGCCTTCCTTGAATGGATTGTCGGCAGGAATGCTGCCATCGGCGTTGATGTGGATGATCGAGCCGGCATCGTCCTGCCAGTCTTGCGAGCGGTCGCGGTTGCCGCGATCACCGACGCTGATGAACAGCGTACCGTCTGAGGCAATCGCGATGCGCGAGCCGTACTGGATATTGCCCGACGTGAAGCGCCGCATGCTGAAGATAGGCCTCACGGCGTCGAGTGTCTTCTCGTCAGTGGAAAGCGCGGCGCTGAAGGCTTCGGTGCCGGAGCCCTGGCTGTTGGCGATGGCGGCGGTGAAATAGAGCTTGCGAGATTTCGCAAAGTCCGGCGCGAGCGCCACGTCCATCAGGCCGCCCTGACCACGAGCGCTGACCTTGGGTACGCCGCCGATCGGCTCGGAAACCTTGCCGTCGCGGACGATGCGCATGCGGCCCGGCCGCTCGGTGACGAGATAGGCCCCGTCGGGCAACACTTCGACCGCCCAGGGATGTTGGAGGCCGTCGGCGAGCTTGTCGACACGGACCGCGAGATCCTGCGTGTTGACGATGTCGGCCGCATCCGCGGACATGGCGCCGAACAGGACCAGCGCTGAGGCGAAATGGAAGGCGGATATTCTCTTCATCTTGCTCCCCGTCGTTTCTCCATGTGGAACGTGGAGCGTGCAGGGAAGGGCTTCAACCCTCATTCGACCTGCAATAACGGCTTTGTGTTTACCGGTTGAACCGAGCCCGTCGCCTGGTCGTCGACCAATTCTGCCTCAAGGATGTAGCGTAGCGGCCCGCGTTCGGTGGCATTGAAGGGCCAGCAGGTGGTCAGCACCAGGCGGTGGCCATCGGAGGAGGGATCGATGCCGTTGGCATCCCACGGGGCGATGCGGCCCTCGCCGGCCTTGAAGGTCAATAGTTTTCCGTCGCGGCGGGTGACCTCGATCGTATCGCCGGGCTTTATGTATTGCAGCCAGCGGAAATGCGTGTCGCGATGGGCGGCAATGACGGAGGTGCCTTCCTCGCCGGGCTGCGGCGTGTTGACGAGCCAGGCCGGACCGAAGGCCAGAGCCTCGCCAGAGGCGCCGGAGAGCACGATCGCCTCCTTGCCGAGGCGCGGCGCGCGCACCTTGGCCTCCGTGGTGAAATCCGCCCAGGGCCAGGGTTTTGTCTCCTTCCCCTGCAACTCCGCGGCGAAGGCGCGTTTCAGCAGGATCTGGGAGAGCTCCGCTTTCGCCTTCAGCAGGAAACCGTCGCCGATCAGTGCCAAGCCATAGAAGGCAAGGCCGGCGATGGCAAAGGCGATCGTCTTTTCGATCGAGGAAAGACGCCAGAGGAAGAACCCCTTCCGCCGGCGAGGCTTCGGCCTGTCATAGGCCGTGGCGGCGGCCATGGCGAGTTCCAGATAGGTCGGAAGCGGCTCGAATTCTGCCGCCTCCTCGTTCTGGCTTGCAGAGAGCCTAGAGACCATCGCGCTCGGCTCCGACCGTGATAATGCGCTTGAGGCGCCGCCGCCAGACGGCCAGCCCGCTTGCCGCCGTCAGCGCCAGGAGCAGCATGGTAAGCCCGCGGATGATCTGCTCGTCGGCGCGCGTCGCCGTCTGCGGCAGGTTCACGGTCGAGCTCTTCTGCGCGATCATGGTGGCCGCCTTGGCAGTCGGGGCTGCGGCCATCATGTTTGCGATCTCAGGCGATGCGACAAGTGCCTGTGTTTCGGCCTGCTCCGGTCCGGCGTTTCCAGCCGGCGTAGCCGAGCCATGGCGTTCCGCGCCGCCAAGAGGGGCAGCGTTTTCGCCGGAGACTTTATCGAAGTCCCAACCATCCGGCAGGTTGAGCGGCAGCTTGGCCGAGCCGAGCGGCTGATCGGCCGGGCGCGACGGAGTGACATCGACGGCGACCAGGCTGGTGACGCGGGAGACGAGGTGATGGGCGAGCGCCACCGTCTCGATATCCTTGTCGAGCGCGGCCGGATCCTGACGCTCATAGGCGCGGGCCTCGAAATCGTCGATCTTGCGGCGCGCCCAGAGCTTGGAAATGCCGCTGCCGTCGGCGGCGTTGGCGATATCCATCTCGACGCGCCAGGGCTGGTCGCCTGTCTTGCCGATGATCTGCAGCTTGCCGGCATTGTTCTCGGGCAACTGCGCGGTCAGCACGACGGGCTCACCGCTATAGAGGTCCGGCATCGGGTTCGGCGTGATATCTTCGGCTTTGATGCCTTCGAAGGTGGCAGCGATATCGGTCATGGCTGGGTTCTGCAGCTTGGCGAAAAGCTCGCCCATGCGGCTTGCCACCTGATCGGTCGAGCCGATCGCCGTGAAGGTGCCGCGGCCCATCTCGGCGGCCTTGGTCATGAAATAGGTGTTCGGCGCCGAACCGATGCCGACGGTGAAGACCCGGGCATCGCCGCGATTTGCGGTGATTTCCTGGAAAAGCTGCTGTTCGTTGCCGATCGCGCCATCGGTCAGGAACACGACCTGGCGCAGCGCTCCGCTTGCGACCGGTCCCTGGTTGCGCAGCGCAGCCTGCAAGGCAGGCAGCATTTCCGTGCCGCCGTCGGCGGTCAGGCCTCTGACATAGCCGATCGCCTTTTCGCGATTGTCAGGGGTGGCAGTGACGAGACCCTTGAAATAGTCAGTCATCGTATCGTCGAAACGGATGACGTTGAAGCGGTCGTCGGGGTTCAGCTTGGAGATGGCAAGCGCCAGGCTCTGGCGGGCCTGCTCGATCGACGGGCCGGACATGGAGCCGGAATTGTCGATGACAAAGACCACCTCGCGTTTTGCCGGCGGCGCTGCCGTGTCCGGGGCCGCGGGCGGGGTGACGAAGGCAAGCAGATAGGTCTTACCATCAATCACTTCGCGGAAGAGGCCGGCACTCGGCATCTTGCCGGCGGCGGCCTTCCAGGTGAGCTCGAAATCCTTGTCGGCGGGAACGGTGTCCGCCTTCAGGCTGATCGTCCTCGCCTGGTCGCCATCCTGGTTGATATCGACCGCATGGAAGGACGATTTGACATCGCCGAGCGGGAAACCAGCCCGGAGGTCGACGGTCAGCGAAACCGGATTGATCCTGGCGTTCTCACGCGGATCAAGCACGGGGGCAGCGATCTTGTCGCGGTTTTCCACCGGGTCGCGCGGCGTGGCAAAACCGGCGCCGTTGTTGAACTCGACAGTCTGGACGATCGGCGCCGGATTGTACCGCGGGGCGACGACCATCGGGAAGCGCAGCGAGAACTCGCCACCCGACTGGTGGATGGTCTGCTGGTATTCGATCTGGACGACGATGGTTTCGCCGGGACCGATATTGGCGACCTGGTTGGTGAAGATGTTCGGCCGCTGCTGTTCGAGCAACGCCGTCTTTTTGCCTTCGGCCTTGGCTTGCTCGTAGATCTCGCGGGCTTCCTGGCGGGGCTTGATTTGGCCTTCGATGAAACGTTCGCCGATCTGCATTTTCAGCGCGTCAACGGCGGAATTGTCCGGCAGCGGAAAGACGTAGGTGCCTTCGACCCAACCCTGGCTCGGATTCTGGAAGCGCTGCGTCACCTTCACCCTGGCGATCGGGCCGGAGACATCGATGGCGACATCGGTCTTCAGCCGCGGCGCTTCGACATAGAAGCCAGGCTCCTTCGACGGAAAGAGCAGCGAGCCGCTATTGACGTCGTTCGGCCGGACAAGCGCTGCGAGCTGTGCGGATGCCTGCGGCTCGGCGGCGCGGGCGGCGGAGGCAAGCGCCAGCATCGCGGCGATGCAGGCTGCAAAGGCGGTGACGGCAACAAGGACTGAAACGGAAATTCGGCGCGCACGAATGCGCCCTATGATAAACTCATCTTCCAGAAACATTGGCATACCCTCAATAACCAATTTCGGATGCCGGATGATGCGGCTTCGATCTCGGCGCGCTCGCGACCGAATTGCGGCGTGGCGCGGCATTTGTTGCGGCTTATTCGTGGCAATGGCCGAATTCGACGATGCCACTGATTTCAGGGTATAAATCCGGATGGCTTCAGAGTTTGATTCAAGATCTTCGCATGGCGTTTCGACCGCGTGACGCAAGCCTCTCCGAAGCGGACGGCATGCCAGGCTGGTGGCGCGGCGAACCGATCAATAAGAATCATGCCATCATGACGCCTTTCCGCTTGAAATGCCGTCATACATTGGACATAGAGCTAACCGCAGAACTCCGGTCCCGGCTTTCTGCCCGTTTCAACCATTAGGACCGTTATCATGGCTTTCCTTGCCGATGCTCTTTCCCGTGTGAAGCCTTCAGCCACCATCGCCGTCTCCCAGAAAGCGCGCGAGCTGAAAGCAAAAGGACGTGACGTCATCGGCCTCGGCGCGGGTGAGCCGGATTTCGATACGCCGGATAATATCAAGACGGCCGCCATCGACGCGATCAACCGCGGCGAAACAAAGTATACCCCGGTTTCCGGCATTCCCGAGCTGCGCAAGGCGATCGCCGCCAAGTTCAAGCGCGAGAACGGCCTTGACTATTCCTGGGAGCAGACGATCGTCGGCACCGGCGGCAAGCAGATCCTTTTCAACGCCTTCATGGCAACGCTGAACCCCGGCGACGAAGTCGTCATCCCGGCGCCTTACTGGGTTTCCTATCCTGAGATGGTGGCGCTGTGCGGCGGCACGCCGGTTTTCGTTTCGGCCACCCAGGAGCATAACTTCAAGCTCCAGGCGGCCGATCTCGAAAAGGCGATCACGCCGAAGACCAAGTGGTTCATCTTCAACTCGCCGTCCAACCCGACGGGGGCGGCCTATACGCAGGCCGAGCTGAAAGCGCTGACGGACGTGCTGATGAAGCATCCGCAGGTCTGGGTGTTAACCGACGACATGTACGAGCACCTGACCTATGGCGACTTCAAGTTCGTCACGCCTGTGGAAGTCGAGCCGAAGCTCTACGACCGCACGCTGACGATGAATGGCGTCTCCAAGGCCTATGCGATGACCGGTTGGCGTATCGGCTATGCGGCCGGCCCGATCCAGCTCATCAAGGCCATGGACATGATCCAGGGGCAGCAGACCTCGGGTGCGACGTCGATCGCCCAGTGGGCGGCTGTCGAAGCGCTGAACGGCACGCAGGACTTCATACCTGCGAACAAGAAGATCTTCGAAGGCCGTCGCGATCTCGTCGTTTCGATGCTGAACCAGGCCAAGGGCATTGTCTGCCCGGTGCCGGAAGGCGCCTTCTATGTCTATCCGTCCTGCGCCGGCCTGATCGGCAAGACGGCTCCGTCGGGCAAGGTCATCGAGACGGACGAGGATTTCGTTTCCGAGCTTCTGGAAACGGAAGGCGTTGCCGTCGTTCACGGTTCGGCCTTCGGTCTCGGCCCGAATTTCCGCATCTCCTACGCGACTTCGGAAGAGCAGCTCGAGGAAGCCTGCCGCCGCATCCAGCGCTTCTGCGGCGCCTGCAAGTAAGCGGGTTTTCAAAAACACCAATCGAAGGCCTGCCGGCGACGGCGGGCCTTTTTTGTTGGCGGCGTTGACGATGTGGCTGCATGTAGCTACATTTTCCGTCATGAAGACCGTTTCGATCCGTGATGCGAAGAACCGCCTGACCGAACTCGCCCGTGAGGTCGAGGAAGGTGAAACCATTGTCGTGACACGCAACGGTCGGCCGGTGTTCGATCTCGTGCCGCATCAAAAACGCGGCGGTTTGAACCTGGAGGCCGGCGAAGCCTATCTTCGTTCCAAGGGTATCACGCGGACGGAGATGTATATCGCCGACGACTTCGACGATCCTTTGCCGGAAGATTTTCTTCTCAAACCGCTGCCGTGATCATATGCGTGTGCTACTCGACACGCATATGATCATCGCAATCGTCCAACGAAAGTTGACCGACCGTTTTCCTGATGTCCAACGCGTGCTTTTGCACGCTACGACCAAAGGTTTCGTCAGCGTCGCGAGCCTTTGGGAAATCGCGATCAAGACACGACTTGGCAAGTTGCAGCCGGGACTAACCCTGGACGTTATTCCAGCCTACCTGCAGGGCACGGGGCTGACGATCCTGCCCATCGATATCGCGCACGTCATCACCGCCGCCGACCCCGACCCGGAGACGCGCGATCCCTTCGATCGCTTGCTGCTTGCGCAATGCAAGGTCGAGGGACTGCAGCTTGCGACAGTCGACCGACTGCTCGTCGATCATCCATTGGCGCTGCGGCTCTAAGTTCACGTTCCGATTCAATATGCTCCTCATCTGAATCCGCTTTGCCTCGCAAGTCGTTGAATTCCGATTCAAAACGTGACGCAGAGTGACGGTCCGGCGGGTGATCTGCGGTTGCGGGTTGGCATCAAACCAACTAGATATCCGGCATTAAGTCTAGTTGCCGCTTCGGGAGGCCGGGATTTTGCAGCAGAGTGCCGTGATCGTCTGTTCGGATGTCAACATGCTGCCGGCCGCCTGCTGCACCCTGCTTTCCGTCAAGCGCAATCTCTCAGGTCCTGCGGTGGAATTTCTGCTTCTCGGCATCGACCTCAAGCCGAACGAGATCGCCGAGGTCGGAAATTTCGCGCGCCTGCACGGCATGACAATCAAGGTGCTGCCCTACAATACGCCGGATACGCTGCAGGCGCGGGGCCGCTGGTCGGGCGCGACGCTGGCGCGGCTCTACATGGATCTGTACATTCCCGATCATGTCGAGCGGCTGCTCTATCTCGATGCCGATGTGCTTGCGGTTGCGCCGGTCGACGACCTCTTCGCCATGGATTTGCAGGGCAAGGCGCTTGCCGCCATAGACGATTATGTCATGGCCTTTCCCGAGAAGGCCGGTGCACGGCAGCGGAAGATCGGCATGCGCGAGGGTGGTCGTTATTTCAATGCCGGCGTGCTGCTGTTCGACTGGTCAGCCTGCCGGGCGAGGGGGCTTTTTGCCAGGACACGGGAGATTTTCGAGGAGCGGTCGTATCTTTTCGAGAATAACGACCAGGATGCGCTGAACGTCACTTTCGATGGCGACTGGCTGGTGCTCGACCCGCGCTGGAACACGCAGACCGGCCTCCTGCCTTTCGTCGGCCAGCCGGCGATCATCCATTTCACCGGCCGGAAAAAACCGTGGCAGGCGACTGTGCCGTGGGTGCATCGCCGGATGGCCAAGCGTTATGTCGAGGATCTCGCCAATACGCCGTGGGCTTCCTTCTGCAGGCAGCCGTCGATGACGGGCCGGATCGCGGGGTTTCTTTCGCATTTGGGAAAGCGGATCGGCGGGCTGGCGCGGCTGGCACGAACACGCGCTTATTTCAGCAACAGCTAGTGGGACGGCAGAGCGCATCGTCCTTGGAAAGTGCATGTGAGCCGATATGGAAGCAATCCCCAGCGACACGCAGACCATGGCCGCCTCGGATAGCGGCTTCAATTTTCTGACGCCGGATGCGTGGAAGGCGCTGTTGTCGCACTATTCCCACATTGTGCTGGTGGCCAACAGCGAGGCCGTCGATTTCAAACGGCTGCGAAGCGAATTGCCGGAGACGGCGCTCTACGTCTTCTTCAACAATGTCTATAAGGTGCTCGACGAGCCCTTCGCCGGCCATGCGGTGCTGTTTGCCCGCAGCGGCGTGATGGGCGCCAATATCGTCCACCGGCGCGAGGCGGCGGAAGTCCTACGCTTTTTTGCCGGCGACGATTTTTTGGGCGTCGTCAACATTCGAGTCTCTCCGGAGGAAAACTTCAGCGAGGAGGGCCGCTTCGAAGGCGCTGAAACCCGTCACCTTGATCTGACGAAAATGCTCGTCGATCTCTATCCGGTGGGCAAGATCGCGACGAGTGGTTTTGCGGTAGCGCTGTGGCTCGCCGAGTTGCAACTGCCGGGCAAGGTCCTGCTTGCCGGTTTTTCGGCGAAGAGGAGCGAGAAGTGGAAGGTCTTCGACGTGCACGACTGGACGTTCGAGCAGATCTTCCTGCGTCTCTTTGCACGGATGGGCACGATCTCGATGATGGGCGGCGTGGATGCCAGCCCCTATGCGGCAATTGCCAGACGGTTTCCACAGGTGCCGCCAATCGAGATTGCGATGACGGCGGCCGAAGTCCTGTCGGAGCGGCTCCACAACGCAAATAGCCAGATCGACAGGCTCATGTCCGTCACCAAATCCATCCGCGCCATCGAGGGTTTCTTCCGGCGCTTCAAGCCGAAAACCCGCAAGCAGCGTTTCCTCGAAAAGTCGAAGGAATGACTGTCGAAAGCTCTCCTCAAAAGGTGGGCTGTCAGGCTGCTCTGTGAGTTGACGTTACGCGTGCGGATAACTGCTCTCCGTCCCCTGTCGGGAAGACGAAGCCTTCAAAGCCCCAGCGCGGTCAGCATGACGAAGGTGGCGAAGAGGATGAAATGCGTCATGCCCTCGATGGCGTTGGTCTCGCCGTCGTTGAGGTTGATCGCCGCGGCAATCAGCGTGATAGCCACCATCACCGTCTGTACCGGGGTCATCGCCATGATGAAGGGCTGGCCGGTATAGAGCGCGATCACCTCCATGACGGGCACCGTCAGGATGACCGTCGACAGCGAGGCGCCCATGGCGATATTGACCGTCGCCTGCATGCGGTTCCTGAGTGCCGCCCTCAACGCGGTCAGGATTTCGGGGGCGGCCGAAATCGCTGCGACGACCACGGCGGTGACGGGGATCGGCGCACCGCTGTCGCGCAGGCCTTCGGTCATGAAGGCGGCCATGAACTCTGCGAGCAGGCCGATGATGACGACGCCGACGAGAATGGTGGCGATCGAGATCGCGGCCGACTCGTCGGGGCCATGCTCGTCCGGACTTTCTTTCTTCCGTTCGGAGCGCGGATAGCTGTAACTGAAGAAATAGCTGTGCTGGCCGACCTGCATGCGCAGAAAGAGGCCATAAAGCGCGATCATTGCGACGATGGTGAAGGCGGAATAATAGTGCCATTTGTCGCTGGGCACGAATTCCGGCACGATCATCGAAATGCCCATGGCGGTGAGGATCATCACGCCATAGGTCTTGCCGGAATTGTCGTTATAGGGCTGTTCGCCGTGCTTGAGACCGCCGAGCAGGGCGGCCAGGCCGAGAATGCCGTTGATATCCAGCATCAAGGCCGAATAGATCGTGTCGCGCACCAGCGTCGGCGAGCTTTCGCCGCTCATCATGATGGCGAGGATGATGACTTCGACGGCGACGGCCGAGAGCGTCAGGATCATCGTGCCATAGGGATCGCCGACCTTGACGGCGATCAGCTCGGCATGATGGGCAACGCGGATCGAGGCGAGCACGATCGTGCCGACCAGGCCAGCGGCGGCAATCAGCGCGACGCCGCGCCCCATCCCGATCACCGCGTGTTCCAAGAGATAGGCGATCGCTGCAACGACAAGTGCGGCGACCAGAAACTTTTCCTCTTTAAAGCGTGACGCGATCCTCAAGCCTTAGCTCCTGTCCCGATTCATGCGTTCTATCTAAGTCACTGATTTCGCCTATCAAGCAAGTGCTGGTCGAGTGCCATTTGCAGTCTTCGGCGTTTAATGGAATACTGAACCTCATCGGGGCCGGAAAGCAGATCGCGGCGTCCTCGAATTCTCGTCAAGCGGCCGCGATGATCCGGATCTTTTCCGGAAGCGTGCGAATGCGCAACAAGAAGATGAGGAGACGGATGCATGATCAAGGTGGTCTACGAAGTCGTGCCGCATGACGGCGGCTGGGCCTACAGGCTGGGAGGTGTCTATTCCGAGGCATTCCCGACCCATGCCGACGCGCTTGAAGCTGCGCGCATCGTCGCGGCCGAACAGCAGGTCGGCGGCGATTCCGCCGAGATCAGTTGGCAGGACGAGAACGGCAAGTGGCATGAGGAATATGCCGAAGGCGGCGACAGGCCGGAAACCGAGGTGGTGGACGGCCAGTGGAAGGATCGCCCGGCCGAGGCCTCGCAAGGCATCGGCAGCTAACCATCTCCCGCCAATGCCCGTGCGACGATCGCATCGACGAATTCGCGCTTATGCGCAGTATAGCCGTCGCCGTCCATCCGGAATTCGGCCGCCAGCCTGCGTTTGAGAGCGGCATAATCGGCCGCCGCCAGTGGATGTGCGATGAGATAATCCCGGAAAGCCAGCCTGTTTCGATGCGTGCCGTTGCCGGAAGGGCAAAGGTAGACCCGTTCTGCCGGCACCGAACCTTTCGATAGAAACGCCCAGACCTCGTCGTCATAGCGATTGCCGCGTGGCTCGTAGCCTTCGGCCAGAAGCACGCCTGTGGCGTCCTCGATGTGCTCGAGGCCGGGAAGAACGATGTCGATATCGATGAGCGGCTTGGCGATCATGCCCGGTATGGATGTGCTGCCGATGTGATCGATGAAAAGCGCCTGCGGCAGCAAGGCCAGCAACCTGTTGCGGATTCGCCGGAAGGATTGCGGCCATTGCGGATCGTTGGGTACGAGTTCAACCGGATTGTGTATTCTCATTTCCCGTCCCGCTCGAGCGCCGCCCGTCCGATAGGATGCGCTCAGAACGCTCCGCTATTCTGTAGTTTGCGCATGATTCTTTCGGAAAATCGATTTCGATTTTCGCGGTCACGCACCGGTCGAATATCGATGATAGTCCTGCAGGCCCTTGACCAGCGCGTCGAAAGTGGCGCGGCAGCGCGGCGAAGTCTTCAAGCTCTCATGCATCGCCACCCACGTGCCGAGCGGAATGGCGAAGGCATCGGGCAGGACGTGCACCAGGTCAGGGTTCCCCCGGGCAAGTCCGATCTGGCAGAGACCGATGCCGACGCCGGCGCGGATCGCCGAGAGTTGGGCAAGATTGCTGTCGGTCCGGTAAGAGAATTTGATGTCAGGCACTGCATAGCGTTTCATCGCCATGCGGACATAGGCCGTCTGCCGGTCGAAGCCGATGAGCCGGTGGTTTGTGAGGTCAGCCAGGGTTTGCGGAATGCCGTGTCGTTCGAGATAGCGGCGATGAGCATGAAAGCCGAGGGGGATATCGCCGATGCGGCGCACGACGAGTGCAGCCTGCTGCGGTTCGGCCATGCGCACGGCAATATCGGCCTCGCGATTCATCAGGTCCTCGATCATATCGGATGCCGAGAGCTCGATCTGCAGTTCGGGATAGGTCTCCTGTAGCGGTCCGAGAATCGCCGGCAGCACTTCGACGGCGATGACCTCGCTGGCGCTGACCCTGACCGTTCCTGCCACGTGCTCGCGCTGGCCGGATGCGGTACGCAAAAGCGCGGCCGCGGTTGCAGCCAGCGTCTCGGCATAGGGCTTCAGCGCCAGTGCGGCGTCGGTCGGCAGCAGGCCGTTCGGTGAGCGGGTGAAGAGTTCGGCGCCGATCGCCAGTTCCAGTGCATCGACATGGCGGCCTATGGTCGGCTGCGTCAGCCCCAGTTCGCGGGCGGCGGCCGAAAGCGACCCCTGCTGAAGCACGGTCAGAAAACTGCGGTAGAAATCCCAGCTCGGTTCCACGCTCATATATTTTTGTATAGTAGATACATTTCTTTCGTCAATTTCGTTTATGCCATTCTGATGGCATGATCCTCTCATCCGATCGAAGGAGATGATTATCATGAGCAGCGAAATGAAGACGACCGCCCTCGTTCTCGGCGCGACCGGCGGTATCGGCAGCGCGGTTGCCCGCAAGCTGCTTGCGCGCGGCTGGAGCATCCGGGCGCTCAACCGTGACGTCGCCAAGGCGTCGAGGAGCGAGCCGGCGTTCGAATGGGTGCAGGGCGATGCGATGAATGCCGGTGACGTCCTGAGGGCGGCCGAAGGCGTCAGCCTGATCGTCCATGCCGTCAATCCGCCCGGCTACCGCGACTGGGAAACACTGGTGCTGCCGATGCTCGACAATACCATCGCGGCTGCTCGCGCTGTCGGCGTGCGCATCGTGCTGCCGGGCAACGTCTATAATTTCGGTCCCGACGCCCTGCCGGCGCCGACGGAAGAAAGCCCGCAGCATCCGGTAACGAAGAAGGGGGCGATCCGGGTCGAAATGGAGAAGCGGCTGAAGGCGGCGTCACAGTCCGGTGCCGGCGTCATCATTGTCAGGGCGGGGGATTTCTTCGGCCCAGGCACGACGGCCAATAGCTGGTTTTCGTCTGGCCTCGTGACCCCAGGCAAGCCGGTCGGCACGATCAGGAACCCAGGTCGGCGCGGTGTCGGTCATCAATGGACCTACCTGCCAGACATGGCGGAAACCATCGCCCAGCTCATCGAGCGGGCCGATCTGCTGCCGGACTTCGCCGTCTATCACATGGAGGGCTTCTGGGATGCGGATGGCATGCAGATGGCCGAAGCGATCAAGCGCATTGCCGGCGGCAAGGCGAAGATCGGTGGCTTTCCCTGGTGGATCGTGCCGTTTGCCGCTCCTTTCGTTCCTGTGATGCGGGAGATCAAGGAGATGCGCTATCTCTGGAAGGTGCCGCTGCGGATGCGGAACGCCAGGCTTACGGCTGAACTCGGCAGGGAACCGCAGACACCGATCGACGAGGCGGTTCGGGCCTCGCTCGTGGCGCTTGGCTGCCTGCCCGAACTGCATCGCGAGACGACCGCTGCCTTGATCAGGCAGTTGCCTGAGAGCGCGGGTTAGGTCTGAAGTTCGGCCAGGGCGATCCGGGCGACCGTCAACGCCGTCTCGGCCTGCTGAATGTTCGGATCGCCGAGGAACCAGGCAGCGGAAAGGCCAGAATAGGCGGCGATCCATTGCAAAAGCCGCTTCGGCTCCAGCTTCGCCTCCGCCGAGACGACGGCGAGCTGGCGGCGGAAACGGGCGGGATCGGTGATGGTCGGCAGTTCCTCGTTGGCGAAGATATTGGCGAAATCGAAGCCTCGCTCGCCGTGGAGCCGCTTGGGATCGATCGCCAGCCAGCCGCGCGCCTCGAAATCGAGGATATTGTCGTGGTGGATGTCGCCGTGGAGGATGGTGAGATCACGCTGATCGGCAAGGAGGACGTTGGCTATCGCCGAGCAATCGGCAAGCGTGCCGCCATGCTTGCCTGCTGCCGGCTCCAGATCACGGAACCAACGGGTAAGGGAGATGGGATCGGGAAGCGGTTTTTCTCGCGGCGCATGCAGCCGGGCCGCGGTGCGGCAGAGGATGCGGCTTGCCTCATCGTCCGCGCCGTTCATCGCCATGGCAAGCAGCGAGCGTTTTCCCGTCGCCCTTTCGAGCAGCACGGCATCGCCTTCATGGGCATAGACATAGGCTGCGCCGTCACCGTCCCACCACTGCATCAGAAGCGCGCCGTATCATTCGTCGATATCGGCCGCCACTTTCAGCATGGCAGGTCTGTCCTGCCAGAGGACCGGCAGCAGGCGGCTGGAATGGGTGATGATGGGCTCGCCGTCTGATATCAGCGACCAGCGATCAAGATAGGGAGCAAACATGGCGGCACCCTACAAAAACGCGTCGAAGATGGAAATCCCGCCTTTCGGCGGGATTTGCGTTCGCGTGAAGGTCAGGCGACCTTTTCGAGAATGGGATAGTCGATATAGCCCTTGCCGGTGCCGCCATAGAAGGTCGACTGGTCGGGCGTGTTGAGCGGCAGATTGTGTACCAGGCGCTCGACGAGATCGGGATTGGCGATGAAGGGCTTGCCGAAGGCGACGAGATCGGCGCGACCGCTTTCGACGGCGTCGATCGCCAGATTGCGATCGTAGCCGTTGTTGACCATCCAGTCGGCCTTACCGCCGGCCTTTTCATAGGTCTGGCGCAGCGCTTTGTAATCGAAGGCGGGATTGTCGCCCTGCTTGTAGTCGCGGTCGCCGCCGGTCTGGCCTTCGATGACATGGATATAGGCGAGATCGTATTTGGCCAGTCCTTCGACGACATTTGCGAAGGTCGCTTGCGGATTGGAATCGTAGCTTTCGCCTGATGGCGTCACCGGCGAGATGCGGATTGCAGTGCGGCCGGCGCCGATTTCCTTGACCACGGCATCGACGACTTCGAAGGTCAGACGGGTACGATTTTCGATCGAGCCGCCATATTGGTCTGTGCGGTCGTTGATACCGTCGCGGATGAACTGGTCGAGCAGATAGCCGTTGGCGCCGTGGATCTCGACACCGTCGAAGCCGGCGTCGATCGCCGCCCGGGCAGCCTTGCGGTAATCCTCGATGATGCCGGGGATTTCGGCGGTTTCGAGCGCGCGCGGCTCGGAGGTGTCGGCAAAGCTGCCGGTGCCGTCGGCATTGACCAGATAGGTCTTGGCCTTGGCGATGCGGTTGGTCGAGGAAACCGGCTTGCCGTCGTTCGGCTGCAGCGTCGTGTGCGAGATACGGCCGACATGCCACATCTGGACGACGATCTTGCCGCCGGCTGCGTGAACGGCGTCGGTCACGCGCTTCCAGCCGTCGAGAGCCTCTTTGCTGTAGAGACCAGGCACGTTAGCATAACCCTGGCCCTGATGGGTGATCGCGGTTGCTTCGGTGATGATCAGGCCTGATGTGGCGCGCTGGCGGTAATATTCGACGTTGAGGTCGTTGGGGATTGCGCCCGGCGAGCGGTTACGGGTGAGTGGCGCCATGACGATGCGGTTCTTAACGGATATGTCGCCGACTTTCGTGGGTTCGAAAAGCTTGGCCATGATGGTCCTTTCTTTTGCGGGAGGATCACTCGGCAGGGGCGAGGGCAGCCCGGCCCCTGGCGGAGAGATAGGTGAGCGCCGTCGCCCCGAGGCCGATCAGGGCCATCAAGGCCGCGGCGAGCGGAACGCGGGTCAGATCGAAGCCGGCGTCGATGACCAAGCCACCCACCCATGCGCCGAGCGCATTGCCGGTGTTGAAGGCGCCGATGTTGATCGTCGAGACGAGGTTCGGGGCGTCCTTGCCGAAGCCGACGACGCCGACTTGCAGCGCCGGTACGGCGGCAAAGCTTGCCATCGCCCAGAGGAAGAGGGTGATTTCAGCCGGGATGAAGAAGCGGCTCGTATAGCTGAAGGCGATCGAAGTGATGGCGATCGCGGCAAAGACCCCGGCTAGCGTCGCGCCGAGCCGCCAATCGGCAAGCTTGCCGCCGACGAGGTTGCCGATGGTCAGCCCGAGGCCGATCAGGAACAGCGTCCAGGTGACGCCTTCCGGCGAAACGCCGGTGACGTCGCGCAGCAGCGGCGCGATATAGGTGAAGAGGGTGAACATAGAGGCGGCGAAGAAGACGGTGGTGGAGAGTGCTAGCCACAGACCGCCATTCCTGAGTGCCGCAATCTCGCGCAGGATGCTGCCGTTTTCTTGCTGCTTGTCCCTGGGCAGGATGGCGATCAGGCCTGATATGGTGAAGATACCGATGACGGTGACGACGCCGAAGGTGGCGCGCCAGCCATAGGCCTGACCGATCGCGGTGCCGAGCGGCACGCCGAGAACGTTGGCGAGCGTCAGGCCAGTGAACATCAGCGCGACGGCTCGGGCCTTGCGGTCTTCGGCGACGAGGCCGGCGGCGACCACCGAGCCGATGCCGAAGAAGGCGCCGTGGCAGAGTGCTGTCACGACACGGGCGATCATCAGCACCCAGTAGTCGCTCGCCAGAGCGCACAGCAGGTTGCCGGCGATGAAGAAGGCCATCAGCGCAATCAGGGCGGTACGGCGCTTCAACTTCGCGGTCGAAATCGCCATCACAGGGGCGCCGATCGCGACCGCCAGGGCATAACCGGTCACCAGCCATCCGGCCTGCGGGATGCTGACCGAGAGATCGGCGGCGACCTCCGGCAACAGACCCATGATGACGAATTCAGTGGTGCCTATCGCAAATGAGCTCAAGGCAAGAACGAGGAGGGCGAGGGGCATTCTAAAGATCCTGCGTCAGTTGCTTGAGGAAGACGGCGATGGTTTCCTCGTTGCGCTTGTAAAAGATCCACTGGCCGACGCGTTTGGTGGTGACGAGGCCGGCGCGATGCAGCGTGCCGAGATGGGCCGAGACAGTCGACTGCGACAGGCCGCAGCGCTCGAACTGGCTGGCGCAGACGCCCATTTCGAAAGGATGCTCCTGCGAGGGGAAATGCTCCTCGGGATTTTTCAGCCAGTTGAGAATGTCCATCCGGGCGGGATGGGCGAGCGCCTTAATAATTTCGTCTTTGTCCATCGTCGTTTGCCGAATTATAAATCGTGTCTGACCGATATATCGATCGTCAGCCTTCGATATGCAAATCACGGAGGCGTGAGGCTGCGGTGTTTAGTGAGTGCGCAAATTTTAGGCAAAAAAAGAGGGCCACCGGAAAACCAGGGCCCTTGTAATTGTGAAGGTCAAAAACCTCCAGAGGGGAACAGCTAATGCGGTGGTACTGGGAGAGAAACCACAAGATGCATCAGCTGAGAGAGATATGGTGCTTCCTTGAGCAGGTTTCAATGCTTTTTTGTGCATGTCTGCTATGCGTCGCACAATTTTTTTGCGGTGCGGCATTTATCGAGGGAGCAAGGGCAAAAAAAGAGGGCCACTGGAAAACCAGGGCCCTTATAAGTGTGAAGGTCAAAAACCTCCAGAGGGGAACAGCTAATGCGGTGGAACTGGGAGGAAAAGCCACCATGTGCATCAGCTATGTGCGATATGGTGGTTTAATGGGCAAACGGCAACCCTCATTTGTGCATGCCAGTCATGCGTGTTCTGCATAGTCGGCAATTCATCAATAAAACCAAGCTTAAAAGTTCCAGTTTCTGGCCTTGCTGACGATGAAATCGCGGAAGGCTTTCAGCTTGGCGGCGTTCTTGATCTCGTCGGGATAGCAGAAATAGGTGTCGAAGGAGGGTACGTCGGCATTGATCGCCAGCTGAATCAGGCCGGGGTCGCGGCCGACGATGTAATCCGGCAGGCAGGCGACGCCGATGCCGAGCAGGGCGGCGCGCTTGATCGAGGTCTGGCTGTTGATCTGCAGATGCGGAATACGCTTGTTGTCGGACGAGCGGCCGGCGACCTCAAGCCAGTTGACATCGAGCAGGTAACTCGGCGCCGGCTCACCGAAAGTGATGATGCGGTGATTGTCGAGATCCTCGACCTTCTGCGGCTCGCCGTGGCGGTTGATGTAGGACGGGGCCGCATAGACATGCATGTGCACGGTGAAGAGCTTGCGCTGGATGAGGTCGGACTGTTGCGGCTGGCGCAGGCGGATCGCGCAGTCGGCATGACGCATGTTCACATCCACTTCCTCATTGTCGAGGATCAGCTGGATCTGCACATCGGGATAAAGCTGCAGGAATTCCTGGATCTTGTCGGTCAGCCAGCCCTGGCCGAGACCGACCGTCGTGGTGACGCGCAGTTTGCCAGACGGAGTTTCCGTCGTTTCGGTAAGCTGCATCTTCACGGTTTCGAGCTTCAGCAGCACGTCATGGGCGGTGCGGTAAAGCAACTCGCCCTGTTCCGTCAGAATCAGGCCGCGCGCATGGCGGTGAAACAGCTTGGTGCCGACATCGTGCTCCAGCGCGCTGACCTGGCGGCTGATGGCGGATTGGGACAGATGCAGTTTATCCGCCGCATGCGTGAACGAACCCGCCTCGGCAGCTGCGTGAAAAATACGCAGCTTGTCCCAATCCAATGGCATTCCCCCACCCCTCATGCCGATCTTACTCCGCGGCCACGGCGACGGGCATGTGGCCCGTCAGATATCGCTCGGCTTCAAGCGCTGCCATGCACCCCAGGCCGGCGGCAGTGATCGCCTGGCGGAACGTATCATCCGTCACGTCGCCCGCGGCATAGACACCGTCCAGGCTGGTTGCAGTCGAATCCGGCGCGGTCCAGAGATAACCATTGTCCTTCAGCTTCAGCTTGTCTTTGAAGAGCTCGGTTGCCGGCGCATGGCCGATGGCGACGAAGACGCCATCGATCACCACGTCGGTGATCGTGCCGGTTCTGACGTCGCGCAGGCGCGCGCCGGATACGGATTGCGGCATCGGCGGCTTGGCCGGCGTTCCTGTTATTTCGGCCACTTCGGTATTCCACAGAACCTTGACATTGTCCTTGGAGAACAGGCGCTCCTGCAGGATCTTCTCGGCTCGGAAGAAGTCGCGGCGGTGCACTAATGTGACCGACTTGGCGATGTTGGAGAGATAGAGCGCCTCTTCGACGGCGCTGTTGCCGCCGCCAACCACGATCACATCCTTGTTGCGATAGAAGAAGCCGTCGCAAGTGGCGCAGGCCGAAACGCCGAAGCCCTGGAAATGCTGCTCGCTCTCGATGCCGAGCCACTTGGCCTTGGCGCCGGTGGCGATGATCAGCGTATCGGTGGTCCAGACCTGGCCGCTGTCGGTGCGGGCGACGAAAGGACGCTGATTCATGTCGACTTCGGTCACGAGATCGTTGACGATCTCGGCGCCGACATGTTTTGCCTGCTGCAGCATCTGTTCCATCAACCAGGGACCCTGGATCGGATCGGCAAAGCCCGGATAGTTCTCGACATCGGTGGTGATCATCAACTGGCCGCCCTGTTCGAGACCGGCGATCAAAACCGGTTTCAGCATGGCGCGCGCGGCATAGACCGCGGCAGTATAGCCTGCAGGTCCGGAACCGATGATGAGCACCTTGGTGTGGCGGGCAGGCATGTCATTTCCTTTCGACTGGCAGAAGGGCGGCGGCTAAGTAGCGATTGCGGCCGTTTCGCGTCCCTGCGCCATTTATGAACGTCCAATGCTTTTATTCAAGGGCAGCCTTGCGTTACCAACAAGGCAAATCGCCCGGATATGCAAGAATCCGTCATCGGCGTGAAACTTTCTTGCGTATTCCGCGGCTTTATATAGAAGCTCCCCGCGGAGAATTAAAGAAAGGCAATGATGTGGGTCGCGCGGAACTCGACGTCATCGACATAAAGATCCTCCGGGAGCTGCAGGCCGACGGCCGCATGACCAATGTGGAGCTTGCCGATCGCGTCGGCATCTCGGCGCCGCCTTGCCTGCGCCGGGTGCGCAAGCTCGAGGAAGCCGGCATTATCGAGGGCTACCACGCGATGCTGAACAGCCCGAAGCTCGGCTTCGACCTCGTCGCTTTTTGTATGGTCGGCCTCAAGCACCAGTCGGAAGGCAATCTCAAGGCCTTCGCCGCCGCCACCACCGAATGGCCGCTGGTGCGGCAGGCCTGGATGGTCTCCGGCGACAGCGATTTCCTGTTGCATTGCGTGGCGGAGAACCTTACCCGCTTTCAGGATTTCGTCATCGAGGTGCTGACGGCGAACGAACATGTCGATACCGTGCGCACCATGCTGACGATCAGGCAGGTGAAGAAGCTGGGACTGGTAGAAGTCTAAGACCACTTCGACAGAGTAAACGTCATCGCCAACTACTTGCGCGAAATATAGCCGGCCCGATTGATGCCGTGGCGCTGGAGCTTGTCGTAAAACGTCTTTCTCGGAATGCCGAGCGCCTCGATGGTACGGCGCACGTCGCCGTCATTGGCCGACAGCGCGTCGCGAATGATTTCCGCCTCGTAGCGTTCCAGCCGTTCCGGAAGTGTCTCGCCTGTCGGATGCGGAGGGACCGCTGCCGCTCCGCCGCCTTCTACGCCAAGCACCACGCGCTCGGCATAATGTGAGAGCTCGCGGACATTGCCCGGCCATGTATGCGAGGCGAGATGCCGCCGCACTTCAGGTGAACGCGGCGGCACATCGCGACGGAAGCGCTCCGCGGCGCGAGCGGCGAAGTGGGAAAACAGCAGCGGAATATCGTCGCGGCGTTCTCTCAGCGGCGGAATGGAGATCGTCACGACATTCAGCCTGTAATAGAGATCCTCGCGAAAATCGCCGCGCACCGCGGGATCCCCGAGGTCGATCTTGGCAGCCGCGACGACGCGAAGATCGACAGGACGCACCTCGTTGGTGCCGAGCGGCGTGATTTCGCGCATCTCCAGCACTCTCAGCATCTTGACCTGCGTGGCGGCCGGCATGCTTTCGATCTCGTCGAGGAACAGCGTGCCGCCGCTTGCATGTTCGATGCGGCCCGTGCGGCGCTTCTGGGCACCGGTGAAGGCGCCGGCCTCGTGACCGAACAGTTCGCTTTCGATGACGGTTTCGGGCAGGGCGCCACAGTTCAGCGCCACGAAATTGCCCTTCCGGCGGTGGCTCCACTGATGCAGGAGCTGGGCAACCACTTCCTTGCCGCTGCCCGTTTCGCCGGCGACGAGCACGTCCACATCGGTATCGGCGATGTGGCGAAGAATGTTTCTGAGGTTTTCCATGACAGGCGTCTGGCCGATCAGCGGCAAATTCTCCTGCGCATCTTCGGCTGCCTTCCGCAGCATGCGGTTTTCCAGAACAAGCCGCCGCTTCTCGCTTGCGCGACGCACGCTCTGCACGAGCCGATCGGCTGCGAAGGGCTTGGCGATGAAATCATAGGCGCCGTCCTGGATCGCCTGAACGGCCATGGGAATATCGCCGTGGCCGGTCATCAGGATCACCGGCAAGTCGACATCCATACCTTGCAGCGTGGCGAAGAGTTGCAGTCCGTCGATCTCCGGCATGCGGATATCGGTGACGACGGGGCCGGCAAAGTCCGCCGGCAGGTCCGCCAGCGCGGCTTTCGCACCGTCATAGGCGGATACGGAAAATCCGGCGAGTTCGAGCGTCTGCGCGGTGGCACGGCGTAGATCCTTGTCGTCGTCGATCAGCGCAACGGGCATCAGTGTGTCCATGACCTCAAGCCTTCCTCAGCTGAACGATGAACCGGGTTCCACCGCTGTCGCTTGCAACCTCCATCCGGCCGCCATAGTCGCCGACGATATCCTTTGAGATGACGAGGCCAAGGCCGAGGCCGCTTTCCTTCGAGGTGTTGAATGGCGTGAACAAGCCTTTGCGGATCTCCGGCGGAATGCCGGGGCCGTTGTCGGCGACCGTCACCGTTACCATCCCCGCATCGGTTGATGTTCTGATCTCGACGCGACCCTCTCCGGCCTTCGGTGCCACCGCCTCCAGGGCATTCTGAAGCAGGTTGATGAGCACCTGCTCGAGGCGGATCCGGTTTCCCATCACCTGCAGTTCGTCGGGCGGCAGGTCGATGTCGAGCGTATCCATGCGGCCGGCAAACCGGCTGCGCAACAACATCACCGCCCCCTCGATGACGTCCTTCAATCCGGTTGGTTCGGCGCTGCCCCGGCCTTTGCGGGCAAAGGTCTTCAGCTCCTCGGTGATCGAACCTATGCGCTCCGTGAGCGCCGCGATGCTTTCGAGATTTTCGCCGGCAGGCGCCGTCTGGCCGCGATCGAGGAAGGTGCGGGCATTATCGGCATAGGCACGGATGGTCGCCACCGGCTGGTTGATCTCATGGGCAACGCCGGCGGCCACCTGACCCAGGATGGCCAACCGGTTGGCCTGCACCAGATCCTGTTGCACCGCCTGCAATTTCTGCTCCGTGCTCTTGTGGCCGATGATTTCAGCCTGCAGCCGATCCCGCGCCTGGCTGAGATCCAGTGTGCGCTCGCTCACACGCCGTTCCAGTTCCTCCCGCGCTTGCTGTTCTCGAGAGATCCGCAGGGTGATCGCATGGCGGCGGCGCAACAGGAAGGCTGCTCCGGCCAGCAGCGGCAGGAGTATGAGCAATGCCAGCATGCGGGATTCGCGAATTCCCGCATCGACGGATGGCCCGAGCGCCACGAGATGCTGCAACTGCCATCCAGTTGCGGGAACCGGCATCCCGACATCGAGAAACCTGGTTTTCCCTGCATCGCCGGGCATGACGATCTCAACGACATCAAGGCTGTCGCCGAGGTTCCTGATGGGGTCGAGCGGTAGAGGCTGAAGCGGCGCAGCGCCGAATTGAAGGCTTTCGCGGATCGCTGTCAGCCGGTCTTCGGCGATCCGGCCGATCGTCATGAACCGCCATGACGGAAGACTGGTTATGAGGACAATGCCGCGCTCGTCAACGACGTAGGACGGGGTCCCCGAGGCGTTCCAATCCGCCTCGACATCGTCGAATTCGACCTTGACTACAACGACACCCAGCAAGCCGTTGCTGCCCGAAATCCGCTGGGAGATATAGAGACCCGGTTTCTTGCTGACCGTGCCTAGCGCAAAGTGCTCGGCCTGTCCTCGTTCGACGGCCCCCTGAAAATACTCCCGGAAGCGGTAATCATTGCCGACGAAGCTCGTCGGTTCGCGCCAGTTGCTGGCCGAAACCGCCATGCCGTCCTTGTCGATGACATAGATGACGGCGGCCTTGGTGCCCGTTGCCAGCATTTCCAGCTTCTGACTGAGTCGGTCGAACGTGCCGACATCGCTACCTGCCAGTGCCGCGGCGATTGCGGTATCTTGCGACAGCACGAAGGGAAGCGCCCGGTATTTTTCAAGAACCGTGCGCAGCAACGCCGCATTCAGCCTCGCATCCATGCGGGCCTGTTCCTCGAGGGCGGCCTCCGCCCGGTGCCGGCCGATCTCGCCGCTGGTCCACAGGCTTGCGACGACAGCGACGAGGGCGAGCGCGGCATAGGCCCACCACATCCGGCGGATGCGGTGTTGCACGGGTAGGGAAGGCCACAATTTCTGCGACACGGACATGGCGGATCTGTGCATTTTTCTGCACGAAACGCAAATGGATTTGTGCGGATTTCCGCATTTTTTAATTAGTTATCAGCAGTCCTGTAAATTTTTCCTTAATAAATTCAACATGTTGGGTGGTGGCGTAAAACTGGCACGCCGATTGCGAAGGAGGTGGCAACAACGGCTGAGCTGTTGGACTTGAAGCGAACGGCTCGGGAGGCCGGAGTGTGTTCCGGACGAGCCATTAGGAGGACATCATGATCGCAGCACCACTCGATGCAGTCGCAGACAGCAAGGGCAAGAAGCCCTTTTATAGCCATCTTTACGTTCAGGTTCTCGCGGCTATCGCCGCGGGTATCCTTCTCGGCCATTTCTATCCTGAATTCGGCACCCAGCTGAAGCCGCTCGGCGATGCCTTTATCAAGCTCGTCAAGATGATCATCGCCCCCGTCATCTTCCTGACGGTTGCGACCGGCATTGCCGGCATGAGCGACCTGCAGAAGGTCGGCCGCGTCGCCGGTAAGGCGATGCTCTACTTCCTGACATTCTCGACATTGGCGCTCATCATTGGCCTGATCGTCGCCAATGTCGTCCAGCCCGGCGCCGGCATGAACATCGATCCTGCCTCGCTGGATCCGGCCGCCGTCGCCGGCTACGCTGCAAAGGCGCATGAGCAGAGCATCGTCGGTTTCCTGACCAACATCATCCCGACGACGATCGTCGGCGCCTTTGCCGATGGCGATATTCTGCAGGTGCTGTTCTTCTCGGTGCTCTTCGGCATCGCGCTCGCCATGGTCGGCGAAAAGAGCGAACCGGTCGTCAATTTCCTCAATGCCCTGACGGCGCCCGTGTTCAAGCTCGTCGCCATCCTGATGAAGGCTGCCCCGATCGGTGCCTTCGGCGCCATGGCATTCACCATCGGCAAGTACGGCGTCGGATCGATTGCCAATCTCGCCATGCTGATCGGCACCTTCTACCTCACCTCTCTGCTCTTCGTCCTCGTAGTCCTTGGTGCTGTTGCCCGTTACAACGGCTTCTCGATCGTGGCGCTGCTGCGCTACATCAAGGAAGAACTGCTGCTGGTCCTCGGCACCTCGTCTTCGGAGGCAGCACTTCCGGGGCTGATGAACAAGATGGAAAAGGCCGGCTGCAAGCGCTCGGTCGTCGGCCTCGTCATTCCGACAGGCTATTCCTTTAACCTCGACGGCACCAACATCTACATGACGCTGGCGGCCCTGTTCATTGCCCAGGCAACCGGCATCCATCTCTCCTGGGGTGATCAGATCCTGCTGCTCTTGGTGGCGATGCTGAGCTCCAAGGGTGCCGCAGGCATCACCGGCGCCGGCTTCATCACGCTTGCCGCGACGCTCTCCGTCGTTCCCTCCGTGCCGGTCGCCGGCATGGCGCTCATCCTCGGCATCGACCGATTCATGTCGGAATGCCGGGCGCTGACCAACCTCGTCGGCAATGCCGTGGCGACGATCGTCGTGGCACGTTGGGAAAATGAGCTGGATACGGCGCAGCTTGCTGCGGCGCTGGGCGGCCAGACTGGCGAGAGTGCTCCCGCTGCCGGGCTTCAGCCGGCTGAATAACTGACCGAACTGTCCGCAGTCCTAAAATTCTTGCAACGGCCCGTCATCCAACGGGCCGTTTCTCTTTTCTACCTCAGCTGCGATTGTCGCCGAGAAGGCTGTTGTAAATGGCGCCGATCGCGCTCGCTTCCTTCTCCAGCGCGAAATTCGCTCTGACATGCCGCAGCGCATTCTCGCCATGGGCGAGCGCCAGCGCGGGATCTGCGATATAGGGCGCGATTGCCCGCGTCAGCGCCTCGCCATCGCCGGCGGCGACGACCGAACCCGTCTCGCCCGTGACGAGGAGCTCGGCATAGGCACCCGCATCCGATGCCACCACCGCGGTGCGCGAGGCCATGGCTTCGAGCGGCGTCAGGCCGAAGCCTTCATTGCGGGAAGGGGCGACGTAAAGCGTCAGGCGGCGATACCAGACCTTGATGTCAGGCACTTCGCCGAGGAAGAGGATACGGTCGCTGAGCCCGGCGGCCGCGACATCCGCCTTAAGTTTGTCGCCAAATGCTGTGTGTTCGGCCGTCACCCGGCCGGAGACGATCGCCGTCCACTCAGTATGCTGCGGCAGCAGATCGACCATCGCCCTGACGAAAAGATCGGTGCCTTTCTGATGGCGCACACGGCCGAAGCAGCCGACGAGATGGCGGCCGGGCAGGCCGGTGGCGGCGATGCCGTCCTCTGCAGTTTCCGGCGGATGGAACAGGGCAAGGTCGACTCCGTGCTGGATCACCGTGTGCGGCACCTCGAGGAACGAGCCGGATCGATCGCTGGTCGCGATGACAGCGTCCATGCGACGGATCAGCCATTTCGTATAGGCGGTGTGCCGGCGTTGCGCGGCCGAGGTGAAGAGAAGCTTCAGCGGCATGCGCAACAGATGGCGCAGCAGGATGCCGACAGCCATCTCGTTGTTGCGGCGAGCGTGCCAGACACGCTGGCGCCGGCGCGCCGGTGGGCGCCAGAGGCCGAGGAGCTGCCGTCCCTTAAGTTTCGGCAGGCCGTCCGGCAGGCCGGGGCCGAGTGTCGCGATCTTGATACCGAGCCGGATCTGGCATGGGATGAGCTGAACGATAGTTGACGTGACGCCGGAGAGCCGGCGCTTGAAATTGGGCGCAATGATCTCGACGTCACGGATATCAGGCAAGGGAGGGGTCTCGCGGCTGGCGGGCGATCAGCCCCAGGAAACCTGGAGGATTTCGTAGGCCTTGGAGCCACCCGGCGCATTGACCTCGATGGAATCGCCGACTTCCTTTCCGATCAGCGCGCGGGCGATCGGCGAGGAGATGGAGATGCGGCCGGCCTTGACGTCGGCTTCCTGGTCGCCGACGATCTGATAGGTCTTTTCTTCGTCGGTGTCCTCGTCGATGAGCTTCACCTTGGCGCCGAACTTGATCTTGTCGCCCGACATCTTGGTGAGGTCGATGACCTCGGCGCGCGCCGTCAAGTCTTCCAGCTCACTGATGCGGCCTTCATTATGGCTCTGGGCTTCCTTGGCGGCGTGGTATTCGGCGTTTTCGGAAAGGTCGCCATGGGCACGGGCTTCGGCGATCGCCTCGATGATTCGGGGACGCTCCTCCTGCTGACGCCAGCGCAGCTCTTCCTGCAGCTTGACGAAACCGCCCGGTGTCATCGGTACCTTTTCAACCATTTTTCTGTCCTTCAATCCTTGTATCCGCATAATCAGCGGCGAACACAAAAGAAAACAGGTCCCGAAGGGGAGCTTCGGAACCGTGCCACAATCTTAGTCGGACGCTTATAGCAGATCGCCAAGCCCGATTTCCAGAAAATTCGCATGAAAGAAACGCGGCCTGCTCCAACAGCCGGTGATGCAGCTTGAAAATGGGCAGAAATCGGATCGCTCCGATTGACTTCAGGCGCAGGAACATATAGTGAACATACTAATGAAGAAGTCGCTAACAGAACGCTTGGCCATCCTTTCCGATGCCGCGAAATATGACGCTTCCTGCGCTTCCAGCGGCACGGTGAAACGTGATTCCCGCGCAAGTGGCGGGCTCGGTTCGACCGAGGGATCCGGCATCTGTCATGCCTATGCCCCGGACGGGCGGTGCATTTCGCTTTTGAAAATACTGCTGACCAATTTCTGCATCTACGACTGCGCCTATTGCGTCAATCGCTCGTCGAGCAATGTCGAACGGGCGCGCTTTACGCCCGAGGAGGTCATCTGGCTGACGCTGGAATTCTATCGCCGCAACTATATCGAGGGCCTGTTCCTTTCCTCCGGCATTATCCGTTCGTCCGATTACACAATGGAAGAGATGGTTCGCATCGTCCGCGAACTGCGTGTGACGCATAACTTCCGCGGCTATATCCATCTGAAGTCGATCCCTGAAGCATCGCCGCGTCTGATCGAGGAAGCGGGGCTTCATGCCGACAGGCTGTCGCTGAATATCGAGCTGCCGACCGATCACGGCATCACCCGTTTCGCGCCGGAAAAGAAGCCTGCCAATATCCGGCGATCGATGGGGGATCTGAGGCTGAAGATCGAGGCCGCCGGCGAACCGACGCTGCAGACGAAGAAGCGTCAGCGTTTCGTGCCGGCCGGCCAGAGCACACAGATGATCGTCGGCGCCGATGGTGCGAACGATGCGACGATCCTTGCGACCAGTGGCCGGCTTTACAGCAGCTACGGGCTGAGGCGCGTCTACTATTCCGCCTTCAGCCCGATCCCGGACTCGTCGAAAAACCTGCCGCTGATCAAGCCGCCGCTGATGCGGGAACACCGGCTCTACCAGGCTGACTGGCTCTATCGATTCTACGGTTTCGGCATCGACGAGATCACCGCGAACCAGGCGGATGGCATGCTTGATCTCACCCTCGACCCCAAACTTGCCTGGGCGCTCGCCAACCGGGCCGAGTTCCCCGTCGATATCAACAAGGCCGAGCGTGAACGGTTGCTGCGTGTGCCCGGCCTCGGCACCAAGACAGTCAAAGCGATCGTTTCGGCCCGTCGTTTTCGCCGCCTTCGGTTGGACGATCTTTCGCGGCTCGGCATTTCGATCAAGAAAGTCCAATCCTTCATCTCGGCGGACGGCTGGTCGCCGCGGCGATTGATCGAGCGCCCCGACCTTCGCGCCATGTTCGAACCGAAACCCGAACAATTGTCGTTGCTGTGATGCGCCGGGTCGTGCTTTCAGGACGCGGGGAGCTTGCCGAATGGCGTGACGCCGCGCGCGCTTTCGCGGCTGCCGGCATCCTGCCGGAAGAGATCGAGTGGCGCGAAAAACGCGCTGAGCCGGGTTTTGCGTTTCAACACGACGCCATGCCGCCTCCGTCTGCCGCAGCACGCAAGCCGATGACGGTGCCGCCCGCCTTCCTCGAGCTCGCGGAGACAGTTCTCTGCCATTCCGACCCGGCGCGCTTTTCCCTGCTTTACCGGCTGCTCTGGCGGCTGCAGCTGGACCGGCAACTGCTTGAAGTGGCCTCCGACGAGGATGTCGCCCGTGCCAGGCTGATGGCGAAAAACGTTCGACGCGACGCGCACAAGATGACGGCCTTCGTCCGCTTCAAGGAGGTTGGTGCGGTGTCGGCGGGCCGTCGAAAATTCCTCGCCTGGTTCGAGCCAGATCACCATATCGTCGGGCGCACAGCGCCCTTCTTCCAACGGCGCTTCACCGACATGGACTGGCTGATCGCGACGCCCAAGGGATCGGCCGCCTGGGACGGCGAGCGGCTGACGATGAGCGACGAACCGTGTGAAAAACCCAATCTCACAGATGCTACCGATGACCTCTGGCGCACTTACTACGCCAGCATTTTCAATCCGGCGCGGTTGAAGTTGAAGGCGATGCAGGCGGAGATGCCGAAAAAATACTGGAAGAACCTGCCGGAAGCCGATCTCATCCCTGGGCTGATTGCATCGGCGGAGAGCAAGGTGCGGGCCATGGCCGCCCGGGAGGCGACCCAATCGTTGCCCTTTCACGATCGCCTGCAGGAAGCCGCGCGCAGCATTCCAGCTGAACCCGAAGCGCCGGCGGGCACGCTGGAAGCACTGGGCGCGGAAGCTGCCGCCTGCACCCGCTGTCCGCTTCATGCGAAGGCGACGCAAACCGTATTCGGGGAGGGGCCGCGCGATGCCGAGGTGATGTTCGTCGGCGAACAGCCGGGCGACCAGGAGGATATATCAGGGCGCCCCTTCGTCGGTCCCGCCGGCAGGCTTCTCGATCAAGTGATCAGTGAAGCGGGCATCGACCGCTCAACGCTTTACGTCACTAATGCCGTCAAGCATTTCAAATATGAGCCGCGCGGCAAACGTCGCATCCATCAGAAGCCCAATATGGGTGAGGTGAAGCACTGCCGCTGGTGGCTCAATCTGGAGATGGCGCTGATCAAGCCGAAGCTGGTGGTTGCGATGGGGGCGACGGCGCTTTCGGCGCTGACCGACACGAAACAGCGGCTGCAGGACGTCAGGGGGAAAGCGATCGCGATCGACGAGAGGCGAACGCTCTTCGTAACGGTGCATCCATCCTATCTGCTGCGTATTCCCGACGAGCGGCTGAAAGCGGAGGAACTGGCACGATTTCGCGAAGATATGCTGACAGTTCAGCGCCTTATGCTGGCAGCTGCATAAACTGATTCAGAAGCCTCCGGCGATGCCCAATGGCAAGGCAGGTGCCATCGCTGATCGAGCGATGGCGTTCCGTATCTCAGGCGAAGTAGCTCTGCAACGGCCGCACTTCCAGATTGCCGGCTTTCAGCGCCTTGATCGCCTGGGCGGCGGCCTCGGCGCCTGCCATCGTCGTGTAGTAAGGCACCTTCTGCATCAGCGTCGCACGGCGCAACGACTTGGAGTCCGAGATCGCCTTGTTGCCATCGGTGGTGTTGATGACGAGCTGGACCTGGCGGTTGCGGATTGCGTCCTCGATGTGCGGACGGCCTTCGAGCACCTTGTTGATCTTCGTGGCGGTGATGCCGTTTTCGCCGAGGAAGCGGGCGGT
The DNA here is from genome assembly GCA_000023185.1 of Rhizobium leguminosarum bv. trifolii WSM1325. Taxonomy (NCBI): domain Bacteria; kingdom Pseudomonadati; phylum Pseudomonadota; class Alphaproteobacteria; order Hyphomicrobiales; family Rhizobiaceae; genus Rhizobium; species Rhizobium leguminosarum. Next base: position 2,968,828 of record CP001622.1, on the reverse strand, counting down.
GCCGCCGGTTGCCAGCACTTTGAAGCCCTGCTCGACGAGGATGTGGATCGCCGGCAGCACGCGCGGCTTGTCCGCGTCGCGGACGGAGACAAAGACCGTCCCGTCACGCGGCAGCTCGACGCCGGCGCCGAGCTGCGACTTGGCGAAGGCCAGCGCAAAATCGGTATCGAGGCCGATGACTTCACCGGTCGAGCGCATTTCCGGGCCGAGCAGCGTGTCGACGCCGGGGAAGCGGGCGAAGGGGAAGACGGCTTCCTTGACGGCGATGTGCTTCAGCTTGCGCGGATCGGGCTTCTCGCCGTAGGCGGCGAAGGTGGCATCGAGTTTCTCGCCGGCCATGACGCGGGCGGCGATCTTGGCGATCGGCGCGCCGATGGTCTTTGCGACGAAGGGCACGGTGCGCGAGGCGCGCGGATTGACTTCGAGCACGTAGACGACATCGTCCTTGATGGCGAACTGGACGTTCATCAGGCCGCCGACATTGAGGGCTTTGGCCATCGCCTTGGCCTGGCGCTCCAGCTCGTCTAGCATCTCGTTGGAGAGCGTGCGCGGCGGCAGCGAGCAGGCGCTGTCGCCGGAATGGATGCCGGCTTCCTCGATATGCTCCATGATGCCGGCGACATAGACGTCGGTGCCGTCCGAGAGGCAGTCGACATCGACTTCGATGGCGTGGCTGAGGTAGCTGTCGAAGAGCAGCGGGTTCTTGCCGAGCAGGGTGTTGATCTGGCCGGTCTTGTCGTTGGGGTAGCGCTGCTTGATATCCTCAGGTACCAGTTCAGGCACGGTATCGAGCAGGTAGCTCTGCAATTGTCCTTCCGAATGCAGGATCTGCATGGCGCGGCCGCCGAGCACGTAAGAGGGACGCACGACCAGCGGGAAGCCGATTTCGGTGGCGACCATGCGGGCCTGCTCAACCGAATAGGCGATGCCGTTGTTCGGCTGGTTGAGGTCGAGCTTCATCAACAGCTTCTGGAAGCGGTCGCGGTCCTCGGCAAGGTCGATCATGTCAGGCGCGGTACCGAGGATCGGGATGCCGTTCTTTTCCAGCGCCTCGGCAAGCTTCAGCGGCGTCTGGCCGCCGAACTGGACGATGACGCCGACGACTTCGCCCTTTTCCTGTTCTGCCCGCAGGATCTCGATCACGTCCTCGGCCGTCAGTGGCTCGAAATAGAGGCGGTCCGAGGTATCGTAGTCGGTCGAAACGGTTTCCGGGTTGCAGTTGATCATGATCGCTTCATAACCCGCATCCTTCAAGGCGAAGGCAGCGTGGCAGCAGCAATAATCGAACTCGATGCCCTGGCCGATGCGGTTCGGGCCACCGCCGAGGATGACAACCTTCTTGCGGTCGGAGACTTCAGCCTCGGAGCGGGCGGCGCCGACGAAAGGCGTCTCATAGGTCGAATACATGTAGGCGGTCGGCGAGGCGAATTCGGCCGCACAGGTGTCGATGCGCTTGAAGACGGGGCGGACATTCAGCTTGTTACGGAATTCGGCGACTTCCTTCGGGCGCTTGCCGGTCAGCGTCGCCAGGCGCGCGTCGGAGAAGCCCATGGCCTTCAGCATGCGCAGGTTTGTGGCATCCTGCGGCAGGCCGTGCTCGCGGATGCGGGCCTCCATCTCGACGATCGCCTTCAGTTCAGCGATGAACCAGGGATCGATCTTGCAGCCTTCGTGGACTTCAGCTTCGCTCATGCCCTGGCGTAGCGCCTGGGCGACCATGCGCAGGCGATCGGGCGTCGGTGTGCCGATTGCGGCGCGGATAGCGTTCTGGCTGGATTCGCCCTCTTCGAAGCCGGGGATCTCGATCTCGTCGAGGCCCGTCAGGCCGGTTTCCAAGCCACGCAGTGCCTTCTGCAGCGATTCGGCAAAGGTGCGGCCGATCGCCATGACTTCACCGACCGATTTCATCGCGGTCGTCAGCACCGGCGAGGCACCGGGGAATTTCTCGAAGGCGAAACGCGGGATCTTGGTGACGACGTAGTCGATCGACGGTTCGAAGGAGGCAGGCGTTGCGCCGCCGGTGATGTCGTTATCCAGTTCGTCGAGCGTATAGCCGATCGCCAGCTTGGCGGCGATCTTGGCGATCGGGAAACCGGTGGCCTTGGAGGCGAGCGCCGACGAGCGCGAAACACGCGGGTTCATTTCGATGACGACGAGACGGCCGTCCTTCGGATTGACGGCGAACTGGACGTTCGAGCCGCCGGTCTCGACCCCAATCTCGCGCAGCACCGCGATCGAGGCGTTGCGCATGATCTGGTATTCCTTGTCCGTCAGCGTCAGCGCCGGCGCGACGGTGATCGAATCGCCAGTATGGACGCCCATCGGGTCGATGTTCTCGATCGAGCAGATGATGATGCAGTTGTCCGCCTTGTCGCGGACGACCTCCATTTCATATTCCTTCCAACCTAGCACCGATTCTTCGACCAGCACTTCGGTGGTCGGCGAGGCATCGAGGCCGCCGCCGACGATCTCGAAGAATTCCGAGCGGTTGTAGGCGATGCCGCCGCCAGTGCCGCCGAGCGTGAAGGAGGGACGGATGATGGCGGGCAGGCCGACATGGTCGATCGCCTGGGCGGCAATTGCCATGGCATGGCTCATGTAACGCTGCTTGCGGTCGCTCTCGCCGAGGTTCCACTGGTTTTCCAGCTCGTCCAGCGCCTTGTCGAGGTCGGATCCGGAGAGGCTTTCGCGCAGCTTGATGCGCTCGGCCTCGTGCGTCTTGCGGTCGAGGTCCTTGATGTCGGTGGCGTTCGCCAGCATCGAGCGCGGGGTTTCGAGGCCGATACGGGCCATCGCCTCGCGAAACAGCGCGCGGTCCTCGGCCATGTCGATGGCGGCGGGCTTGGCGCCGATCATCTCGACATTGTAGCGGTCGAGCACGCCCATGCGCTTCAGCGAAAGCGCCGTGTTCAGCGCCGTCTGGCCGCCCATGGTCGGCAGCAGCGCATCCGGGCGCTCCTTGGCTATGATCTTGGCGACGACTTCGGGGGTAATCGGCTCGACATAGGTGGCGTCGGCAAGACCCGGATCGGTCATGATCGTCGCCGGGTTGGAGTTGACGAGGATGACGCGGTAGCCTTCCTCCTTCAGCGCCTTGCAGGCTTGGGTGCCGGAATAGTCGAACTCGCAAGCCTGGCCGATGACGATCGGTCCCGCGCCGATGATAAGGATCGATTTGATGTCTTGGCGCTTCGGCATGGGTGCTTCCGTTTTCTGGCTGCGCAGAAAACCGGCCAGGGTGGGAGATCACCGGGTCGGGTCGCGCATGCTGGGTCTTTTCAGGCTAGAAGCGGCTTATAGGCAAATGTATTTGCAAACGGAACCCCATAAATCGCGGAATCGACAGGAATCCAACACGGCGCGAAGGGCTATTTCCCGTCAGACACGACCGCCACCCGGATTTCGCCGCCGCCCTGCTTCCGGAAGAGCGTAAACGGGAGTCCTGTCAAGCGCTTGGCGCGCCTTCTTTACGTGAAGCGGCGGCGCACTTCCCCGGCATAGCTACGGCTGACCGGGATTGCCTTGCCGTCGCGGGTGAGGATCAGCAGCCTGCCATTGTCGCGCTTCAAGCTTTCGACATGGGCGTCGGCCACCCAGTGCGAGCGATGGACGCGAAGGCCCGGCGTCGCGGCGGTTTCCCTAAGCGCATCGGCGAAACGTAAGAGCACCAGTTCGCGCCCGCGGCTGGTCACCACCTCGGTATAGTGGTCCTGAACGGAAAGGCGCAGCAGCGAGCCACGATTCTCAGGCTTCAGCCGGTCGAGGATCGAGGCGCCGGGGCTGGTTTCCTGAGGCGCTGCGGCTTCGGCGATTTTCTGGCTCATCGCCATGTAGGTCAAAAGGCAGAAGAGGGCGCAGAGCGGTACCGCAAAAAGCGCGCGCTGCAGGCCGCTTTCGAGCGTGGTCGCTTCGCCGGTGAAGACATAGTCGACGAGGCCGATGGCAAAACCGATCGGCAGGGCGGCTATGAGCGAACCCGCCATCATCCGGGCGAACATGGAAACGATCAATCCCCGCAGCAGTCTTTCGGCCGCAACCGCGCAGAGGATGGCGATCACCCAGGCAAGGGCATGCAGGCTCAGCCAATAGGCGAGGCGTTCGCCGAAGGCCATGTTTTCCATCGTGCCGTAGGGGCCGGTGACGGCAAAGAGCAGGACGATCGCGGCAAAGGTTCCCCAGAAACGCCGGGAGTGGAGAAAGACCTGCAATTCGCGAAGCGTGGATTGCAAGAAGAGGTGAATCACGAAGTTTTCCTGCCGTTCGCGCGGTTCGGATTGAGGCAGATGCAGTCTTGGCGGAAAGAGCGATCGAATTCAACCGGATGCCGCTGATGACCCTCGAACCGCTCCTCGATGCCCCGTTCGCCGTTCAGATCCATGTCGCCGCTGTTACACCGGCGGCACTTCTCGGCGCCTATATCCTGCTGCGCCCCAAGGGCACGCCGCTGCACCGGCTGCTCGGCAGGATCTGGATGGCGCTGATGGTCATGACGGCGATATCGAGCTTCTTCATTCATGAGCTCGATCTCTTCTACGGGTTCAGTACGATCCATCTTCTGTCGATCGCAACGCTGGTCGGCAGCTGGAACGCGATCGCGGCGGCCCGCCGCGGCGATATCCGTCTGCACAAGCGCATCGTCGCCGGCCTTTATTTCGGCGGCATCGTCCTTGCCGGCCTGTTCACTTTCGTGCCTGGCCGGATCATGCATGCGGTCATCTTCACCGGCGCGGAATGGCCGGCTGTCCTTGCTGCGGCGGTGATCGGCTCGATCCTGATCGCAATCGCGCTGCGTCGCCGACGCGGGCGCCTGATTGCCCGATGAAGTCGCTGGAATTCCGGCGGCCGACGGATATATAACTCCTTGAGCGCAAGCACAGGCATTGCCGGGGAGAGCGAAGATGGAATGGAAAGGCCGGCGTCAGTCCGACAATATCGAGGATCGCCGCAGCGATCCGACCGGCGGCGGTTTCGGCCGCGGCGGCGGCTTCAACTTTCCTTCCGGCGGCGGTGTTCGCCGCGCCGGTGGCGGCCTCAGCATCGGCACGATCGTCTTCCTCATCGTCATCTATTTAATCTTCAAGATGATGGGCATTGATCTGCTGCAGATGCTCGATACCGGCGGCACGACAAGCGGTCCTGGCTACGAGCAGAGCCAGTCAGGCGGAACACGCACGCCCGCCAACGACGAGATGACCGCATTCATGCGCACCGTCCTTGCCGAGACCGAGGATACCTGGAAGGGCATCTTCCAGGCGCAGGGCCAAAATTACGAAGAGCCGCGTCTCGTGCTGTTCTCGGGCTCGACGGCATCGGCCTGCGGCTCCGCATCATCTGCAACAGGCCCGTTCTACTGCCCGAGCGACCACAAGGTCTATCTCGATACCGAATTCTTCCAGGAGCTTTCCGACCGCTTCGGCGCGTCGGGTGATTTCGCCGAGGCCTATGTCGTAGCTCATGAGGTCGGCCATCACGTGCAGAACCTGCTCGGCATCCTGCCGAAGTTCAACCAGGCCCGCCAGCGCATGAGCGAGGCGGACGCCAACAAGATGTCGGTGCGCGTCGAGCTGCAGGCCGATTGCTTTGCCGGCATCTGGGGCAAATATACCCAGCAGAAGGGCCTACTTGAGTCAGGCGATCTGGAGGAAGCGCTGAACGCAGCCCAGCAGATTGGTGACGATTCGCTGCAGAAGCGGTCACAGGGTTACGTCGTCCCGGAAAGCTTCAACCACGGTACCTCGGAGCAGCGGGTCAGATGGTTCAAGCGCGGTTTCGACAGCGGCCAGCTGTCGGCCTGCGATACGTTCTCCGGCCCAATTTGAGGAGAGAGGAGGGGCGCGCACGGCACAAAGCCCATCGCTGCCCCTTCCATCCCTTGCTTACTTCTCGCTGTCCATATGCTGCAGCATATGCTCGGGATAACGCCCACCCACGGCCGCGTCTTTCGGCACGGCGTGTTCGATGATGGCGAAATCTTCTGGCGACAGGTCGATGGCGCGTGAGCCGAGCGCCTCGGTCAGCCGGTCGCGGCGGCGGGCGCCGATGATCGGGACGATGTCCTTGCCCTTGGCGGCGACCCAGGCGATGGCGATCTGGGCGACCGAGACGCTCTTTGCCTGGGCGATCTCGCGCAGCTTCTCCACCAGAGCGAGGTTCTGCTCGATATTGCCTTCCTGGAAGCGCGGGCTGTAGGCGCGAAAATCGCCGGCCGTCCCACCCTGGCCCTTTTGCCAGTGGCCGCTGATCAGGCCGCGCGAGAGCACGCCGTAGGCGGTGATCGAAATGCCGAGTTCGCGTGTCGTCGGCAGGATCTTCTTCTCAATGCCGCGCGAGATCAGCGAATATTCGATCTGCAGGTCGACGATCGGGGCGACAGTGGCGGCGCGGCGGATCGTGTCGGCGCCGACTTCCGACAGGCCGATATGCCTGACATAACCTGCCTTGACCATGTCGGCGATGGCGCCGACCGTGTCCTCGATCGGCACGTTCGGATCGAGGCGAGCGGGGCGGTAGATGTCGATATAGTCGACGCCGAGGCGCTGCAGCGTATAGCTGAGGAAGTTCTTCACCGCGACCGGGCGGGCGTCGATGCCGCTCCAGCCGCCGACGGGATCGCGCAGGCCGCCGAATTTGACGCTGATGACGGCGTTTTCGCGCCTGCGACCCTTCAATGCCTCGCCGATCAGCATTTCGTTATGGCCCATCCCGTAGAAATCGCCGGTGTCGAGCAGGTTGATGCCGGCATCGAGCGCGGCATGGATCGTCGCGATGCTTTCTGCGCGATCGGAGGGGCCGTACATGCCCGACATGCCCATGCAGCCGAGGCCGATGGCCGAGACATCGGGTCCGGTCTTTCCCAAACGATAGGTCTGCATTGTCTTCTCCTTCATTTGCGCCGCGCGGCCGGATCGGGCATCCGCGCCGAGTGGCGTTGCCGGACGCCGTTCTACCGCTTTCGCATTCGGGCGATAATTGGACAGCATCGAACAGGCTGTGCGGGGAAATGCACAATGACCGGTCTTGTCTTCTGATCTGGATGCCGTCGCGGCGATTGCAAGGGAACGCATCGCCCGGCGATCCGCTGGGCGGCTGGCGATTTTCGGAAGCTGGAACAACAGCGTGCGCCCACCGGTTGAGGCCTCCCATAAATTTCCCGTTGAACATTATCAAAAACTTTGAAATGTTCACGGATTGTTTCGGTTTCTTTTCTGAGCTATGTCACTTTCTCGGCGACGAGATCGTCTTTTCAGAACCAACCGCTGTAGAGATGCCTCATGCTTGACCCGAAATTCGTTCGCCGCGGCCTTTTCCTGGTCTTCATCATCCTTTTCCTCGACATTATCGGCATCGCCATCATCATGCCGGTGCTGCCCGCCTATCTGGAGCAGCTGACCGGTGGCAGCGTCAGCGATGCGGCGATCGACGGCGGCTGGCTGATGCTGGTCTATGCCGGCATGCAATTCCTGTTCGCGCCGCTGCTCGGAAACCTGTCCGACCGTTTCGGCCGCCGGCCGATCCTTTTGCTTTCGGTGCTAACCTTCGCGATCGATAATTTCATCTGCGGCATCGCCACCAGCTTCTGGATGCTGTTCGTCGGCCGTGTGCTTGCCGGCATCAGCGGCGGCAGTTTCGCCACCTGCTCAGCCTATATTGCCGATATCAGCACGGAGGAGAACCGGGCGAAGAATTTCGGGCTGATCGGTATCGCCTTCGGCGTCGGTTTCACCATCGGCCCTGTCGTCGGCGGTGTCCTCGGCGAATTCGGCCCGCGTGTGCCATTCCTCGGCGCGGCCGCGCTATCGCTTGTCAATTTCATCGCCGCCTGCTTCCTGCTGCCGGAGACGCTGGAGGCGAAGAACCGCCGCCGGTTCGAGTGGAAACGCGCCAACCCGCTCGGCGCTTTGCGCCAGATGCGCCATTATCCCGGCATCGGCTGGGTCAGCCTCGTTATGTTTCTGTTCTTCCTGGCGCATGCCGTCTATCCCTCGGTCTGGGCGTTCGTCTCGACCTATCGCTACGGCTGGAGCGAGGGGCAGATTGGCCTGTCGCTCGGCATTTATGGCATCGGCGCCGCGCTCGTCATGGGGCTGGTCCTGCCGCGGATCGTGCCGGTGCTCGGCGAGTGGAAAACCGCTCTTCTCGGTCTCTGCTTTTCAGCTGCAGGATTGACCGGCTATGCCTTCGCCTGGGAGGGCTGGGTGGTTTACGTCGTCATCGTCGCGACCGTCATCGAAAACGTCGCCGACCCGCCGCTGCGCAGCATCGCCGCCGGCATGGTGCCGCCTTCGGCGCAGGGTGAGCTGCAGGGCGCGCTTACCAGCCTCAGCAGCATCACCACCATTGTCGGGCCGCTGATCTTCACCCAGATGTTTTCCTATTTCACGCGGCCTGAGGCGCCTGTCACTTTTGCCGGCGCACCCTATCTTGCCGCCGCGCTGTTCATCCTGGTGGCCGCCGGTGTGTTCCTGCTGCGGGTCCGGGCCCGTGAGCCGGCCGAGGCGCTGGAAGCGGCCGGTTGATCGATCAGAAACGCTGATGCGATGATGAATTTTTCATCATCTGCCTCATTTGGGGTAGTTCTTTGCAGGGCTTTGATCTAAGCCCGGATGATATTTCGCCGCAAGCTGCGGCGACGCATATTTCAATCACAGGACTGGTGTCATGGACACGCCGATCGACGCGCGCAGGCTTGCGCCGACAAACGATAATCGTTGGGGCGCACATTTCCGTGCCACGCTGGCGCTCGGCATTCCGCTGATCGGCGCGCAGCTTGCCCAGCTCGGCATCAACACCACCGATGTGATGATCGTCGGCCGCCTCGGCGCCGAGCATCTGGCGGCAATGGTGCTTGCGGCGCAGTTCCTGTTCACGATCCTGATCTTCGGCTCGGGCTTTGCCATCGCCGTCATTCCGATGGTGGCGCAGGCCTATGGCCGCGGCGACCTCGTCTCGGTGCGACGGTCGCTGCGCATGGGCCTGTGGGTGGTGATCGCATACTGGGTCATCATGCAGCCGGCCTTCTTCAATTCGGAGCAGGTCCTCCTCTTCGCACAGCAGAAGCCCGAGGTGGCCAAGCTCGCCCACGGCTACATCATGATCGGCCAGTTCGGCGTGCTGCCGGCGCTGCTCTTCAACGTCATGCGCTCGCTCGTCAGCGCCATCGGCAAGGCTGGCATCATCCTCAACGTCACCATCGCCACGCTGGTGATGAACGCGATCTTCGCCTATATCCTCGTTCTCGGCCATTTCGGCTTTCCGGCGATGGGGCTCGAGGGCGCGGCGATCGTTTCGGTCGCCGTGCAGACGGCCGGCTTCCTCTTCATCCTGGCTTTCGTGCAGCGGCGCGAAGAGACGCGGCGCTACGAGATCTTCGTGCGGTTCTGGAAACCCGACTGGCACGCGCTGCTGGAGGTCATCCGGCTCGGTTTCCCGATCAGCGTCACCATCCTTGCCGAGGTCAGCCTGTTCACGGTGGCTTCGCTGCTGATGGGCTATATCGGCACCATCGAGCTTGCGGCTCATGGCATTGCCCTGCAATGGGCCTCGATCGCATTCATGATTCCGCTCGGCCTCAGCCAGGCGGCAACGGTGCGCGTCGGTGTCGCCCACGGGCAGGGCGATTATCAGGGGCTGGTGCGCGCTTCGATCACCGTGCTCATCCTCGCCTGCGCCATTTCGGCGGTGGGCAGCGTGCTCTTTGCCTCCATGCCGCAATTCCTCGGCAGCTGGTTCCTCGACGTCAACTCGCCCGAGGCGCCTGAGGTACTTGCCTATGCCGGGCCGTTGATCGTCGTTGCCGGGCTTTTCCAGCTTGTCGACGGGCTGCAGGTGATCGCCAATGGATTGCTGCGTGGCCTCAAGGACGCACGCGTGCCGATGATCATGGCGTTGATCGCCTATTGGCCGATCGGCTTCTTCCTCGCCTGGGCCTTTGCCTTCCCGCTGGGTTTCGGTGGCATCGGCATCTGGTTCGGCTTTCTCGTCGGGCTGGCGGCCGCCGCCGTCATGCTCTGCGCGCGCTTCTACCTTCTCCTTCGCCGGGAGGCGGAACTGGCCCACGCCTGAGCCGGCCGCCTCCGCCTTTAGGCCGCGACAGGCTTGTAGCCGGCGATATCGGCGTGAATGCCGAGACGCGCAAACATTTCCTGCGGATCGAAATTGGCGGCCCTGTGGGCCGCAGCGACGGCGGCCCGCGCGCGCTCGACGACTTCGGTATTTTCCCATTCGGCAATCGTGACGAAATTGAATTCGCCCGGACCGGCGACCTGCTCCAGCACCCTGTGATCAATGAAACCGTCCTGCGCCTCCAACACCTTGTGGGTCATCATCACTTTGACGAGAAATTCCTCGCGTGCCGCCGCCGGCACGATGAACTTGTCTACACGAAAGAAAGCTCCGCTCATCCAGTTTTCTCCTGCATCAGATGTCTGCAGGCAGATCTGTAATTCCTCAAGTTAAGCTGAGGTCAATAGGCGGATAAAGAAAAAGGCCCGCCTGGGCGAACCTTTGGGCTACTGACAAAGCGGCCAACTCCTCTTTCGTCATGCTCGGGCTTGTCCCGAGCATCTGCCTTCGGTCGATATGTGGCAGATCCTCGGCACAGGGCCGAGGATGACGAAGAGTGAGGTTTGTCAACAAGTCAAAGGCCAACCTTGGCGGTCGGAAATCGCTAGAAATCAGCGTTCGGCGAGCGCCGGTTCGCCCTTCTTCTCGCGCACCATGTTGATGAAGCGGCGGAAGAGGTAGTGGCTGTCCTGCGGACCGGGAGAGGCTTCCGGATGGTGCTGGACGGAGAAGACCTGCTTGCCGAGGACGCGCAGGCCGCAATTGGTGCCGTCGAAAAGCGAAATATGAGTCTCTTCAACGCCATCCGGCAGCGACTTCGAGTCGACCGCGAAGCCGTGGTTCATCGAGACGATCTCGACCTTGCCGGTCGTATGGTCCTTGACGGGGTGGTTGGCGCCGTGATGGCCCTGATGCATCTTCTCGGTCTTCGCGCCGAGTGCCAGGCCCAGCATCTGGTGGCCGAGGCAGATGCCGAAGACCGGGATATCGGTCTTGATCAGTGTCTTGATCACAGGCACGGCATAGTCGCCGGTTGCCGCCGGATCGCCCGGGCCGTTCGACAGGAAGATGCCGTCCGGCTGCATGGCGAGCACGTCTTCGGCGCTCGTTGCGGCCGGCACGACAGTCACTTTGCAGTCGAGGCCGGCAAACAGGCGCAGGATGTTGCGCTTGACGCCGTAATCGAGGCAGACGACGTGGTATTTCGCGTCTGTCGCCTTGAGTTCACCGTAACCTTCATTCCACACCCACGGCGTTTCGGTCCATTGCGAGGACTGGCCCGACGAGGCGATCTTGGCGAGGTCGAGACCTTCAAGGCCGCTCCAGGCTTTAGCCTCGGCCTTCAGCGTCTCGATGTCGAAGACACCGTTCGGATCGTGGGCGATGACCGCGTTCGGAGCGCCGTTCTCACGGATCCAGGCGGTCAGCGCGCGCGTGTCGATGCCGCAGAGACCGATGACGCCGCGGGCCTTCAGCCATTGGTCGAGGTGCTTGGCGGCGCGGTAGTTCGAGGGCTCAGTGATGTCGGCCTTGAAGATGACGCCGACGGCGCCGTGGCGGGCGGCAGGCGTCAGGTCCTCGATGTCTTCATCATTGGTGCCGATATTGCCGATATGCGGGAAGGTGAAGGTGACGATCTGGCCGAGATAGGAGGGGTCCGTCAGGATCTCCTCATAGCCGGTAAGCGCCGTGTTGAAGACCACCTCGGCCGGCACCTTGCCGGTGGCGCCGATGCCCTTGCCTTCGATGACCGTGCCGTCGGCAAGAACGAGCAGGGCGGTCGGCTTTTCGATTGTCCAGGGTGCTGTCGCGGTCATCTTCATCCCGTTTCCGGCAGGTGGGCGCGTTGTCGCGCTCGTCGCCATTTGATTTCGCAGGCGTGTGGACACGGCAATGCCGCGCGCTTCAGGCCTGATCACGAATTTTGGTGCAGGTGGCGGTAAATAGCCACGCAATCGCTTAGCGTCAATCTTTGTAGCCGAGATCGCGGCCGTTTTCCTGCGCTTTATCGCGCTGACCGCGCAATTTATTTGATCCGCCGCATCAGCGTGGTTTATGAAGCGGCATCAAAACAGGAGTGAAGACCATGCTGCGCGATCAACTCGCCACCCAGCTGAAAGAGGCGATGAAGGCCAAGAATGCGGAGCGGCTTTCCACCGTCCGGCTGATTCAGGCCGCGGTCAAGGACCGCGATATCGCCAACCGCGGCACCGGTAAGGAGCAGGCGAGCGACGACGAGATCCTGCAGATTCTCGCCAAAATGGTGAAGCAGCGTGACGAATCGGCAAAGATCTACGAGGAGAATTCCCGGCCGGAGCTTGCCGCCAAGGAGCGCGCCGAAATCATCGTCATCCAGGATTTCATGCCGAAGCAGCTTTCGGACGGCGAAGTGCGCGCCAATGTCTCGGCGATCATCGCCGAGACCGGTGCCGCGGGCGCCAAGGACATGGGCAAGGTAATGGCGGCGCTGAAGGAGCGTTATGCCGGCCAGATGGATTTCGCCAAGGCATCGGCGACCGTCAAGGAACTGTTGAACGGATAAGCCTCAGATAACCCGTCTTGCCTGCGGTTCGTCACGGACCGCAGGCCCGAGCACCGCTTCGGCGGCGGCATCGATGATGGCGAATTTCGCCGCCTGATAATTCCAATATTCGCGGATGAAATGGGCCGACAGCCAGAAGTCGCCCTTGCGGGAGGGTTCGGTCCAGCCGATACTCTCCATGGTCGCTGCCTGCATCAGAAGCCGCTTCAGATGGGTGTTGGAGATCATGAACTGTTCGCGGATTTCCCTGAGCGACAGAGGGCCAAGCACGACGCGGTCCGCCGTCCTTGGAAATTCGGGAAGGCGCGAGATCAGGTAGTCCATCACCAGCCCGCCGGAATTTGCCCAGTTGAAGAGGTTGAAGGTGGCGCCCGGATTACGCACCGCTTCACTTCCTATGATCGCCCTCGCAATCGGTGGCTGGATCGCTGCCATCATCGCCGAGGGGTTGGCGGTGATCTTATCGGCGCGCTCACCGCCGTCGAGGCTGTCGAGGATCATCATATGGGCTACGAGCCATCGGGTGAAATGCTGCTCGGCGATTTCGGTGGGCTCGAGGTAGCGTGTGCGCTTATCGGGGCCGGGAACCGGTCGCAGGAAGCGATAGGCCAGCATTTCCTGCATGAAGGCCGCGGCCGTGTTGCGGCTGGCGATGTTGTTCCTGACCGCAAAATCGATGAAGCGGCCGGAATAGAGGCCGCCGCTCTTCCCGTCGTCGGAATAACCGTAGTGAAGCGCAAAGCCGGCATGGGCCATCAGCCAGCGCTGCTGCGCGGCGAAGATCGAAGCGATGCGCGGGCTCTCGCGATAGATGGCGAGCATCTGATCGGCGCAATGGAGGATGGCAGCGAGAAAGCGATCGTCTGCTGCAAGATTATCCGCGGTAAAAGCCATTTGGAGAGGTCCAGGGAGTTCGGCGCATACATCTTTCATGCAAGCGCCGCCTGTCAACGATTTTATCGATAAGCGGTTAATTTTAAAGGGAGAGTTGTCGCAGGAGAGCCAAAAATTTAAGAAGGCAGGAGCTGGGGGCGCTCCTGCCTTCTTGCTCTTTGCGTCCACCGGCACGCAGGGCCGAAGCCCAAGCCGGAGGGTATTTGCAAAGGCACCCTTGCGAAGCGGCGCCGGGGGTAGGGATGGTGCTTCGCTCGGGGATCGCTTTGTTGAGATCGAACCTATTGCGGCGCGGCGGCTTATTCAAATTACAAAAAAATAATAATTGCCGGAATCGGCGGTTTGGGAGGCGTCGAAGCGGACCCTCGGGAGGTGGCGCTAGGGATGATGAGAAGCAATCATCTGAGGGGATAATCTTTTGTTTCCAAAAGACTTTCTCTCAACTCTGTTAGAGGTCGCCGCTCCTGCTCAAGCTTTTCTGACGGCAGAATTCCGGCTCCGAAGGGACAATAATGTCGCACCCTGTCGCAGGGGGCGATAACGCGTTGTTGATTGGATAACCGGAGGCGGCAATGATGGCCGCATAGCCTGTGAATAGCGGGTTTTCATGACAAGTTTCATGGCGTGGAGCGGCAAAGCAGCTTATATGAAGGCTGATCAAGAGGTATAAATGCGCTTTTCCAACACCTTTCTCGATGATATTCGCGACCGCGTTCCGATTTCGAACGTGATTGCGCGTCGCGTCAGCTGGGACAAGCGCAAGACAAACGTGTCGCGCGGCGATTACTGGGCCTGCTGCCCGTTCCACGGCGAGAAATCGCCGAGCTTCCATTGCGAGGACCGAAAGGGCCGCTATCACTGCTTCGGCTGCGGCGTCACCGGCGACCATTTCCGCTTTCTCACCGAGCTGGAGGGCCTGAGTTTCCCCGAGGCGGTGCAGCAGATCGCCGATATGGCCGGCGTGCCGATGCCACTGGCCGATCCTGTGATGGAGAAGCGCGAGAAAGAGCGCGGCTCGCTGATCGACGTCATGGAAATGGCGACGCAATTTTTCCAGGATCAGCTGCAGACGTCGAATGGGGCGAGGGCGCGCGCCTATCTGCGCGACCGCGGATTGACGGGGCGCACCATCGAGACCTTCCGTCTCGGCTATGCACCCGACAGCCGCAATGCGCTCAAGGAATTCCTCGCCGGCAAGGGTGTCTCCAAGGATCAGATCGAGGCCTGCGGTCTGGTTGTCCATGAAAACGTGCCGGTTTCCTACGATCGTTTCCGCGACCGCATCATGTTCCCGATCCTGTCGTCGCGGGAAAAGGTGATCGCTTTCGGCGGCCGCGCCATGTCGGCTGACGCGCCGGCGAAATATCTGAACTCCAACGAGACGGAGCTCTTCCACAAGGGCAATGTCCTTTACAATTTCGCCCGTGCGCGGCGCGCGATCCAGGGACCGGGCCGCGGCGACCCTCAGGACGATAATGCGACCGGCACCATTATTGCCGTCGAAGGCTATATGGACGTGATCGCGCTGCATCAGGCGGGCATCGAGAATGCCGTCGCGCCGCTCGGCACGGCGCTCACCGAAAACCAGCTCGAGTTGCTGTGGAAGATGGTGCCGCAGCCGATGCTCTGCTTCGACGGCGACGGCGCCGGCATCCGCGCGGCCAATCGCGCCGCCGAACTGGCGCTGCCGCATCTGAAGCCCGGGCGTTCTGTTCGCTTCGCGCTTCTGCCCGACGGCAAGGATCCCGACGATCTCGTGCGCGATGACGGGCGCGCGCCTTTCGACAAGGTAATGAGCCAGGCAAAGCCGCTCTCCGAGATGCTGTGGAGCCGGGAGGTCAACACCGGCAAGTTCGACACGCCGGAGGCGCGCGCCGAGCTCGAGGCGCGGCTGAAGCAACTGGTCGCCGTCATCGCAGACGAGAATGTGCGTCGCCACTACCAGCAGGATATTCGCGATCGGCTGAACGCCTTCTTCCAGCCGCAGTTCCAGAACCGCAACAATGGCGATCGCCGCGGCGGCTTCAACGGCAATGGCAATTACCGGACGGGCCGCGACAATGCGGGCAAGGCAGGGCCGAAAAGCCCCAGCGTCATTTCAGAAAGGCTCGCCCGCTCAGGCCCCGTGCGCGGCCACCAGAACAATACGGCGCTGCGCGAATGCGTGCTGGCGCTGACCGTCGTCAATCACCCTTCGCTGATGATCGACGATTATGACGAAATAGCCGCGATTGAATATGACAGCCGCGAGCTGCAGCGGCTCTGGTCGGCGATGCTGGGAGCAGCCGCGGCCGTCGCCGGCCCGCATCTGACGCGCGAATATCTGACCGAAAGACTGGAATTCGAAGGCTTCGGCCCGCTCATCAAGAGCCTCGACCAACAGGTGCGCAATGCCCGGCTGTGGATCGCGACCGAGGAGGCGGCGATGGAAGATGCGCGTGAGGGATACCGCCAGGCGCTGGCCTCCCACAAGCGAGCGAAGGCGCTACGCCGGCAGAAGATCGAGCTCGAGCGCGAGATCGCGCTGGCAACCGAAGCCGGCGACGGCGAGGCGATCGTTCAACTGATGCGCGCGCAGCAGGAAGTGCATTTTGAAGGGGTGCGCCTTGAGAACCAGGAGGCCATCATCGATGGCTTCGGCGTGCTTTCCGGCCGCGTCAAAGGAGCGGCGAACCACTGATGTCGCTGACCGAACGAAACGAACCGGGCTTTTCGGCTTCCGGCGCGCTGTTTTCTTCCGGCCGCTCGCCGCTCGATATCCTCAAGCAAGTCTACGGCTATTCCTCCTTCCGCGGCAAGCAGCAGCAGGTGGTCGAGCATATGGTCTCCGGCGGCGATGCGGTCGTGCTCTTTCCCACGGGCGCCGGCAAATCCCTGTGTTTCCAGATCCCGGCACTCTGCCGCGACGGCGTCGGCATCGTCGTTTCGCCGCTGATTGCGCTGATGCGCGATCAGGTGGAGGCGATGAAGCAGCTCGGCATCCGCGCCGCAGCACTTAATTCCTCGCTGTCGCGCGAGGAGTTCGTCGAGGTTCGCCGCGCGCTTTCGGCAGGCCAGCTCGACCTTCTCTACGTGACGCCCGAGCGCATTTTGACCGATGGTTTCCGCGAGCTGATCGCCAACGAGAAGATCGCGCTGTTTGCCATCGACGAGGCCCATTGCGTCTCGCAATGGGGCCATGATTTCCGACCGGAATATCGCGAACTCGGCCGGCTCGGCGAGCAATATCCCGGTGTGCCCAGGGTGGCGCTGACGGCGACGGCCGATCCGCATACGCGTGACGACATGATCGAGCGGCTGGGTTTGGATACAGCCCGGATCTTCACCACCAGCTTTGACCGACCGAATATTGCCTACGAGATCGTCGAGCGTGACCAGCCGCGCCAACAGCTGTTGCGGTTCCTGTCCGGCCACAAGGGCGACAGTGGCATCGTCTATTGCCTGTCGCGCGCCAAGGTCGAGGATACCGCCGAATGGCTGAACGGGCAGGGCATCCGCGCGCGCGCCTATCATGCCGGCATGGACAGGGCGGTTCGTGACGCCAATCAGGATGCCTTCCTGAAAGAAGAGAACCTTTGCCTGGTCGCCACCGTCGCCTTCGGCATGGGCATCGACAAACCGAACGTGCGTTATGTCGCCCATCTCGACCTGCCGGGTTCGGTGGAAGCCTATTATCAGGAGACAGGCCGCGCCGGACGCGACGGCCTGCCGTCTGAGGTCTGGATGGCCTATGGCATGGCCGACGTCATCCAGCGCGGCCGGATGATCGACGAGGGCAGTGCCGCCGCCGAGATCAAGCGGGTCGAGCGCGCCAAGCTCAACGCATTGCTGGCGATCTGCGAGACCGCCTCCTGCCGCCGCCAGGCAATCCTTGCCCATTTCGGCGAGGCGCATGCCGGACAATGCGGCAATTGCGACACCTGCCTGAAGCCGGTCGAGACCTGGGAGGGCACGGAGGCGGCGATCAAGGCGCTGGCGGCGGTCTACCGCACCGGCGAGCGTTTCGGCGCTGGCCATGTCGTCGATGTCCTCCTCGGCAACGTCAACGAAAAGACCGAACGTTTCGGCCATGCCGAAATGCCGGTCTTTGGCGCCGGCAAGGATATTCCAGCGCGCGTCTGGCAGTCGGTCTTCCGCCAGTTGCTCGCCATGGGATTGATCCGCGTCGACCACGAGGCCTTCGGGGCGCTGAAGCTCGAGCCGGAGGCGCGCTCCGTCTTCAAGCACGAGCGGCAGGTGTTCTTCCGCAAGGACCGGCCGGCCTCGGAACGGCGCACGAAGAAGGCGGAGCGCAGCGAGCGCAAATCGGGATTATCGGGCGCCGACGGCAGTCTCTTCGAGGCGCTCAGGGCCGAGCGCATGGCGATTGCGAAATCGCTCGGCGTGCCGCCCTATGTCGTCTTTCCCGATACGACGCTGATCGCCTTTGCCACGGAGAAGCCACGCAGCCGCAAGGAATTGCTCGCCATATCAGGCGTCGGGCAGGCGAAGCTCGAACGCTACGGCGATGCCTTTTTGGAGATCATCCTGGCGCAGGACAACGGCTGAGCGGACTGGTCTGATCCTTGAGATCGGGCGAGGGGGCATGGTAGATGCTTGCCTCTAAAGGAGGAGCGCCGATGGCCCAGAATATCTACGACCGACCGGAATTCTTCGCCGGATATAGCGGCATGAGACGATCCGTTCACGGGCTCGACGGAGCATCCGAATGGCCGGCGGTGCGCGCCTTGCTGCCCGATCTTTCCGGCAAGCGTGTTGTCGATCTCGGCTGCGGCTTCGGCTGGTTTTCGCGTTTTGCCGTGAGCCAGGGTGCTGCAAGCGTGCTGGCGCTCGACATCTCGGAAAAGATGATCGCCAGAGCGAGGGCAGATATGACTGAAGCAGCGATCACCTACGAGATCGCCGATCTCGAGCATCTCAGGCTTGCTCAAGCCTCCTTCGATTTCGCCTATAGCTCGCTGGCGCTGCATTATATCGAGGGTTTCGCCGGTCTCGCCGCGACCGTCTATCGCGCGCTTTTGCCGGGATCGCAATTCGTCTTCACCATCGAACATCCGATCTTCATGGCGCCGACCAATCCCGCCTGGGCAACCGATGCCGAGGGGCGGCGTATCTGGCCGCTCGACCGCTATTCCGTCGAAGGTCCGCGCACCACCGACTGGCTCGCCAAGGGTGTCGTCAAACAGCATCGCAAGCTCGGCACGACGCTCAACACCTTGATCGCGGCCGGTTTTGCCATTCGCCATGTCGAGGAGTGGAGCCCGAACGAAGATGAGCTCCAAGACAATCCAGACTGGGCGGAGGAGATGGACCGGCCGATGTTCCTGCTGATCTCGGTCCAGCGCTGAGAAGACAAGCCGGCGGCAATATGCTAACCCGGCGGTAGCGCATCGGCCCGAAAATCGGAATCGATTTTTGGAAAGCACGATGCGCAGATTAAAAGTGTAACAGCGTCCTTTGCGCGTCTGATAAGACGCGCGGCGCTGTAGGGAAATCTCTGGGAAAGGCCGTCCATGACCTCGCAATTTCTCTCCCATCTCAGCAACGAGATTTCGGCGCTGAAGGATGCCGGTCTCTACAAATCCGAGCGCGTCATCAGCTCCAAGCAGGCGGGCGAGATCGCGATTTCCACCGGCGAGCGGGTGCTGAATTTCTGCGCCAACAACTATCTCGGCCTTGCCGACAACGAGGAACTGGCCGAGGCCGGCAAGCAGGCGCTCGACCGATACGGCTATGGCATGGCCTCGGTGCGTTTCATCTGCGGCACGCAGGAAGAGCATAAGCAGCTCGAGACGCGCATCTCCTCCTTCCTCGGCATGGAAGACACGATCCTCTATTCATCCTGCTTCGACGCCAATGGCGGCCTGTTCGAGACGCTGCTGTCGGAAGAGGACGCGATCATCTCCGACGCGCTGAACCACGCCTCGATCATCGACGGCGTCAGGCTTTCGAAGGCCAAGCGCTTCCGCTACGCCAACAACGATATGGCAGCGCTCGAAGAAGAGCTGAAGAAGGCCGAAGGCAGCCGCTTCAAGTTGGTCGCCACCGACGGTGTCTTCTCGATGGACGGGATCATCGCCAATCTCGGCGGCGTCTGCGATCTTGCCGAGAAATACGGCGCGATGGTCATGGTCGATGACAGCCATGCTGTCGGCTTCGTCGGCAAGAACGGCCGTGGGTCGCCGGAATATTGCGGCGTCGAGGGCCGGATCGACATCATCACCGGCACGCTCGGCAAAGCGCTCGGCGGCGCCTCGGGCGGTTATACTTCGGCGAAGGCCGAGGTTGTGGAGTGGCTGCGGCAGCGCTCGCGGCCCTATCTGTTCTCGAATACGCTGGCGCCCGTTATCGCCGCCGCCTCGCTCAAGGTGTTCGACCTCATCGAAGACGGCGATACCCTGCGCAAGCGGCTTTCGGACAATGCCGATCTCTTCCGCAGCGAAATGACCAAGCTCGGCTTCACGCTCGCCGGCGAAGGCCATCCGATCATCCCCGTCATGCTTGGCGATGCCAAACTCGCCCAGGATATGGCAAGCCTGATGCTGAAGAAGGGGATCTATGTGATCGGCTTTTCCTTCCCCGTCGTGCCGAAAGGCCAGGCCCGCATCCGCACGCAGATGTCGGCGGCGCATTCGCGAGTGGATGTGGAGCGGGCGATCGCGGCCTTTGCCGAGGCAGGGCGGGAACTGGGTGTGATCTGAGTTTGACGGCGTGCCGTGTCGCCCCCTCATCCGCCCTACGGGCACCTTCTCCCCGCTGGGGAGAAGAGGGGATAGCAAAGTCGGGCGCCAAGTAAGGGTGGATATTGTCGATGTCGAACATGATGAAGGCGCTGGTCAAAGCAAAACCCGAGGTCGGGCTTTGGATGGAGAATGTGCCGATGCCCGAGGTCGGGCCGAACGACGTGCTTATCCGGGTGAAGAAATCGGCGATCTGCGGCACTGACGTCCATATCTGGAACTGGGACCAGTGGGCGCAGAAGACCATTCCGGTGCCGATGGTGGTTGGCCATGAATTCTCCGGCGAGATCGCCGAGATCGGTTCGGCGGTCACCCGCTATCATATCGGCGAGCGGGTCTCCGGCGAGGGGCATATCGTCTGCGGCAAGTGCCGCAACTGCCGGGCGGGCAGGGGGCATCTCTGCCGCAACACGCTCGGTGTCGGCGTCAACCGCCCGGGTTCGTTCGGTGAGTTCGTCTGCATTCCGGAAAGCAATGTCGTGCCGATCCCGGATGATATTTCCGACGAGATCGCCGCGATCTTCGATCCGTTCGGCAATGCCGTGCACACCGCGCTTTCCTTCGATCTCGTCGGTGAGGACGTGCTCGTCACCGGCGCCGGGCCGATCGGCATCATGGGCGCGCTCGTCGCCAAACGATCCGGCGCCCGCAAGGTCGTCATCACCGATATCAATCCGCACCGGCTGGAGCTGGCGCGCAAGCTCGGCATCGACCACGTCGTCGACGCATCGAAGGAAAACCTCGCCGACGTGATGAAGGCGATCGGCATGACGGAGGGTTTCGACGTCGGGCTCGAAATGTCGGGGGCCGCACCTGCCTTCCGCGACATGATCGACAAGATGAACAATGGCGGCAAGATCGCCATCCTCGGCATCGCGCCGGCGGGCTTCGAAATCGACTGGAACAAGGTGATCTTCAAGATGCTCAATCTCAAGGGCATCTACGGCCGCGAGATGTTCGAGACCTGGTACAAGATGATCGCCTTCGTCCAAGGCGGCCTCGATCTCGCGCCCATCATCACCCACCGGATCGGCATCGACGATTTCCGCGACGGCTTCGAGGCGATGCGGTCGGGCAATTCCGGCAAGGTTGTGATGGACTGGATGTGAGGAGACGACATGCTCTATGAAGGAAGCTGCCATTGCGGCAACGTGGCTTTCGAGGTCGAAGGCGAATTCACCGAGGCGCTCGACTGCAATTGTTCGCTTTGCCGCAGGCGCGGCGGACTTCTCGCCTTCGTGCCGCGCGAGAAGCTGGTGCTGAAAACGCCGGAGGACAATGTCTCGACCTATACTTTCAACCGGCATGTCATCCGGCATCACTTCTGCGCCAATTGCGGCATCGCACCGTTCGGCGAGGCTGTGGGTCCGAACGGCGCGGCAATGGCTTCTATCAATCTGCGCTGCATTCCCGCGGTCGATATCGGCGCGCTGACGGTGAAGGCGTATGACGGCGCGGCGCGTTAGCCGATATCCGTCAGGCAATGGCGAACAGATCCTCGGCGCAACTGCGAAAGTGGTGGAAACGACTGGTGCGGCGGGCAAAATATTTGCTGCCCTTGTCTTTTGTTCGCCGCATCTTAAATAAGGGTTCGCAATCGCTGCCGCGGTTCAAAGCCTGTGGATAAGGCTTTTTCCGTATTTTTGTGGGCTTTTTTTCCGGAAAAGCTTGACGAGAACAAAAAATGTGGGAATCACCGTTCGACTTGTTGAATGGTGAACTGGGTCAAGGCGGATCGCGCAACCATGGCCGGAAATCCAAGAGCAAGAAAGCTTTGCTGTCCGGTGCCGGTAATCGTGGTTAATCAGGCTTTAAATGTCATCCCGTTAGGTGGGCAAAGGTGATTCGAGGGCGGCGCGTGCGGCGCGTCAGGCCCTGAGACAGCCCGTTCACCGTAGCGAGATTGGATAGCGTCAGGAAGGCGACGATATAAATGGCAACCAAGGTCAAAGAGAACGAAGACGCGGAAGTCGAACGCGACGGCGCAAGCGACGGCCCTCTTCTCGATCTTTCCGACGACGCGGTCAAGAAGATGATCAAAGCCGCCAAGAAGCGCGGCTATGTGACCATGGACGAGCTCAACGCAGTCCTGCCGTCCGAAGAAGTGACGTCCGAGCAGATCGAAGACACGATGTCGATGCTGTCCGACATGGGCATCAACGTCATCGAGGACGAGGAAGCCGAGGAAGCCGGTGCTTCCGGCAGCAGCGATGACGATGACGCCGGCAGCGACGAGGAGAGCGAAGGCGGCGAACTCGCGCCTTCGAGCGGCACGGCGCTGGCGGCCGCCAAGAAGAAAGAACCGACCGACCGTACCGACGATCCGGTTCGCATGTACCTGCGCGAGATGGGCTCGGTCGAGCTTCTGTCCCGCGAGGGCGAAATCGCGATTGCCAAGCGCATCGAGGCCGGCCGCGAGACGATGATCGCGGGCCTCTGTGAGAGCCCGCTGACCTTCCAGGCGCTGATCATCTGGCGCGACGAACTCAACGAAGGCACGACGCTGCTGCGCGAGATCATCGATCTCGAAACGACCTATTCCGGCCCTGAAGCCAAGGCTGCGCCGCAGTTCCAGAGCCCGGAGAAGATCGAAGCCGATCGCAAGTTAGCAGAAGAGAAGGAAAAGACCCGCCGCGCCCGCTCCGGCGACGACGACATCACCGATGTCGGCGGCGAAGGCCTGCCTGCCGAGGAGGAGGAAGAGGACGAGGACGAATCCAACCTTTCGCTGGCGGCAATGGAAGCCGAGCTTCGCCCGCAGGTGATGGAGACGCTGGATACGATCGCCGAGACCTACAAGAAGCTGCGCAAGCTGCAGGACCAGCAGGTCGAGCAGCGCCTGTCGGCTTCCGGCACGCTGTCCACCGCCCAGGAGCGCCGTTACAAGGAACTCAAAGATGAGCTGATCAAGGCCGTCAAATCTCTGTCCTTGAACCAGAACCGCATCGACGCCCTGGTCGAGCAGCTCTACGACATCAACAAGCGCCTCGTTTCCAACGAGGGCCGCCTGCTGCGTCTGGCCGAATCCTACGGCGTCAAGCGCGACTCTTTCCTGGAGCAGTATCAGGGCGCCGAACTTGATCCGAACTGGATGAAGTCGATCGGCAATCTGGCCGCCCGCGGCTGGAAGGAATTCGCCAGGGGCGAAAACACGACGATCCGCGACATCCGCCAGGAAATCCAGAATCTGGCGACCGAGACTGGTATCTCGATCTCGGAATTCCGCCGCATCGTGCATATGGTGCAGAAGGGCGAGCGCGAAGCGCGCATCGCCAAGAAGGAAATGGTCGAAGCGAACCTTCGCCTGGTCATCTCCATCGCCAAGAAGTATACGAACCGCGGCCTGCAGTTCCTCGACCTCATTCAGGAAGGCAATATCGGCCTGATGAAAGCGGTCGACAAGTTCGAATACCGCCGCGGCTACAAGTTCTCGACCTATGCGACATGGTGGATCCGTCAGGCGATCACCCGTTCGATCGCCGACCAGGCTCGCACGATCCGCATTCCGGTGCACATGATCGAGACGATCA
Source organism: Rhizobium leguminosarum bv. trifolii WSM1325 (assembly GCA_000023185.1). NCBI lineage: Bacteria > Pseudomonadati > Pseudomonadota > Alphaproteobacteria > Hyphomicrobiales > Rhizobiaceae > Rhizobium > Rhizobium leguminosarum. The sequence continues at coordinate 2,945,060 of CP001622.1, read as the reverse complement.
ACAAGATCGTCCGGACATCGCGCCAGATGCTGCACGAGATCGGCCGCGAGCCGACGCCGGAAGAACTGGCCGAAAAGCTGGCCATGCCGCTCGAAAAGGTCCGCAAGGTCCTGAAGATCGCCAAGGAGCCGATCTCGCTCGAAACCCCTGTTGGTGACGAAGAGGATTCGCATCTCGGCGACTTCATCGAGGACAAGAACGCGCTGCTGCCGATCGACGCCGCCATCCAGGCGAACCTGCGCGAAACGACGACCCGTGTTCTCGCCTCGCTGACGCCGCGCGAAGAGCGTGTGCTGCGCATGCGCTTCGGCATCGGCATGAACACGGATCACACACTCGAAGAAGTCGGCCAGCAGTTCTCGGTCACCCGCGAACGTATCCGCCAGATCGAGGCGAAGGCGCTGCGCAAGCTGAAGCATCCGAGCCGCTCCAGAAAGCTGAGAAGCTTCCTCGACAGCTAAGGCTTCGGCCACGTCGTTCTGATTGGAAAAGCCGGGCTTCGCGCCCGGCTTTTGCTTTTCGTGATTAATACCAATGATCCCCGGTGTCTTTCTTGTCCCTCTATGGTGACAAGCCTATAATCCGGCCACGGGGGAAGGCATCGATCGCAACGCGCGACCGAGGGTCGCCGTGTGACTGCGTGAACTAATCCTCCGCTAGATCCGGGTGATTTCAGGCCTGACGGGCCTAAAATCTGAATCCGGATCCACATCAAAGAAATAGAGCATGACGTCGTCCGAAAACCGCTGACACTTTTCGGCATCATGCTCTGGGAGGTGCGACATGACCACTTACATTCTTTTGATCAATTGGACGGATCAGGGCATCCGCAATGTGCGCGACTCGGCAAAACGGCTCGATGCGGCGAAGAAATTGCTCGCCAGCGTCGGCGGCTCCTTCAACCAGTTCTTTCTGACGATGGGCGGGCACGACATGGTCGCCGTCTGCGAGGCGCCAGATGACGCCGTCATGGCGCATTTTACCCTTTCGCTGGCGATGGGCGGCAATGTCCGCACGGAGACGCTGAAGGCATTCCCGGAGGCCGCCTACCGGGATCTCATCGGCTCGCTCGGGTAGCCGGAAACGGCGATTGTCGATCTTGAAGGTTGCGGAGCATTGGCTGCGCTGGCAGTGTCGCGGCGTGCTTCAATTTCCGCGGCAGGCTGCGGCCCGACTTTTCGGCAAGCTCATGATGAAAGCGCTCCTCAGTTTCATGATCGTCATCGATCGTCCGACCGCCGCTTGCTGACCGATGGAACTGGCGGCGGGCAAATGGGATGACGGGATCCAGCGGGGCGCTGCGGCGTCGTTCGCGCTGCATGCCATCGCGATCCTGCTCCTTCTGCTGCTGTTGCCGAAGGCCGAGCCGCCGTTGCCGTTGCCGGATGACGGTCTCTCGGTGGAGATCGTCCCGCAGGCCGCGGAATCGCTGAAAATGCCCGAGCCCGCCAAGACGCCTTCGCCGGAACAGGCAAAGCCTGAGGCGGCAAAACCCGAAGCCGAGCCGGCGGCGCCGGTTGCAAATAATCCGCCTGCTGCGGCAATGCCTTCAGTGGCACCGATCACTTTGCCGGTGCCAAAGCCGATGGAATTCGTCGAGGCAAGACAGCTGTTTTCCGACAAGGTCCTTGCCGATCCGCGCAGCCGCCGCGCCCGCGAGGCGCTGCGTGGTCTTGCCGGCAGTGAGCGCAATCTGCAGCTCTGTGACCTCGAGGCGCTGGAGCAGGTGCGCCGGGCGCAGCCGGCCATGGCGCCCGATACGCTTGCGCCCTATGCGATGGCGGCGGAGAAGGTCAGTGGCAATAGCGTCGAGGTGAAGGGCGGCGCCTTCCGCAGCAAACGCAAGTGGTACAACATCCAGTTCAAATGTGAGCTTGATGCCGGCTCCGGCAAGGTCGTGTCCTTCGCCTTTCTCGTCGGTGACGCCATTCCGCAAGATGAATGGCAGGAGCACAATCTGGTGGCCGACGATGGAGCGGCCGACCAATAACCCTCATCGCTGCTCGATCACGCGGTTTTTTTCTTTTGTGGCTTGATGCTGCCGGCTTTAGAGGCCACATCGCTGCTGTGACAGAAGAAGACGTAGAGCCGGCGGAAGCGCAGCACGAAACGGGAAAGCAGCGGCCTGAAATCCGCTGGGGCGTCGTCGCGTCCGTTGTTGCGCACATTCCTATCATTGCTCTTCTCATCTTTGGGCTGCCGAAGATCGAGCCGAAACCTGTCGAAGACGAGACTGTGAAGGTGGAGCTCGTCCCGCCGCCGGAGGAGAAGAAGCCGGAGCCCAAGGAAAAGCCACCGGAGCCGAAGCCGCCGGAAGAGGTGAAGAAGGAACCGCCTCCACCGCCACCTCCGCCGCCACCACCTCCGCCGCCTCCGCCTCCGCCGGCCAGTAAGACTCCCGAGCAAGCTAAGCCGAGGCCTATGCCGACTCTGAGCCCTGTCATCGAGTTTGGCGACAGGAATAGCGGCCCCGAAAAGTCGCTGGCGGGAAATTCTCCTCAGGGCGAAACCAAACCCGCAACAACTCCGCCGCAGCACGATGCCGAACCGGCGCAGATGCCGACAAAGACTGCTGCAGAAAAACCAAAAACTGAGGAGCCTCCGTCAAAACCGGTGCCGGACGACGTGATGCTTCCTGAGGTCGCGACGACTGACGTTTCCCCAGAGCGAAATGGGCCACCGACAGACGTCTCTGGCGAAGCCAATACAAGCATCGAGGAGGCCAAGCGGCCGGAGCAGCAGACGGCTGCGAAACCGAAAGTGATAGCTAAGGACGATCTGCCCAAGGCAAAAACTCTGTTTTCACGGACGGAAGATGGCAGTTTGTTTGCGCAAACTGCGGTCAGTGGTCTTCCGCGCAAAGAGCGAGTGGCCACGCTTTGCACCACCGAGCTTCAGGGCCAACTCGTTCACGGTTCGCCGCCTTATTTCCCGTCCGCATTGCCTAGTTTTGGATTGCGAACCGGTACCATCCTTGATGTAAGAGATGCCGCCTTTGGCACAGTTAAGGGCTGGTACCAGGTTCGTTTCCGCTGCGAGGTGGATGAGGAAGCGACGAAAGTCGTGTCGTTTGCCCACGAAGTTGGTGGATTGATCCCCCGCAGTCAGTATGCGAAATATGAAATTCGTGACTAGTCCTCGTGATCCTGGATTGCGTCTCACCGGCAACAGCCACGCGCAAGCAACCCTGCCTAGCTTCCTCCCATGGCCGTGATGATCCGGTGAAGAAGAGGACAATGATATGTCGAACGAAATCGAGCGTTTCTTTGAGCGTCAGGACGAAGCCGTCAGCGCGCTGTTCCTGGAAAACAAAGGCGACGAGCTGACCGATATTCTGGTGGCTGCTCTGGAAGAGGCTTTCGAAATTCTTCTCGAAGCCGCGCCCGCCGAAACCGTTCATTGAGGTCGGAGAAGGCGTCGAGCACCGATATGCGCTGACTGATCGTGCCGCTTGCGCTGTCCCACCCTGTCGGGATAATGCGGCTGCATCAATGGCCTAGATATCATGTCGATTTTCCAAGAGGATCAACCGCCGTCGGCGGGCGCGCTTGATGCCCGTCTGGCCGGCTACCGGTTCGAACGCGATGCGCTCGGCCGTTCCGCCGCGAGCGTCTTCCGGCTGGAAGCTCTCGGATTGCCGACGCTTTACTTGAAGGTCGAACAAGCCGGTCCTTTTGGCGAACTCGCTGACGAAGCAGCGAGGCTTCGCTGGCTCCAGACTTCCGGCCTGCCCTGTCCTGATGTCATTGCAGAGGACAGCGACGGTGTGCACAACCGGCTGCTGATCAGCGCGCTACCCGGGAGTGATCTCACCAGCGCATCGGCGCTGACGCCGCCTGCGCGGGTCGAACTGCTGGCTATAGCCCTTCTTGACCTGCATCGCTTGCCGATCGCATCCTGCCCGTTCGATCATCGGCTGGAGAGGCGTGTCGCGGCGGCAAAAGCGCGGATGCAGGCCGGCATCGTCGATGAGACCGATTTCGATGAGACGCGGGTTGGAAAGAGTGCCGAGGCTCTGTTTGCCGAACTCGAAAGCGGGAAGCCCAGTCGCGAGGATCTCGTCGTTATCCATGGTGATGCCTGCCTGCCGAATTTCGTCGCGTCGGAAGAGGGATTTTCGGGTTATATCGACTGCAGTCGTCTCGGCGTCGCCGACCGCTATCAGGATATCGCGCTCGCCTGCCGCAGCATCGCCCACAATTTCGGCGAGGCGCTGGTGCAGCCCTTCCTTGATCGCTACGGCATGCCGGCCACGGATCCGGCAAGGCTCGCTTACTACCAGCTGCTCGACGAGTTCTTCTAAGCAGCCGGTTTGGCCGCAATGATTGCGTCATCTCGCTGTGGCTGGCAGAGTGTCCGGCGATCGGACCTGCGGGCAGACAATGGCGAAAAATCAGTTCAGGATGCTGCGCTCGGCGCTGGCAGGCGTCGAAGCGGTAGAAGCGGAAACGCATCACAGCTTTGCGCGGCATACGCATGAGCAGTTCGGCATCGGTTTGATTTCCGCCGGGGCGCAGTCGTCGCTCAGCGGCCGCGGCATGGTGGAGGCAGAGGCCGGCGACATCATCACGGTCAATCCGAACGAAGTGCATGACGGCGCGCCGATCGGCGAGGGGCGGTCGTGGCGCATCCTCTATTTCGATCCCGCCATCGTCAGCGGTCTGTCACGAGAGATCACCGAAAGCGGGGTAGGGCGATCGGAAATCCCGCATCCCGTTATCCGCAATGCGGCGATCGCCGCCCGCTTCGAAATGCTGTTTGGCGCGGTGACCGGCGGCGGGACGGCGGAGGGGTTGCTCTGCGACGAACTGCTTCTGCAACTCGTCGCCGATGTTATGCGGGAGCGCTCTGGTACCGAAGAGCGGCCACTGGTGCCGGCGTCGATCCGCGCGGCTCGAAACCTGATCGACGACGATCCGCTTGCCGCCGTCTCGCTTGACGATCTCTCCAGGGAAAGCGGGCTCAGCCGTTTCCAGGTGCTGCGCGGTTTTGCCAAGGCGACCGGATTGACGCCGCATGCCTATCTCGTCCAGGCCCGCATCCATATCGCCCGACGAATGATCGCTCAGGGCATGCCGCTTGCGGAAGCGGCCTTTGCCAGCGGCTTTGCCGACCAGAGCCACATGACGCGGGTCTTCGTGCGCAAATACGGCCTGTCGCCGCGTCTCTATGCCGGCGCCTTTCTCTGAGCGGCTGCTTTGCACCTGCAATTTCGTTCAAGACCCCGACAGGCTCCTGCTGTTTTCTCGGCGCAGGCAACAGGAGACGCTGAATGTCGAGGCAGGTTCAAGGTTATGTCTATCTGGCGCTGGCGATGCTGACGGTCGGAAGCACTGTGATCGCAAGCAAGCTGATCGCTTCGGGCCTGCCGCCGTTCAGCGCCACCGCATTGCGCTTCGCTATCGCCTTTCCTGTCCTTCTCCTGCTAATGCGGGCGACCGGCGCGCGGCTGCCGAGGTTTTCCCGGCATGACCGCCTCATCCTCATCATTCAGGCCGGGGCCGGCAGTGTTGGTTACACGACGCTGCTGATCTCCGGCCTCAGCCTGACCTCGGCGGCCGATGCCGGCGTCATTATCGGCACGCTGCCGGTGGTGTCGGCAGCAATCTCCATCCTGCTGCTGCGCGAACGGCCGCAGCGTGCCCTGCTTCTCGCCGTGGCGCTTGCGACATCAGGCGTGCTGTCGATCGCCTTCACGCCGGATGCGGCCGGCGGATCATTGGCCGGCAATGCGCTGATCTTCTGCGCCGTCGTCTGCGAAGGGCTGTTCATCCTGCTGAATAAAAAGCTGAAGACGGAGGTTGCGCCGCTTACCCTGTCGACGCTGATGGCCGGCATCGGCTTCATCGTTGCCGCCATCCCGGCTATTTTCGAAGCGCCTTTCGCAGATGGCATTTCAGCAAGCGCTGTCGCCGCCGTCGTCTATTATGCGCTGGTGCCGACCGTCGGCGGATTTCTGCTGTGGTATGCGGGGGCAGAAAGAGTGAGCGGCACGGAGGCCGCGCTCTTCACGGCGCTGGCGCCGGTTTCCGCCGTCATGCTTGCCGTCATCATCCTTGGCGAGCCGGTCGGGCTCAGCCAGATCGCCGGCATCGCCTGCGTACTTGCGGCCGTGCTCGGGCTTGCCTTTGCCGGGAGCCGTTCATTGAAACCTGCCGGGGGAAGATAGACCATGCAGTTCAGCCATTCCCGTGCCATGTGGCAGGCCTTTCCGGAGCTTCGCGCCGGCGCGCTCCATTCCGAAGGCATCCATGCGGATGCCGATGTCGAGGCGGCGATCGCAAGCTTCAGCGCAATCGCCGAGGCCCGGCTGGCCAAAGCGCAGGAAGGCGAATTCCCCGAAATCCAGGCCTGGCGGCGCGGCTTTTCCCGCATGGGCCTGAAGCCGACGCAATATCGCTGCGCTTCCGAGGCGCTACTGCGCCGCTTCCGCCAGGAACATGCGCTGCCGCGCCTGCATCCGCTCATCGATCTCTGCAATTCGATTTCGCTCGCCTTCGCCATTCCGATCGCCGTCTTCGACACTGAAAAGATCGCTGGCGATCTCGAGGTCCGGCGAGCCAAGGGTGACGAGACCTATCTGACTTTCGCCGGCGAAAGCGAGCATCCGGAGACGAACGAAGTGATCTTTGCAGACGCGGAGGACAGGGCACATGCACGGCGCTGGACGAACCGGCAGAGCGGGCTTTCGGCGGTGCGGGAGACGACGCACTCGGTGCTGATCGTTGTCGAGGCCCTGCACGTCTCCGCCGGCGACGACATCGCCAGGCTGGTCGAAACAGTTGCGGATGCGCTTGCGCGACACTGGCCGGCGGCGCCGAAAACGGCGATGCTGAGCTTTGTATCGCCGCGTTTCGAGTTCTAAGGGCGCGCAGCATTTCAGGGAAAGCTGCGTTCGAGGCCTTGGGCTGGCGGCATGCCCGCCCTATCTCCATGCGATCGATATCTCCTGGAGACGAACCCCATGTCAGATAAGTCGTTCAAGATTCCGGGGCCGGATCATCCGATCACCGTCGAGCACAATCCCTCCCGCGTCGTCGTCACGCTCGGCGGCAAGACGATTGCCGATACGCACGATGCGCTGACGCTGTGCGAGGCCTCCTATCCGCCGGTGCAATATATTCCGCGCAAGGATGTGGACATGTCGCTGCTTCAACGCACCGACCATAGCAGCCATTGCCCCTATAAGGGCGACGCCTCCTATTACAGCATCATTCCGGGCGGGGAGCGCTCGAAGAATGCCGTCTGGACCTACGAGGCGCCGAATGCCGCGGTCAGCAACATCAAGGATCATCTCGCCTTCTATCCCGACCGCGTCGACGGTATCGAGGAAATGGCCTCTCCGGAAGCCGGCGCCTTTTGACGGTGCGCACGACCTGAAACCCGTTCCGGCGGAACATGTTGTCCGCCGGTCCGTTAGGGTTATCTAGCGGGGGATATGCCGTGCCGAAATTCTACTTTCAACTTTTCGATCGTGATGGCGCCGGGACGACCGAGACGGCCTATGATTTTGAATCCATCGAAGCCGCGAAAGCGGAGGCGCGGCGCGTGTTGGCGGAGATGGCCACCGAAGGCTTGCCGACTGCACCTTTGAATATGATGTCGGTGGAACTCTTCGATGAAAGCCGTAGGCCGCTCGCGGAAATCCGGCTCATTCTCGAAGAAATCGCCAAATAGCCGCGATAAGGATGCCGGCCCTGTGAATGGCCGTCGATCGCACGCAAAGCAATCAAAAGACTATGTCAAATTTAATTGCCGGCTATGAAGGCGGGTCTTAGCGTCGCGCCCATCGACCGAGTCGGATTGATGCGTAGGAGTGACCGCGGCAGCCCTTAAACGGCGGCCGCTATCGTAAGACGTCGAGCCATTCATTGTTGAAGACGAGGCTGGCAACCGTGACCGGATCGCCGCTCTCGTCGCGAACGGTGATGGCGATGGTCATGCGATCACCCGCGGGCAGTTCGTCGCGGGCCACATCCAGCAGGATGCGGGTCAGCTCTTTCGGAATGTCTTCGCGAGATTTGAGCTCGGTGCCGTGCTCGTCGCGAGTCGGACCTTCCCCATTGTGTAGATCGAAATAGTAGCGAGCCATGTTCTTTCCTGCGCATCCCAGGGAGAAATCACAGATGAAGACAATTGTTCCCGGGGCTAGGCATTGATTCTTATAGAAAATACAGGTCGCATCGAAATGATCAGGAACTCTTGTGATATCGGCGGGCAGGCTCGTGATTGAATCCCTGCTGTTGAATCTTGGAAGCCGAGATGTGCTGTCGGCTGAAGAGGAAAGTCATCTCAGAGCGATCATCGTCAAAGACAGGTATTTTGCTGCCGGGGAGGATCTCGTCTCCGAAGGGAGCCGACCGGCCTACAGCACGCTGCTGCTCGATGGTTTTGCGGCGCGCTATAAGGTGATGGCGGATGGCAGCCGCCAGATCACCGCGCTGCATGTCGCCGGCGATTTCGTCGATCTGCATGCTTTCCCGATCAAGAAGATGGATCACGGCATCGTCGCGCTGTCGTCCTGTCATGTTGCGTTTGCCGATCACGCCGATCTCAAGGCGATCACCGAGCGCATGCCGCACCTGACCCGGCTGCTCTGGCTCGATACGCTGGTCGATGGCGCCATCCACCGCGAGTGGATCGTCGCCATGGGCCGGCGCTCAAAGCGCGCCCATATCGCCCATCTCGTCTGCGAACTCTTCGTGCGGCTGCAGGTGGTGAAGCGGACGCGCGGCGCAAGCTTCCAGTTTCCGTTGACGCAGATCGAGATGGCCGACGTGCTCGGCGTTTCCGTCGTCCACCTGAACAAGACTTTGCAGGCGCTGAGGCGCGAGGGCGTGTTCACCTGGGAGAATCGGACGATCACCATCGTCGACTGGGAACGCCTGCAGGAAATCGCCGAATTCGATCCCGGCTATCTCAGCATCTTCAGGGAACCACGCTAAGACCGAGGTATCACACAATCCGGTGACACCAGCTCATTGCGATTGACAATTCGACCATTCGGGCAGAACACCGCCTCGACCTTCTTAAAACTCTTATAAAGGCTGGCGGACCCGCGCTGCCGGCCGGTGACATCGCAATGGACATATCCCAAGGACCGGGGAGCGTTCTTCGCCACCCCGGCTATCTGAACTTCGCTGCCTCCCGCGTTTTTTCCTCGCTCTCCTTCCAGTCCATTGGCATCGCCATGGGGTGGATGATCTACGATCAGACACACAGCGCCTTTGCGCTCGGCCTAGTCGGCTTGTGCCAATTCCTGCCGATGGCGGTGCTGACCTTCGTCGTCGGCCATGTCGCCGACCGGTTCGACCGGCGGCGCATCGGGCTCGTCTGCCAGTTGATCGAAGCGGTGACGGCGCTGGTGCTGGCGGTTGCCACCTGGCAGCAATGGCTGACGCCGGCCGGCATCCTTGCCGCCGTCACCGTGCTCGGCGCCGTCGTCGCCTTTGAACGGCCGACCATGGCGGCGCTGTTGCCGAACATCGTGCCGGCCTCGATGTTGCAGAAGGCGGTCGCAACCTCGACCTCGTTGATGCAGACGGCGATGATCATCGGCCCCTCGCTCGGAGGCCTGCTTTATGGCCTCCACCCCGTCGCGCCTTTTGCTATATCGGCGCTGCTCTTTGCCGTCGCAAGCTTCAACGTCATCTCGATCCGCATGCAATGGAGCCCTGCCAAGCGTGAGCCGGTGACGCTCGCCTCGGTCTTTGCCGGCGTCTCCTTCATCCGCAGCCGGCCGGTGATGCTCGGCACGATCTCGCTCGATCTCTTCGCGGTGCTGCTCGGCGGCGCGACTGCGCTGCTGCCGATGTTCGCCAGCGATATCCTGCATGCCGGTCCCTGGGGCCTCGGTTTTCTGCGCGCGGCCCCGGCGGTCGGCGCGCTTGCCATGTCGATCATGCTCGCTCGCCGGCCACTGAGCAGCAATGTCGGTCGCAAGATGCTCGCCGCCGTCGCCGTGTTCGGCGTCGCCACCATCGTCTTCTCGCTGTCGACCAATATCGCGCTTTCCGTCGTCGCGCTGCTCGTCATCGGCGCGTCCGATACGGTGAGCGTCGTCGTGCGCAGCTCGCTGGTGCAGCTTTTGACGCCGGACGAGATGCGTGGTCGTGTCAGTGCCGTCAACTCGCTGTTCATCGGCACCTCCAACCAGCTCGGCGAATTCGAATCCGGCATGATGGCGGCGGCGCTTGGGCCGGTCGCCACCGGCATCGTCGGCGGCTTCGGCACGATCGTCGTCGTGCTCCTGTGGATGCGGCTCTTCCCCGATCTTACCAAGGTCAAGACGCTGCAGGGTTAGCACATGCATGACGCGTTGAAAGCGGCGACCGCTCCCGTTAGGTTCGGCCCGAAACATCATTCGGCGGAGCCGCGCGTGACGACAAATTTTCTATCCTGTGTGCTTGCGGCGGTTTTCACGTCGGTGCCGGCCGTGGCGCTGGCCGAGTGGCAGGCGGTCGAAGAGGTGCGGCCCTATTCGATATCAGGCACCTCGGGCGCCGGGCTTTATGAATCGATCGGCGAGCGTGGCCCGAAGGCGGGCGGCTTCGGCCGGGCAATCGCGCATACGACGTTCAAGCTGACCTGGACCAGGAAATACGAACCGCAGGGAAATGCCTGCGTTATCGTCACCAACCTGCCGAAGCTCATCATCACCTATACGCTGCCGAAACCATCTGCTGCTCTGCCAGCTGCCGTGAAGAGCAGCTGGGAGGCCTTCATATCAGGTGTGCAGGCGCATGAGCGGGTGCATGGCGAGACCATCAAGGAGATGGTCAAGGAGATCGAGGCGACAAGCATCGGCCTCACCGTTGCCGATGATCCCGATTGCAAGAAGATCAGGATCGAGCTGACCCGCCGGCTCGGCGAGATCTCCCAAAGACAGCGCCAGCGCGGCCGCGACTTCGACAAGATCGAAATGGGTGACGGCGGCAATATCCAGCAGCTCATCCTCAAGCTGGTCAATGGTCCCTGATCACCAGGAGGACGATAAGCGCGCGCGGTAGCCGCTCGGCAGCAGACTGGACCCGTTTGGCAAGTCTCCTATCTCTTCCGTGATAACCGGGCGCAGACACGCAAAGGAGGAGCGAGATGTCCTATGTCGATGGTTTCATCGTGGCGGTTCCGAAGGGGAATATCGAGGCCTACAAGGAATTCTCGACCTTCGCCGGCTCGATCTGGAAGGAATATGGCGCGCTCGAATATGTCGAATGTATCGGCGACGACGTGCCCTATGGCGAGTTGACCTCCTTTCCCCGCGCCGTGCAGGCGAAGGAGGACGAGGTGGTGGTATTTTCCTGGATCGTCTACAGCTCGCGCCAGGAGCGCGACGATATCAATGCCAAGGTAATGGACGATCCCAGGCTCAAGGGTGACCAGTGGCAGATGCCATTCGACGGCAAGCGGATGATCTACGGCGGCTTCGAAGTGTTGCTCAGGCTCTGATCGCCCGGGCAAGCTTGACTTTGCCCGGGCAAGCTTGACTTTGCCCCGTCAAGCTTGACTTGCCCGCGCAAGCTTGACTTGCGCCGAGTAGCGCGCCAACTCGCGAGACATTCATCTCGAAGCAGGAGAGCGCCTTGCCCCAGACGATCCTCACCTTGTCCACACGCGGACAGGGCCTTTACGAGTTCACCCACCAGGCGGAGGCCTTCGTCAGCGCGTCGGGGCGGGAGGAGGGGCTTCTCACGGTCTTCGTGCGCCACACCTCCTGTTCGCTGCTGATCCAGGAAAATGCCGATCCCGATGTGCGCACCGATCTTCTCTCCTTCTTCCACCGCCTCGTGCCGCCGGCTTCCGATCCTGAGATGGACTGGGTCGTGCACAGGGCCGAGGGGCCGGACGACATGCCGGCGCATATCAAGGCGGCGCTGACGCAGGTCTCGATCGGCATTCCTGTTGCCAGGGGGCGGCTGATGCTCGGCACCTGGCAGGGGCTTTATCTTTTCGAACATCGCGACCGGCCGCACCGGCGGGAAATCGTGCTGCATTTCAGCGATTGAAATCGGTTAATGCTTGTGAATGCAAACTGAATGCCCGGTTCGAACACCATTCATTTTGCGGCGGTTACTGTCGAGACAATCCCTGAAGGGAGAGCTTGGAATTCAATCGACGGAGACACAACATGACGCATTTCCTGACCAAGGCTTCGCTTGCCGCTCTGCTCGCCCTCTGCACTATTCCGGCCACCGTTTCCACGGCGGCCGCCGCCGGACCGCAGACGAACTTCGTCGTCGAGGCGCAATACCATCGTCCGATCCGCGGCTGCTCGCCGATGCATGCGGTGCGCAAGGCGCGTGATTTCGGCCTACGGGACGCCCGCATCACCCGCATGTCGCCGCGGGTGGTTGTCGTCGCCGGACGCGAACGCCGCGGCTGGGACAGGATCACCTTCGCGAATGTCCGCGGCTGCCCGCTGATCCGGCGCTGAGGACTGCGGCCGGAGGCGCCGATGCGGTGCTTCCGGTCCGTTTTTGCCTTGACGCTGACACTTTCAGCCGTCTCTTCTCTGACCTGTATGAGTGATTCCCAAATGACGCTTCGGCGTGATGCGGACCAATGGGGAGGGCGGCTCGACCGCACCGACTTTCAAACGAAAGGTTTTTCGATGATGCAGTTTCTGGCAAAGGCGGGTCTTGCCGTCATGCTGACAGCCGGTACCCTTGCCGGCACGGTGGTCCCGGCTGCCGCCCAGTTGAATATCATTATTGGCGAGCCGGACCGTGGTCCGCCGCAGAACTATCGCCGTCCGCCTCCGGGTTATGACCGTCCGCCTCAGGGCTACGGCCGGCCGTCGCGCGGCTGCAATCCGCAGCTCGCCGAAAACCTTGCTCGCGATTACGGCTTCCGCCGCGCGAGGGTCGTTGACATCACGCCCCGCCGGGTGATCGTCCAGGGCTGGACGCGTCGCGGCCAAGATGAAATGAGCTTCGGCAATGTGCGCGGCTGCCCCGCTCTGCGCCGCTAATCGTTAGACGAAAACGCCGCCCCGTCTCCCCGATGCGGCGGCCAAGAACCGCCTTTGCCCGTCTCCCCGGATCGGCAAGGGCGGTTTTCTTTTGCGCTCAGTTTGACTGCGCTCTTTCCTCCGGCATCATCCGGTCTTGTGTATGAATCCAAGACCCCTCCCCAACCCCTCCCCACAAGGGGGAGGGGCTAAGCTGTGGCCCCGGCGGGACCAAAAAGCAGACGTGTCGCTGGCTGTTACCGCTCTACTGATTGCTACGATGGAGGTCACGTGAAGTGGGGGCGGCATGTTAGCCCCTCCCCCTTGTGGGGAGGGGTTGGGGAGGGGTCTTGCTTTGTGAGCGGCAGCCGCCGGCGCCAGACGGACAGGATCGGCCTGATCTGCAGCCTATCAACCGGAGGCAGATGCTTGGGGCACAAGCCGGATGATGACGAAGGTAATTGGCACACATTGTCAGCAATCCGAGCCCCGCGCGTCTCAAATGACGCGCGGGGCTTTCAATTTACTGCTCGATCGCGAAGGTCACGGTGACGCTGACATTGTAATTATTCTCGCCGCCCTGGACGGGAACGGCAGCGTCGGAGGCCTCCTTCATCATCGTGGCGCGATAGACCGGCTGCGGCATTGCGCGCGGCACATTCTCGTTGATCTCGAGAATGCGGCCGAGCTTGACGCCGGCGGCTTCGCTGAGCGTCTTCGCCCTCTTGACGGCATCGGCGACCGCGGCCTTGCGCGCCTCTTCGATCGCGGCGTCCGGTTTGTCGTTGGTGAACTGGATTTCGCCGCCCTGGTTGATGCCGAGGGTGACGGACTGGTCGATCACCGCGCCGAGCTTGGCGAGATCGCGCAGCCTGACGGTGACCGAATTGATGGTCTGGTAGCCGATCAGCTGCGGCTGCTGCTGTTGGCCGTCGACCGGCTGCGGATAATTGTATTGCGGCTGGATGGAAAAGCCGGAAGTCTGGAGGTCGCGCTCGGCGATGCCGCCGCTCTTCAGCGCGGCAAGCACGTCGTTCATCGCCTTGTTGTTCTCATCGAGCGCTTCGCGGGCGGTTTTCGCCTGTTTGACGACGGCGAGATTGACGATGGCCATATCGGGAGCGACGGAGGATTCGCCATCGCCGGTCACCGAAATCACCGGCTCGCGCGGCTTTGCCTCCTGTGCGAAGGCGGGCGCTGCGGCGGCGAGCGGCAGCGCCAGAAGGGCGGTCATCAGGACAGTTCTGGTATAGATCGGCGCCATGTTTTCATTCCTTGGTTGTCGTTTCCCGGAACAGCTTTCTGTCGGTTGATTGTGAAGCTATTGCGGCGGAAAAGACAGGCGCATGCGCAGCGAGAGAAAAATCTGCGGGTTGCATGCATTGGAGCTTGAACCCGGAGGACGTCCGCCGAGCCTTAAGAGCCGAAACGGCTGGACCGGAACCGACGGCTCGCTATCATATGGCGATCATCGACGACGAGGAAGCAATGTTCGAAACGCTCGATCCCGTCCCGTCTGAGATCGCCACCGCGATCTCCGACGGCCTGAACGCCTTCAATGAGAGCGCTGAGATCAGACGCGAGGCCTTCGACATCGTCTGGAGGGAGAGTGGAGGGCTTGCCGGCGGGATAACGGCGTCCGTTTCCTTCTCTGTTCTTTTTCATCGGCAATCTGTGGGTCAAAAAATCGCTGCGCCTGAGCGGGATCGGTCGGACGCTGATGGCGGCGGCGGAAGAAGAAGGCCGCCGCCGCGCCGCCGTCATGGCCTGCGTCGACACGCTCTCGACCCAGGCGCCGGACTTTTACCCGAAGCTCGGATATGTCGAATTCGGCAGGATCAGCGGGCATGCGGGAGGCCGGCCTGTCGACCGGATCTGGTTCCGCAAGGAATTTTCCGCCGCGGCCTGATCAGAAGCCGCTGGCGGCTTCCCATCAGATATCAACTGAAATGACATTGGAGGACGTAATCGCGGGGGCAGACGAGTCGGTTGACTCGCCAATTGTCCGACTAGGCGCCGAAATCGTCCATGAAGGATGGATGGATAGCGGGCTTGCGCTCTTCGCGTGCGTCGCGAATGCGCTGGGGAACCGCACCGAGACCAGCAACGAAGCGGGTCAGAAGATTGCGGTTGAAAAGTTTATGTATGGCACTCATGGCAGTTCACTCATTCTTTTTTTTGTTAGCCGGCAGCATATATTTTGCCCAGACTGCCGTAACAATGGGCAATTTAGCATGACAGTTATGCGACAGTGCATGGCTGGAGCGCGGTTGGCCCAAAACGTGATCACATTGCCGTTAGAAGCGGCTGTCGAGGGCGGTCGGCTGCTATAAATCCTCGTCGGTGTTGGCCGTGGGTGGTAGATTGCCCGCTTGGGGTAAAACCATGTCCCTCCGAAGGAGAAGCTCAGATGAACCGATTTTTCGCATTTATCGCGACCGGAACGCTGATCAGCCTTGCCGCGATCACTTCGGGCTGCACATTGTCCGGAAGCCTCGACCAGACGTCGTCGATCGGCGGCGGTTATTATGAGCGTCAGCCGCTTAATCCGGCGTGTGGGGGTGGGTTCAGGCCGAGTGATGGGCGCTCTTGCAGTTATTAGGATGTGCGCCGATCGGGCATGATGCCGCCGGACGAAGTCGCGTGATCGTGGCCATCGCCGGAGGCGAACTATCGCGCAATCAGACTTCTAATTTTCCAGCGCTAATAACTGCACGGACGATCGTTGCCGAATCCATCGCGGCAGGCAGGCCGAAGGGCAAAGTCAGCGCTCTGCGCGGTATAGCCAACCGAACCCGTCTGCACCGAGTCGCTTGAGCTCGTGGTGCACGACGATGCCGACATGGCAATGACGAAGACGGCTGCCATGGCTGCCGATAGTTTGCGAGTTTGAAGCATCTCCCCATCCCTCACTGTGCAGAGTGTCCGAATAATTCTGGCAAGTAGGGCCGATGAAGCCTCCCGATAACGGACGGTGTCGATCAAGATTTTGTCATTGGTTGAAAAACCCTTCGCCGGCACTCGCTGCCACGATCAAGGCTGTCTCGGCCACGCCTACAGATGTTGTTGGCGCCTCGAGGCGCGGATGCCATATCCAGCGCGCACCGGGTCAGGTCGCATTGAAACGCTTGGGTTCCACGGCAAAAGAACAGCAAGCGGCAACGAACAGGGCTTTGGAAAACAAGGTAGAAGTCCTGTCGCAAGTCCTTCCAACCAGTAGAGAACTTAAGTTTATGGGGAGAACAACCTGCGACAGGGAAATTCGGCTTCTGCGCCGGGGCCATCAATTAGAATAGCCGCCCGGAAACTGAGATATTGCGCCCAGACGATCGGAGCAGGGGAATGTGCGGATGACGGCAGCTAAGGATTCTCAAAGGAAAGTTTATTCTCTCGCTTAACCATCGCTCGGAGGTGCGCAAAGCCTTTTCAGCGTTCAAAATAAAAGAGGTGCAATGACTTATTCCGTCGCGGGCGGTGAATGTGTGCCGGCCAGGCAGCTGATTATAGGTGAGCAGTAAAGATTGTCGGAGCGTCATCGGAATAGTTGGCCCGCCGATAGCGGTGGAGAAAAAATTATGCGTGTTGGTGCACTGCTTGCATCTGTGATCCTTTTCGTTGTTTTCCTTTATCTCGTCCTCACTGGCGCAGAACAGGTTCGCTACATTTCTGTAGCGTTCGTTCTTGTTTTTGCCGTCCTAGCCACGCGCTTAGACGACATCCAAGACCTGACATTTGGTCCAACAGGCCTGGCAGCAAAACTGGCGAAACAATTGGAAGAGGCTCGGGCCACAGTGAAGCAGCTGCAAGACTTTGCTGAAGTGTTTGCCGCTCGTAGTGTCCAGCAGATCGCGGGTGATAACCGAATGAGCGGCCTATCACCGAAGCAAAAGCGTGAAGCGATCGCAGAAATCGTGGGCGGGTTGAAATCCCTACAGCTGCCGGATGACCGCATTAATCGGGTGCTGTCGTTATCCGACCCCTATGATGACTACGATTATTGGAGCTGGACAATGTCTCCGATCTACAGCGCCAATGATACAAAAGTGAAGGACCTAGCGAACCAGTTTTTCAACTTGGGCGCCAGCAAAGGTATCGGCCACAATCCGGATGCTGAGACCACCGAGAAGTTCCTCAAGGACCACGATCTTTATCAGGGGGAAATCGCAGAGTGCATGACTGACTGGCAATATTGGAAAGCCAACCACAAACATCGTCGTCTCGATGAATGGGAGGCGCGCCACGAAAGGCGGAATCAAGCGAGAAGTTTTGAAGATGTGCTCAATATCGAGTCGAAGCCAGGAACAAAGGGCTAACCAGATGGCTAACCTTCCTGGCTAACCACTCCCTAAGCCCCTTGAAACAAGGGAAGAGTGGTGGGCCCGGAGGGACTCGAACCCCCAACCAAGCGGTTATGAGCCGCCGGCTCTAACCATTGAGCTACAGGCCCTTGGCGCCGGGTCGCCGGCGCTTGGGTGCCGGGGCAATGGTTCCCGCAGCACGGGTTCCGCTCTAACGCAAATCCGGGGGAGCCACAAGCGGGGAGCGCAAGCATCTGTGGACGATGCATATTTCGTGGGCAGCCACTGGAACCTTCTCGTGCGGGCTACACTTATTCAAGTCACATTCCGCATGAAGAGGGCGATCGCAGATGGTGGCTTTGAACAGTGCCGTGGTGCTCATCGTGGAGGACGAGCCGCTGATCCGGTTCAATATCCTCGATGTGCTGGAGGAGGTCGGCCATGTGGCGCTGGAGGCGGCAAATGCCGACGAGGCTCTGGTGGTGCTGAAGGGCAGGCAGGATGTCGATATCCTCTTCACCGACGTCAACATGGCCGGGTCGATGGATGGTCTCCAGCTTGCCAAGCGGGTGAGGGCGATGCGGCCGAATATCGGCATCATCATCACCTCGGGCATGGTGCGGCTCGATCCGATGGCGCTGCCCGCCAATACCGCTTTCCTGCCGAAGCCCTATATGCACGACGCGCTGATTTCGACCATCAATTCCCTGATGACGTAACGGTAATGCCCTGATGAGATGACGGGGGCGCGCAGCCGCAAAACGGGGACTGTTTTTGCGGCTGCGCGCGAGGCGCCGGGAGACATGCTCGTCTTCAGGCGGCGGAGGGGAACCGGCCCTCAGCTGAAGCTGCTCCTCAGCGCCTCGTTCTCATGATGGGCCTTCTTCTCGTAGATCGTGAACAGCGCCATCGAGAGGAGATAGGAGAGGAAGGGATCCCCTATCTGCGTGGCGATGTCGCGGGATGCGAGAACATGGCGCTCCAGCGCGCCGATATCCTTCTGAATTGCGGTCTGCGTAGCGGTTTCAGCGAGGCGGTTCATGCTGCCATCTCCAGGAATTGGGTCACGACCGAGCGGGCCGGCACGTGCCTGACATAAAGGGGTAGGGTGAGGCCGAGGGCGGCGCGCATCTTGCGCAGCACGCGGTCCGATACTTCGAAGGCGCCGCAGCAGACGGGGTATTTGCCGTAACCGTCTGCGCGGCCGAGTTCTTCCACTTCGGCGCCGGCGCGCTTGTAGACGCGCTTGAGGTAGGGCTCGTAGTTGGAAATCATCGTATGGATGCCGTGATCGAGCGCGCATTCGCAAAGCGCAAGCAGCATCATGGAGAAAGCGCGGCCGGCGTCGACATTGGAGAAATCCTTGGCGATCGCCTCCTCGTCGATGCACATGCGTGTGCCTTCCCAGATGCCGGGGGCGATAAGATTGGCGGCGTCAGGAAACGTCTCGCGGAAGACGTCGTAGAGAAGGGTCGGGCCTGTCGTCGGCATCAGGCGCATGCCGCCATAAAGACGGGTGCGGCTGTCGTTGCACCAGACGAGATAGGCGGGGGCGAGCGAATCGTAGCTGTCGCGTTCGTAGGGGCCGATGACGGGAACGTCCCAGCCGAGCGTATCGGCGAAGACCTTCTTGCGCAGGCGAAACATCTGGTCGAGTACGGCAGCGTATTTCTGATACTCATGTGCCTGAATGATAACGAACATTTTGCCCTCCAGCGTTTTCAAGTTCGTGGAAAGCAGAATGGTTCATGCGGGCCGGATCGGAAATTCCCTCAGATGGGCCCCCCCAGATGAGGGGGGCAGAGCATGTCGCGCAAAGCCGCGGTTTTGCGGGCCGATGCGCTAGGGATTGATAATGCGCAATTGAACGGCCCGGGAGGCGGCCGCCGAAATGGTGGCGCAGCCGAGCTTGAAGCGGGCAGTCTTCAGATAATCGCGCGTGGTGTGCTCCGATATGCCGAGGATGACCGAAATATCCTTGTAATCCTTGCCCAGCGCCGTCCAGTGCAGGCACTCGATTTCGCGCGGCGACAATGACGGCACCGGATCGTTTTCGCCATGCAGCTCGTAGACGGCCTTGCGGTGGATCAGATGGGCGATCTCGATCCATTCGTTGCGGCAGCGGCGGACGAGTTCGGTCCATTCCTCGGCCGGGATGCGGGCATTCAGCGACAAGAGCGCACGGCGTTGCGCTTTGTCGGCGACGGGAATGGAGTAGCCGTTGCCGCCGATGCCGTGCTTTTGGGCGTCGACCAGCATGGCATAGGCCTCGGGCGTCGGCTCGACCTCGCTCCAATCGAAGGGCAGCTGGCGTTCGAAGCCCTGTTTGACGATCGGATCGACCTTCACATAGCTGTTCAAGAGGTAGCGGGAGACCCAGGCATCCGGATAGGTGGTGCGCACGAAGGGCGAATCGATCTTGGCCGCGATCGTCTGGGCGAGATGGTAGGTGACGAAATCGAGGCCATATTCCGTCTGGAGAATGCGGATGGCGGCATCCACATTGGCCGCGGCCTTGATCTGTTCGAAAGCGGACTCGAACTTTTCGCTGTAGGTATTTTCAATCATTTCCACTGCCCCAATCCCCTCAATCCTACCGCGAGCGCTGTCATAAATACAAGGCATCCCCACATATGCGGGGAATGACAATCCGGGTCCCACCTGCTAGCGCCTGTCATGAGGAGACCTCATATGGACAGCAAGAGACCATTCGAGATTGCCGAATGCCAACAGGCCGCCAAGGGCCTGAAATCCAGCTGGCAGGACATGGCAGGCTCCGAAGCGCTGATTCGCGCCCTCGTTGCCGAACGCAACGGTGACACGCCGCTGGCGCTGTTCTGGACCGAGGTCCACCGGGCGCTCTGCCAGGAAAGCAACGCTTTCTGACGATCGGCCTTCCCCGAACGACCAGCCTTTTCTCCGCAATCTGGGCGGGGCACCCGCGCCAGTCGGCAGGGAAATCCCACCGCCTTTCCTCCAAAATTGCCGATGAACACGTCTTCATTCATGTCGTGATTCGATTTGATGGCGAAAGGATCGGACGCTGCGTTCTGGATCTATGGTTAAGAAATCCGCATTATTTCATCGATCTGTTCCAAAACGGTTGACGGAGCGTTTGTGGCAGGAGCAATGGTGTTTGTGGAAACGGTTACATTCCGTCGCGCCTTTGTAGCGCTGGCAGAATTTCGGGTATCATCACCGATGTGTGGAATGGAATGACTGAAAAGCGTGTGCATCTGGTCTTCAAGACCCACCTCGATATCGGCTTTACCGACCATGCCGAGAAAGTCCGCCGGCAATATCACGAGCGCTTCATTCCGCAGGCGATCGAGACCGCCAAGCATTTTCATGCCGAAAATCCCGACGAGCCGAAATTCATCTGGACGACGGGCGCATGGCTGATCTGGGACCATCTGAATTCGCGCTCGGCGGGAGAGGTGGCAGCGCTGGAACAGGCGATTGAGCGCGGGCTGATCCGCTGGCACGGCCTGCCGTTCACCACGCATACGGAGCTGATGTCGCCCGACCTTTTCCGGGCCGGGCTTTCCTATTCGCAGGAGCTCGACCGGCGCTTCGGCAAGACGACGATCGCGGCGAAGATGACCGATGTGCCCGGCCATACGCTCGGCATGGTGCCGCTGCTTGCCGAGGCGGGCATCCGCTTCCTGCATCTCGGCGTCAATACGGCCTCACCGCCGCCCGATGTGCCCGACATCTTCCGCTGGCGGGCGCCCGGCGGCGAGGAGGTGGTCGTCATGTACCAGCGCTCCTATGGCGAGACCTGTTTCCCCGACGGTTTCGAGGACGGGCTGAGCTTTGCCCATACCAACGACAATATGGGGCCGCAGAGCGTGCCGCAGACGGCCGAAGCCTATCGCGAATTACGCGCCCGTGAGCCGGATGCGATCATCCGCGCTGCGACGCTCGAGGATTACGGCGCCATTCTTTGGGACGAGCGTGAGCGCTTCCCTGTGGTCGAGCTGGAACTCGGCGACAGCTGGATCCATGGCAGCGGCAGCGATCCTGTGAAGACGGCGCGGTTCCTGGCGCTGCAGCGGCTCTACGACCGTTTCGCGGCGGATGGGCTCGATGCGCGACGTCTCGCCTTCGGGCGCGGGTTGGCGATGGTGGCCGAGCATACCTGCGGCGTCGATATCAAATCCTATCTGCGCGACGATAAGGCGTGGTCGCGGGCCGATTTTGAGGCCGCGCGCCGATCCGATTATCGCTTCGCCTATACCGAAGCCTCGTGGGACGAGCAGCGGGCCTATCTCGACCAAGCGGTCTCGCAGCTTGACGAGACGGACCGGCAGGCGGCCCAGGCGGTGCTTGCCGAATTCGCCACGCCTGCCGTGATCGAGGGCGGCGGGCGGGAGCTCCGCCTGCAGGCCGGCGGCTGGTCGATCGCGCTCGACGGTGCGAGCGGCGATGTCGCCGAAATCACCTCGCCCTCCGGCCGGACGATCTCCGGCCGCAACGGCTCGCTGATCGCCTATCGATATGAGAGCTACGATGCCGGCGACGTTAACAGGCACATGGAGACCTACCTGACCCATCGCCAGGAATGGGCGGTGCTCGACCATGACAAGCCGGGGCTTGCGCGGTCCGGGGCAGCACTTTCGAAGGTTTCTCTGCCGGCGCTGGAAGCGACTGATGGGGCGGGCATCCTTCTGTCGATGCCGGCAGTGGCGGTGCAGAAATATGGCGCGCCGCCGCATGTGATGCTGCATTTCATCGCCGAGGGCGATCGCCTGAACCTCAGCCTGACATTGCACGACAAGCCGGCCAACCGCATGCCGGAGGCAAGCTTCCTCTCCTTCACGCCTGAGGGTGACGGGGACTGGAATTTCCGCAAGATGGGCCTCTGGCATCGATCCGGGAACATTGCGACGAGCGGCGGCGGGCAATTGCAGGCTGTGACCGCAGCACGCGGTGATCTTGTCGATGGCCTGCTGACAATCGAAACCTTCGATGCGCCGCTCGTTGCGCCGCAAGGCTCAGATTTCATGACGTTCTATAGGACGCGGCCGGACTTCGGCTCTGGCATTCGCTTCAATCTGCACAACAATAAATGGGGAACCAATTTCCCGATGTGGTGGCAGGGAGATTTTCAGGCGCGCTTCCGGTTAAGGTTCGACTGAGTTGCTCGATCTGGCATCGAGCGGCGCGATCCCGCAGGGGATTGAGCCACGGGATTCGCCGCGATTGGGCCGCTTCATCCTGTACGGATTAAGCGGCCCGGTCCGGTGTGAGAAAGGGTTCAGCCGACGTTTGCGGTTGGGCTGAACCAGCCGGCGCATGGCGCTTCGGGCCGTTGCGGCTTCGGGCGAAACTTCACCAGGACCTCGCGACCATCGGACGAGGCCTGCGTGCGCTCCAGCGCGTCTCGTTCGGCAACGGCCTGGCGCCAGTGCTCGTCGCCGCGGCCATCAGGCCGGCCCTGTTCCTCCCAGATCGCGTAAGCCCGTTTGCTGATCCATTCGTGGCGTCTATCGCTCATCTCTCTATTCCATTCGTCAAAAGTGCTATTCGGCAATTCCGTCCTGCAGAACCGGCGGCCGGCGCTTGGCTGCCATCAGCAGGTCGAGTTCGATCGAGGACGGCCCGAAACGGGTGAACAGGCTTTCTGCCTGCTCGTTTCGGAGGCCATATTTGGAGGCGAATTCATCAAGGCTATAGGGGCGGCCGCGCAGGATCCTGCTGCGGCGCTCCGGTTCACGGATTTGCGTCATTGGTGGTAACCCCAGTGTGTGTTGCGAATTGTGAGAACAAAACAAATTACAGCTACAAAAGTTCCGTGAGTTTTCAGGGTTTTTTCGCCCTCGCCGTGCCATTTCGGAGCGATCCTAGGCGGGTGGCATAGATTTTTAAGGCTGGTGTGCGCGGAGAAAATTTCGTCTAAAACACGCAAGAATATCAAGGTGTTATGGAAATCGCTTCCGCGGTGGCGGATAAATGGGCTTTACGCCGGCGCGTTACTCTATAGAATCAATAGTGTTATTCGGTTCGCAGGGGCAGCGAAATGTTCCGTTCCCCGCGTTGGCGCGACCGAGACCGGAGGACTTTGGCTTCAACCCATCAAGAGGAGACAGACATGATGAATGCACTGCCGCCACTTCATGACGGCCACGCGCCGTTTAACCTCCAGCAGCTGTTTCGCGAAGCGCTCTATGCCTTCGAGGAATGGGACAGCGAATTGACCGAACCGATCGTGACCTACGAAGGACGGGTCATGCCGATCAGCTTCGTTTTTGAAGCCATGCGCGAATGCACCGACATCGTGCCGATGAACATCGTCGGCGCCGTCACCGAACGGCTGACCAAGCCGTGGGAGGGCGAAGGCCCGCTCGACCAGATGACCTTCTCGACGGCGGCGCGTGTCATGCGCGTTTTGGTGCGCAAGCGCCTTCTCGTCACCGGGGCTGCGGATCTCGTCGCCGTGTCGGCCCACGCGTCCGAAGACCAGGGCCGCGACTGATAGAATAAGGATCGCGGCCATGGCTGCGATCCTTTTCCGCTTTTGGCGGAACCTCGCTTATTGCCAGCCGTTTAATCCGGCAGGCACGGCCACATCAAGCGATGGCCGAGGAATGAGCACCATGCTGAAATCTTTTGTTCATGAAATCATCGGTACTCCCAGGCGTGAGCCTGAGCTTCCGCAATCGCTGGAGCAGTTTCGCGACAGAAAACGAGTGCTGATCATCTTCGCCGATGCGCAAGATGACCGCGCGCTCATCCAGGATGAATGGCTGCGCAAGGCGCATATGCGCCTGATCGAGGAAGACGTCGAGGTGTTCAGTATTGCTGGCGGCGGCGCGTTTGCGCTGTTCGACGATGACTGGGACCTCGATGCCGACGATATTCGCAATCGGCTGCAGGGACCGCCGTCCGGCGAGTTCGGGCTGATCCTGCTCGGACGGGACGGAATCGTGAAGCTGCGCTCGAGCGAGCCAATGACCGCCGAGGATATCTTCGCGGCTTTTGAATTGCTGCCGAAGAAGACGCCCTGGTAGCGTTTCGAGAGTCCGTTTGAAGCGCGGCGCGGGAAGCATCCGCGCCCGCATCTTTTGCATGTTCAGAGTTCGAAGGCTTCCTTGAGACCCAGGCTCTTGCGTTCGCGCAGGTCGAGATCGGCCTCGATATGGGTGATGTGGTGCAGCATCAGCTGGCAGGCGCGGTCGAGTTCGTCGGCTTCGATTGCCGAGATTATGTCACCATGTTCGGAATGGCCGCAGCTCGATGCGGTCGATTGCCCGTAGAGCGCAATCACCAGCGAGGAGCGGGCGACGAGCTCTTCCATGAAGCGCTGCATGATCGAATTGCCCGATATGGCCGCCAGCATCAGATGAAAATCGCCCGATGCCTTGATTTCGGCGCGGCGCGCCGTCTGACCGCGCTCGCTCATCAGGCGGCCTTCTTCCAGCAGAAGCTGTCGCAAATGGCTAATATCGTCAGGCGTGATCCGCGCCGCCGCCTCGCGCAATATGCCTGGCTCGACCAGGCGGCGGGCGGAAAAAATCTGGCGAGCCTCTTCGGGCGAGGGATAGGCGACGAAGGCGCCGCGGTTCTTCTCGACGCTGACAAGGCCTTCATAGGAGAGCGCCTGCAGGGCGGCGCGCGCAAGCGTGCGGCTGACGTTGAAGAGATTGCCGACATCGCTTTCTGAAAGCTTGGTGCCGGGCGAGAGCCTGCGCTCGACGATCGCTTCGCGAATGGCATCGCGAATCTGTTGCGCGCCGGTTTCGGCGGAGTCTTCGGCCTGCTGAGCCTTGGCGGCGGATTTCATGAAATTTATTTCCTGATGGTCGGCAAACCATACCCGGCTTCGTGGTAAAGTTAAACAGAATTTGTCCCCGAAATTGCAATCGGATTGTATACGATGTTTTGCACAAATTGCGCACGATAGCCTAAATCATGTGCAGATCGCTTTGCGCCTATAATTTGCTCTCTCCATTGCGGTGTTGATAAAATCATTATTTCGCAATGGCTTGCTGCAAGCATCGGAGTCTGGCACGGCAGATGCATCGTCTTTTCCGAACAGGGGAAGGCATGATGTCGAAAGCGGCAGAGATCGATATAGTATCCGTTTCGAAGGTTTATGGCGCGACGACGGCGGTCCATGCGATCAGCCTGAAGATCCCCGCCGGCTCCTATTGCTGCTTTCTTGGCCCATCGGGCTGCGGCAAGACCTCGACACTGCGCATGATCGCCGGCCACGAGAGCATCTCGTCGGGCGATATTCGCCTCGGCAATGTGGTCGTCACCGATTTTCCGCCGGCCAGGCGTGGCACGGCGATGATGTTCCAATCCTACGCGCTTTTCCCGCATCTCGATTTGATCGACAACGTCGCCTTCAGCCTGAAGATGAAGGGTATCGATAGGCAAGAGCGGCAGGCCAAGGCGCTCGAAATGCTGAAGCTGATGCAGATGGAGGCCTATGCCAATAGGCGTCCGGCCCAGCTTTCCGGCGGCCAGCAGCAGCGCGTGGCGCTGGCGCGCGCGCTGATCACCGATCCGGAAGCGCTGCTGCTCGACGAGCCGCTGTCGGCGCTCGATCCGTTCCTGAAGATCCGCATGCGCGCCGAACTCAAGAAGCTGCAGAAGTCGCTCGGCATCACCTTCGTGCATGTCACCCACAGCCAGGAAGAGGCGATGGCGCTCGCCGACGTCATCGTCATCATGAATGACGGCCGGATCGAGCAGGCGGCCGCCCCGCGCGAGGTCTTCGAGCGGCCGGCGACGGCCTTCGTCGCGCGGTTCATGGGCGACCACAATGTGCTGTCCGGCCGGGTGACGTCGAACGAGAACGGCGTGCTCGTCATGACCGTGCCGGAAGGTCAGAGCTTTTCCGTGCGCGGGACGGGCAGGGAAGTCGGCGAGCCCATCGATATCGGTATCCGCACCGACCGCGTGCGCCTGCAGGTGGCGACCGAATGGACGCTCGGCTTCGACGGTATCGTCTCCAACATCGAATATCGCGGCTCTTCCGTGAAGATTACCGTCCTCGGCGCCGGCAGCGACGACTTCACCGTCATTGCCGACGACGGCGACTATTTCGCCCGGCCGGTTGCCGTCGGCGACACCGTCTCGCTCAGCTGGGCGCTCGACGATGCCGTGCTTCTCGGCCGCTCTTCCGCATGAGCCATCACCATCAAGAACACTGAACCTTCCATCCAAGAAAAGGGGAACTGACATGACGACTGAAACGACATCGACCAAGGCGGAAAAGGGGCTTTCCCGCCGCACGCTGCTGAAGACGGGTGCTGCTGCCGTCGGCGCCATCGCCGGCTCCGGCGCCATCACCGGCTTTCCCACCATCTGGGCGCAGACGAACATCACGCTTCGCCAGTTCGGCACCGGCGTTTCGAACATCAATGCCATCGCCGAGAAGTGCAAGGCCGATCTCGGCATCACGCTGGAGATGACGGCAACCGATTCCGACGCCGCCGCCCAGCGCGCCGTCACCCAGCCTGACAGCTACGACATTGCCGACGTCGAATACTGGATCGCCAAGAAGGTGTTCCCGACCGGCGTGATGCAGCCGATGGACGTCAAGAAGCTGAAATATTACGACAAGATCGTGCCGCTGTTCATCAACGGCAAACTGAAGGCAGACAGCGTCATCGCCCAGGGCACGGCGCCGCACACGGTCGGCTTCGTCGAAGCGCAGGATTCCAAGAAGTTTGCCAAGGAGCCGACGCAGTGGATGACGATGGTTCCGACCATCTACAATGCCGACACGCTCGGCATCCGTCCTGATCTCACCGGCCGTCCGATCACCAGCTGGGCCGATATTCTCGATCCCGCCTTCAAGGGCAAAACCGCGATCCTCAACATCCCGTCGATCGGCATCATGGATGCGGCGATGATCATGGAAGCTTCCGGCAAGATCAAATATGCCGACAAGGGCAACATGACGAAGGAAGAAATCGACAAGACGATCGAATTCCTCATCAAGGCCAAGGGCGACGGCCAGTTCCGCGCCTTCTGGAAGAGCTTCGACGAGTCGGTGAACCTGATGGCGTCGGGCGAAGTGGTCATCCAGTCGATGTGGTCGCCGGCTGTCGCCGCCGTCCGTTCGAAGGGTATCGCCTGCACCTTCCAGCCGCTCAAGGAAGGCTACCGCGCCTGGGGCGGCGGTCTCGGTCTCGCCTCGCACCTCAAGGGCGCGCAGCTCGACGCCGCCTATGAATACATCAACTGGTACACGTCCGGCTGGGTCGGCGGCTATCTCAACCGCCAAGGGTACTATTCCGCCTGCATGGACACCGCCAAGGGATTCATGTCGGCCGACGAATGGGGCTACTGGATCGAAGGCAAGCCGGCTGCCGGCGACATTCTGTCTCCCGAGGGCAAGGTCATGGAGAAGGCCGGTGCCGTTCGCGACGGCGGTTCCTTCGAAGCCCGCATGGGTGCTGTCGCCTGCTGGAACTCCGTCATGGACGAGGACCGCTACATGGTCCGTCGCTGGAACGAGTTCATCGCTGCCTGATCCACGTCGAGAGGGCGGAGAGCTACTGTCTTTCGCGATGCTCAAGACGTCGCTTCGCTCCGCCCCCTCATCCGACCCTTCGGGCCACCTTCTCCCCGCTGGGGAGAAGAGGGAGTCCGTGGCCACGTCGTGAGACAAAATCAAGTTCGCGGTAGTCTAGGCGCTGCCGCGAATCTCTTCTCCCCAGTGGGGGGCCGAAAGGACGGGTCGAGACCAGTGGCTCGACCCAGGCAAAGGTGCCGGCAGGCGGATGAGGGGGCGGCACGCTCCTTCGTTCCACTTGACGTAATCAGAACGGAGAACCGGATCATGGCGACCATCGCAGCGGAAACGGAGGAGGATGGCCAGGGCGCGCGCGGCGGGCGCGGACTGAGGCTTTCCCCATCGGCGATCTCCTATCTCCAGGCGACGCCGCTGTTCGTCATTCTCGGCTTGTTCTTCCTGCTGCCAATCGCCATGATCGCGGTCGTCAGCTTCTGGGACTACGACTTTGCCGGTCTCTATCCCGATTTCCTGACGATGAACTACACCGACACGCTCGGTTCGTGGGTGACGTGGAAGATCTATCTCAACACGCTGAAATTCACTGCGATCGTCTGGGCGCTGACGCTCGTCATCGGTTTCTGGGTCGCCTATTTCCTGGCCTTCCACGTCCGCAAGACCTCGACGCAGATGATCCTCTTCCTCGTCTGCACCGTGCCGTTC
The DNA here is from genome assembly GCA_000023185.1 of Rhizobium leguminosarum bv. trifolii WSM1325. Lineage (NCBI taxonomy): Bacteria > Pseudomonadati > Pseudomonadota > Alphaproteobacteria > Hyphomicrobiales > Rhizobiaceae > Rhizobium > Rhizobium leguminosarum. Next base: position 2,916,616 of record CP001622.1, on the reverse strand, counting down.
ATGACCTCGAACATCATCCGCATGATCTCGTGGATCCCGGTGCTCGGGCGCAACGGCCTCGTCAATTCGACGCTGATCAAGATGGGCATCATCCCGCAGCCGATCGAATGGCTGCTCTATTCCGATTTCGCCGTCGTGCTCGCCATGGTGCACCTCTATACGCTGTTTATGGTGACGCCGATCTTCAACACGCTCATGCGCATCGACCGATCGCTGTTCGAGGCGGCGCGCGATGCCGGCGCCTCCGGCTGGCAGGTGTTGTGGAACGTCGTCTTCCCGCTCGCCAAACCCGGCATGGCGATCGGCACGATCTTCGTCGTCACGCTCGTCATGGCTGACTTTTCGACGGTGCAGGTGATGTCCGGCGGCCAGAGCGCTTCGGTGGCGCTGATGATGAAGAACCAGATGTCGCTGCTGCAATATCCGGCCGCTGCCGCCAATGCAGTGGTGCTGCTCGCCGTCGTGCTGTTGATGGTCGCGGCCATCCTGCGCGTCGTCGACATCCGCAAGGAGCTTTGAGATGAGCCACGAAAAACGCGGCCTGGAATTCTATCTGTTGGCGCTCTTCTTCATCATCTTCGTGCTGTTTCTCTACGGCCCGCTTTCGGCGATCCTGATCCTCTCCTTCCAGGGGCCGGACGGCGGCCTGACCTTCCCGATGAACGGTATTTCCACGCACTGGTTCTTCAATCTGTTCGAGAAGCAGGCGGTCGGCGATTTCGGCGCCTCGTTCCGCCGCTCCTTCACCCTCGGGCTGATGGTGATGGCGGTGACCGTCGTCGTCTCACTGCTCGCCGGCCTTGCCTTCCGCCGCCGTTTCCGCGGTTCGACCGCGCTGTTCTATGCCACGGTCGCAAGCCTTGTCGTGCCGTCGATCATCATCTCGCTCGGCATCGGCGTCGTTTTCCAGGAGGGAGGGCTGAAGCCCGCCTGGTATTCGTCGGCCTTCGGCGCGCATCTCACCTGGACGCTGCCGTTCGGCGTGCTGATCATGTTTGCCGTCTTCAACCGCTTTTCGCCGGCCTATGAAGAGGCGGCGCGTGACCTCGGCGCCAGCTCCTGGCAGACGTTCCGCCATGTCGTGCTGCCGATGATCGCGCCGAGCCTCATCGGCGTCGGCCTGTTCGGCTTCACGCTCTCCTATGACGAATTCGCCCGCACGCTGATGACATCAGGCACCTACAACACGCTGCCGCTTGAAATCTACGGCATGACCACCAACGTCACGACGCCGGTGCTCTATGCGCTCGGCACCGTGACGACGCTGTTTTCCTTCACCATCATTCTCATCGCACTCGGCATCATGACGATGCTCAGCCGGCGGCAGGCAAAGATAAACTGACATGCGCATCCTCATCGTCAATCCGAACACCACGGCCTCCATGACCGAGAAAGCCGCCACCGCCGCGCGCGCGGTGGCGGCATCCGGCACGGAGATCATCGCGGCCACCTCGCGCATGGGGCCGGTTTCCATCGAAGGGCACTACGACGGGGCCTTAGCGATTCCCGGCCTGCTCGCCGAACTCAGGGAACGGCAGGGTGTAGGCTATGACGCGGCTGTTATCGCCTGCTTCGACGATACCGGGCTCGAAGCGGCGCGGACCTTTGCCGATGTGCCGATCCTCGGGCTTTGCGAGTCCGCCGTGGTGACGGCTGGTTTCCTGGCGCAGCGCTTCACCGTGGTGACGACGCTGGAGCGCTCGCGGGTGCTGATCGACAATCTGGTGCGCCGCTACGGCATGGGCGACCGCGCCAAGGTGCGCGCCTCAGACATCCCTGTGCTGGAACTGGAAGATCCGGCCTCGGGCGCGATCGGCAAGCTCAGGGCCGAGATCGAGCGGGCGCTTTTGGAAGACGGCGCCGAGGCGATCGTGCTCGGTTGCGCCGGCATGACCGATCTGGCGCGCGAACTGCAGCAGATCTACGGCGTGCCTGTCGTCGACGGTGTCGCCGCCGCCGTCAAGCAGGCCGAAGCGCTGGTGTCGCTCGGGCTTTCCACCAGCAAGCGCGGCTCCTACGCGTCGCCGCTGCCGAAACCCTTCACCGGGGCGATGAGCGGTTTCTCGCCGGTCCTGAAGGTCGGCTGAACGATGTCCGTTTCCTTCGATTTCCAACAGCTCACCGAGCGCCAACGCTACAAGCTGATGATCGGCACGATCATTCCGCGCCCGATCGCTCTGGTGACGACGGTCGACGAAAACGGCCGGATCAACGCCGCACCCTTCAGCTTCTTCAACTGCCTCTCGGCCGATCCGCCGATCCTTGCGATCGGGGTCGAGAACAATGTCGACATGTCGTTCAAGGATACCGGCCACAATATCCGCATGACCGAGGTGTTCACGGTCAATATCGTCTCCTTCGCGATCGCCGAGGCGATGCATGTCTGCGGCGCCAAATATCCGCGCGGCGTCGACGAGTTGAAGGAAGCGGGCTTGACGGCGATGCCGGGCGAGAAGGTGGCCTCGCCCTTTATCGCCGAGGCGCCGGCCGCCTTCGAATGCAAGCGGCACGTGACGCTGGAGCTCGGCCGGTCGCGGCAGATCGTCATGGGCGAGATCGTCTACGCGCATTATCGCGACGGCGTGGTCGATCCTGAACGGCTGCATGTCGATCCGGCCGCGGTGGATGCCATTGCGAGGCTTGGCGGCGATACCTGCGCCACTACCCGCGACCGCTTCGAGATGCTGACGCCGAAGCTCTGACATAGAGCATTTCCGTTTTCTTCGGAGTGATGAAAATGCTCTATCTCTTTGTCTTCGCGCAATTGCGGACGCAAAACCGCGGCGCAGTTTTGCTGGAGTTGCTCCAGGGATAGGTCCAAGTTTTTGCTTTACTTTTTTGCTCCCCGCGAGAATGGTCTGCACGGATCATCGCGCAAGAGGAACGCTCATCATGACAATCGAGGACGATCTCAGCCGGATCGCGGAGCAGGAGAAAGTCCTAAGCTTCGACGCTTTTGATCTGACGACGGCATGGCAGCTCGGCAAGCTCCTGCAGGAACTCGCCACCGAGCGTGGCCTCGGCATCGCGATCGACGTGACCCTGCATTCGATGCCGGTCTTCTATGCGGCACTCCCGGGTGTGACGCCCGACAACGTCAACTGGGTCCGCCGCAAGCGCAATATGGTGCTGCGTTATTTCCGCAGCAGCTATGCCTCCGGCCTGAAGCTGCAGAAGGATGGCAAGACGGTCGAGGATAACGGGCTTTCCGGCGCAGACTATGCGCCACATGGCGGCAGTTTCCCGATCAACGTCAAGGGCACCGGCTGCATCGGCGCCGTCACCGTCTCAGGACTGCCGCAGCGCGATGACCACAATCTGGCGGTCGAGGCGCTGGCGCTGATGCTTGCCAAGGATCTGGATACGCTGCGGCTGGCCCCGCTGCTCTGACGCAGTCTGCGCTGCCGTAATTTTGACAGAAAAAAGCCATGAAAACTGCAAATTCGCGTCGCTGCTCCGGTGACGCGGGCTTGTCCTGCGGCTAAGCTGCGGCATCGCACTCCTCATCTTACCCGGGACGCCATGATCCGCTCGTTTCTTGCGCTTGCCGCCACCATCGGCTTTGGCCTTTTCCTTGTCTCCTGCAACACGCTGTCCAAGGAGGAATGCGTCGCCGCCGACTGGCGGGTGATCGGCGAGAGCGACGGGGCAGCAGGCCACGAGCCGCAACAACGCTTCGCCGCACATGCGAAATCCTGCGAGCGGGTCAAGATCGTGCCCGATCAGACGATCTGGTTTCAGGGATATCAGACTGGCCTGGTGCGCTACTGCACGCCGCTCAGCGGGCTTGCGCGCGGCCAGGCGGGCAGCGGCTACGCCAATGTCTGCCCGCCCCAGACCGCACCCGGTTTCCTGCGCGGCTTCGGCCTCGGCAGCAAGCAGCATGGGCTGCAGGCGCGCCTCAGCTCGATGCAGAACGACTATAGCTCCAAGGAGACAAGCATCGATGAGCTTTCCGACAAGCTGAGGGATGCCAAGGACGGTGACCGGTCGGAACTGCGCCGGCGGATCGAGGATCTCGAAGACGACATGCACGACATCCGCCGCGATCAGCGCGATGTGCAGGACGAACTCGACCGCGTCAACGAGGATGTCGAGTGGTTCCAGCGAAACCCCAACGCCGCACTGCCGCCGCCGGGCTACTGATCTTCGGCCTCAGATCCTGCCGCCAGCCTCAGTGATGCCCTTCGTCAGGCTGCCCGTTGCCGGGAAGAGCGGGATGAGGCAGGCCTGCAGGGCGTGATAGATATCGCCCTTGCCGGGGAAGAGCGAGTGAGAGGGGACGAGATCTTCCGTCAGTTCCTCGTGCCAACCGCCGTTCTTATGGTCGATGAAGGCGCGCTCGATCACGTTCCAGATCTGGCGATAGCTCTCTTCATGGAAATCGCTCGGCAGATGCTCGTTGAGGAAATGTGCAGCGGCCGCAGCTTCGCAGGCTGGCCACCAGAGCTTGTTGCGCTTGGCGGGCTTGTCTTCCCAATCGAGCGTGTAGAAGAAGCCGCCCTTGTCGTTGTCCCAGCCGAGCGCCATGGATTGGGCGAAGAGGGCCTTGGCCGCATCCGGCATCCATTCGATCCGTTTGCCGCCGAGCGCCCAGAGCTGCAGGATGAGGCGGGCCCATTCCAGCCAGTGGCCGGGCGTCGTGCCGGCCGGGCGGAACATTTCGTTCGGATGGTAGTAAGTCTTGTCGAGGTTCCATTCGGCGTCGAAATGCTCGGCGACGCGCCAGTCGACGGAGCCGGCGACGCGGCGGATGACGAGATCGGCGATGCTTTCGGCCTTGGACAGATAGTCCCCGTCGCCGGTGGCTTCGAAGGCCGCCATCAGCGCTTCGGTCAGGTGCATGTTGGAGTTCTGGCCGCGATAGGCGCCGCCATCGAGGGGCTGCCAGTCGGCGGTGAATTCCTCGGCGATCGCGCCGTGCTTTTCTTCCCAGAACTTCGTGTTGAGGATCTTGGTGATATCATCAAGCATGCCGTCGGCAAGCGGATGGCCGATCGTCTTTGCGGCTGAGGCGGCGAGCAGCACGAAAGCATGGCCATAGCCCTGCTTGTTGGAATCGACGGGTCCGTCATTGTTGAGCGACCAGAAATAGCCGCCGTTTTTCCGGTCGCGATGATGGTTCCAGATATAGTCCATGCCGTGGTCGACGACATCTGCAGCGCCGGGGCGGCCGAGCAGCGCGCCGATCGAGAAGCAATGCACGGCGCGCGCCGCGATATGGATGCCGCGAACCTGGCCCTCGGCGTCGAGAGGCCTGCCGGCGTCGTCGAGATCGTAGAAACCGCCCTTGGGATTGACCGAATTGTGCTGGAAGAAATCGAAGAGACCGTTCGCCTGGGTCAGCAGCCAGCCGCGATGATAGGCGCGGGTCGTCCAGTTTCCAAGCACGGCGTTGCCGGTTGCGGGTGCCATGATGCTCCTCCGATTTCGTGCACAAGCGTCGCAAACGCCTATATAGAGGTCGGGCAAGCCTGTCATCTGGCTATCGCATCGGCTGGAAAATCGGGGTCGATTTTCAAAAAGCACGATGCGAAGATTCAAACTGCTGCAGCGTCCTTTGCGTGTCTTAATAGACGCGCGGCGCTGTAGACTTGCAAAGCACGAAATCGATCGGCATATATTGACATAAAGATATCTTTATGTGATTTGGACTGTCTGGTCTTACGACGTCAAGGAGCCCTCCCGTGTTTGACAATCTCTTTGGTCCGGAAACGGGCAAACGTGACGGCAGTGAAGTTTTCGCAGCTTTGAAACAAGCCGCGAGCGAGCGCATCCTTGTTCTCGACGGCGCCATGGGTACGCAGATCCAGGGGCTGGGCTATGACGAAGACCAGTTTCGCGGGACGCGCTTCATCGGCTGCGCCTGTCACCAGAAGGGCAATAACGACCTCCTGATCCTGACCCAACCGGACGCGATCGAAGAGATCCATTACAGATACGCCAAGGCCGGCGCCGATATTCTCGAGACCAACACCTTCTCCTCGACCCGCATCGCGCAGGCCGATTACGAGATGGAAGGTGCAGTCTACGACCTCAACAAGGAAGGCGCCGAAATCGTGCGGCGGGCAGCACAGCGCGCCGAGCGCGAGGACGGCCGCCGCCGTTTCGTCGCCGGCGCCATTGGGCCGACCAACCGTACCGCCTCGATCTCGCCTGACGTCAACAACCCGGGTTTTCGCGCCGTGACCTTCGACGATCTGCGTTCCGCCTACGGCGAGCAGATCGACGGGCTGATCGACGGTGGCGCCGACATCATCCTCATCGAGACGATCTTCGACACGCTGAACGCCAAGGCTGCGATCTTCGCCTGCGAGGAGCGCTTCGAGGCCAAGGGCGTGCGCCTGCCCGTGATGATCTCGGGCACGATCACCGACCTTTCCGGCCGCACGCTGTCCGGCCAGACGCCATCTGCCTTCTGGAACTCGGTGCGCCATGCCAATCCCTTCACGATCGGGCTCAACTGCGCGCTCGGCGCCAATGCGATGCGCCCGCATCTGCAGGAGCTTTCGGGCGTTGCCGACACCTTCATCTGCGCCTATCCGAATGCCGGCCTGCCGAACGAATTCGGCCAGTATGACGAAACCCCGGAGCTGATGGCGGCGCAGATCGACGGCTTCGCCCGCGAGGGCCTCGTCAACATCGTCGGCGGCTGCTGCGGCTCGACGCCCGAGCATATCAAGGCAATCGCCGAGACCGTTGCGAAATACAAGCCACGGCCGATTCCCGAGCATCGCCCGTTCATGTCGCTGTCGGGTCTCGAACCCTTCGAGCTGACGAAGGACATCCCTTTCGTCAATGTCGGCGAGCGCACCAACGTCACCGGCTCGGCCCGCTTCCGCAAGCTGATCACCAATGCCGATTTCACCGCAGCGCTCGATGTCGCCCGCGACCAGGTCGAGAACGGCGCCCAGGTGATCGACATCAACATGGACGAGGGGCTGATCGATTCCGAAAAGGCGATGGTCGAGTTCCTCAACCTGATCGCCGCCGAGCCTGACATTGCCCGCGTGCCTGTGATGATCGACTCGTCGAAATTCTCGATCATCGAATCCGGCCTGAAGCGGGTCCAGGGCAAGCCGATCGTCAACTCGATCTCGCTGAAGGAAGGCGAGGAGAATTTCCTCGCCCAGGCGCGGCTGCTGCACAATTATGGTGCCGCCGTCGTCGTCATGGCCTTCGACGAGACGGGGCAGGCGGACAGCTACGAGCGCAAGGTGGATATCTGCACACGCGCCTACAAGCTGCTGACCGAAAAGATCGGCTATCCGCCCGAGGACATCATCTTCGATCCGAATATTTTCGCGGTCGCGACCGGCATCGAAGAGCACAATAATTACGGCGTCGACTTCATCGAGGCAACGCGGACGATCCGCGAGCGCATGCCGCTGGTGCATATTTCGGGCGGCGTCTCCAACCTGTCCTTCTCGTTCCGCGGCAACGAGCCGGTGCGCGAGGCGATGCACGCCGTGTTCCTCTACCACGCCATCCAGGCGGGCATGGACATGGGCATCGTCAATGCCGGCCAGCTTGCCGTCTACGATAATATCGATCCCGAGCTGCGCGAGGCCTGCGAGGACGTGGTGCTGAACCGCCGGCCTGATGGTACCGAGCGGCTGCTCGAAGTGGCGGAGAAATTCCGTGGCGGCGCGGCACGCGAAGGCCGCGTCCAGGATCTTTCCTGGCGCGAATGGAGCGTCGAGAAGCGTCTCGAACATGCGCTGGTCAACGGCATCACCGAATATATCGAGGCCGATACCGAGGAGGCGCGCCAGCAGGCTGTCAGGCCGCTGCACGTCATCGAAGGGCCGCTGATGGCCGGCATGAACGTCGTCGGTGACCTGTTCGGCTCGGGCAAGATGTTCCTGCCGCAGGTGGTCAAGTCGGCGCGCGTGATGAAGCAGGCGGTGGCCGTGCTGCTGCCCTACATGGAAGAGGAAAAGCGCCTCAATGGCGGCGAGGAACGCCGGTCGGCCGGCAAGATCCTGATGGCGACGGTCAAGGGCGATGTGCACGATATCGGCAAGAACATCGTCGGCGTCGTGCTTGCCTGCAACAATTACGAGATCGTCGACCTCGGCGTCATGGTGCCGGCGACGAAGATCCTCGAAACGGCGATTGCCGAAAAGGTCGATGTCATTGGCCTTTCCGGCCTGATCACGCCGTCGCTCGACGAGATGGTGCATGTCGCGGCCGAAATGGAGCGGCAGGGCTTCGAGATCCCGCTGCTGATCGGCGGGGCAACGACCAGCCGCGTGCATACGGCCGTGAAGATCCATCCCGGCTACAACAAGGGGCAGACGATCTACGTGACCGATGCGAGCCGCGCCGTCGGCGTCGTCTCGGCCCTGCTGTCACCGGAGAACCGCCAGGCCTATGTCGACGACATTCGCGCCGAATATGCCAAGGTGGCGGCCGCCCATGCGCGCAGCGAGGCCGAGAAGGTGCGCTTGCCGTTGCCCCGGGCTCGCGAGAATGCGCATAAGGTCGATTGGTCTGCCTACCGGCCGGTGAAGCCGCAATTCTTCGGCACACGGGTGTTCGAGGATTATGATCTGGCCGAGCTTGCCAAATATATCGACTGGACGCCGTTCTTCCAGACCTGGGAGCTGCGCGGCCGGTACCCCACCATTCTGGAAGACGAGAAGCAGGGCGAGGCGGCGCGTGCGCTCTGGGCCGATGCGCAGGCCATGCTGAAGAAGATCATCGATGAAAAGTGGTTCCGCCCACGCGCCGTCATCGGCTTCTGGCCGGCCGGCGCCGTCGGTGACGACATCCGACTGTTCACGGACGAGAGCCGGAAGCACGAGCTTGAGACCTTCTATACGCTGCGCCAGCAGCTTTCGAAGCGGGACGGGCGGGCGAACGTGGCGCTCTCCGACTTCGTGGCGCCTGTCACAAGCGGTGTTCAGGATTATGTCGGCGGCTTCGTGGTGACGGCGGGTATCGAGGAAATTGCCATCTCCGAGCGTTTCGAACGGGCGAACGACGATTATTCCTCGATCCTCGTCAAGGCGCTGGCCGACCGCTTCGCCGAAGCTTTTGCCGAGCGCATGCATGAGCAGGTGCGGCGCGAATACTGGGGCTACGCCAAGGACGAGACGCTCAGCAAGGAGGATCTCATTACCGAAGCCTATGCCGGCATCCGCCCGGCGCCCGGTTATCCCGCCCAGCCTGACCACACCGAAAAGGCGACACTCTTCAAGCTGCTCGATGCTGAAAAAGCGGCCGGCGTAAAGCTGACGGAGAGTTATGCGATGTGGCCGGGTTCCTCGGTCTCGGGCCTCTATATCGGCCATCCCGACTCCTATTATTTCGGCGTCGCCAAGGTGGAGCGCGATCAGGTGGAAGACTATGCGGCCCGCAAGCAGATGGCGGTGTCTGAAGTCGAGCGCTGGCTCGGGCCGGTGCTGAACTACGTGCCGCGCAAGACGGACGAGCAGATCGAAGACGCGGCCTGATTGCCGAGTCTTCACGGTCGCTTAGGGCGGCGTCCTCAGAGATTGATTCAATAAATGAAAACCGGAAGGGATTCACCTTCCGGCTTTATGATTTTGATGCGGCTCAATAATTACCCGCATTCAGGCTGGTTGAATTTGATAGCGGAATTGACGATGAGGCGGTATACTTAGTCAAGTTAGCTAATGAGGGCGACGATGCAGGTTACCATCCATGCCGCAAAGACCAATCTGTCGAAATTGATCGACGCCGCCCTTTCCGGTGAGGAAGTGGTGATCGCCAAGGGGCGCAAGCCTGTCGTGAAGATCATTCCGATTGTGCAGTCTTCCTTCAAGATCGGGCTGCTCAAGGGGCAAGTTGTTGGAAATGGACCCGACTTTTTTGAGCCCATAGATCAGGGCGAACTTGCGGCTTGGGAAGGGGGCGAGTGAACTCGCTTCTGCTCGACACCCATGCCTGGGCATGGTCGCTGACCGGCGACGAGCGGCTCTCGGCCAAGGCGATCGCTCTGATCGAAAAGGCGGAGACGATTTTCGTCAGCCCAATATCCCTATTTGAAATCGGGCAGAAGGTTCGTCTCGGCAAGTGGCCGGAGATGGAGCCTTTCATCGGCCGGTTGCCGGAACTGCTGCATGAACAGGGTGGCATTGCCGCGGCATTGACACCGGAAATCTGTCTGACCGCAGCCATGATGGATTGGACACATCGCGATCCGTTCGACCGGTTTCTTGCCGCGACCGCCATGCAGAATGGAATACCACTTATCTCCGCCGATGCGATCTTTGATAATCTTGTCGGAAATCAGCTTTGGATCGCCCGCTTCTGGTAGGGCTTACGTCACCGCGATCGTCAGTTCCGCGACAAAGTCATAGGCATCGCCGCGATAGAGCGAGCGGGTGAATTCGACGGCGCGGCCGGAGCCGAGATAGGAGATGCGCTCGATCGACAGGCCAGCCGCACCCGCGGAGACGCCGAGAAGCTGGGCGTCGGCTTCCTTCATATTGGTTGCCGAGATGCGCTGCACGGCGCGCACGGGTCGGACCTGGAGGCGTTCGAGCTCGGCATAGAGCGAATTGGTGACGGCCGAGGGATCGGGCAGGAACTCGCCGGAGACGCTGGCATTCTCGATCGCCAGCGGCTGGTCGTCGGCGATGCGCAGGCGCGAGAGGCGCGAAACCTTGACGTCGGCACCGAGGCCAAGGATCATCATCTCGTCGGGCGAGGGCGTGTGGATGCCCTTATGCAGCCATTCGGAGCGGGAGGACATGCCGCGGCGCGCCATGTCCTCGGTGAAGGAGGTGAGCTGCGACAGGCGCTGCTCGACCTTGGAGACCGGCTTGGCGACGAAGGTGCCGGAACCGTGACGGCGCACCAACAGGCCATCGGCGACGAGTTCGTCGATCGCCTTCCGCACGGTGACGCGGCTGACGGCGGCCAATTCGGCGATGTCGCGTTCCGGCGGCAGCGCATCGCCGTGACCAAGCGTGCCGGTGCGCACGGCTCCTTCGAGCGTGCGGCGCAGCTTGACGTAGAGCGGCCCTGTGCCGGCTGCCTGCAGGCGCTCCAGGGAAAGGAGGGTGGCGAGGTCGTCGGTCATGCCGCACCCCTCTGCCTGTCGTTCAAGAGCTTGACTGCAAGTTCAACCGCGCCCTGCAGGGCATCGCCTTTTGGCTTGGCAAGCAGGGACCTGTAGCGTTCGGATAGCCAGGGCTCGTAGGCTTCGGAAAGGCCGCCGAGCAGGCAGATCGACGGGCATTCGGGCCAGAGCAGTGCTTCGAGACTTTCGCCGATAGCCGTTGCCGCATCCGTGACGATGCCAACTGCAACGGCATCGTCCTTGGCCGCATGTTCGAAGACGATCGGTGCGTAACGGGCAAAATCCTTTGGTCTTGCCGAATGGGCGAATTCGACGATGCGCTCTGGATCGTTGCCATATTGGGTCATGACCGCTTCGGTGATCGGCGATACCGGGCGCACCCCGTCATGGGCGAGCAGCGATTGTTCCAGGAGGTCGCGGCCGAGGCGGGCACCGCTTGCCTGGTCGCCGACGACGAAACCCCAGCCACCGATGCCGTTCAGTCGGCCATCCCTGCGGGCATTATAGACCGAGCCAGTGCCGAAGGCGCCGACGATGCCGTCGGCATCGCCGAGCGCCCCCTGCAGGGCGATCAGCGCATCGGTGACGACGCGGCCTTCGGTGAAAGGCAGGGCCTTTTCGATTCGTCTACCATAATCGCCGACATTGGCGCCGGCGACGCCGACGACGGCTGCGACGGAGGAAATGGTTTCAGCGGCAAGCCCGGCATCGCCTAGCGCCTGCCGGGCGGATTCGACGATATTGAGAAGGGAGTTTTCCAGATCCGACAGGATGTTGGCAGGGCCGGCTTTGCCACGGCCGATGACATTGCCGTTCCTGTCCGCGACTGCGGCCCGGCAGCTCGTTCCGCCGCCGTCTATGCCGATTGCAAGCTCCGTCATCGGGCCTCCGAATATGCCGTTCCCTATGTTTTAATACAATACCAAAAAAATACCATTTACCAAGTGGGAATGACGTGGAAAATCAATCTTTTTATCATATTGATTTTGCTAGATTAAATTTTTTAATGAGTTTTATCAGGCCGAAAAGTTAATTTCGGCTGGACAATTGGTATTTTTTTGGCATTAATTCGGCAAAAGGGAACAGCACTTCGAAGCCCACGAAAACCGGCAGTTAAGTCAAGCCGGAACCGCTTCGAGGATGATCGAGAGAACGACCCCCGGCCCATCAAGCTGGGGGCGAATTCGGCCATCCATCGGCTTTCCCCGCCATTTCGCCACCCCGGTGCAGTCGCCGGGAAGGCGCGCAGTTCGGCCGCAGGCGTCCGCCTTCGTGTCCGTCGAGCTTTCGGGACCGGCATTGCTGGCGGTCCTCCAAGGGGCGTTGGGTGTTACCTCAAACACGCCAATTGCTTGTTTCAGATCGAAAACAGCGCCTCGCGGCGCTTAAAACAGGAGAGGGAAATGAAAAACACTGCTCTGAAAAGCCTGCTGCTTGCCTCCAGTCTGCTGAGTTCAGCGGGTCTCGTCCACGCCGCCGACGTCACGCTGACGGTCGAAAGCTGGCGTAACGACGACCTGCAGATCTGGCAGGAAAAGATCATCCCGGCTTTCGAAGCCAAGAACCCGGGCATCAAGATCGTCTTCTCGCCGACCGCGCCGACCGAATACAACGCCTCGCTGAACGCCAAGCTCGATGCCGGCTCCGCAGGCGATATCATCACCTGCCGTCCGTTCGATGCCTCGCTCGAACTCTTCAACAAGAAGCAGCTCACTGACATCACCAGCCTGCCTGGCATGGAGAACTTCTCGCCGGTCGCCAAGGCCGCCTGGAGCACCGACGACGGCAAGTCGACCTTCTGCGTGCCGATGGCTTCTGTCATCCACGGCTTCATCTACAACAAGGATGCCTTCGACAAGCTCGGCATCTCGGTGCCGAAGACCCAGGACGAGTTCTACGCAGCGCTCGACAAGATCAAGGCCGACGGCACCTACATTCCGCTCGCCATGGGCACGAAGGACCTCTGGGAAGCCGCTACCATGGGCTACCAGAATATCGGCCCGAACTACTGGAAGGGTGAGGATGGCCGCGCCGCCCTGATCGCCGGCAAGCAGAAGCTGACGGATGCCGACTGGGTCAAGCCCTATGAAGAGCTTGCCAAGTGGAAGCCCTATCTCGGCGACGGCTTCGAAGCCCAGACCTATTCGGACAGCCAGAACCTGTTCACGCTCGGTCGTGCCGCGATCTATCCGGCCGGCTCGTGGGAAATCTCGCTGTTCAACAGCCAGGCCCGGTTCAAGATGGGCGCCTTCCCGCCGCCGGTTCCGAAGGCCGGCGACACGGGCTACATCTCCGACCATCCGGATATCGGTGTCGCTCTGAACACCAAGAGCACGCATGCCGAGGAAGCCAAGAAGTTCCTCAGCTGGGTCGCTTCGCCTGAGTTCGCCGATATCTACGCCAACGCGCTGCCCGGCTTCTTCAGCCTGAACTCCAACCCGGTCAAGATGTCCGATCCGCTCGCTCAGGAGTTCGTTTCCTGGCGCGGCCCGTACAAGTCGACGGTGCGCTCGACTTACCAGATCCTGTCGCGCGGCACGCCGAACCTCGAAAACGAGACCTGGGTCGAATCGGCCAATGTGATCAACGGCACGGATACGCCTGCGGTTGCTGCCGAAAAGCTCCAGAAGGGCCTCGACAGCTGGTACAAGCCGGCCAAGTGATGTGATCAGGGGCGGCGTTTGCAGCCCCTCATCCGGCCTGCCGGCCACCTTCTCCCCGCTCGCGGGGAGAAGGAGACTCGCAGCGACCGCCCAGCCCGATATAGCATCTCAACAGGGCGTGTTCCCTCTCTTCCCAAGTGGCAGAGAGTTAGGGTGAGGCGCAACGTTTTCCACCTGTGCTGCCCTTGCGGCCAGTCGACAGAACAGGCAAAAGCCATGAGCGAAACCGACAACACGGCCGATATCGTCCCGATCAGGCGCGCGGTGCGCTGGCACATCTTCGTCTTCATGCTGCCGGCCCTGATCGTCTATTCGGCGGTCATGGTGCTGCCGCTCATAGAAACTCTTCGGCTGTCGCTCTACAATACGGTCGACGGGCAGCCGGCCTTCGTCGGATTGGCGAATTTCAAGGTGCTGTTCGGCGATGCGCGCTGGGCGCGCGATTTCTGGAATGCCCTTGTCAATAACCTGATCTTCTTTGCCGTCCACATGTGCGTGCAGAACCCGATCGGCGTGGCGCTTGCCGCCCTGCTTTCGGTGCCGAAGCTGCGCGGCGTCGCCTTTTACCGGACGGCGATGTTCCTGCCGACGCTCTTGTCCTTCGTCATCGTCGGCTTCATCTGGAAGCTCATCCTTTCGCCGATCTGGGGCGTGGCGCCCTGGATGCTCGATCTCATCGGTTTGAAATTCCTGTTCGCACCCTGGCTCGGCAAGTCCGGTTCGGCGCTGATTGCGGTGTCGCTGATCTCGAACTGGCAATATATCGGCATTCCGATGATGCTGATCTATGCCGCACTGCTCAGCATTCCCGAAGAGGTGATTGAGGCGGCCGAATGCGACGGCATCACCGGCTGGGCCCAATTCTGGAAAATCAAGCTGCCGCTCATCCTGCCGGCGATCGGCATCATCTCGATCCTGACCTTCGTCGGCAATTTCAATGCCTTCGACCTGATCTATACCGTGCAGGGGGCGCTTGCCGGACCTGACATGTCGACCGACATTCTCGGCACGCTGCTCTACCGCACCTTCTTCGGTTTCCAGCTTCAGCTCGGCGACCGCTCGATGGGCGCGACGATTGCCACGGTGATGTTCCTCATCATCCTCGCCGGCGTCTCGCTTTATCTATTCGTCATCCAGCGGCGCATGCGTCGCTACCAGTTCTGAGGAGCGGGCATGTCCAAGGCACGCACATCTCCCATCCGCACCGGCCTCGTGCATCTGGCGCTGAGCGCCTATACTCTGGTCGCGCTGTTTCCGGTCTTTCTCACCGTCATCAACTCGTTCAAGGATCGCGCCTCGATCTTCCGCGAGCCGCTGATGATCCCGACGCCGTCAACCTTCAGCCTCGTCGGCTATCAGACAGTGCTCGGGCAGGGCGATTTTGCCACCTATTTCCAGAACAGCTTCATCGTCACGATCGTCTCGATCCTGCTGGTGCTGCTCTTTGGCGCCATGGCGGCCTTTGCGCTTTCCGAATACCGTTTCCGCGGCAATATGCTGCTTGGGCTCTACATGGCGATCGGCATCATGATCCCGATCCGCCTCGGCACGGTGGCGATCCTCCAGGGCATGGTGGCGGCCGGTCTCGTCAACACGCTGACGGCGCTGATCCTCGTCTATACCGCGCAGGGCATACCGCTGGCGATCTTCATCCTGTCGGAATTCATGCGCACGGTGTCGGACGATCTGAAGAATGCCGGCCGCATCGACGGACTTTCCGAATATGCGATCTTCTTCCGCCTGGTGCTGCCGCTGGTGCGCCCGGCCATGGCGACGGTCGCCGTCTTCACGATGATCCCGATCTGGAACGATCTCTGGTTCCCGCTGATCCTCGCACCCTCCGAGGCCACCAAGACGGTGACGCTCGGCTCGCAGATCTTCATCGGCCAGTTCGTCACCAACTGGAACGCGGTGCTGGCGGCGCTGTCGCTGGCGATCCTGCCTATCCTCGTCCTCTACGTCATCTTCTCGCGGCAGCTGATCCGCGGCATCACGTCAGGAGCCGTCAAGTGACCAAAAAACCGATCCGCGTGCTCGTTGCCGGCCTCGGCAATATGGGCCGCAGCCATGCGCTCGCCTATCACAACAATCCAGGCTTTGAGATCGTCGGTCTCGTCAATCGCTCGAGGCCACAATTGGAGCCCGAGCTGCAGGGCTATACGATCTATCCCGACTTCACGACGGCGCTGGCCGAGCTGAAACCGGACCTCTGCTCGATCAACACCTATTCCGACAGTCATGCCGATTATGCGGTCGCCGCCTTCGAGGCCGGCTGCGATGTCTTCGTGGAAAAGCCGCTGGCGACAACGGTTGCAGACGCCGAGCGCGTCGTCGCGGCGGCCAGGAAGGCCGGGCGCAAGCTGGTGATCGGTTATATCCTTCGCCATCACCCCTCCTGGATGAAGCTGATCGAAGAGGCGCGAAAGCTCGGCCCGCCTTACGTCTTCCGCATGAACCTCAACCAGCAATCCAGCGGCCCGACCTGGGCGACGCACAAGTCGCTGATGCGCACGACCTCGCCAATCGTCGATTGCGGCGTGCATTATGTCGACGTCATGTGCCAGATCACTGACGCCAGGGCTGTCGAGGTGCGCGGCATGGGGCTGCGTATGTCGGAAGAGATCGCTGCCGACATGTATAATTACGGTCACCTGCAGGTGCTGTTCGAGGATGGTTCCGTCGGCTGGTACGAGGCTGGCTGGGGACCGATGATTTCGGAAACCGCTTTCTTCGTGAAGGATGTGATGTCGCCGAAGGGCGCGGTGTCGATCGTCATGGATCCGAACGCCAAGTCCGACGATATCGATACGCACACCAAGACCTCGGTGATCCGGCTGCATACGGCAGAGACCGGGCCTGACGGCAAGTTCATCCGACCCGACCAGGATATGACGATGGCGGGCGAGCCCGGTCATCAGGAACTCTGCGACCTGGAACAGGCCTTCATGCTGAGGGCGATCCGCGAGGATCTGGACCTCGACCGCCATATGGCGGATGCGGTGGCATCGCTGCGCATCTGCCTTGCCGCCGACGAGAGCGTGCGTACCGGCCAGCCGGTCACATTATAAGGAAAGACCCGTGGGATCGCTTCAACTCAAATCCATCCGCAAGACCTATGGCACGCATGAGGTGCTGAAAGGCATCGACCTCGAGGTCAAGGACGGCGAATTCGTCATCTTCGTCGGGCCGTCGGGCTGCGGGAAATCGACGCTGCTACGCAGCATTGCAGGCCTCGAAGACGTCACGTCGGGCGCCGTCGTCATCAATGGCCGCGATGAGACGTTGACGCCGCCGGCCAAGCGCGGCATCGCGATGGTGTTTCAGTCCTACGCGCTCTATCCGCATCTGACGGTCAAAGACAATATGGGGCTTGGTCTCAAGCAGGCCGGCACCGCCAAGGATGAGATTGAAAGGCGCGTCGGCAAGGCATCCGGCATGCTGTCGCTGGAACCCTATCTGGCGCGGCGGCCGGCCGAGCTCTCCGGCGGCCAGCGCCAGCGCGTCGCCATCGGCCGTGCTATCGTGCGCGAGCCGGAACTCTTCCTGTTCGATGAACCGCTGTCGAACCTCGATGCGGCGCTGCGCGTCCAGACCCGCCTCGAAATCGCCCGGCTGCACCGCAGCCTGAAGGCGACGATGATCTATGTCACCCACGACCAGGTCGAGGCGATGACGCTTGCCGACAAGATCGTCGTCTTGAATGCCGGCGCGATCGAGCAGATCGGTTCGCCGATGGAACTCTACAAACGACCGGCCAATGTCTTCGTTGCCGGCTTCATCGGCTCCCCGCAGATGAATTTCATCGCGGCCGAGAAGGTCGGCGATCACAGCGCCAAGACGATCGGCGTGCGTCCCGAACACCTGACGTTGTCGCGCGAACAGGGGACTTGGGCTGCTAAGGTCGTGCATGTCGAGCATCTCGGCGCCGACACGATCATCTATCTGGAATCCGAACAGTGCGGCCTGTTGACCGCGCGTCTTTTCGGCGAACACCAATATGAGCCGGACGAGATCGTCTATGCGACGCCTGACCAGGCGCATGTGCACCGCTTCGACGTCGACGACCAGGCGATCCGATAAGCGCATGACAGAATGAAAAGCCCCGCCAGCCAGCCTGGCGGGGCCTTTTCATTTCCCGTCGTGCGCGGTTCGATCAGCCGAGCACGGGCCGCATGAAGCTACGTTCATAGCTGACGATACTGCGGTTGCGTTTGTCGAGCTCGAAAGCGGCCTGACATTCCGGATCGCTTGCCATGCGGGTGCGGTAGTCCTCGTAAGCGGCAAGACTCGGGAAGGAAAACAATGCAACGGCAATATTATTGGCGCCTTCGGACGGCAGGAAATAACCGTGATGGGTGCCGCCCATCCTGTTGACGATCGGAATCCAGAGCCGGGCATATTCTTCGAATTCGGCAAGCTTATACGGATCAATCACATAACGCAGGTGGCAGGTAATCATTGACATATCCCATCGAGTAAAATGCCGGGCGGAGGGCTGCTCAGCAGATTTGGTTTGCTCAACTTCTGGCGCTGACCTCGGAGAGTTCAAGTGCTTTGTGGTGATGGCTGCATCACGATTGCTGACGGCTCGGACGAGCTGAAATGAAAAAGGCGCCGTTTCGCGGCGCCTTTTGTCTCAGCAGTATTGGCGAAATCAGTCGCGGATGATGAGCAGGTCGGCTGCCATGAAGCGCAGGGTTACCGTTTCGCCGGCCTGCGGCGGGGTGGTGCCCGGGCTGTTGAACATGTCGAAGGAGATGACGTTGCCGCCGACATTCATGCGGGTGCGGATGACCGACCCCAGGAAGTGGGCCGAAACGACCTGGCCGGTCAGCGCCGTGTCGCTCTTGACGCTGTCGGAGAGCGAGCCGGCTTCCGGGCGCAGCGCCAGCGAAATGGTTTCGCCGGCCTTGTGGGCGGCGACCGACTGTTTCAGCGTTATGCCTTGATCACCGATCTGGATGCGGTTGGTATCGGGATCGACGACCTTGGCCTCGATGAGGTTCAGCGTGCCGACGAAGGAGGCGACGAAGCGCGTCGCCGGCGTGTTGTAGATCTCGAAAGGCGAACCGATCTGGTCGGCCTTGCCTGCATTCATGACGACGATGCGGTCGGAGATCGAAAGGGCTTCTTCCTGATCATGGGTGACGAAGACCGTGGTGATGCCGAGCTGCTGCTGGATCTGGCGGATTTCCTCGCGCAGCGACACGCGGATCTTGGCGTCGAGTGCGGAGAGCGGCTCGTCGAGCAGCAACACTTGCGGCTTGACGGCGAGCGCACGGGCAAGGGCTACTCGCTGCTGCTGGCCGCCCGACAGTTGATAGGGGAAGCGGTCGGCCAGGTGATCGAGCTTGATCAGGCCGAGCATTTCCTTGACGCGCGCGTCGATCTCAGGCTTTTGGGCACCGGCGACCTTGAGACCGAAGGCGACATTGTCGTGTACCGTCATGTTGGGGAAGAGCGCGTAGGCCTGGAACACCATGCCGATATTGCGCTGGTTCGGCTTCAGCGCGCTTTGGTCCTTGCCGTTGATGGTCAGCGTGCCGCCGGTTGGCGTTTCGAAGCCGGCGATCATACGCAGAACGGTCGTCTTGCCGCAGCCCGACGGACCGAGGAAGGAGACGAACTCACCCTTCTCGATGTTCATGTTGAAGTTCTTGACGACCTGAACCGGGCCGAAGGATTTTTGAATGTTGTTCAGCGTGAGAAAAGACATGAGCCAGATACCTTAAGCCTTTGCCGGGCGGGCTTTGCCGACGCGGGAAACGATGTTGAGCAGGCCCATGCTGAGCCAGGTGATCGAGAAGGCGATGACGGCAAGCGCCGAAGGCTCATAGGCCTTGTTGGCGCCAACGAGCTGCAGGTAGGGACCGAAGGCCGGACGGTTCAGAAGTGCGGCAAAGGTGAATTCGCCCATGACGATCGCGAGCGTGATGAAAGCGCCAGAGAGCACGCCGCTCATGACGTTGGGAAAAATGCATTTGAACATGATGGTCGTCCATCGGGCGCCGAGGCTTTCGGCCGCTTCCGTCAGCGTGCGGACGTCGATGGCGCGCATGGCGGTATCGACGGCGCGGTACATATAAGGCAGGGACAGGGTGATATAGGAGAAGACCAGCAGGATGTTGGTGCCGGTCGTCGAACCCGTCAGCGGCAGGTAGGACGAAGAATTATACATCCTGAGGTATCCGAAGACGATGACGATCGCCGGAATGACAAGCGGCAGCAACGTGATGAATTCGACGACCGGACGCATCTGCGGCAGCCGCAGCCGCACCCAATAGGCCGTCGGCACGACGAGCAGCATGCCGAAGACGATGGTGAGCAACGCCATCAGCATCGAATAGCCGAAGGTCTCCCGGAACTGAATGTCGGAGAATACCGACTCATAAGCATCGAGGCTGTATTCGCCGCGGCGCATGCGCAATGAAAACTCGATTGTGCCGATCAACGGGATGACGAAATAGGATGCACCTAGAATGACGGCGATCCAGGCTCCGAGACGCTGAGCTTTCATTTCTGCCACCGTTCTGCGCGCATGCGCAGCATGAGGTAAAGGACGTTGGAGACGCCGGTGATGACGATCATGCCGAGCGCGATGGCGTAACCGAGGTTGGCATTGTGCAGAACGTCGCCGCGGATCTGCGCATAGAGCAGGATCGGCACGATGTTCAGCGAGCTGCCGGTCAGCGCGAAAGCGGTGGCAATGGCGCCGAAAGCGTTGGCGAAGAGCAGCAGCGTCGTGCCGAGCAGGCTCGGCCAAAGGATCGGCAGCGCGACCATCGTCCAGTACTGGCGGTTGGTGGCGCCAAGAATCTGCGAGGCTTCGCGCCATTCCTTCTTCATACCGTCGAGGGCCGGCGTCAGAATCAGCACCATCAGCGGGATCTGGAAATACATGTAGGTGATGGTGAGGCCGAAGAAGGACAGGAGATTAAAGCCGGTGCCGTAGAGATTGAAACCGAACCATTCACGCAGGAAAATCGTCACAAGCCCGGTGCGGCCGAGCGTTGCGAGAAAGGCGAAGGCGAGCGGCACGCCGGCAAAATTCGAGGCGACGCCGGAGAAGGTCAGCAGCGTCGAGCGCACGGAGGCGGGCAGGCCGCCGAGCACGACGGCCCAGGCGAGGAAGAAGCCGATCAGCGCACCGCCCAGAGCCGACGCCACCGACACACGGATACTGATCGAGTAGGCGCTCATGATGGATGGGGTAAAGAGATCACCGATATTCTTCAGCGTCAAATCGCCCTCGGGCGTCAGGAATGCGCCCGCCACGAGATAAAGCGTGGGGATGATCAGGAACAGCAGGGAGAATATGATGAATGGTGCAATGCCCAGCCAGTCGATCACGCGATCTCTGTTGATCAAGGGGGCACTGCGCACCATAGGCGTTGAAACGGTGCTCATGGAAAAGCTCATCCTGGGGCGTCGGAGTGAGAAAACCTCCCCGCCTTGCGGCGGGGAGGCCGGATCAGAGATTACTTGACGGCGGCGCCGACGACGGAATCCCAGTTCTTGGTGATGGCTTCCTTGCCAGCAGACTGTTCTTCGAGCGTCGGGAAGACAGCCTTTTCATAGGATGCAGCCGGCGGCAGCTTATCGAGCAGTTCCTTCGGGATCTTGTTGTTCTTGGCAAGATCGTTGAAGCGGATCGGGTGGCAATAGCCCTTCAGCCAGCCGAGCTGACCTTCGTCGGAATAGAGGTATTCCATCCAGAGCTTCGCAGCGTTCGGGTGCGGAGCGAAGGCGGAAATCGCCTGGACGTAGACGCCGGCAACGACGCCTGTCTTCGGAACGACGACCTCGAACGGAGGATTGCCCTTCAGGCTTTCGCCCCAGGAGAGGGCGTTGTAATCCCAGGCAACGATGATCGGCGTGGAGCCCTGGGCGAACGGAGCTGCCTTGCCGACGACCGGCACGAAATTACCGCTCTTGTTCAATTCGGCGAAGAACTTCAGGCCTTCTTCGCCTGCCTTGGCCGCGTCACCGCCGGATGCGGAAAGACCAGCGGCATAGACGCCCTGGACAGCCTGGTTGGCGGCGCGCGGATCGCCCGCGAGGGCGACGCTGTTTGCGTAGTCGCTCTTCTTCAGATCGGCCCAATCGGCCGGCGATTCCTTGACGAGATCCTTGTTCACGAGGAACGAGAGAACGCCGTAATAATCGCCGTACCAGTAGCCTTCGGCATCCTTGGCGGTATCCGGGATGGAGTCCCAGGTGGAGACCTTGTAAGGCTGGATCAGGCCGTCTTTCTTTGCGGACGGGCCGAAAGAGAGCCCGACGTCGATGACGTCAGGAGCCTGCGGGCCGGTGTTGCCCTTGTTGGCCTTGATGGCTTCGACTTCGTCGCCCGAACCCGCATCTGGGTTGAGCTCGTTGACCTCGAGGCCATACTTGGCCTTGAAGCCGGCAATGACCTCGCCGTAGCCGCACCAGTCGTGCGGAAGAGCGATCGTCGTCAGGGTGCCTTCCTTCTTGGCGGCGGCGATAAGTTCAGCGCTCGGCTCGGCAGCGGCAATCGCGGTCGAAGCCACGATCATCGCAGTAGAAAGCGACAGTAGTCGAGAAATGTTAGAGATCACTGTTGTTCTCCTTCGGGTTTTCAGTGTCTGGCGATGCTGTTAATGAGGTTACATGAAGCTTGTGTGACAGTTGGATGACGTTAATTCTGCTGTGAATAGCGGTGGTTGTGGCAAATGTTTTATTTGCGACAACGCCGTCTGTTTCCGCGAAAAATCCGTCATTGTTTTTCTTTTGTTTTAGTCTTGTCCTCCTAACCCGGTTTGCGGAAAAGCCTGGTCTGCTCGAACAGGCCTTCCAGTGTCTTCATGCGCTCCTTCGTCTCGTCCCAGGTCGAATTCTGAACGGCCTCGATCAGCGCTTCGACGATGTACAGGGTGACCACGGAGGAATCCCAGGCCGACGGCGCCTCGATCCGGACGCGGAAGGCATGCCTGGCGAGCTTGGCGGCCGGCGAGCCCCACTGGTCGGTGAAGACGATGATTTCGGCGCCGCGTTTGCGGGCGGCGGTTACAAGGCTCACCATCTCCTGCTCGTAGCGTCGGATGTCGAAGATGATCAGGATGTCGCCGGCATTCATGTTGAGGACATATTGCGGCCAGCTGCTGGAATTCGACGATAGCAGCGTCGTTGCCGGCCGGATCACCTGCATATGGGTGAAGAAATACTCGGCAAGCGCGCCGGTGATGCGGCCACCAACGAAATAAAGGCCGCGCTTGCGGTCGGAAAGCAGCGCGGCGACGCTGTCGAAAGTCGCGGTATCGAGATCGGTCAGCGTCTGGCGCAGATTGCCCATGATGGCATCGGCGAAACGGTTGAGAATGTGGGTGCCCGGCGCATTTTGCGCCCAGCGGTCGTGCTTGGCGATCGGGTTCGAGATCGTCGCCTCGACTTCCTGATGCAGATGCGCCTGAAAGTCCGGATAGCCCTTGAAGCCGAGCTTCTGCACCATGCGCACGACGGTCGGCGTCGAGACGCCGGCATTCTCGGCAATCGTGGTGATGCTGCCGAGGCCGGAAACCGGATAATTGTCGAGAAGGCTTTCGGCCAACTGCTTCTCGGCGCGCGTCAACACCCCCAAATGCGAGTGTATGACGTCCGAAACCGTCTTCGACGCAACTGTCACGTAACTATGCTCCCCGGGATGGTCTGGCGCCACTTTCCCACTCAAAGTTAACAACGCTGTCATAATCCATGTCAACCACTGTCATGAAAAGAAATTTTCAGTGGATGCTTGACACCGGCCGAAACCTGAAGAATTCTTTTCTTCATCAAGAATTTGTTAAGGGATAAGGAGTGGCGCCTTTGGTGCTGGCCCGGCCGAAAATCCTCAGTGAAGCGGACGGTGACTGCGTCGGGATCGAACGTATCCACGGCCGGAGCCCGGTGCTTCTCATCTGCGAGCACGCTTCGAATGCGCTTCCAGTCGTTTTCGGCGATCTCGGCCTGCCCAGCGAAGCGCTCTCCAGTCACATTGCCTGGGATCCAGGCGCGCTTGCGGTTGCCCGCAGCATATCGGAAGCGCTCGACGCGACGCTCGTTTACCAGAGGTTCTCGCGGCTTATCTACGACTGCAACCGACCGCCCAGTTCACCCGGCGCGATGCCGGAGACCAGCGAGATCTACGCCATTCCCGGCAACAAGGATTTGAGCCCCGAAGAACGACTTGCGCGCACCGACTCGCTCTACGTGCCTTTCCATGACGCCATTCGCGGGCTGATCCGCGATCGCCGGGCGAGGGCACAGGACAGCATCATCGTGACGATGCACAGCTTTACGCCGGTCTATCACGGCCGCGAACGCGCCGTCGAACTCGGCATATTGCACGATGAGGACAGCCGGCTTGCCGACCTTATGCTGGCGGCTGCGGCCGAGGCGCCGCTTTACAGGGTGGAACGCAACGAGCCTTACGGGCCCGAGGACGGCGTGACCCACACGCTGATCCTGCACGGGCTGTCGAACGGCTTGCGCAATGTGATGATCGAGGTCCGCAATGACCTCATCGCAGACGATATCGGCCAAGGGGTCATGGCCGACTATCTGAAAGGGCTGCTCCAGCAAAGTCTGGACGCCTGACATAAAAAGAAGACCCGAGGGAGCAGTTTAACTGCGGACGTCCGCATGGCGCAAATGCCGCGGACAATTGGCACTGAATCGGCCCGCAATTCCGCGGCCGATCGTGAACAGGGGGAAGTCATGTCGGATTATACCGAACTGGACAAGAAGCAGGATGTGCACATCCTGCATTCCATGGGTTATGCCCAAGAACTCGAACGACGCATGAGCTCGTTTTCGAACTTTGCCGTCTCATTTTCCATCATCTGCATTCTCTCCGGCGGCATAAATTCGCTGGCGCAGGCGACCTCGGGTGCCGGCGGCGCCGCCATCGGCATCGGCTGGCCAGTCGGCTGCTTCATCTCGCTCGTCTTCGCCATCGGCATGGCGCAGATCAGCTCGGCCTATCCTACGGCCGGCGGCCTCTATCACTGGAGCTCGATCCTCGGAAACCGCTTCACCGGCTGGGTGACCGCCTGGTTCAACTTGCTCGGTCTCGTCACCGTGTTGGGCGCCATCAATGTCGGCACCTATTATTTCTTCATGGGTTCGTTCGGCACCAGCTATCTCGGGCTGACCGACACGACGACGGTGCGCATCATCTTCCTCGTGGTCATCACCGGCGCGCAGGCGCTCGTGAACCACATGGGCATCGGACTGACCGCGAAGCTGACCGATTTCTCGGGTTATCTCATCTTCGCGACCGCTATCGCGCTGTCGGCCGTCTGCCTCATCGCAGCGCCCTCCTATGAGATCGGCCGTCTCTTCACTTTCGCCAACTATTCCGGCGAAGTCGGCGGCAACGTCTGGCCTTCCACCTCGGGCGCCTGGGTCTTCCTTCTCGGCCTGCTGCTGCCGATCTACACCATTACCGGCTATGATGCCTCGGCGCATACGTCGGAAGAGACGGTCAAAGCTGCCGAATCGGTGCCGCGTGGCATGGTTGCCTCGGTGCTCTGGTCGGCGCTTTTCGGCTATATCATGCTGTGCGCCTTCGTGCTCATGCTGCCGAATATGGATGATGCGGCAAAGCAGGGCTGGAACGTGTTCTTCTGGGCGATGGACAGCCAGGTCAACCCGATCGTCAAGGACATTCTCTATCTTGCCATCCTCGTCAGCCAGTGGCTGTGTGGCCTTGCGACCGTTACCTCGGTCTCGCGCATGATCTTCGCCTTCTCGCGTGACGGCGGTCTGCCGGCGTCGAAGGTCCTGTCGAAAGTCAGCCCAAAGTACCGCACGCCGGTGGCTGCGATCTGGACCGGCTCGATCCTCTCGGTTCTGTTCGTCTGGGGCTCCTCGCTCGCTACGATTGGTGACACGCCGGTCTATACGATCGTCGTCTCGTGCACAGTCATCTTCCTGTTCTTCTCCTTCGCGATCCCGATCACGCTCGGCTTGTTCGCCTGGGGCACGTCGAAGTGGGACAAGATGGGGCCGTGGAACCTCGGCGAAGGCGTCTTCAAGCTCTTTGCCGTGCTGACCGTCATCGCGATGATCCTGATCTTCATCCTCGGCATTCAGCCGCCGAACGAATGGGCGCTCTACATCACCGTCGGTTTCCTGGTGCTGACGGCGATCGTCTGGTTCGGCTTCGAAAGCCGCCGCTTCAAAGGGCCGCCGATCGGTGCGGAAGTGGCAAAGCGTCAGGCCGAGATCGCGGCCGCCGAAGCAGCCGTCGGCGAAAGCGGCGAAAACTAAGCATCGAGGCTTCCCTCTCAAATGGCGGGGCCGCATCCTGCGGCCCCATCACCGGTTCAACGAAAAGGCATCGGGCCGCAAAGTCCGGCCGAGCGCATGCGATTTCGTTGCCCCGATTTTCTCAATCCCAATTCAGGCGGAACAATCATGAGCAGCAGCTACACAATCGACGATCTCAGGAAGGATGTTGCCGAAGGGCGCATCGACACGGTTCTGGCCTGCCAGGTGGATATGCAGGGCCGGCTGATGGGCAAGCGTTTTCAGGCGGAATATTTCGTCGAGAGCGCCTGGAAGGAAACGCACAGCTGCAACTACCTGATCGCCACCGACATGGAGATGGAGACCGTCTCCGGCTACAAGGCGACGAGCTGGGAGAAGGGCTACGGCGACTATACGATGAAGCCGGATCTTGCGACGCTGCGTCGTATTCCCTGGCTCGAAGGCACTGCGCTGGTGCTCTGCGATATGCTCGATCATCATACGCACGAGGAGGTCGCCCACTCGCCGCGCGCGATCCTGAAGAAGCAGGTGAAGCGGCTCGAGGATATGGGCATGAAGGCCTACATGGCCTCCGAGCTCGAATTCTTCCTGTTCGACCAGACCTACGAGGCGGCGCAGGCTTCCGGCTACCGCAACCTCAAGCTCGTCAGCGCCTATAATGAGGACTACCACATCTTCCAGACCACCAAGGAAGAAGAGGTGATGCGGGCGATCCGCACCGGGCTGCAGGGCGCCGGCATCCCGGTCGAGAACTCCAAGGGCGAGGCTTCGGCCGGCCAGGAGGAGATCAACGTGCGCTACGCCGATGCGCTCGCCATGGCCGACCGGCACGCGATCATCAAGAACGGCTGCAAGGAGATTGCTTGGTCGAAGGGCAAGGCCATCACCTTCCTGGCCAAGTGGAATTACAATGCTGCCGGCAGTTCCTCGCATATCCACCAGTCGCTTTGGAGCCTGGAGGAAAAGCCGCTGTTCTTCGACCATACCGGCAAATACGGCATGTCGCCGCTGATGCATAATTACGTTGCCGGGCTTCTCGCCCATGCGAGCGAGATCACCTATTTCCTGGCGCCCTACATCAACTCCTACAAGCGCTTCATGGCCGGCACGTTTGCGCCGACCAAGGCGATCTGGAGCAAGGACAACCGCACCGCCGGCTATCGCCTGTGCGGCGAAGAGACCAAGGGTATCCGTATCGAGTGCCGCGTCGGCGGCTCCGATCTCAATCCCTATCTCGCCTTCGCCGCGCTGCTTGCCGCCGGCATTGACGGCATCGAGAACAAGCTCGAACTCGAAGCGCCCTTTGTCGGCGACGCCTATGGCGGCAAGGGCGTTCGCGAGATCCCGCGCACGCTGCGCGCGGCCACGGCGGCGATGACGGAATCGGCGATGCTGCGCAAGGCCTTCGGCGACGACGTGATCGACCACTATACGCGCGCCGGCGAATGGGAGCAGGAAGAATACGACCGCCGCATCACCGATTGGGAAGTGGCGCGCGGTTTCGAAAGAGCTTAATAGGCATTTGCGATTTGCTTGGCCCTGACCCTAACCTTGCCGGGGTCGAGCCACTGGTCTCGACCCGTCCTACGGACCCCCGTAAAAACGGGGAGAGGGGACGTGCCAAACGCAGCGTCGATGTTGGGGAAAGCCGGTGCGGCATATCCCCTTCGCCCCGTTTACGGGGAGAAGGTGTCGGCAGGCGGATGAGGGGCCACGGCCTCACTCAAATTTTGAAGAATACGAGGATAGGAACAGATCATGGCAATGATCCAATGCATTTCACCGGTTGACGGGTCGGTCTATGCCGAGCGCGCAGCCCTTTCGCTCGACGCCGCTAAGGACGTCGTGGCGCGTGCGCGCAAGGCGCAGAAGGGCTGGGCGAAGCGGCCGCTCGAAGAGCGTGTGCAACTGGTGTTGAAGGGTGCTGCGCGGCTGAACGAGATGTCCGATGTCGTCGTGCCGGAGCTTGCCTGGCAGATGGGCCGGCCGATCAAGTACGGCGGCGAATACAAGGGTTTCAACGAGCGTTCCAACTATGTCGCCTCGATCGCGGCGGATGCGATGGCGCCTGTTGTCGTCGAGGAGAGCGATCGTTTCGAGCGGCGCATCGAGCGCGAGGCGCATGGCGTCGTCTTCGTCGTAGCACCATGGAACTATCCCTATATGACGGCGATCAACACGATTGCGCCGGCGCTGATGGCCGGCAACACCGTCGTGCTGAAGCATGCCTCGCAGACGCTGCTGGTCGGCGAGAGGCTGGTGCAGGCTTTCATCGAGGCCGGCGTTCCCGAGGATGTGTTCCAGAACGTCTTTCTCGATCATGAAACGACGTCAGCGCTGATTGCCGCCGGCAGCTTCAATTTCGTCAACTTCACCGGATCGGTCGAAGGCGGGCGGTCGATGGAACGGGCGGCTGCCGGCACCTTCACCGGCCTCGGCCTCGAACTCGGCGGCAAGGATCCGGGATATGTCATGGAGGACGCCGATCTCGAGGCGGCCGTCGACACGCTGATGGATGGCGCGACCTACAATTCCGGCCAGTGCTGCTGCGGCATCGAGCGCATCTATGTGCATGAATCGCTCTACGACGCCTTCGTCGAGAAATCGGTTGCCTGGGTATCGAACTACAAGCTCGGCAATCCGCTCGATCCGGAAACCTCGCTCGGGCCGATGGCACATAAGCGCTTCGCCAAGGTGGTGCGCGAGCAGATCGCCGATGCGGTTTCCAAGGGCGCCAAAGCGCTTGTCGATCCCAAGCTTTTCCCCCAGGATGACGGCGGCGCTTATCTCGCACCGCAGATTCTCGTCGATGTCGACCACTCGATGGCCTTCATGCGCGAGGAGACTTTCGGTCCGGCAGTCGGCATCATGAAAGTGAAGAGCGACGAGGAGGCACTCGCTTTGATGAACGACAGCCAGTACGGGCTGACGGCCTCGCTCTGGACCAGGGATGCCGAGCGGGCAGGGCGGCTCGGCCGCGAGATCGAAACCGGCACCGTTTTCATGAACCGCGCAGACTATCTCGATCCGGCGCTTTGCTGGACCGGCGTCAAGGAGACCGGCCGCGGCGGCTCGCTGTCGATCATCGGCTTCCACAATCTGACGCGCCCGAAATCCTTCCATCTGAAGAAAGTCACAGCATGAGCAGCAACATCACCGCAAACTGGAGCTATCCGACATCGGTCAAGCTCGGCCGAGGCCGCATCGCGGAACTGGCTGACGCCTGCAAGAGCCTCGGCATCAAGAAGCCGCTGCTCGTCACCGACCGTGGCCTTGCCTCGATGGCGATCACCAAGACTGCGCTCGATATCCTCGAAGATGCCGGTCTCGGCCGGGCGATCTTTGCCGATGTCGATCCGAACCCGAACGAGAAGAACCTCGAAGCTGGCGTCAGGGCTTTCAAGGATGGCGGCCATGACGGCGTCGTCGCCTTCGGCGGCGGCTCTGGCCTCGATCTCGGCAAGTGCGTCGCCTTCATGGCCGGCCAGACGCGGCCGGTCTGGGACTTCGAAGATATCGGCGACTGGTGGACGCGTGCAAGCCTGGACGGCATCGCCCCGATCGTCGCTGTGCCGACAACGGCAGGCACCGGTTCGGAAGTCGGGCGCGCCAGCGTCATCACCAATTCCGAAACGCATGTGAAGAAGATCATCTTCCATCCGAAGTTCCTGCCTGGCGTCGTCATTTCAGATCCGGAACTGACGGTCGGCATGCCGAAGATCATCACGGCCGGCACCGGCATGGATGCCTTCGCCCATTGCCTGGAGGCCTATTCCTCGCCCTTCTATCACCCGATGTCAGCCGGCATCGCGCTCGAAGGCATGCGGCTCGTCAAGGAATTCCTGCCGCGCGCCTATAGGGAAGGCACGGATCTGGAGGCTCGCGCCAACATGATGGCCGCTGCCGCCATGGGCGCGGTCGCCTTCCAGAAGGGGCTCGGCGCCATTCACGCGCTGTCGCACCCGATCGGCGCCGTCTACAACACCCATCACGGCATGACCAACGCGGTGGTGATGCCGGCGGTGCTGCGCTTCAACCGCAAGCCGATCGAGGAGAAGATCGGCCGTGCCGCCGCCTATCTCGGCATTTCGGGCGGTTTCGACGGATTCTACGATTATGTGCTGAAGCTCCGCTCCGAACTCGGCGTGCCGGAGACGCTGTCGGCGATGGGAATCGCTGCCGACCGCATCGACGAATTGTCGGCCATGGCGATCGAAGATCCGAGCGCCGGCGGCAACCCGGTTGCGCTGACGCTTGAAAATACCAAGGCACTATTCAAAGATTGCTTCTGACGGCATAAGAGCGGACCAACAGACTGGCCTGGAAAACCGCGGTTTCCCAGGCCTTTTTCGTTCCGGCGGCATCCCTATTTTTAGGGATGTGAAAAATACCGGCTGCAATTTCGCCGCGCGTGTTTCGAATTTGTTAACCATGATTAGAAAGAATGAATTAACCGCACGATGCTCCGACGGTGCGTAAAAGAGCGATTCCGGCTCGCACCATTCCTTCCGAGGACCGAAAATGCCTGTCATCACATTCGCAAATACCAAGGGCGGCGCCGGCAAGACGACTGCTGTTCTGCTGCTCGCGACCGAGCTTGCCCGCAAAGGTTATCGCGTCACCATTCTCGACGCCGACCCGCAGCACTGGATTTCGCGCTGGCACGAAATATCAGGTCATGTACCCAATCTTTCGGTGATCGATTTCGTCACAACTGCGTCGCTGCCGCTGCATATCAGCGAGAACAAGCACAATACCGACTATTTCATCGTCGACCTGCCGGGTGCGCGCAATCCGCTGCTTGCCACCGCCGTCGGCCTTTCCGACCACGTGCTGATCCCGATTCAGGGCTGCGCGATGGATGCGCGCGGCGGTGCGCAGGTGCTCGAGCTGCTGCAATATCTGGATGAGAAGGCCGGTATCAAGATCTGTCATTCGGTGGTGCTCACCCGCGTCAATTCGATGGTGACGACGCGGGCGCTGCAAGTCGTTAAGTCGCTGCTCAGCGAGCGGCATGTGCCGGTGCTCGATACGGCGATCATCGAACGCTCCGCCTTCCGCGACATCTTCGACTGTGGCGGCACGCTGCACACGATCGATCCCACACGCGTCAGCAATCTCGACAAGGCGCGTGAGAACGCGACCTGTTTTGCCGAGGAAATGATGCGCAAGCTGCCGGTGAGGCTGACGGCATCCGCCCGCGTGACGAGCCCGATGGTCCGCTCGGCCGCTTGAATATAGCCCCCACCTGAAACGACAAGGCCGCCGGAGCGATCCGGCGGCCTTGTCGTTGTTGTCGTCAGAATGATTTCAGTCGACGAATTCGACCGTCACTCCCGGCTTCACCATCTTGGCAAGCTCGGTGGCATCCCAGTTGGTCAGGCGGATGCAGCCGTGGCTCTGGGTGCGGCCGATCTTCGAGGGCTCGGGCGTGCCATGAATGCCGTAGGTCGGCTTGGAGAGCGCCATCCAGACGGTGCCGACGGGGCCGTTCGGGCCGGGCGGAATGTTGAGGATCTTGTCGTTGGCGCCCTGCTGGAAATTGATCTTCGGATTGTAGGTGTAGCCGGGATTGAGGGCGACGCGCTCGACGGTGACCGTGCCTGACGGCGAGGGGGTGTCGGTGGAGCCGATCGATGCCGGATAGGCGGCAAGCAGATTGCCGGCGCCGTCATAAGCGAAGACCTGCTTACGGCCCTTGTCGGCGATGATGCGCGCAACCGCGCCGCTCTTCGGCTCGCCTGGATTGACGACCTTGATGACGGTGCCGGCAACGGTGAAATCGGCGCCGGGGTTCATCTCCTTGAGGAAAGCCTCATCCATGTGGAAACGCTCGGCGAGCATCTCGGTGGTCGAGGTGTAAGCCAGCGACGGCAGCAGCGCCTTATGCGAATAATCTTCCGGAATCTCGGCGACGAAGGGGCCGGCCGCATCGGCGGGCGTGATCGTGTAGCTGACCACAGGCAAGCCGCCGGTCATGCGCAGTTCTTCCAGAATGGCGTCGGTGTCGTTCGGATCGAGCTTGGAGCCTGTCATCTGGTCATATGCATAGATGCCCTTGGTGACGTTCGAGCCCATATGGCCGTCGATGACGCCCGGAGAGATGCCGGCGCGATCGAGGAAGACCTGTAATGCGACGATCTCGGGCTTCGACTTGTTCTTCAGCGTGATGACGGGCTCATCAGGTGCTGCCTTCGGCTGGTCGGCGGGCGGGATCTGCTGGCCGGGGTCGATCGAGGCATAGTCGTCGCCGGGTTGCGGATTGCCGATGCTGTTGTCATCGGGATAGGGCTGGTCGCCGAGCGGCCGGCGTTCGATCGCCGCATCGCGCGGTATGCCGCCGGTGACGGCGCCGCGCTCGGAATAACGCGTATCGCCATCGGGATTGTTGTCGGAATAATAGGGGTCGTTGCCATACTGGTCGTTATAGACCTCGCGAGGGCCCGGCCGCGGCGGATAGTAGCCCCGCGCACGCATCTCGGTGGCGACGACGTTGCCATAGTCGTCGATCAACACGCGATTGCCGCTGCGGTCGCGGGCGTAGATATAGCCAGCTGGAACATAGT
The DNA here is from genome assembly GCA_000023185.1 of Rhizobium leguminosarum bv. trifolii WSM1325. Taxonomy (NCBI): domain Bacteria; kingdom Pseudomonadati; phylum Pseudomonadota; class Alphaproteobacteria; order Hyphomicrobiales; family Rhizobiaceae; genus Rhizobium; species Rhizobium leguminosarum. The sequence goes on along the minus strand of CP001622.1, from coordinate 2,884,058 downwards.
CGAGGATTTCGCCGCTCGGCGTCACAAGCACGATATCGCTCTGGCGGCGATCGCGGAACTGCTGCGCGCCTGCCTCCGGCGCTGTAGCCGCAAGAGCAGCCAGGACGGCTGCGAGGCAAAATGCCGACTTCAAAAAGCGATTCACGTCTGATACCTCGAACAGTGACTGGCAGACACACACCTGCGAATTTTGACGCTAGTGTGGAATTTATGAAAGCGTGCTGAACAAAATATGAAAATCACTAAGATTTCCTTTTGCTCATAAACGTTTGCGCCCTTGTGTCAGTTCCGCAAAATCCACGGTTGCTGCAATAACGCAAGATGCAGGCGACGCCGATTGACGAATGGCGGCATGAAACCTAACGCTGGCGCATCATGTTTTGCGAAAATCGATTCCGTTTTTCGCAAAGCATGATGCGTTGATTCAAAGTGTTAGAGCGTCCTTTGTGCGTCCGAAAAGACGCTTAGCGCTCTAAAAGGGGCCGACAATTCCCCAAGGAGACCGTGATGATCGAATTTGCCGCCGCAAGCGGGCCGCGCCTGATGCTGGACGAAACATCTGTGCTGGATATCGGCGGATGCATCGTCGACGGCGTCGACATCGCGCCGAAGCGCGCCATTCCCGATGACGGCGATCCACGAATCGATCACTCGCTCGAGGGCTTCCTCTTCACCTGCGGGCCGGACCATATCCGCCACCGCCAGCCGATCCCCGGCCGGGACGACGGCAAGGTCTATCCGCTGCACGGATCGGCCTCCGGCCATGCGGCAAAGGTGCTGTGGACGAAGTTCGAGAATGGCAATGCCGAATGCCGCGCCGATATCGACATCACCACTGTCGAGGGACTGCCGCAGCGCATCGAGCGGCTGTGGCGGATCGATGGGGCGACCGGCGAGGTGCGGCTTGAGGATCGGGTCATCAATACCAGCGATCGGACGGTGCCGACCTTCCTGATGTACCACATGAATACTGGCGGCAAATGGCTGGACGAGGGCACGCGGCTCGAAGGCCGGATGCTGGAAAATGGCGGTTTTCCCTGGACATTCGGCGAGCAGCCGGGCGGCATCTTCTGCGTCGCGGCGCCGGCGATGGAGAAGGGGTTCGCGGAGGTCCGCCTCGGGCCGATCGCCGCAATCGGCGACAGGACGCTGCGGGTGCGTTTCCGCGCCGACACGCTGCCGCATCTGCAGGTCTGGCGGAACCAGAAGGCGCCGGCCCATATCATCGGCATCGAGCCAGTTTCACATCGGTGGATATCGCGCGACGAGCTAGAGGCCGCCGGTGAGTTCAACATGCTGGCGCCGGGCGAGAGCTGCAGCTATGCGCTGACCTTTGCCTTCCTGTGAGCGAAGTGTTGTTGACGCTGGCAGACCTCCGTCGTAGACCTTCAGCCCACGATTTTTGAGGAGACAAGACGATGGATATTCGCCAGATCGACGATGAATATTCGGTTTCGGGCCAGATCACGCTTGAGGAGCTCGACGAGATCAAGGCGCTGGGGTTCAAATCGATCGTCTGCCACCGCCCCGACCACGAAAGTCCCGACCAGACGTCGTTCTCTGTTATCGAGGCGCGCGCCAAGGAACTCGGCCTTAATATCGCCCACGTGCCTGTCGGGCCGATGGGCGTGACCGAGGAAGCCGTGCAGGGCATGGTCGACGCGCTCGACGAATTCCCGCGGCCGATGCTCGGCTATTGCCGTTCCGGCGCACGCTCGACGGCGATTTACCAGAAGACCCACCATATCCGTAATTGAGTCCCGTTCCGGGCGCCGATTTTCCGGCGTTGAACCTCAGCGCCGCCACCTTCCATTCACTCAGGAGACTATGATGAGCATCAAGCGTATCGACGTCGGCTCGCGCATGAGCGGCGCCGTCATTCACGGCAATACAGTCTATCTCGCAGGCCAGGTCGGCGAGGGCGAAAGCGTCACCGATCAGTGCAAGTCCTCGCTTGCCGAAGTCGACCGCCTGCTGGCTGCGTCGGGCAGCAGCAAGTCGAAGATCCTGCAGACGATCATTTACCTCGCGGACATCGCCGATTTCGCCGAGATGAATGCCGTCTGGGAAGGCTGGATCGATCCGGCCAATCCGCCGGCCCGCGCCACCAGCGAAGCCAAGCTCGCTGCGCCGAAATACAAGGTCGAGTTTATCATCACGGCCGCACTCGACTAAGTCGTACCATTCCGATTGCCTGAAGCCGGTGAGCACTGCGCGTGCTCACCGGCTTTTTGTTTGTGCGATTTCGGAGAGCGTGCGTGTCGGTGTGATCGCTTCAGGATCGAGCTTGACCTCGATGATTGCCGGCTTGCCGCTGGCGCGCGCCCGCTCGAAGGCCGGGGCGAATTCCTCCGTCCTTTCCACCGTCTCGCCGTGGCCGCCATAGGCGCGGGCAAGGGCTGCGAAGTCGGGATTGGTCAGATCGGTGCTGCTGACGCGGCCGGGATACTCGCGCTCCTGATGCATACGGATCGTGCCGTAGATGCCGTTGTTGACGACGACTGCGATGATCGGCAGGCCGTAGCGGATGGCGGTGGCGAATTCCTGGCCGTGCATCAGGAAGCAGCCGTCGCCGGCAAAGCAGATGACTTCGCGCTCGGGAAACAGCCGCTTGGCGGCGACGGCGGCCGGCAGGCCGTAACCCATTGACCCGGAGGTGGGCGCGGCTTGGGTGTTGAAGCGGCGGAAACGATGGAAGCGGTGCACCCAGGTGGCGTAGTTGCCCGCACCATTGGTGAAGATCGTCTGCGGCCCGGTATTGGCCTCCAGCCATTCCATGATTGGCCCCATATGGACGGCGCCCGGTCCGCTCAAGGGCGGCTTCGACCAGGCGAGATAGGCCTGGTGCAGGCGCGCGGTGCGCTCGGCCCAGAGCGGTTCGGCCGGCGCTTCCAGATCGGCGAGTGCGGCGACGAAATCGGCAGGTGCGGCGCAGATGGCAAGATCCGGACGGTAGATGCGGCCGAGCTCGGAAGCGTCGGGATAGATATGCACCAACGATTGCTGGGGGTAGGGGATATTGATCAGCGTATAGGACGAGGACGGCATTTCTGACATGCGGCTGCCAAGCAAGATCAGCAGGTCGCTCTCCTTGATCTCCTTTGCCAGCGCTGGATTGATGCCGATGCCGACATCGCCGGCATAGCAGGGATGGAGATGATCGAACAGCATCTGCCGGCGAAAGGAGCAGCCGACGGGCAGCTGGAAACGCTCGGCGAAGCTCTGAAAATCGGCGACGGCATCGGCATCCCAGCGTGTGCCGCCAAGGATCACCATCGGCCGCTCGGCTTTCAGCAGGCGGAGATAAAAATCGTCGATCTGGCGGCGGCCGGGATGGGCCTCGACACTGGCATAGTGCTTGGCGCGCGGTGCCTCGACTTCATCGCGCAGCATGTCTTCCGGCAGCGTCAGGACGACCGGGCCGGGACGGCCGGAGGTTGCGACCGCAAAGGCGCGGGTGACGAACTCGGGAATGCGGGCGGCATCGTCGATCTCGCCCACCCATTTGGCGAATTCGGTGAAGGCGCGGCGGAACTCGACCTCCTGGAAGGCTTCGCGCTCACGCGCTTCCCGCTGTACCTGGCCGATGAACAGGATCATCGGGATCGAGTCCTGCTTGGCGATATGCAGGCCGGCGGAGGCGTTGGTGGCGCCGGGGCCACGGGTCACCATGCAGATGCCGGGTTCGCCGGTCAGCCTGCCCCAGCAATCCGCCATCATCGCCGCCCCGCCCTCCTGGCGACAGACGAGGACGTCGATATCGCTGTCGCGCAACGCGTCGAGCACGGCGAGGAAGCTCTCGCCGGGCACGCAGGAGAGACGTTTGACGCCATTCGCCTTCAGCGCCTCGACGATCAGTTCTCCGCCCGTCTTCTTCATGAGAATGCCTTTTTCATGACGATGCCTTCCTCTCACGCTCGGCGAGTTCCGCCAGAATTTCTGCCTGGTGTTCGCCGAGGCGCGGGCTCGGCGTGATATAACGCAGCGGCGTCTCCGACAGCACCACAGGCGTCCTGACACCGGGGATCACGGTGCCGGCTGAATCCGCAAGGTCGATACGCAGGCCGCGAGCCTGTACCTGCGGATGGGCGAACATTTCCTCGATCGTGTTGATTGCGCCTGATGGAACCGCATTCTCTTCACAGGCCTTCAGCAGATCCGCCTTCTGCCATTTCAGCGTTTCGGTGGAGACGAGGCGGCGCACTTCGCCGCGATTGCCGACGCGGGCCTTGTTGGTGGCGAAACGCTCGTCGCTGGCGATGGTCTCCAGGCCAAGGATGGTGCAGAGGCGGCGGAACTGGCCGTCGTTTCCAACCGCGAGAATGAGATACCCGTCCGCCGTCGGCACGACCTCATAGGGCGAGATATTGGGATGGGCATTGCCGAGGCGGGTCGGCGCCTCGCCGGAGACCAGATAATTCATGTTCTGATTGGCGAGCACGGCCGATTGCACATCGAGCAGGGCCATGTCGACCAACTGGCCTTCACCGGTCTTCAGGGTATGGATCAGAGCGGCTTCGATCGCCGAGACGGCGTAGATGCCGGTGAAGATATCGGCAATGGCGACGCCTGCCTTCATCGGCTGGCCGCCCGGCTCCCCGGTAATCGACATGAAGCCGGACATGCCCTGGACGATATAATCGTAGCCGGCGAGGCTGGCATAAGGGCCGTTCTGGCCGAAGCCGGTGATCGAGCAATAGACGAGCTTCGGGTTCTCCTTGCGCAGGCTGTCATAATCGAGCCCGTATTTGACGAGGCCGCCGACTTTGAAATTCTCGATGACCACATCGGCGGTGGAGACGAGGCGGCGGACGAGGTCCTGGCCTTCGGCGCTCTTCAAGTCGGCGGTGACAGAGCGCTTGCCGCGATTGGCGGCGTGGTAATAGGCGGCCGAGAGGTTCTCGCCATCGGCGCCCTCGACAAAGGGCGGGCCCCATTGGCGTGTATCGTCGCCGGCGTCGGGATTTTCGACCTTGATGACGTCGGCGCCGAGATCGGCGAGCATCTGTCCCGCCCAGGGGCCGGCGAGCACGCGGGCAAGCTCGATCACCCGGATGCCGGCAAGCGGCGGCTTTTTGGTCACGGTCTCTGTCATGTTCCCTCCCGGCAATATCTACGGCGCCAGCGTCACCTCAGATGTATCGGATACGGGCTTTGAAGCAAAGCGGCGCTCTCGCCAGAGGATGTAGAAGCCCGATGCCACGATGATGGCAATGCCGAGCCATTTGACGGCATCCGGAAAGTCGCCGAAGACCAGCCAGGCGAAGATCGTCGCCGAGACGATCTCGAAATATTGCAGCGGCGCCAGCGTCGAGGCCGGTGCTGCGCGGTAGGCGTAGACGCCGAGGATGCCAGTGATTGCCGCCATGGCACCGACGCCGGCGACGTAGAACCAGGCGCGACCTTCCGGCATGACGGGATCGAAGAGGTCGGAGCCGGTTCCCTGACCCAGGAGAAGCAGGATGGCACAGAAGAGCAAGCCCCAGATGCTCATTTGGAATTGCATCGACCAGGGGTCCTCCCTATGCGAGAGAGCCCGAGTCATCAGCACGAAGATCGCGATGCAGAGCGCGCTGACGACAGGCAGAAGCGCGATGTAGCCGACCTCTTCGAAACTCGGCTGGATGATCAGCATCGCCCCGAAGAAGCCGACGCAGCAGGCGGTGTAGCGCCGCCAGCCGATCGTCTCCTTGAGGAAGATGCCGCCGAGGATCGTCACCATGATCGGCTCGACGAAGAAGATCGCAATCGCGTCGGCGACCGCCATATATTTCAGCGTGGTGACGAAGGAGATCATCGAGACGGTGATGATCGCGCCGCGGATGGCATGGAACAGGCTCTGGCGCCAGGAGAATTCAGCGAAGCTGCGCCGCCATACGACGATCGGCAGCATGCAGAGCGCCTGTACGACGAAGCGACCGGCGGTGATCTCCCCGGATGGAACAGTCGTGATCGCAAGCTTGGCGAAGATATCGATGAGCGGCGAGACCATCACCGAAAGAACCATCAGCACAAGCCCCGTCGTCACGTCGGAGGCGGACGAAACGGGGCGGGCGGAAGTGCTGCTCATGATGAAAATCCCTGTACTCAGGATATTGGTCGCTCAGGACTTTGCGACGGCCCCGTCGCACCAATCGGCGAAGGCTGCGATCGCCGCATGCGCGCCGATCTCATTCAATGTTTCGTGCCGCATGTCCTGATATATCTCAGTGCTGATACGGGAGAAGCCTTTGCCTTTCAAATGGTTTGACAGCCAGAGCACGGCTTTTCCACGTTCCGTCGCCGGGTCTTCTCCGCCGCCGACCAAATGGATCGGCATATCCCGCGCCAGCCGGTCGAGATGGATTTTATGCGGCGCGCGGAAGGTCAGCTCGAAGAGATCGAGCCAGAGAGAGACCGAGGCGTCGAAGCCGCAGAGTGGATCGCTGACGTACTTGTCGACTTCATCGGGAAGACGCGACAGCCAATCGAACTCGGTGCGGCGGCCGGCAATGGATTTGCCCCAGGTGCCGAAGGTAAGCTTCGGCAGCAGGCCGCTCGGCACGTCGGAGCCCTTCAGCATGCGCTCGGCAAGCAGGATTGCCTGGGCGGCGCGGCCGGCAAGGCCGACGGCGAAATTCGAATTCCAGACGGCGACGGCGTCGAAGTCGGCCGGAGCTGTGACGGCAGCGTTGAGGGCGATGAGGCCGCCCATCGAATGGCCAAAGAGGATCACCGGCAGGCCGGGACGACGGGAGGCCGCATGGCTACGCATAGCGATGACGTCGCCGATCACCCTTTCAACGCCACCCCGCCTGGCAAAGCGGCCGATCGGCGCATCGGACGCCGTCGTCTCGCCGTGGCCTCGATGATCGTGGGCATAGACGTGATAGCCGCGCTCTGCCATCGCCTCGGCAAAGGAGCGGTATCGTTTCGAATGTTCGGCCAAGCCATGCGATATCAACAGGATGCCGCGGGCCGCAGCTTCGGCCTCGGCATGGTGGTAGGCCAGCGATGCCCCCGGCACGACGAGCCTTTGCGTTTCAGCAAACATGTGGATCCTCCCGGCGGCAACAGACCAGATCGCTGGGTAATTGCAACATGGGCGTTTGATTATCCGACAACAAATTGGGGCCTTGTTGCGATTCAGGGTTGCGGCCTTTCAATCTTCATGCTTATTTGTTCCTGTATTGTTCTTTTTTGGGGGTTGAAATGAGCAGCATGCAGTTGCGTACCTTGTCGTTCGCTGTGTCGATGGTTATTGCCGGCGCTGCCATGGCGCAGGAGGCTGGCGGGCGCACCCGCTTCATTCTGGCGGCAAGCTGGCAGCCGGCTTTTTGCCAGACAAACCAGAAGAAGCCTGAATGCGCTACACAGGCCACGGAGCGCCATGATGCGACGAACTTTTCGTTGCACGGGCTTTGGCCGATGCGGCAGGATTATTGTGGCGTGAGCGCCGATCAGAAGACCGCCGACAAGGACGGCGACTGGAACAAGCTGCCGGAGGTCACGCTTGCGGCGGAGACGCAGGCGGCGCTCGCAAAGGCGATGCCCGGCACGCAGTCCGGCCTGGAACGGCATGAGTGGGTGAAGCATGGCACCTGCACGAAGATGAGCGCCGACGACTATTTCGGCGTCGGCGTGCACCTCGTGGGCGCACTCAACGCGTCGGCCGTGCGCGATCTCTTCGCTGCCAATATCGGCAAACCGGTCAAGGCCGAAGCGATCAAGGCGGCTTTCGACAAGAGCTTCGGGCCGGGTGCCGGCGATCGTGTCAAGATGAGCTGCCGGCGGGCCGGCAATATCAGGATGATCAGCGAGCTGACGATCGGGCTTTCGGAAGCTGCCGGAGCGGCATCGGCGAAAAGTGCCGGGCTTGCCGATCTGATCCAGGGCGCTGGAAAAACGTCGTTCGGCTGCGACGAGGGCGTCGTCGACGCTGCGGGCTTTTGACCGGAATTCCTGAGTAAACCGGGTTTCGGCGTTGCCCGGAGGCGCTGTTTCGCCTACATAGCGGCACAATCAAAGTTTCCCGCCCGGAGCAGCGCAGCATGGCACGTCAGTTCATCTATCATATGTCCGGCCTCAACAAGGCCTATGGCAACAAGAAGATCCTGGAGAATATCCACCTTTCGTTCTACCCCGATGCCAAGATCGGTATCCTCGGTCCGAACGGCGCGGGTAAATCCACCGTACTGCGCATCATCGCGGGCCAGGACAAGGAGTATACCGGCGAAGCCTGGCTCGCCGAAGGTGCGACGGTCGGCTACCTCGAGCAGGAGCCGCACCTCGATGCAAACAAGACGGTGTTCGAGAACGTCATGGAAGGCGTTGCCTCGAAGACGGCTGTCCTCGATCGCTACAACGAATTGATGATGAACTATTCCGATGAGACGGCGGAAGAGGGCGCCAAGCTTCAGGACGTCATCGACAGCCAGAACCTCTGGGATCTGGAAAGCCAGGTCGAAATGGCGATGGAAGCGCTACGCTGCCCGCCGCGTGACGCCGATGTCACCAGCCTTTCGGGTGGTGAGCGACGCCGTGTCGCGCTCTGCCGCCTGCTGCTTTCGCAGCCGGATCTGCTGCTGCTCGACGAACCGACCAACCACCTGGACGCCGAAACCATCGCCTGGCTCGAAAAACATCTGCGCGACTATCCGGGCGCCGTGATGATGATTACCCACGATCGCTACTTCCTGGACAACGTCACCGGCTGGATCCTCGAACTCGACCGCGGCCGTGGCATTCCCTACGAAGGCAACTATTCGGCCTACCTGCAGGCGAAAGCCAAGCGGATGCTGCAGGAAAGCCGCGAAGATGCATCGCGCCAGAAGGCGATCAGCCGCGAACAGGAATGGATCGCGTCCAGCCCGAAAGCCCGTCAGGCCAAGTCCAAGGCGCGTATCAAGTCCTACGAGCAGTTGGTGGATGCCGCCGAGAAGCAGCGTCCCGGCGACGCACAGATCATCATCCCGGTCAGCGAGCGCCTCGGCCAGGTGGTCATCGAGATGGACGGCATCACCAAGGGCTTCGAGGGCCGCACGCTGATCAACGACCTGTCGATCAAGCTGCCGCCAGGCGGCATCGTCGGCATCATCGGCCCGAACGGCGCCGGTAAGACGACGCTATTCAGGATGATCACTGGCCAGGAAACGCCGGATGGCGGTTCGATCCGCATCGGCGAGACCGTGCATCTCGGTTATGTCGACCAGAGCCGTGACACCCTTGCGGCCGACAAGACGGTCTGGGAGGAAATCTCCGGCGGCGCCGAAATCATCAAGCTTGGTAAGTTCGACATGAACTCCCGTGCCTATTGCGGCGCCTTTAACTTCAAGGGCGGCGACCAGCAGCAGAAGGTCGGCAATCTCTCTGGTGGTCAGCGCAACCGTGTTCACCTTGCCAAGATGCTGAAGGCCGGCGGCAACGTTCTGCTGCTCGACGAACCGACCAACGACCTCGATACGGAAACGCTGGGTGCCTTGGAAAACGCGCTGGAGAACTTTGCCGGCTGCGCCATCATCATCAGCCACGATCGCATGTTTCTCGACCGTCTGGCGACGCATATCCTGGCTTTCGAAGGCGACGGCCATGTCGAATGGTTCGAAGGCAACTTCGAGGATTATGAACAGGACAAGGTTCGCCGTCTCGGCCCCGACGCCCTCAACCCGGGCAGCCAGGCTCACAAGCGCCTGACCCGCTGATTTCACTCATTTTTGCTTGCGGAAGCCCCGGTTCGGCCGGGGCTTTTTCATGTCGCGCCTTGTCGCAATCTGAGCAGCCAATTTCGCGGAGAGTGCGAATTGCCGCTTGCCACCGCTTTTCAAATCACATAAAGATATCTTTATATCTTGATTGGATCGAAGATGAGCGAACCCTTGAAGCTTGGACTGGATGCGCTGGTGGACGTCTTGAAGGCGGCCGGCGAGCCCACGCGCTTGCGTCTTCTGGCGCTTCTTGACGGCGGCGATCTGACGGTGACCGATCTTACCGAAATTCTCGGCCAATCCCAGCCCCGCATCTCCCGCCACCTGAAGCTGCTTGGCGAGGCCGAACTGATCGAACGCTACCAGGAGGGCGCCTGGGCGTATTTCCGCCTCAAGCAGGACGGTAAGGCAGCCATGCTGGTGCGGGCGTTGCTGAAGCATGTTTCCGAGAACGATCCGACCATCCTTCGCGACGGCGAGCGGCTTTCGCTGGTCAAGCGCCAGCGCGCCGAGCGGGCACAGGCCTATTTCAGCCGCAACGCGGCCGAATGGGACGAACTTCGCCGCCTGCATGCGGCCGATGAGGAGGTCGACGCTGCCGTCATCCGGCTGCTCGGCAGCCAGCCGATCGACTCGCTGCTCGATCTTGGCACCGGCACCGGCCGCATCCTCGAACTCCTGTCCGGGCTCTACCGCAGGGCGACCGGCGTCGATGCCAGCCGCGACATGCTGAGCGTGGCCCGCGCCAATCTCGACAAGTCCCGCATCACCAAGGCCACCGTGCGCCACGCCGATATCCTGAACCTGCCTTTCGAGGGACAGGACTTCGATCTGGTGACGATCCATCAGGTGCTGCATTTCTTCGATCAGCCGGAGATTGCGATCGCGGAAGCGGCGCGCATGCTCCGGCCGGGCGGCCGGCTCGTGGTCATCGACCTTGCGCCGCACACGCTCGAATATCTCCGCGGCGAGCATGCGCATGTCCGTCTCGGTTTTTCGCACCAGGCGATGTCCGACTGGTTACGCAAGGCCGGGCTCGACGTCGAGCAGGTCGTCGATCTTCATCCGGGTCAGCAAAGCGGGCAGGGGTTGACGGTCACCGTCTGGCTCGCGCGCGATCCGAGGCGCCTCATGGCTTCGCAGACGAGCGAAGGCGCCGAACCTACATTTGCCGGGAGGGTATAACATGGCTTTGAAAAACGATGCGCGCGGCCGCAACATCAGGGTCTCTTTCGAATTTTTCCCGCCGAAATCGGAGGAGATGGAAGGGCAGCTCTGGCATACCGTCAGCCAGTTGCAGGACTGGGACCCGGATTTCGTGTCGGTAACCTATGGCGCCGGCGGCACCACCAGAGCGCCGACGCTGACCACCGTCACGCGGTTCCTGTCGCAGACGCCGCTTGCCACCGCCTCGCATCTCACCTGCGTCGGCGCGACCAAGGAAGAGACGCATCAGGTGGTCGACACGTTCCGCAAAGCCGGTGTGACGCATTTCGTGGCGCTGCGCGGCGATGCGCCCGGTGGTGCCGGCGTGCCCTACCAGCCGCATCCCGGCGGATATGCCAATGCGGCGGAGCTGGTGGCCGGCCTGAAGGAAATCGGCGATTTCGAGATTTCGGTTTCCGCCTATCCGGAAAAACACCCGGAGAGCCGCGATACGGCGGCCGATATCGACATGCTGAAGCGCAAGGCCGACAATGGCGCCGACCGGGCACTGACGCAGTTCTTCTTCGACAACGACAATTTCGAGCGCTACCTGGAGCGGGTGCGCGGCGCCGGCATCTCGATCCCTGTCGTGCCCGGCATCATGCCGATCCAGAACCTGACGCAGCTGAAGCGCTTCGCCGGGGCCTGCGGCACTGTTATCCCCGCCTTTCTCGACGAGCGCTTTGCAGGCTTCGACGACAAGCCCGAGGAGCGGGCGAAGGTCGCCGCCGAAGTCGCTGCCGAACAGATCGAAGATCTCGTCCGGCGCGGCATCCACGACTTCCATCTCTATACGATGAACCGTGCGCCGCTGGTTTCCGCCGTGCTCGACAATCTCGGCCTCTCCCGCCCCGCCGCGAAACAAAAAGTGCTGGCGCTGCCGCCTGATCTTTGCGCGTCTGAAGGACACGCGGCGCTGTAAAAGTGAAAAGCGCATGTCGGGCGGGACATGCGCTTTTTCGTTGGCGGATTGATCAGCTATTCAGGAGTTTAGGCACTATCAGTCATTACACTTTCGTCGGCCAGCTCAGATGAAGAGCATGGACAAGACGAAAGCAAACGCTGCACTGACCAACAGAACATTCAAGGATTGCGTGAGTCCCATGTCTGTCTCCTCGCGTTAACCGGCCAATAATATGTCTGAAATATGTCGGTTGGGAAGCAGATCTTATGCTGCGCTGCAGAAGGGTTCGGTGGATAAGTCGAATAGTGCTCTCGCAAGCTTTTGAAATAAATCGATAATTCTCAACAAATTTTTGTTCACACAATTTAACATGCCGTTAAATCAGGCGATTGCGTATTTACCTATGCGCCCAAAACATGGCGGGATCGCAACCGGTTGAAAACATGTGGAATTCGCAACCGGCTTTAGGCGGCCTTGGCCAGCAGGCGATAGGCGCGGCCGTCGAGAATGACGAGGCCGAAACCGATCAGCGCCATGCCGGCAAACTCGCTCAGGGCCAGCCTTTCGCCGAGGAAGAGCACGCCGAGAAGGATGGCGCTCGGCGGCACCAGCAGGGTGACGAGCGAGGCATTGGTGGCGCCGGCCGTTGCCATGATCCGGAAATAGAGGATGTAGCCGAAGGCGGTCGACAGCAGCGCCAGTGCCAGGATGGCGAGGAGGGCATCGAGCGGCGGTGCGGCAAGCGCCCAGGGGCGATCGGCCAGCAGCGACAGCGGCAGCGCAATCAGCGAAGAGGCGGTCAACTGGCCGGCTGCGGTAACAGGGGCGGGAACATTCTTGAAGCGTTTTCCGTAAGTGGCGGCGAAACCATAGGAGATCGCAGCAAGCACGGGAAGAAGCAGCGCCCAGAGCGGGGCTTCGCCACCGGCCGACATGCCGGGGCCGATCAGCACGATCGTTCCGGCCAGGCCGACCAGGCAGCCGGCGATCTTTGCCGGCGACAGCTTCTCGTCTGAGGTGAAGTAGTTGGCGATCAGCACGGTCCAGATCGGTGTCGTCGCATTCAGGATCGCCGCAAGACCGGCGCCGATGCGGGTCTGGCCGAAGAAGATCAGCGCATGCGGCAGGGCATTGTTGATGAGCCCGAGGATCAGGAATTCGCGCCAGCGGGCTTTGAGGATCGCATAGAAGTCGAAACGGCCGGCGATATAGATATGCAGCGCCAGCGCTGCGAGCAGCAGCCTGAAGAAGACGAGGGTCAGCGGCGGCACGTGCTGGACGGCGATGCGGGCAAAGAAGAATGAGCCGCCCCAGATCAAGCCGAGCAGGACCAGCAGACCCCAGGTCCAGGCATTCATCCTGCTGTCCACGCCGATTCCTCCACCGCAAGCCGCTCGCTTGATGCTTTAGCGCAGGCGGCGAACGGCGCCACCCGTTTCTTGCGAAGCGAGCGGCGGCAGGGTGTCAGCTGGGATCAGAGGGCGTTGAGGAGGGCAGGCGTCGCCCAGCCGTCGGCCGGCATGCCGAGGCGCTGCTGTTCCTTCTGGATCGCGACACGTGTGCCGGAGCCGAGGATACCGTCGATCTCGCCGACATCATGGCCGAGCGACTGCAGTTTGGTCTGCAGCGCCTTCATCTGGTCGCTGGCAAGCCCCTGTTCCGGCACGCCCTTGAGATAGGGTTCGGCGCCCGAAAGGCGTGTCCCGAAATAGGCGGCCGAGGTCGTGTAGATGAACGACTTGTTCCATTCGAGATAGATCTTGAAATTGGGATAGGCGATAAAAGCCGGTCCCATGCGGCCTTGTGGCAGAACGAGATCGCCTTCCAAGTTGCCGAAGGCGGTATTGCCGTCGCGCGGCTTGACGCCGAGCGCGAACCATTCTCCCGCTTTCATCGTGCCGCCAAGACCGGACTTCTCAAAGGGCAGGTTATCGGGCACGGTCACTTCCTGCAGCCAGGGCTGGCCGCGCTCGAAGCCGAGGTGCTGGATGAATTTCGCCGCCGTCAGGATGGCGTCCGGGCCGCTCTGCTTCAGGCGGATATGACCGTCGCCGTCGCCATCCATGCCATAGGCAATGATGTCGCGCGGCAGCATTTGCACTTGGCCGATCTCGCCGGCCCAGGCGCCGGTATTGGTGGCGGGGTCGAGGTCGCCGTGCTGGACCATCTCAATAAGAGCGATCAGCTGCGGACGGAAGAGTTCCGGGCGACGGCAATCATGCGACAGCGTCACAAGAGCGTTGCGGGTGTTGAAATCGCCCTGGACGGCGCCGAAATCGGTTTCCATCGCCCAGAAGGCGGTGATGACGCCCGGGGGCACGCCGAAATCCTGCTCGGCGCGGGCAAAGACGTCGGCATATTGCTTCATCTTCTGGCGGCCGATGTCGAGGCGGGCCTGGCTGACGGTGCGCTGGGAGAATTCGAGGAAGGTCTGCTTGAAGACGCCCTGGGCGCGATCCCGGCTCAGGACCTTGGGGTCGATCTCGGCGCCGGCGAAGGCCTCGTCGGCGGCTGCCGCACTGGCGCCGGCTGCGACTGCGTCTTTCTTGACACCTTCGAGGAAGGCGGACAGATCGCCGCCGCAGGGTGCGGCCGGGGCTGCGTCAGGCGCCTGCTGGGCGGCCGCGACGCCGGCGAGGGCAAGCGCAAACAGGAGGGCGAGTGCAGAGCAGCTTGCGAGCGAGCGGTGCATGGATGCGGTCCTTATATCAAAAAGATTTCCCGTCGCTTTCACAGATGAATGTGACGGAAGCAAGAAACATCGCAGGACGTTACTAAGAATTTCTATCCTTGGAAACGGCTGCGACCCAATTGTTCCAGTTCTTTGCACTGCCGGCAAAGACATTGATATCGGTCGGACCGCTGATGCCGGGAATGACGCCGGTCGAGGTATATTGCCAGAAGGCCCAGCGGCGGTCGGAATAGGTCACCTCGGGGTGTTTTGCCACCGAACGAACCCAGAAATGATAATCCTGGAAGTAGCCGGCGAGATTTTCGCGGTGGAAATCGACCGAGGTATAGATGATCGGGCGCCTGCCGTAATAGGCTTCCAACCGGTCCATGAAACGCTGCATTTCGGCGCGCACCGTTTCAGCGTCGGGGCGGTAGCGGCAGGTTTTCGATTCGGCGTTCCATTCGACGTCGAGCACCGGCGGCAGGCGCATGGCCTCCTTCGGTACGTTACGGATGAACCAGTCGGCCTGCTGATCGGCCGAAGAGCAGAAATAATAGAAATGATAGGGAGCGTGGGGGATGCCGGCGGCGCGGGCCTCGCGCCAGTATTCGTCGAAGCGCGGATCGACCCTGTCCTTGCCTTCCGTTGCCTTGATGAAGGCGAAAGCGACACCAGAGTTCTTTACCGTGCGCCAATCGATATCGCCCTGCCATTTGGAGATATCGATGCCGTGGACCTGGTTCTGCTGGGGATGCTTCGGACCGAAATCCTGCGGATCGGTATCCTTGAAGCGCGTCTTCGGTTTGATCGACGCCGTTTCGAGATAGTCATAGCCGGAGGAACTGCAGCCGGCCAGCAGGATGGCTAGGGGCAAAACGCAAAACAAAAGCCGGCGCATGGGCGTCCCGTCGTAGCTCGAATGATCTTTTTGCCCCACAACCTGACCTTCGAAAAAGACGAGTCAGCAGAGGATAACCCTCTTTTCATCATATCAACGTAAAAAATCGGTTAGTTTCAAGCGAATTATGAGCGCTTGCTGATAATAGCTGCCCGCCAGGCATAACCGCCGCCGACGGCATCGAACACCAATGTCGCGTTGTTTTCATGGGCTTGCGCTTCCAGGACCTCGCGCAGATCGGGGCGCGGGGTGACGTGGAATTTCGCAAGCCAGGACTGCAGCATGCGCCGGAACCAGCCCGGCAAGCCTTCCTGCTGGCCGAAATCGACAATGTGCAGTTGGCCGCCGGGATTGAGTGCGGCGATCGAAGCATCGACGGCGCGCTCCCAGTCCGGGATCATCGACAAGGCATAGGAGATCAGGATGCGGTCGAAGCCGCTGACGCCGAATTCACGCGGTGTGAATGCCGTGGCGTCGGCGACGCGGAATTCCGGGATCGTCGCCTTGGTGGCGAAGGTCTTGCGTGCCGAAATCAGCATCTCCTGGGAAATGTCGAGGCCGAACAGCTTGGCGGTCGGGAAATGCCTGTGGGCGAAGGCCATGTTGCGCCCGGTGCCGCAGCCGACTTCCAGAAGGCTGCCGCCTTCGGCCACGTCGAGATTGCGGATCGTGCTGTCGCGGCCGAGAAGATAATATTTGCGGGTCAGGTCGTAGATGTGCCGCTGGTAGCGGTACATGCCATCCATGAGGCTGGCATGTTGGTCGCTCTGTCCTGCCGTCTCAGTACCGACCTTGCTCACGCCTTCTTCCCGTAGATGTGGAAGCCGCCGTAGATTGCCGAGCGATCGAGCGCAGTCAGTTCACGCGACTTTTCCTCGAAGTAATCCCATTGGCCGCGGATCGCCGGAGCCAGGCGGCCTTCGATGATGCTCTTTTCGGCGGCGGTGCGGAAGATCACGCGGGCGCCTTCGCGCGCCGTGCGGGTGATTTCCGTCCAGACGTCGTTCAGCTGCTCGTCCGTCATCCAGTCCTGCGCGTCGAGCAGAATGTAGCGGTCGCGCGAGGCGGCCGGCTCGCGGGCCAGAAGCTCGGTGAAGCTTGCGTGGTGAACGTTGACGCGGTCGACATTGGCGCGGATCACCTGATAGTGCTCCGACTTCAGATAGGTCGGCAGCGGGCCCTCCGCTTCGGTGCCGTAACGGCGGCCGAAGGCCTGCCAGGCGAAATAATTGTCGCTCATCGGGAAATGACAGGCGAGCTTTTCCAGGCGATGCTTCAGCACCGGTGCGATCGAATGATCGGCGGCAAGGCTTGCGAGTTCGTCATATTGCTGCGGCGGAATGCCGAGGCCGAAGAGCGAGCTCTTACGGCCGGTAATCCAGCGCACGACCGGCTTTTCGAAGAGCGGCGCGATCTGCTCGTCGAAGAACTGGCGCTGCTCGCGGATCGAGCGGGTCTTGGTCATCTCGCGCAGTTTGACGCCATGCAGGCGGGCAAGAAGGTGGGCCGCGCCGATGAAGCGGCCGAGCAGACCCGTTTCGTAAATGTTGCGATCGAAAACGGTGACGCGGCGGCGGCCGAACTTGCGGCCGTTCCAGTAGCTGCGGGTTGCCTCATCGAGGCGGGCGGCAAGATGCTGGTCGTAGGCACGGCTGTTCGACTTCTCGTTCGGCATTGCCAGGAAGCGGACGAGATCGGCGTGACCTGGAAGATGTTTGAAGGCGGCAAGCTTCAGGCGGTTCAGCGCGATGTGGTGCGGGTTGAGATCGACGACGTCGATCGAGGCCGGCGCCTTGGAGAGATAGGCGAGCATGTTGCAGCCGCCGGAGCCGATGGTAACGATGCGATGATTGGGCTTCAGCTCCATCGCCTGCATGTCGAGATCCGGATCCTCCCAGATCTGCGGATAGACGAGGCCGGAGAAAAGAAGGCCGAAGAGACGCTCGGAAAAGCCATCCTTCGAAAAGGCCTTATGGCGGAGAAGGGCATCCTTGAGTTTCCGGTTCTTGCGGAAGCCGGCATCCGGTGCAAATTCTGACATGAGTCTGTCACCTTTTTAGCGTTCAGGGCGTGTAGCGCGCCTCTGCTACAGTTTGATGACGCGGGCTGTGGGGGAGCCGTTCCTGGGAGGCTTCGGCCTCCTCCGGAGAGCGACCAGAATGGCACTCCTGGGAAAGTGATCGGGACGATGGTCCTTCTTCGCTTCGGCCCCTTTCCGGCGCGTGTGATTCCTGCTTCTCTCCCGGCATGGAGGAATGCCATGCGATTTGTCCTGCGTATCCTGAAGGCGCTTGCTCTCCTTCTCGTAGTCATCATCGTCGCCGCGGCCGGCTGGCTCTTCATCCGGCCACCGCAACTGCTGCGCGTCGGCGACGGTTATGCCGCCAAGATCGTCTGCTCCAACGTGTTCATCGCCGGCCGGGAGGCGGAGGATGTGCTCCATGACGACGTCCAGGCGCCTGGAAATCCGCTACTGCGGCTGGTGCGCGTCAGCGTCGACCCCGACAACGACCGCGTGACGGCGCGCTTCATGGGACTGTTTGCGCCGAGTTATGCGCTCTATCGCGGCGCTTTCGGCTGCACGAGCGTCCCGGACGGCAATTTCGAGGCGGCTGCGAAGGCAGCGCCCTTCGATCCGCCGGCCAAAATGCAGGCGAATGACGCCTTGTGGCCGGAGGGCGAGGGGACCGGCAATCCGGCGGACGGGAAGATCGCCGCGCTGCTTGCCGATGCCGGAATTGCCGGCCCGGCAATGCGGGCGATCGTGGTGGTGCGCAATGGTCGCATCGTCGCTGAGGCCTATGGCCCCGGCTTCTCGGCGAAGACGCCGCTAATCGGCTGGTCGATGACGAAGACCGTGAATGCGGCGGTCCTCGGCCGGCTGATGCTTGGCGGCAAGGTCTCCTTCGACGATGATAGCCTGTTGGCGCAGTGGAAGAACGATGCGCGCGCCAGAATCAAGGTTTCCGATCTGCTCGGCATGGAGAGCGGCCTTGCCTTTAACGAAGACTATGGCGACGTCGCCGATGTCACGCGCATGCTCTATCTCGATCCCGACATGGTATCGCTGCCGGCCAATGCACCGATGGAGGCAGCGCCCGGCCAACGCTTCCGCTATTCGAGCGGCACGGCCGTGCTGCTCTCGCGCATCTGGATGGACAGGGTCGGCAATGCTCAGGCGGCTTTTTCCTATCCGCACGACGCGTTGTTTGCCCCGCTCGGCATGACGAGCGCCGTATTCGAACTCGATGCGCGCGGCACGTTCGCCGGAAGCTCCTATCTTTATGCGACGGCGCATGACTGGGCGCGCTTTGGGCAGTTCCTGCTGCAAGACGGCGTGTGGAACGGACAGCGACTGTTGCCGGAGGGTTTTGTCGGCGCCATGCGCACCCCGACGGCGGCTTCGAACGGGCGGTATACGCAGGGCCAGGCCTGGCTCGCACCCGGTCGCGGCTCGAGCGCTGAGGCCGGGCTGCCTGAGGATACGTTCTGGTTGACGGGCCATGACGGGCAGAGCATGGCGATCGTGCCTTCCGCCAATCTGGTGGTCGTCAGGCTTGGCCTGACGCCGAGCAGGCTCGACTATCAGCCGCAGACGCTGCTGAAGGCGATCCTGGCGGCATTGCCACAACCGGGAGAGCAGCAACAACAGGCCGGATCGCAACAACAGACCCAGCCGCAGCCATAGGCTGGGGCTTATTCAGCCACTATCTCTCCTGCATATTCAAGGGATGGCTGTAGTTTCAGCCGGTCTCAATAGTTACCTTGGGCGATGTCTGTCATGCCCTTGCGCTTGGCGTCATAATAATAGCCGCGCGCATAGAGGCGGACGGCATCGTCTTCCCGACTGTCGGAAACGAGCCATGCGCCGCGCAGATATTTCGCGGCATATTTGATGTTGGTCTCGGCATCGAAGAGGCCGCCCGGGGCACCGTCGTAACCCATGGACTTGGCGGTGTTGTACTTGATCTGCATCAGGCCGAAATAGCCACGCTTGTTGTAGGCCTTCGCATTATAGCGGCTCTCGCGATGGACGACGCGATGGAGAAGAGTCTCGGGAATTTCGTAGATTTTCGAATATTTCTGGATGAGCTTGGTGACAAAGCTCTTCTCGACGGTCGGCGCATCGTCTTTGTCGTCATCGCTAAACATCGGCGGCGCCGTCGGCGGATCGATCGGCCCGGTTTCGTCGAAACCGTAGTCCATGCTGGCGCGCGGGGTGGTGTCGACGGCGGCAAGTGCTGCAAGCGCGCTGTTTTGCGGTGTCGCTGCAAAGGCAAGCTGCGTCGTCGGCTGGGTCGGCGTTCCAGGACGCGGCGTCGGCACGACGGACTGGATCGCCGTCATTTCGGGCGTCAGCGGGATCTGCGCATAGGCCGTCGGCTGCATGGTAAGATCGCCAGGCTGAGAAGCTGTCACGGCCGGCATCGCTGTTGCGGTCAGAGAGGAGGATGCCTGGGGAATGGTAGCGCCTGCCACCGCCTGACCGGCTGTCGGGATCGCGGCGAGTGTTGCATCTTCACCGGGTTTCGGCATCGGCACGACGGTCTGCGCGGCTGTCAGTTCGGCCTGGGACGTATATTCGACGCTCGTACATCCCGTCATCACGCCGCAGAGTATCGTCGAGACGACAAGACTGCGTTTCAGGCCGGATAATCCGATCGCTACCATTCCGCCACTTTCGTGAAATCGCGCCGCCCCGGCAGCGTATAAAAGTTACCAAAAGCCTAAGTCCCTGGTGACCCCATTAACCTATTCGTGGCATTCCGGCAACCACGGAATATTACTAGGCTGCAATACGGCGATACCCGGCCGTTACGGCCCCTGCAGCGATCAGCAGAGTGCCTCCGGTGCGGTTTACAGCGCGCTGGATGCTCGCCTTGCGAATCAGTCCGCGCGCGCTATGGGCGAGAAAGGCGTAGGTGGAAGCGTTGAGGATCGCCAGCACGAGGAAAGTCGCTTCCATGATCGCCATCTGCCCGACGAAGGGCAGGGCCGGATTGAGGAACTGCGGCACGAAGGCGACGAAGAAGATGATGCTCTTCGGATTGAGGGCGGTGACGACATAGGCGTGGAGGAAGATCTTGACGGACTTCTCCTCCGGCAGGTTGTCGTTGTCGGCAACCGGTTCGCCAATGATGGGAGCCCGCCAGAGCTTGATTCCCAGCCAGATCAGGTAGGCGCCGCCGATCCACTTCAAGACAGTGAAGAGGGTCGCGGAGGCGGCCAGAACGGCGCCGAGACCGAAGAGGGAAGCCGTCATCGCCGTGAAGTCACCAAGCGCCCCGCCGCCCACCGTCGCGAACGCCGTCCTGCGTCCATGACCGAGCGCATAGGAAACGACGAGCAGTATCGTCGGCCCCGGTATGGCCAGCATGATGGCGGATGCGGCCGCAAAAGCGAGCCAAGCTTCAAGTGACATGGTGTCTCCTCCTATTCCTCAGGAACAAGCAAAGACATCATATTAACCATCCGTCAATCACGCTTCTTTGTATTTCTGGCCTATATTGTCCATGACTTCGGCAAACCATGCCGTCGAAAGGTCAAAAGCCTTGCCGCCCTTGATGCGCGGGAATTCTATAGTGCGCAATTTACCGTTCTGGCCTTCATCATGGCCGGTGACGCCGGAGACTTTATTGAGCGCGCTTTCGACGGCGAGATCGACCATGCTCTGGATCAGCCTGAGGTCATCGGCGTTAGCGGGCGCCGAGCGGGCAAAATAGCCCGATTTCTGCACGAGGGAACGCTCGGCGTCGAGGAGATTGGCGAACTGCTTTTGGAACCAGGCGCCGACATTGATCGTGTCGATCTTCACATGGCCGAAAGCATCGCGCTTGACGGTCTCGCCGGCGGCTTCGCGCTCGGCGACGATGGCGTCGAGGCAGGCACCTTCCGAGACGAAGACCGTGGCGTGGCCGTTGCGGTCCATGCTTTCCTTCAGGCGGGCGGCCTCGGCGTCGAGGTCGAAGGCCATCTCAGGCAGGTAGACGGCGTCGATGCTCTTCAGGTGCGCGTCCATCATCAGGCCGTCGACATACTGGTTGCGGCTGGTGCGCTGGAGATAGGCGCGGGCGGTGGCGGCCGTCAGCCAGCCGCAATGGCGGCCCATGACTTCATGGATGACGAGGGTGCGGGGGGCGGCCGTCTGTTCGTTGCCGACATTGTCGAAGAAATGCGCCCCGACTTCGGCGGCCGTCCAGGCGCCGAGCGACTGGCGGATCGGCACGACGTCGTTGTCGACAGTCTTCGGCAGGCCGACGACTGTGAGATCGTAGCCGTTGGCGGCGAGGTAGGCGGCAAGATCGGCGGCCGTGGTGTTGGTGTCGTCGCCGCCGATCGTGTGGAGAATGGTGATGCCGTCATTGGCGAGTCGTTCGGCGGCGATCCGCAGCGGGTTCTCGCCTTCCTTGACCAGGCCGCGCTTGACGCAGTCGGCGGCATTGGTGAGCTTGACGCGGCTATTGCCGATCGGCGAGCCGCCGTAGCGGTGCAGAAGCGGCGCCTTTTCGCGTATCGCTGGGGTGATCTCGATGCTGTCGCCGAGGAGCACACCCTGGTAGCCGGACTTGTAGGCGACGATTTCGAGCTCGGGCGCCACGTCGCTATAGCGTTCGATGAGGCCGCCGACGGCGGATGAAAGACAGGGCGCCAGGCCTCCGGCGGTCAGCATTGCGACTTTCTGTTTGGCCATGATCCCTCCTACGGTGTTTCGGTGCGGCAGCGTTAGCTAGCGCATGGATGCGGCAGGGAAAGGGCCCTGTAAAGTAAAGAATTTACGAAAAATGCGCCACTCTGCCGTGTCGGACCGCAAAGGCGACGGGAAGTGCTGATATAATCGTTTCAAGCCCGATCTACGCGACGGGAATTCCCGTGGAAATTTCCGTCGCGCGCTCTGGAACCAGGTACTAGGGCAATGCCGGCGACCGCCGGCCATGCCCTCATGCGAGATGAAAGTGGGCGTGATGAATCGTTTGCTGCGGTGCGACAATTACCAAATCGTGAAAACTGTGTTCGGCCCTACGACCAATAGTCGCCTTGCAAAGGCTACGATTCTTTGGTCAAGCTGTTTCTCTATAAGTTGACAAGTGTGTGAGATTTTCGATGTCCTTCTGGGAAAAACTGTTGAATGCCATTGGCAATACTGCAGGCAATGCGCTGTCTGCGGTGGTCGAGGCTATCCGCACGGTTTTTGAAGGCGATCCCGAGACCCGGCGTAAGGTGGCTTTCTCCGTGGCGATCATCGCTCTGTCGGCCAAGATGGCCAAGGCCGACGGCATCGTCAGCGAGAAGGAGGTCGAAGCCTTCCGCGAAATCTTCGAGTTTCCGCAGGATCAGGCGAAGAATGTCGCCAGGCTTTACAACCTCGCGCGGCAGGACGTCGCCGGCTACGAAGCCTATGCCGAACGGCTCTCCACGCTCTGCGTTACCTGTGCGGCCAATTGCCCAGTGTTGGAAGACGTGCTCGACGGCCTCTTCCACATCGCCAAGGCCGACGGGCTGATTCACGAAAAGGAACTGAATTTCCTGCGCCATATCGGCGAGATCTTTCAGATGAGCGAGACCCGCTTCGAGCAGATTGCCGCCCGCCACGTCTCGTCCGGCGGCGATCCCTACAAGGTGCTCGGCGTCTCGCCTTCGGATGATTTCCCGACCATCCGCCGCCGTTACCACGGCCTCGTCAGCGAACATCATCCCGATCGGTTGATCTCGCGTGGCGTGCCGAAGGAATTCCATGTGATCGCCAATGAGCGCATGGCGGCGCTGAACGCGGCCTATGAGGCGATCGAGAAGGAACGCCGCGCAGCATGACCTCTTTCGAGGCCGACTGCAGAAGCGCGCGCGTGCAGCCTTCGCCGAACCATGGCGAGCGGGCGGACGGGCGCCGTCCCGACATGATCCTGCTGCACTATACCGGCATGCCGACGGCAGATGGTGCGCTCGACTGGCTCTCTCGCGCCGAGAGCCAGGTTTCCAGCCATTATTTCGTGCATGAGAATGGCGAGGTGGTGCAGCTCGTGCCGGAAATGCGGCGTGCCTGGCATGCGGGAAAAAGCAACTGGCACGGCGAGACCGATATCAATTCGCTGTCGATCGGCATCGAGATCGCCAATGCCGGCCACCCCGGCGGGCTCCCTGATTATCCGAAAGAGCAGATCGCCGCGGTCATTGAATTGTGTCGCGACTGTGTCAAACGTTGGTCGATCGTGCCGGAACGGGTGCTCGGGCATTCCGATGTCGCCCCGATCCGCAAGGTCGATCCGGGCGAGAAATTTCCCTGGGCCGAGCTCCACCGGGCTGGCATCGGGCACTGGGTCGAGCCGGCAACGATCACCGGCGGGCGCTTCTTCCAGCGCGGCGATACAGGCCAGCCTGTCGAGGCGCTGCAGTCGATGCTGTCGCTCTATGGTTACGGCACTGAAATCACGGGCGAATTCTCCGAAAAAACGGCAGGCGACGTGGAAGCTTTCCAGCGGCATTTTCGGCCCGAACGGATAGATGGCATCGCCGATTTCTCGACGATCGACACGTTGCACCGGCTGCTGTCGGCTTTGCCGCGTTATTCCTGATTCCTCGACAATTGCTGAAACGCCGAATTTCGCACTGCAGCGCGAAATTCGGCCTGCCACATCATTTCCCTATTATCTCCTCATTGCGATGGTCTAAGAACGTCCGCCAAGGGGTGCTCGGGGTTGTTTTCGAGTTAAACCACGGGCGCTATGTGAAATGATAAGAATTACCGTGAATTCCGATCGGTCCTTGATCTGGTATTCATTATGACAGCGAGGCGCGCCGTCCGGAAATTCTTTGGGTCGGAGTGTTCAAGACTACATGAGAAAACTGATTGTTGTTGCTGCAACATGCGTTGGCATGGTGCTGGCGGGAAATAGCTTTGCCTTTGCGAATGATTGGGGTGTGCGAGCCGATGCGTCGGTGAAGAAAGTCGAGCGTCCTTCGAAGAAGACAGAGCGTCCGTTGAAGAAAGCGGAGCGTTCGGTCAAGTCGGCGAAGCGTCCGCTCAAGACGGCGGAACGCCCGCTGAAGACGGTCGAGCGCCAGAGCGGTTATGCCGTCGCCATTGTTTCCGGCAATTCCTATTCCGCACTGATCAGCAAATATGCGAACCAATATGATGTACCGGTTGCGCTTGCGACCGCGGTCATCCGCATCGAAAGCAATTTCAATCCGAATGCGCGCGGCAGCCACGGTGAAATCGGCCTGATGCAGATAAAGCCTGCAACTGCCCGCATGATGGGCTATTCCGGCAGCGCCAAGGGCCTGTTCGATCCGGAAACCAACATCAAGTACGGCATGAAATATCTGGCTGCCGCCCATGATCTCGGTGGTGGCGAGACCTGCAACACCATCCTCAAATACAATGCCGGCCATGGCGCCACGCGCATGAACCCGGTGTCCAAGTCCTATTGCGGCAAGGTTCTGGCAATGCTCTGAGCCTGAAGCGATTATCCCTGACAAGCTGGATGATTCAAAATGATTGCCATGGTATCGCTGGAATTTAGCGAGGTGGGATATGGCAGTCGATTTCAGGTTCATCATCATCGGACGCGGCATGATGGGTGCAGCCGCCGCACGGCATCTCTCCTCGATGGCCGACGGCGTTGCACTGATCGGCCCGCGTGAGCCGGAGGAGCGCAAGGCCCATCACGGCGTCTTCGCCAGCCATTACGACGAAGCGCGCATCACCCGCACCTTCGACGGCAATCTTGCCTGGGGAGCCTTCGCCGCCCGCGCGCTTGACCGCTACCGAGAGATCGAGGCAAAGAGCGGCATCTCCTTCTATTCGGAGGTCGGCTGCCTCTTTGCCGGTCCAGCGCCAGAGAGCGAGCAGGACTATATCGAAAGGGCGCTGACGGTTGGCCGGACGCTCGGCAGCGATATCGAGATCATCGCGCCGTCGGAACTCGGCCAACGTTTTCCCTATCTTGCCGTCGATCCCGATTTCACAGGATATTTCGAGCGCAAGCGCGCCGGCCACATCAACCCGCGGGCGCTGGTGCGCGCGCAGGCAAAGCTTGCCGAACAGGGCGGCGTCTCGCTGATCGAGGCGACCGCAACATCGGTGCGTGATGCGGGTTCTCATGTCGAGGTAACGGCCGGCGACAGAAGCTACAGCGCCGAGCGCGTGCTGGTCGCCGCTGGCGGTTTCAGTAATTTCCATGCCCTGCTGCCGCGTCCCGTCGATATCAGGGTCATGGCGCGAACGGTCGCCTTCTACGAGATCGGCGAACGCGAGATGGCGATCTTCGGCGATATGCCGTCGACGATCGTGCTCGGTGACCGGGAAGAGGATCACATCTATATCCTGCCGCCGGTGCGTTATCCCGACGGCAAGACCTATCTGAAACTCGGTGGCGACACCGAGGCGCTTTTCTTCGGCAGGCTGGAGGATGCCGGCGCGTGGTTCCGTTCCGACGGCAGTGCTGCCGAGCGTGAGCATCTCTCGGGTGTCGCCCTGCAACTGATGCCGGAGCTTGCCGGTTGCCCGGTCACCTCAGCGCCTTGCGTGGCGAATTTCACGCCGACCGGTTATCCCTATGCCGGATTTACGCAGTCGCCACGCATCGCGGTGCTGACCGGCGGCAATTTTGTCGCGGCAAAATCCTCCGACGAACTCGGGCGGTTGGGAGCGGTGCTTCTTGCGGAAGGACGGCTCGGTGATGAGGATTTTGGTGGCGAGTTGATGCCCGTCTTCGCTGCTGCATGATTCCCTAAATCGGATTTATTTCAGGAATTATTCAGCAATTCAAAGTGTTACAGCGTCTTTTGCGCGTCTGAAAAGATGCACTGTATTGTTTAGAGGAGGCTGCATGGCAGTCGATTTCAAATATATTGTCGTCGGCCGTGGGCTGATGGGGGCAGCGGCGGCGCGGCATCTGGCGGGGCAAGCGGATGGTGTCGCGGTGATCGGGCCGGACGAACCTACCGACCGCAAGGCGCATCAGGGCGTCTTCGCCAGCCATTACGACGAGGGGCGCATTACCCGTACCATCGATCCCGACCGCAACTGGGCGCTGCTCGCCAACCGTTCGATCAGCCGTTATGGCGAGATCGCCCGCGACAGCGGCATCGATTTCTATCGCGAGGTCGGCTGCGTCGTCGTGGCGCCGACGGGCGGCGATTATATCGAGAAGACCCGGCGGGCTGCCGTTTCGCTCGGCGTCGAGGCCAGCCTGCTCGACGAGCAGGGGCTGAAGGCTGCCTTTCCCTTCTTCGCCTTTCCCGATGGGGGCACGGGCGTCTTCGAGGCGAGGGGGGCCGGCCACATCAGTCCGCGCAAGCTTGTGAAAGCCCAATCGCTGCTGGCGGAAAAGGCAGGCGCCACTGTCATCCGCGATCATGTCGTTTCGATCCGCAGCGAAGGTGGATCGGCTGTCGTTGAGACGGCCGGTGGCCTGACCTATCGCGTTGAAAAGGTGCTGCTGGCGGCAGGCGGATTTTCCATTGCGGAGAATCTGTTGCCACAGCCCGTTGCCATGACGGTTTATGCCCGGACCGTGACGCTTTTCGAGGTAAGCGATGCCGATGCGGCGCGCCTAGCCACGATGCCGTCACTCATTCTCAGGGCGCCCGGCATCGAAATCTACCTGCTGCCGCCGATCCGCTATCCCGACGGCAAATTCTACCTGAAGATCGGCGGCGATCCTGACGATCTGGCGCTCAACGGCGACACGGACATGCGCGCATGGTTCAAGACCGAGGGGCGCGATACGGTGCGCGCGCATCTCAAACGCATCGTTGAAGGTCTCTTGCCCGATATCGTGCCGCTTTCGATTTCGACGGCCGCCTGCGTCGTGTCGTTTACGGAAAGCGGCTATCCGATGATCGGCTATAGCTCATCGCCCGAGATCGCGGTGTTGACGGGCTGCGCCGGCACGTCGGCCAAGAGCTCGGACGAAATCGGCCGGCTTGGGGCCGAGCTGCTTTTGTCAGGCGGAATCGGCGAACAGGGCTACTCGACGGATTTCACACCGCAATTTCGCTAGAGCATTTCCGTTTTTCTCCGAATCACGGAAGTGCTCCCTGTTTTTATTCTTACGCAATTCCGGCAGCAAAACCGCTGCGCAGTTTTGCTGGAATTGCTCTAGGTGATATCATTTATTTCGATAGCAATTGCGATCTCTCTCGTTTATGGGAGCCCTGCCAGTTGGCTGGGCAGCCGCGCTTTACCAATGCCGAAAGGCGGTAGGGTGAGGAAAGTCCGGGCTCCACGGAAACACGGTGCCGGATAACGTCCGGCGAGGGCGACCTCAGGGAAAGTGCCACAGAAAGCAAACCGCCTGTCATGACAGGTAAGGGTGAAAGGGTGGGGTAAGAGCCCACCGCATGTCCGGCAACGGAAATGGCACGGTAAACCCCACCGGGAGCAAGACCGAATAGGGATGACGTGGCGGGCCGAAAGGCCTTCCGGCCGGTTTCCAGGCCAGTTATCCGGGTGGGTTGCGTGAGGCAGCGTGCGAACGCTGTCCCAGAGGAATGGCTGCCACGTTCCGGTTCACGCCGGAGCCATACAGAACCCGGCTTACAGGCCAACTGGCGATTAACTCTTGTGGCGCGACAAAACCCCGAATCCAGAGATCGTTTCGAGATAAATCACTGGAATCGAACGCTTTCAAGCGGGCGCTGATGCACCCCTCCGGCGGAAATTCTTTTTGCGGAAACGTGGTTGCGCGCCTCTTGCGAGAGAGTGATCCTAACCCTTTGTTAAACTTAACGGGTTATAAATTTTTGATCATGCGTCCACTGCAAAATGGCCGCATCCCATTGACGCCCATATGGTCCCATGCTATCCCAAATGCGCACTGCACCAGGGCAATCACCTGCCCATTCATCGCAAAGCAAAGGCGTCTTCCTCTCCGGAAGCGTCGGAGGGGTTTTTGCTCATCCGGCTTGCGAAGCTGTGCCTGATATCGGGAGTTTCGGGCGTCTTTTGGTCCGGATCCCTGCGGGAACGGATGTTTCGTGTCATGAGCCGCTTCCTTTCGAACGCGACCAACAGGATCGATGCCAAGGGCAGGGTTTCCGTGCCTTCGGCGTTCCGTTCCGTGCTGGCGCAGCGCAATGTTCAGGAGCTCTATTGCTTCCAGGACTTTGTGTTTCCGGCGATCAGCGTCGGCGGTCCGGATCTTCTCGAAAGATTCGAACGGCAGATTGCTGCGGAGGATCCGTTTTCGCCGGATGCGAACGAGATGTCGCTTCTCATTCATGGAGGCGGGGTCTTCATGAGGCTCGACGCCGAGGGGCGGCTGATGGTCACGGATTTCATTCGCGGCTTCACCGGCATCTCGGACGAAGTGACCTTCGTCGGTCGGGCGGATCATTTTCAGCTCTGGCAGCCGCAGGCTTTTGTGGCCGCACAGGCGCAGGCACGAGGGGAGCGCAAGCTGGCGGGCAAGCGTTCCTGAAAGAACGAGGGAACGGAATGGTGGCGAATCCTGGCGGAGGTTCAACTGATGCCGGTGGCGGACCGGTTCGTCACATTCCTGTTCTTCTCGCTGAAGTCCTTGCGGCATTGGCGCCTGCGCCCGGCAAGCTCATCCTCGACGGTACATTCGGTGCGGGCGGTTACAGTTCGGCCATCCTTGCTGCCGGCGCCGAGGTGATTGCGCTCGACCGCGATCCGACGGCGATTGCGGCTGGCCAAGCGATGGTCGCCGCCCATGGCGGTCGTTTCAAGCTTGTTCATTCGCAATTCTCGCATCTTGCCGATCATGCGCCGCAAGGCGGGCTCGACGGCGTCGTGCTTGATATCGGCGTCTCCTCCATGCAGATCGACGAGGCTGAGCGTGGCTTCTCCTTCCAGAAGAATGGACCGCTTGACATGCGCATGTCGGCCGAGGGCGTTTCGGCCGCCGATGTCGTCAACCGCGCCAAGGTCGCCGATCTCATCCGCATCTTCCATTTTCTCGGCGAGGAAAGCCAGGCGCCGCGCATCGCCCATGCGATCGAGAAGCGCCGCGCCGAAAAGCCATTTGAAACGACCCGCGATCTCGCCGGTCTCATCGAGCTCGTTACACCGCGCAAGATGAAGGACAAGATCCATCCGGCAACGCGGGTCTTCCAGGCATTGCGCATCTTCGTCAACGACGAGCTCGGCGAACTGGCGCAGGCGCTGTTTGCGGCGGAAGCGGCGCTGAAACCCGGCGGGCGGCTCGTCGCCGTCACCTTTCATTCGCTCGAAGACCGCATCGTCAAGAAATTCTTCTCCGACCGCGCCGGCAAGGCGTCGGGCTCGCGGCATCTGCCGGTCGCGCATGAGCGGGCGGCAACCTTTGCGGCGATCGGCAAGCCGATGGTTTCGGCAAGCGAGGCGGAGGCCGAGATCAATCCGCGCGCCCGCTCCGCCAAGCTGCGCGCCGGCCTGAGGACGGAAGCCGCCGCCGAAGCCGCGGATATGTCACTCTTCGGGTTTCCCAATCTTGCCAGTCTCGGAAAGCTTGGAGGTTGATATGCTGAAGACGTTCGATCTCGTGCTCATCGGCGTCATGACGGCCACCGCCGCCGTGACCTACACGATCAAGCACCGCGCCGAATTGAAGCTCGAGGAGGTTCATCGCCTCGAAGCCGAGATCAAGCTCGAGAAGGACACGATCGACCTTCTCAAGGCCGACTGGGCGCTGCAATCGCAGCCGAACCGGCTGGAGCGGCTGGTCAAAGCCTACAATGAAGAATTGAAGCTGCAGCCGACGGAATCGACGGCGCTCGTGCATGCCAAGGAATTGCCGATGCTGAAATCCGAGGTTCCCGTGCCTGACGTGACGGAGGCTAAGGCCAGCGCCAAAGGCGCGACCGTGGCCAGCGCCAAAGGCGCGACCGTGGCCAGCGCCAAAGGCGCACCAGACACCAAGGGCGCGCAAGCCACCGCCAAGGCGCAGCCCATTCCGATGCCTGCGCCACGCGGCGAGGCAGAGGATGCAGACCAGATCGAAACCGGATCGGTGGAGGAATAATGTCGTTTCTTTCCCGCATCATGGTATTGAAGAGCCAGGCGCATTTCTCCGCCGGCGTCTATAACCGGTTCGGCGGTCCTTCCCCCGCCGGCCTGGCGATCGAGGGATCGCGAAAGAAGAAATCAGGGCAGGCAAAAAGCCGCGTCGGCCTGCTGATCCTTGGTTTCATGGGCGTCTACGCCGTCATCGGCGGTCGTCTCGTCGAATATGCGATGAAGGATCAGGAGGTCGTCTCCAGCATTCTGCCGCCCGACCGGCTGATGGCTTCGCGGCCCGACATTCTCGACCGCAACGGCGAGGTGCTGGCGACCGACATCCGCACCGTCTCGCTGTTTGCCGAGCCGAACAAGATCGTCGACGCCGACGAGGCGGTCGAGAAGCTTGCAACGGTGCTGCCCGAGCTCGACGTCAGGGACACTTACAAGAAGCTCTCGGTCAAGACCTCGCATTTCGCCTGGCTGCGCCGGCAACTGACGCCGAAGCAGCAGAGCCAGATCCTGGCGCTCGGCATTCCCGGTATCGGTTTCCGGCCGGAGAAACGCCGCTTCTATCCGGGCGGGGCGACCGCCGCGCACATCCTCGGTTACGTCAACATCGACAACCGCGGTGTCGCCGGCATGGAGAAATTTATCGACGACCAGGGGCTTGCCGATCTCGCCTCCGTCGGCATGACCAGCGACCAGCCGCTCGAGCCGGTGCGCCTTTCGATCGACCTGCGCGTGCAGAACATCGTCCGGGACGCGGTCGTCAATGCCGTCACCAACTTCCAGTCCAAGGGCGCTGGTGCCGCGGTCATCGACGTGCATACGGGGGAAGTGCTGGCGATGGCATCGGCGCCGGATTTCGATCCGAACGATCCGCAGGAAGGCGCCAAGGAGGGTTGGCTCAACCGGATGACCAACGGCACCTTCGAAATGGGCTCGACCTTCAAGACCTTTTCGCTGGCCATGGCGCTCGATAGCGGCAAGGTGAAGATGACCGACAGTTTCGATGCCAGCAAATCGATCTATATCGGCGGCTTCACCATTCACGATTTTCACGGGCAGCGCCGCTGGCTGACTGTTCCCGAGATTTTCCAGTATTCTTCGAATATCGGTACGGCGCGCGTCATCGACATCGTCGGCATCGACGCGCAGAAGGAATACCTGACCAAGTTCGGGCTCTTGACGAAGATGCAGACCGAACTGCCCGAAGTGAAGATGCCGAGCCAGCCGCGCGTCTGGAAGAAGATCAATTCGATCACGATTTCCTTCGGCCATGGCGTTTCGACGACGGCGCTGCAGACAGGGGTGGCGGCTGCTGCTCTCGTTAATGGCGGCAAGCTGATCGAGCCGACATTCCTGCCGCGCACCCGCGAACAGGCCGATGAGATCGCCACGCAGGTCATTAAGAAGACCACCAGCGACGAGATCCGCTATCTGCTCGACTTCAACGGCTACAAGGGTTCCGGGCGTGTCGCCCGCGTGCCGGGCTTTGGCGTCGGCAGCAAGACCGGCACGGCAGATAAGGTGGTGAACGGGCGGTATTCGGCAACCCTGAATTTCAATTCCTTCATCGCCGCATTCCCGATCAACGATCCCAGATATGCCGTGATCACCTTCTGCGACGAGCCGAAGACCGGCGAGAAAGCCTATGGCGGAACGATCTCCGCCGGCACCGCCGGTCCGATCGCCCGCGAGATCATCAGCCGTGCGGCTCCCATTCTCGGCATCGAGCCGAAATTCGGGGAGGGCGGATCGGCCTTGCTGGTGTCTTATTGAGTGTGAATGAATATCGACGCCGATTCGCGAGGGGTGAACCGGCTTCAAGAGAGAAAAGTGCATTCGATGAAATTGCGAGACTTGGCCGGAGATCAGTTTCCGGAACTTGAAGCACAGCTCGAAGGCCCGGCAGGGCTGCTTGATATTTCAGGCCTGTCTTCGGATAGCCGCAAGGTGGCGCCGGGCAATGTCTTCGTCGCGGTCGCCGGCACCAAGGCCGACGGCGCGGGCTTCATCGTGGATGCCGCCGGCCGTGGCGCTGCCGTCGCCATCGCCTCTCAAGCCATCGATGCTTCGATCCCCGTGTTTGCGGTCAAGGAGCCGCGCCGTTTCCTTTCCATCGCCGCCGCGCGTTTCCACGGCAAGCAGCCCGATACCATGGTCGCCGTCACCGGCACGGCCGGCAAAACCTCGGTCGCTTCTTTCACCCGGCAGATCTGGGCGTATGCGGGCCACACGGCCGCGATGATCGGCACGACGGGCGTCGTCTCGCCGACGCGCAACGAATATGGCTCGCTGACGACGCCCGATCCGGTGTCTCTGCACCAGCTGCTGGCCGAACTCGCCGGAGAAGGCGTGACACATGCCGCGATGGAAGCTTCCAGCCACGGTCTCGACCAGTGCCGGCTCGACGGCGTCAGGCTTGCCGCCGCCGCCTTCACCAATCTCGGCCGCGACCATATGGATTATCATCCGACCGTCGAGTCCTATATGGCCGCCAAGATGCGGCTTTTCGATACGCTGTTGCCGAAGGGATCGCCGGCGGTGATCTTTGCCGACGATCCGTGGTCCGCGCAGGCGATCAAGGCCGCGACCGATGCCGGTCATGACATTCGTACCGTCGGGCGAAAGGGCGATTACCTCTCGTTGAAGCGCGTCGAGCACTTCCGCCACAAGCAGATGGCCGAGATCCATATCGGCGGCGAGATCTTCGAGGTGGACATTCCGCTGGCCGGCGATTTTCAGGTGGCCAACGCGCTGGTCGCAGCAGGGCTTGCCATGTCGACCGGTGTTGAGGCGAAGGTTGCGATGGCCGCGCTCGAGAAGCTCGTCGGCGCGTCCGGCCGTCTCGAACTTGTCGGCCATACAAAAGATGGCGCGCTCGCCTATGTCGACTACGCCCACAAGCCGGATGCGCTGGAAAACGTGCTGGGCTCTGTCAGGCCCTTCACCACCGGCCGCGTCATCGTCGTTTTCGGCTGCGGCGGCGACCGTGACCGCGGCAAACGGCCGATCATGGGCGAAATCGCCTGCCGTCTTGCCGACGTCGTCATCGTCACCGACGATAATCCGCGTTCGGAGGAACCGGCCTCGATCCGGGCGGAGATCATGGCGGCGGCGGCCTGTGCCGCGGAAATCGCCGATCGCGCCTCGGCGATCCGCGAAGCGGTCAGCATGCTGAGATCCGGCGATACGCTGATTGTCGCCGGCAAGGGGCATGAGGAAGGGCAGACGATCGACGGCGTCACCCTGCCGTTCTCCGATCATGCGGAGGTGCGCAGGGCTTTGGAGGAGTTGAAATCTTGAGCTGGCTCTGGACGACGGAAGACATGATCGCAGCGATGGCGGGACGCCCTTTCGGCACGCTGCCCGAAGGCATCACCGGCATTTCCATCGACAGCCGCTCGACTACTCCAGGCGCAGCCTTCTTCGCGATCAAGGGTGACCGCGTCGACGGTCACGACTACGCCTCGATGGCGATGGCGAACGGCGCTTCCCTTCTCGTCGTCAGCGAGGCGAGACTTCCCGCCATGGGTCGCCTGACGGTGCCGATGATCGTCGTGGAAGATGTGCTGGCGGCACTTGGCAGGCTCGGCCTTGCCTCGCGCGAGCGCTCTAAGGCCCGGATCATCGCAGTGACCGGATCGGTCGGCAAGACGACCACGAAGGAAATGCTGCGGCATGTGCTGGCTCCCTCCGGCAAGGTGCACGCCTCCGTCGCCTCCTTCAACAATCACTGGGGCGTGCCGCTGACGCTGGCGCGCATGCCTGAGGATACGGATTACGGCGTCTTCGAAGTCGGAATGAACCATCCCGGCGAGGTTCGGCCGCTGGTGGCGATGATCCGTCCCGATGTCGCCATCATCACGACGATCGCGCCAGCGCATCTCGGCAATTTCAAGAACATCAAGGAAATCGCCGCCGCCAAGGCCGAGATCTTCGAGGGGCTCGAACCCGGCGGCCATGTCGTGCTCAACCGCGACAACGACCAGTTCAATTTCCTCGACCGCACGGCGCAATCGCTCGGCATCGAGCATATCCATTCCTTCGGCCAGCATGCCAAGGCTGAATTCCGGCTCGCAGAATTCAATGGTTCCGACGAGAATTCGACGCTGTGGCTGACGATCGGCGGCGAGACGCTGGAAGTTGCGCTCGGCGCGCCGGGCCGCCATATCGCCGAGAATGCGCTCGCAGCGCTCGGCGTCGTCAGGATCGTCGGCGCCGATATGCAGAAGGCGATCGAAGCGCTTGCGACGCTGAAGCCGGAAAAGGGCAGGGGCAAGCGCCACCGGCTTTCGATCGGCGGCGGCAGCTTCACGCTGATCGACGAGAGCTACAATGCCAATCCGGCCTCGATGCGCGCGGCGATCGCGCTGCTGGCGGCCTCCGAGCCGACCGGCCGCGGACGCCGTATCGCCGTGCTCGGCGACATGCTGGAAATGGGCGACTATGCGCAGAAGGTCCATACCGACCTTGCCGTGCCGCTGCTTGCTGCCGGTATCGAACATGTCTGGTTGGCCGGAGCGGAGATGGCTGCGCTCAAGGAATCGTTGCCGGAAAGCGTCCATGTCGAATATCGCGAGAACACGAGCGAATTGACGGACTATGTATTGAACTCGGTCGCGCCAGGCGACGTGTTGATGGTGAAATCGTCTCTGGGCATCGGTTTCGGCAAGATCGTCGCCGCGCTCCTTGACAAGTTCCCGCCATTTGCCGACACGCAACGCGAATTTTGATCGGGTAAACAAGGGGCCCTGAATGCTGATCTGGCTTGTCGAACTGTCGGAATATTTCAAATTTCTGAATCTGTTCAGATATATTACCTTCCGCACGGGGGCCGCTCTCTTTACCTCAGCGCTGATCGTCTTCCTGTTCGGGCCGACGATCATCAATTCGCTGCGCATCCGGCAAGGCAAGGGCCAGCCGATCCGCGCCGACGGGCCGCAGACGCATTTCAAGAAGGCCGGCACGCCGACCATGGGCGGGCTGATGATCCTCGCCGGCATCGTCGGCGCATCGCTGCTCTGGGCCGATCTTTCCAACGTCTATGTCGTCGCGACGCTGCTGGTGACGCTGGGCTTCGGTGCGATTGGTTTCTACGACGATTATCTTAAGGTAACGAAGCAGAGCCATATGGGCTTTTCCGGCAAGGCGCGTCTCGGCATCGAATTCGTCATCGCCGGCATCGCCGTCTATTTCATGATGCGCACCGCCCTTGCCTCGGGGATTGCCGGCTCGACCTTCGGCTCCTCGATCGCCTTTCCCTTCTTCAAGGACTTCATGATCAATATCGGCATCATGTTCGTCGTCTTCGGCGGCTTCGTCATTGTCGGCGCCGGCAATGCCGTCAACCTGACCGACGGTCTCGACGGGCTTGCCATCGTGCCTGTGATGATCGCCGCCGCCTCCTTCGGCGTCATCGCCTATCTCGCCGGCAACGTGGTGTTTGCGAATTACCTGCAGATCAATTTCGTGCCCGGCACCGGCGAACTCGCCGTCGTGCTTGGCGCCGTCATCGGCGCTGGTCTCGGTTTTCTCTGGTTCAACGCGCCGCCGGCCGCCATCTTCATGGGCGACACGGGGTCGCTGGCACTCGGCGGCACGATCGGCACCGTCGCCGTCGCCACCAAGCACGAGATCGTCATGGCAATCATCGGCGGCCTCTTCGTCATCGAGACGCTGTCCGTCATCATCCAGGTCGGCTTCTTCAAGATGACCGGCCGGCGTGTCTTCCTGATGGCGCCGATCCATCATCACTTCGAGAAGAAGGGCTGGACCGAGAGCCAGGTGGTGATCCGCTTCTGGATCGTTGCCGTCGGCCTTGCGATGCTCGGCCTTTCGACGCTGAAGCTCCGGTGAGGCGGCGATGATCCCGGTCACGACGCTCAAGGACAGGAAGGTCGCGCTCTTCGGGCTCGGCGGCTCCGGCTTTGCCACCGCCCGGGCGCTGGTATCAGGTGGTGTCGAGGTGACCGCCTGGGACGACAATCCCGACAGTGTCGCCAAGGCCGCTGCCGAAGGCATCAGGACGGAGGACCTGCACAGCATCGACTGGAGCCAGCAGGCGCTGTTCGTGCTGTCGCCCGGCGTGCCGCTCACCCATCCGAAGCCGCACTGGACTGTCGATCTTGCCCGCGCGGCCGGCGTCGATATCGTCGGCGATGTCGAGCTCTTCGTACGCGAGCGCCGCGCCCATGCGCCGGATTGCCCTTTCATCGCCATAACCGGCACCAACGGCAAGTCGACCACGACGGCGCTGATCGCCCATATCTTGAAATCCGCCGGCTACGACACGCAGCTCGGCGGCAATATCGGTACGGCCGTGCTGACGCTCGATCCGCCGAAGGCCGAGCGTTATTACGTCGTCGAATGCTCCTCCTACCAGATCGATCTGGCGCCGACGCTGGACCCGTCGGCCGGCATCCTGCTCAACCTGACGCCCGATCATCTCGATCGTCACGGCACGATGCAGCATTATGCCGATGTCAAGGAACGGCTGGTCGCCGGTAGCGATGTTGCAATCGTCGGCATCGACGACAGCCATTCGGCGCTGATTGCCGACCGCGTCGAGCGGGCGGGCGTCAAGGTGGTCCGCATCTCGCGCCGCAACGTCGTGGCCGACGGGATTTATGCCGAGGGCACCAGGCTCATCAAAGCTGCCGGCGGCGCGATGCTGCCTTTCGTCGATCTCGACGGCATCCAGACGCTGCGCGGCAGCCACAATGCGCAGAACGCCGCCGCAGCCGTCGCTGCCTGCCTTGCCGTCGGCGTGTCGGCCGATGACATCCGCGCCGGCTTTGCCTCGTTCCCCGGCCTCAAGCACCGCATGCAGCCGGTCGGGCAGCGTGGCCGTGTCGTTTTCGTCAACGATTCCAAGGCGACCAATGCCGATGCCGCGGCGCCGGCCCTTTCGAGTTATGATCGCATCTACTGGATCGCCGGCGGCCTGCCGAAGGCTGGCGGCATCACGACGCTCGCTCCCTATTTTCCGCGCATCGCCAAGGCCTATCTGATCGGCGAGGCGGCGGCGGAATTCGCCGCGACGCTCGGCGAGGCTGTTCCTTACGAAATATCGGATACGCTGGAGCGCGCCGTCGCGCATGCGGCCGCCGATGCCGAACGCGACGAGAGCGCCGCTTCGGCCGTGATGTTATCCCCGGCTTGCGCAAGCTTCGACCAGTATAAGAATTTCGAAGTCAGGGGCGAAGCCTTCGTCGGCCACGTGGCAGCGCTTGACGGGATTGCGATGCTGATCGGTCCGGCAACAGGAGAGAAATGACATGGTAAGCCGCGCGGAACGTGGGCCTCTGGCCGATTGGTTCTGGACCATCGACCGCTTCTTCCTGGCGATGTTCATCTTTCTGATGGGCATCGGCTTTATGCTGTCATTTGCGGCATCTCCTGCGGTCGCCGAACGCATCGGGCTCGAGCCTTTCCACTTCGTCAAGCGCCATGCCGCCTTCATGATCCCCTCGATCGGCGTCATGCTCGGGCTGTCGTTCCTGACGCCGCGCCAGGTGCGGCGCACCGCGATCCTGATCCTGATCATCTCGGTCGCCATGATGGTGCTGGTGTTGTTCGTTGGCCAGGAGGTCAAGGGTGGCAGGCGTTGGATCTGGATCGCCGGCCTTTCCATCCAGCCATCGGAATTCATGAAGCCCGCCTTCGTCGTCGTCTGCGCCTGGCTGTTTGCCGAACATGCGCGCCAGCCGGAGATCCCCGGCAATCTCTTTGCCATCATCCTGTTCGGCATCGTCGCAGCCCTTCTCATCGCGCAGCCGGACCTCGGCCAGACCATCCTGACCACGGCTGTGTGGGGCGGGATGTTCTTCATGGCCGGCATGCCGTGGATCTGGATCATGCTGCTCGGCATCGGCGGCGCCGGCGGCCTGCTCAGCGCCTATTACGTCTTCCCGCACGTTGCGTTGCGTATAGACAAATTCATGACCGGCGAAGGTGATACTTTCCAGATCGACACCGCGCGCGAGGCGATCATCCGCGGCAGCTGGTTCGGCCAAGGGCCGGGCGAAGGCATCGTCAAGCGCATCATCCCGGATGCGCATACCGACTTCATCTTCTCGGTCGCGGCCGAGGAATTCGGCATCGTCTTCTGCATGGCGCTCGTCGCGTTGTTTACCGTGCTGGTGCTGCGCGGCCTCTCGCATGCCTATCGCGAACGCAATGACTTCAACCGCTTCGCCGTCGCCGGCCTGGTGCTGCAGATGGGCATCCAGTCGATCATCAATATCGGCGTCAATCTCGAACTGTTGCCGGCGAAGGGCATGACGCTGCCGCTGATTTCCTATGGTGGCTCGTCCATGGTGGCGATCTGCGTCACCGCCGGCTTCATCCTGGCGCTGACCCGCCATCGACCGGAAAAACGCGCGCAGGACCGGAGCCTCTTCCGCGTCCCGCACGGCATGCCGGCGGAGTAGAAGACCATGAGCAAAGGCATCGTGCTGCTTGCCGCCGGGGGAACCGGCGGCCATGTGTTCCCGGCGGAGGCGCTGGCCTTCAAGCTGAAGGAGCGCGGCTATTCGGTGCATCTCGTCACGGACAGCAGGGCCGAGCGTTATGCCGGCAAATTTCCGGCCGAGGAGATCCATGTCGTGCCGTCGGCGACGATCGGCTCGAAGAACCCGGTTGCTGTCGCCCGCTCGCTGTGGACGCTCTGGAGCGGCATGCGGGCGGCAAAGAAGCTGATTCAGCGGCTGCGGCCTATCATCGTCGTTGGTTTCGGTGGTTATCCCACCGTGCCGCCGCTGCTTGCCGCCACCCGGCTCGGCGTGCCCTCGATGATTCACGAGCAGAATGCCGTGATGGGGCGCGCCAACAAGGCCTTGGCAACCCGCGTGCAGGCCATCGCCGGCGGGTTCCTGCCGGAGGGGGGCGCGGCCTTTCCAGACAAGACGGTGACGACGGGCAATCCGGTCCGCCCGGCGATCATCGCTGCGGCCGAGGTGCCTTACATGCCGTCGCATCCGGGCGAGGCCTTCAACCTCGTCGTCTTCGGCGGCAGCCAGGGCGCGC
Organism: Rhizobium leguminosarum bv. trifolii WSM1325; assembly: GCA_000023185.1. NCBI lineage: Bacteria > Pseudomonadati > Pseudomonadota > Alphaproteobacteria > Hyphomicrobiales > Rhizobiaceae > Rhizobium > Rhizobium leguminosarum. The sequence goes on along the minus strand of CP001622.1, from coordinate 2,844,716 downwards.
AATATTTCTCCAAGGCGCTGCCGACGGCGATCAGCCTGCTCGACGAGGCGCTTCGCGTGCGCCTGCGCATCACCCAGCAGGTGCGTCCCGAGGATATGGAAATGGTCAGCGGCTGCGTCGCCAAGCTGGAAATGGGGGCCGATATCGCCCCCTTCTTTACCGACATGGCCGAGAGGCTGGCGAGGGCGCATCTCGTCATCTGCCGTTCGGGCGCATCCACGGTTTCGGAAATCTCCGTCATAGGCCGGCCGGCCGTGCTCGTCCCTTACCCGCATGCTCTCGATCACGACCAGGCGGCGAATGCGGCGGCACTCGCTGCGACCGGCGGAGCGAAGGTGATCGCCCAGTCGGAGCTTTCGCCGGAGAAGATCGCGGCGATCCTGACGGCTGGCATGAACGATCCGGAAAAGCTTTCGCACATGGCGGCGGCGGCGAAACGCGCCGGGAAAACCGATGCCGCGAACTTGCTTGCCGACATGGTTGAGGCTATTGCCGCCAGACGGACAATTGCGGAATTCAAGAGGACACGCGCATGAAACTGCCGAAGACGATCGGCCTCGTCCATTTCATCGGCATCGGCGGCATCGGCATGAGCGGTATTGCCGAGGTGCTGCATAATCTCGGACACAAGGTGCAGGGATCGGACCAGGCCGACAGCGCCAATGTCCAGCGCCTGCGCGACAAGGGCATCGAGGTGTTCGTCGGTCACCGGCCTGAAAACCTGGGTGAGGCCGAAGTCGTCGTCGTCTCGACGGCGATCAAGAAGAGCAATCCGGAGCTCATCGCCGCGCGCGAAAAGCTGCTGCCGGTGGTGCGCCGTGCCGAAATGCTGGCCGAGCTGATGCGCTTCCGCAATGCGATCGCCATCGGCGGCACGCATGGCAAGACGACGACCACCTCGCTGGTCGCCACACTACTCGAAGCCGGCGGGCTCGACCCGACCGTCATCAATGGCGGCATCATCAATGCCTACGGCACCAATGCCCGCATGGGCGAGGGCGAGTGGATGGTGGTCGAGGCCGACGAATCGGACGGCACCTTCCTGAAACTTCCGGCCGATGTCGCCGTCATCACCAATATCGACCCGGAACATCTCGATCATTACGGCAATTTCGACGCCGTGCGTGCAGCCTTCCGGCAGTTTGTCGAGAACGTGCCGTTTTACGGCTTCGGCGTCATGTGTCTCGACCATCCCGAGGTGCAGTCGCTGGTCGGCCGCATCGAGGACCGCAAGATCATTACCTATGGCGAGAACCCGCAGGCCGACGTGCGCTTCAAGAATGTGCGCATCGACGGCACGCGCTCAATATTCGACGTCGAAATCCGCCGCCGCCGCACAGGCCAGGTGATCGAGCTCAAGGGGCTGGTCATGCCGATGCCGGGGCGCCATAATATTTCCAACGCAACGGCGGCGATCGCCGTTGCCAACCGGCTCGGCATATCGAGCGCCGATATCGCCAAGGGGCTTGCCTCCTTCGGTGGCGTCAAGCGTCGTTTCACGCTGACCGGCGAGTGGAACGGCGTGCAGATATTCGACGATTACGGCCATCATCCCGTCGAGATCAAGGCGGTGCTGCGCGCCGCCCGAGAGTCCTGCAAGGGGCGTGTCATCGCCGTCCACCAGCCGCATCGCTTTAGCCGTCTTGCGAGCCTGTTCGAGGAATTCGCCGCCTGCTTCAACGATGCCGACAGCATCTTCCTGGCACCGGTCTATGCGGCGGGCGAGGATCCGATCGAAGGCATCGATTCCGTGTCGCTGGTCTCACGCATCAAATCCGGCGGCCATCGCGACGCCCGCTTTATAAACTCGGCGGAGCTTTTGCCGCAGATGGTCGCGGAGGTTGCAAAGCCTGGCGATTTCGTGGTTCTGTTGGGGGCTGGGAGCATCACATCCTGGGCGGCGGCGCTGCCCAAGCAACTGGAAGGCCTATCGGGAAAGTCCGTATGAAACAGGTGAATGGGGAAAAGCTTCTCGCGTCTCTCGGAGACGGTGTAAAGGATATCCGCGGCCGTATCACGCCGGATGCCCCGATGGACCGTGTCACCTGGTTCAGGGCCGGTGGCCTGGCCGAGCTGATGTTCCAGCCGCATGACATCGACGATCTCATCGCCTTCCTGAAGATATTGCCGGAAGAGGTGCCGCTGACGGTGGTCGGCGTCGGCTCCAACATCCTGGTACGCGACGGCGGCATTCCCGGCGTCGTGCTGCGCCTGTCGGCCAAGGGGTTCGGCTTCGTCGAGCTTGCCGGTGAAAACCGCATTCTCGCCGGCGCCATCTGCCCGGACAAACATGTGGCGGCGATGGCGATGGACAACGGCATCGGCGGCTTCCATTTCTTCTACGGCATTCCCGGCGGTATCGGCGGCGCGGCGCGCATGAATGCCGGCGCCAACGGCGTCGAGACGCGCGAGCGGCTGATCGAAGTCCATGCGGTCGACCGCAAGGGCGACAAGCATGTGCTTTCCAACGCCGAGATGGGTTATTCCTACCGGCATTCGACCGCATCGACAGATCTGATCTTCACCTCGGTGCTGTTCGAGGGCTATCCGGAAGAGCGCGCCCAGATCCGCACCGAGATGGACGCTGTGCGCAATCATCGCGAGACGGTACAGCCGGTGCGCGAAAAGACCGGCGGCTCTACCTTCAAGAACCCGGCCGGCCATTCGGCCTGGAAACTGGTCGACGAGGCAGGCTGCCGCGGCCTCGTCATCGGCGGAGCGCAGATGTCGTCGCTTCACTGCAACTTCATGATCAACATGGGGCAGGCAACCGGCTACGATCTCGAATATCTCGGCGAACAGGTGCGTCGCGAGGTCTTCGAAAAAGACGGCATCAAGCTCGAATGGGAAATAAAACGCCTCGGCGTCTTCATGCCCGGCCGAGAAGTGCGTCCGTTCCACGGCGTGACGAGCGAGTAGCGGTTACGTCACCGCAAGCTTCAGGCCTTCGCGCGGTGTGACGACGGGCGACCAGCCAAGCACGTCGCGGGCGTGGGATATATCGACCTGCAGGGAACCGCAAAGACGCTGGTAGACCGCGTCCTTTCCGGTGACGCGCGCACCCATCTGCAACAGTGCTGGGGGGAAGGGGAGCAGCATCGGCTTGACACCTAGCCCTGCGGCAATCCCTTCGATAAGCCCGGGAGTCGAAAGATCTTCTCCATCGCCTGCGAGAAAGGTCTGGCCGGCAGCACCCGGATGCTTGATCCCGGTGATGATCAGATCGACGAGATTTGGAAGGGCGACCAGGGTCCGGAGGTTCTTCAGCGACGCGAAGGGGAGCGGTATCTTCTTCCGGACAAGTCCGACGAGCAGGGCGAAGTTGCCCTTCGCACCGGGTCCATAGACGAGCGGCGGGCGAATGACGACGACTTCCATGCCTGTTCGAGCGGCGATTTCATGCAGCCCGATTTCAGTTTCCAGCTTCGAAATGCCATAGGGATCGATCGGCATTGGCGTATCGTCATGCCGGAAGGGCCGATCGTTCTCCTCGCCATTGACCTTGATGCTGCTGATGAAGACGAACCTTTTTACGCCCGCGCGGGCGGCCTGCTCGGCGAGGTTCAACGTGGCGGCGGTGTTGATCCGACGAAATTCCGCAAGCGGATCGGCTGCGCGGTCGTTCATGATGTGAACACGAGCGGCGAGATGGACGATGACATCAATGCCCTCGAGAACCGCTGTCCAATCGGTTTCGCTTGTTATCTCGATGGGGAAATGCCGCACTGATGTCGGGAAGCTGGCGGCTGCAGATCGCGTCGTCACCGCGAGCTCGGATATCCGCCCTCTATGCAGTCTTTCGACGAGAGGCCCACCGACAAAGCCGGCTGCGCCGGTAATGAGGCATCGCATGATCTTTTCCCGTTTTGCCGTGAGTGTTCCGGTTAACCGGAACTGCTCACGGCATCAATAAAAAAGCCGCGACGTTGGCAAGTCGCGGCTTGTTGTTTGCTTGCTGCTCGAGGCTCAGACTTCCTCGCGGCCCGACAGCCGGATGCAGACGAGCGAGATCACTGCCGAGGCGGCGAGATAGTAGCCGACATAGTCCAGGCTGTAATGGGTGGCGAGCCAGGTGGCGATATAAGGGGCGAGCGAAGCGCCGAAGATGCCGCCGAGGTTGAAGGTCATCGAGGCGCCGGTATAGCGCACCGTGGTCGGAAAGGGGGCGGCCAGGGCAGCGCCGATCGGGCCGTAGGTGAAGCCCATCAAGGCGAGGCCGATGATCGAGCACAGGAAAGCGCCGGTCAGACCGCTGGTCAACAGCGTCGCGTAGAAAAAGCCGAAGATGGCGATGGCAATCGTCGTCAGCGTCAGGATGGTGCGGCGCGAATAGAGGTCGGAGAGCCAGCCGGAGAGCGGGATCGTCAGGCCGAAGAACAGGACGCCGACAAGCTGGACGACCAGGAACTGCTCGCGGGAGTAACCGAGCCCACCCTTTTCCAGAGGTGTCGTACCCCAGGAGAGCGTGAAGACCGTCATCAGGTAGAACAGCACGAAGGTCGCCACAGCAATGAAGGTGCCGAGGATCAGGCTTCGCAGATGGTCGCGGAAGACGACCTCGATCGGTACGGCAACGCGCTCGTGCTTTTCGACGGCTTTGCGAAATTCCGGCGTCTCGGCGATCTTCAGACGGACATAGAGGCCGACGGCGACGAGGGCGAGGCTGGCGATGAAGGGAATGCGCCATCCGTAGTCGAGGAAATCCTCGTTGCTCATCGTTTCCGCCAGGATGAGAAAGAAGCCGGAGGAGAGGATGAAGCCGACCGGCGCGCCGAGCTGCGGGAACATGGCGTACCAGCTGCGCTTGCCGGGAGGAGCGTTTTCGGTGGCAAGCAGAACGGCGCCACCCCATTCGCCGCCGAGGCCGAGGCCCTGACCGAAACGGCAAAGGGCCAGCAACAGGGGTGCTGCGATGCCGATCGCATCATAGCCTGGCAGCATGCCGATCAGGACCGTCGAAAGCCCCATCGTCATCAGTGCGGCGACGAGCGTCGCCTTGCGGCCGATACGGTCGCCGAAATGACCGAAAACCACGGCGCCGATGGGGCGGGCGAAAAAGGCGATCGAGAAGGTGACGAGCGACTGCAGCGTTGCGGCGTTCGAATCGCTTGCCGGGAAGAAGAGATGCGGGAAGACGAGGACGGCTGCTGTCGCGTAGACGTAGAAGTCGAAGAATTCGATGGTGGTGCCGACAAGGCTGGCGATAAGGACGCGGGCCGGAGAATTGACTTGCGTGCTGTTCGAGGCAGGAGTCGGCGATGCGGAGATCGCGTCAGGCATTTTCATTCCAATCAGTATTTTTGTGAATCGCCGTGGGAGGCCGGCGGGTTTTAACGCTATTTCAGGTCTGTGAAAACGTCAAAACATGGAGTGTTCACAGGGGACGCTGCCCGCATGCGTTACCGGCTCGCGGTCCCCGGCGTCATCTCGAATCCTTGGGTTTTCCTGCCTTGCGCGAGGCTTGCCACGGTGACGCTCACATGCTTGACCGGAATCAAATTGTAACGGATTCATTGCTAACCCTCTGGTTGAGGGCGGAGGAAATATCCATGCAAAAGAGTCTTGTCGCCGAATTTCTCGGCACGTTCTGGCTGGTCTTCGGCGGATGCGGCAGTGCCGTGCTGGCCGCGGCCTATCCCGAGCTTGGAATCGGTTTTGTCGGCGTGGCCTTTGCGTTCGGTCTGACCGTGCTCACGATGGCCTATGCCGTGGGCGGCATTTCGGGCGGTCATTTCAATCCCGCCGTCTCGCTTGGCCTTACAGTTGCCGGACGGTTTCCGGCGGCGCGCCTCGTTCCCTATATCGTCGTGCAGGTTGTCGGCGCCATCGCCGCGGCGGCGCTGCTTTATCTCATCGCCAGCGGCAAGGCGGGTTTCGAACTCGGCGGCTTTGCCGCCAACGGATATGGCGAGCACTCTCCGGGTGGTTATTCACTGCTTTCGGCGCTGCTGATCGAAGTGCTGCTGACCATGTTCTTCCTGATCATCATCCTGGGTTCGACCAGCAGCCGGGTGCCTTCGGGCTTCGCGCCGCTTGCGATCGGCCTCGGCCTGACGCTGATCCATCTCGTTGCCATCCCCGTGACGAATACCTCGGTCAATCCAGCGCGTTCCACCGGCCAGGCGCTTTTCGTCGGCGGCTGGGCGCTGCAGCAGCTCTGGCTGTTCTGGATTGCGCCGCTTGCGGGTGGAGCGCTCGGCGGGCTCGTATGGAAATTCCTCGACGACGCCGACTGACTGCAAGATAGCGAGCTATCCCATTGAGCCCGCGCGGTTTTTCCGTGCGGGTTTTTCTGTTTTCGCGGATCGGCGGCGTCTTCGATCTGGCAATCCCGAAGAAGAGAAGGTTAAAAAATCAAGGGCGCGGCAATACGAAGTTAACGAAAGTAAACACTTCATTAACCATAATGATGCTCTAATGCACCCAGGTCGGACAAAGGCCTGAAACGACGCAGACAGCTTCGCGCAAGCGTCGATTTCGAAACTGGAAGTTATTTTTTGGGGGTGTTGATGAGTCGCAAGCATGTCGCTGTCCTGATGGGCGGATTTTCCTCGGAAAGGCCTGTCAGCCTTTCCTCGGGAAAGGCTTGCGCAGAAGCCCTCGAGGCAGAGGGCTTCGACGTGACGCGTATCGACGTGGCGCGCGACGTTTCCGAGAAGCTTGCTGCGCTGAAGCCCGATGTCGTCTTCAATGCGCTTCACGGCCCGTTCGGCGAGGACGGCACCATTCAGGGCATCCTCGAATATCTTGAAATCCCCTATACGCATTCGGGCGTGCTTGCCTCGGCGCTGGCGATGGACAAGGACAAGGCGAAGCTCGTTGCCGGCGCCGCCGGCATTCCGGTGGCCGAATCGCAGGTGGTCAACCGTTTCGCCTTTCCCGCGACGCATCCGATGAAGCCGCCCTATGTGGTGAAACCCGTCCGCGAAGGGTCGAGCTTCGGCGTCGTCATCGTCACCGAAGATCAGGCGCATCCGCCACAGATCGTCAGCTCGCCCGAATGGCGCTACGGCGAAGAGGTGATCGTCGAGCGCTATGTTTACGGTCGCGAACTCACCTGCGGTGTCATGGGTGAAACTCCGCTCGGTGTCACGGAAGTGGTGCCGCAGGGACACAATTTTTATGATTACGACTCCAAGTACGCGGCAGGCGGTTCAAAACACGTCATCCCCGCGAAAATTTCACCGAATATTTACCAAAAAATACAAACATTGTCCCTAAGGGCGCATCAGGCAATCGGTTGTCGCGGCGTCAGTCGGTCCGACTTTCGTTACGACGATCGTTTCTCCGAAGACGGCGAAATCATCTGGCTGGAAGTCAATACCCAGCCAGGTATGACCCCAACCTCGCTCGTGCCCGAAATGGCCGGTCATGCCGGCTATTCGTTTGGTCAGTTTCTCCGGTGGATGGTGGAGGACGCGTCTTGTTTGCGTTGACAGTCAAAAGGATAGGGCGCCCCAGCCATCATGCCGTGCTTCCGATCATGGAAGCCGAAGAGCGGTTCGTGCTGCCGCGTCCGCTGCGCCGGGTCACGCGCTTTCTGATCAGTCTCTGCAGCGGCCGCATTTACATTCCTGTTCATACCGGCACGGTCTCGGCGCTCGCTTTCTTGGGCGCGACGGGGCTTTACGGCATGTCGCTCGGCGGTCACACGGAAGCCGTCGCGCAGGCGACAACGACGGCCGCGGGTTTTGCGATCGAGGACGTGAAGGTCTCCGGCAATTCGGAAACCTCCGAAATCGAGATCCTGCAGTTGATCGGCCTTGACGGCACGACCTCGCTGGTCGCCCTCGACGTCGATGCCGCCCGCCGAAAGATCGCGCATCTTCCCTGGGTCGAAAATGTCGAGGTCCGCAAGATCTATCCGAAGACGATCGAGGTGAAGCTTAAAGAGCGCCAGGCCTATGCGATCTGGCAGCACGGGCAGGAGCTTTCCCTGATCGAGAAGAACGGCAGCGTCATTGCGCCGCTGCGGGACAACAAGTTTTCGGCGCTGCCGCTCGTCGTCGGCCGCGATGCCGAAACGGCGGCGGCTTCGCTCGACGATGCCTTCTCGAAATGGCCCGACGTGAAGGCCCGCGTGAAGGCCTATGTCTGGATATCCGGGCGTCGCTGGGACCTGCATATGGACAACGGCGTCGTCGTCAAGCTCCCGGAAGACGGTATTGACCAGGCACTGGCGACGCTTTCGAAGTTCGACAAGGAGCACCAGCTGCTGGAGCGGGACATTGCCGCAGTCGATCTCAGGCTGGCCGACAGAACCGCGATCCAGCTGACGCCGGAGGCGGCGGTCCGCAGGCAGACGGCAGTGACGGAGCGTACGAAAGAATTGAAGAAGGCGGGGCAGAATATATGAGCTTGTTCGGTTCATCCCATTTCGGATTGCCGCGCCTGAAGCCGCTTTCGTCGAAGCGGTCACATGTCGTTTCGGTGCTCGACATCGGTTCGACCAAGGTCGTCTGCATGATCGGCCGGCTGACGCCGCGCGAGGAAAGCCAGATCCTGCCGGGCCGCACGCACAATATCGAGATCATCGGCATCGGTCACCAGCGTTCCCGTGGCATCAAGACCGGCGTCATCGCCGATCTCGACGCGCTGGAAGGCGTCATCCGTCTCGCCGTCGACGCGGCCGAGCGCATGGCGGGGCTGACCGTCGAAAGCCTGATCGTCAACCTGACGGCTGGCCGCCTCGGCAGCGACATCTATACCGCGACGATCGATCTCGGTGGCCAGGAAGTCGAACTCAACGATCTGAAGAAGGTGCTGTCGGCCGCTTGCCAGCAGTCGCTGCGCCAGGACCGCTCGGTGCTGCATTCGCTGGCGACCGGCTTCTCGCTCGACGGCGAGCGCGGCATCCGCGATCCGCTGGCGATGTACGGCGATGCGCTCGGCGTCGACATGCATGTGGTGACGGCGGAGCGCTCGGCGCTGAAGAACCTCGAACTCAGCGTCAATCGTGCGCATCTGTCAGTCGAGGGCATCGTCGCGACGCCCTATGCATCGGGTCTTGCGGCTCTCGTCGACGATGAGGTCGAGCTCGGCTGCGCGGCGATCGACTTGGGCGGCGGCACGACGACGATCTCGGTCTTTGCCGAGGGCAAGCTCGTTCATACGGATGCCGTCGGCCTCGGCGGCCATCACGTCACCACCGACCTGGCGCGCGGTCTTTCGACCCGCATCGAGGATGCGGAGCGGCTGAAGGTCGTGCATGCCTCGGCCCTTTCGAATTCCTCCGACGAGCGCGAGTTGATCTCGATCCCGCCGATCGGCGAGGACGATCGCGACCAGCCGTCGCAGGTGCCGCGGGCGCTGGTTTCACGCATCGTCTCGGCCCGTATCGAAGAGACGATGGAACTGATCCGCGACCGTATCCAGCGCTCCGGCTTCAGCCCGATCGTCGGCAAGCGCGTCGTGCTGACCGGCGGAGCGAGCCAACTGACCGGCCTTGCCGATGTGGCGCGGCGCATCCTTGCCCGCAACGTCCGCATCGGCCGTCCGATGGGCGTCTCGGGGTTGCCGACGGCGGCCAAGGGTCCGGCCTTTTCGACGGCCGTCGGCCTGATGATCTATCCGCAGGTCGCGGACATGGAGACACATGCGTCACAGAGCGGTCTGCTCATGTCGCTTGGAGGAAATAACAGCCGCATCGCCCGTATGGGCCAGTGGCTGAAGGAAAGCTTCTGAAATTGCGTAATTGGCCGGCGTGGCGATGCGGCCAGAGAGAGAAGGAACAGGTACCATGACCATCAAGCTGCAAAAGCCTGACATCACAGAGCTGAAGCCGCGCATCACCGTGTTCGGCGTTGGCGGCGGAGGCGGCAATGCCGTCAACAATATGATTACCGCCGGCCTCCAGGGCGTCGATTTCGTCGTCGCCAACACGGATGCGCAGGCGCTGACGATGACGAAGGCCGAGCGCATCATCCAGCTCGGCGTCAACGTCACTGAAGGCCTCGGTGCCGGCTCGCAGCCGGAAGTTGGCCGGGCGGCCGCCGAGGAGTGCATCGACGAGATCGTCGATCACCTGAACGGCACGCATATGTGCTTCGTCACCGCCGGCATGGGCGGCGGCACCGGCACAGGTGCTGCTCCGGTTGTCGCACAGGCGGCTCGCAACAAGGGCATCCTGACGGTCGGCGTCGTCACCAAGCCGTTCCATTTCGAAGGCGGGCGCCGCATGCGCCTGGCCGAGATGGGCATCCAGGAACTGCAGAAGTCTGTCGATACGCTGATCGTCATTCCGAACCAGAACCTTTTCCGCATTGCCAACGACAAGACGACCTTCGCCGATGCCTTCGCCATGGCTGACCAGGTTCTCTATTCGGGCGTTGCCTGCATCACCGACCTGATGGTCAAGGAAGGCCTCATCAACCTCGACTTCGCCGACGTCCGCTCGGTGATGCGCGAGATGGGCCGGGCGATGATGGGCACCGGCGAAGCTTCCGGCTCCGGCCGCGCGCTGCAGGCTGCAGAGGCTGCGATCGCCAACCCGCTGCTCGACGAAACCTCGATGAAGGGCGCCCAGGGCCTGCTGATCTCCATCACCGGCGGTCGCGACCTCACCCTCTTCGAAGTCGACGAAGCCGCGACCCGCATCCGCGAGGAAGTCGATCCTGACGCCAACATCATCCTCGGCGCCACCTTCGACGAATCGCTCGAAGGCATCATCCGCGTCTCGGTCGTCGCAACCGGCATCGACCGGGCGATGAACGAAGCCGCCGAACGCAACCTCCAGCCGGCAGCAAGGCCGGTTATCCGTCCCTCCGCGGCTGTTGCTCCGGCAGCGGCCGCAGTTCAGCCTGCCCCCGTGATGCAGGCACCGAAGGCCATGGATCCGATCGCGCAGACCATCCGCGAAGCCGAGATGGAGCGCGAGCTCGAAATTCCGGCCCCGCGTGCTGCCGCATCGCTGCAGCAGCCGGCTCCACAGCAGGAGGCCTTCCGTCCGCAGAGCAAGATCTTCGCGCCTGCACCGGAAGCTCCGGCAATGCGTCCGGCACCGGTACAGCAGCAGGCTCCGGCGCCCGCCATGAGCCAGCCGGTCATCAGCCAGCCGGTCCAGCAGCAGCCGATCCGGCAGGAGCCGGTCATCCGTCAGGCGCCCGAACCGATGCGCATGCCGAAGGTCGAGGATTTCCCGCCGGTCGTCCAGGCCGAACTCGACCACCGCACGCAGCCGGCGTCTGCCCATGCGGCGGAGGAGCGCGGTCCGATGGGCCTCCTCAAGCGAATCACCAATTCGCTTGGCCGTCGCGACGACGACGCCGTTGCCGCCGATATGACCGCAGCACCGCCGGCCGCTTCGCAGCAGCGCCGTCCGCTGTCGCCGGAGGCAAGCCTCTACGCACCGCGTCGCGGCAACCTCGACGACCAAGGTCGCGCGGTTCCGCAGGCCCGGATGATGCAGGAAGACGACCAGCTGGAAATCCCGGCATTCCTGCGTCGCCAGTCGAACTGATACCGTGCTTCGGCACCCGTTCATGCCCGGGATCAAGGTCCCGGGCATTGCTGTTTTTCAGCCTGCGATTCGCGAGCAATTTCAATCGCGTGACTTCGTAACAAAGCGAAAGAAACAGTGATTTGGATTGGAGCGTCGGCGCACGTAAGTATGGTCGCAAGAAAACTGCCCTGGGAGTCTTTTCGACGGCTCCTTATGCAGAATGAACGATGACCGTGCCGATCGGACAGACCGCCGGTACGGAAGAATAAAAGGCAGAGTTTATGGCAATTGGCTTGCTGGGTTTTCAAACGACGGTATCGCGTCCCGTGACGCTTTCGGGCACCGGGGTCCATTCGGGCGCGGAAGTGTCGATCACCCTGAACCCGGCCGAATCGGACACCGGCGTCGTTTTCCAGCGCCTGCATGACAATGGCGACATCACCGAACTCAAGGCCGTCTCCTCGCAGGTAGGCAATACCGACCTCTGCACCGTGCTCGGCTTCTCGCCGGCCCATTCGGTTGCGACGATCGAGCATGTCATGGCCGCCGTCTATGCGCTCGGCCTCGACAATGTGGTGATCGAGGTGCAGGGCTCCGAAATGCCGATCATGGACGGAAGCTCGCTGCCCTTCGTCGAGGCAATCGAGCAGGTCGGTCTCGTCTCCCTCGGCGTCAAGCGCCGCTATATCCGTATCACCAAGCCGGTGCGAATTGAGCATGGCGGCTCCTGGAGCGAATTCCGTCCTTATGACGGTACACGCTTCGAAGTCGAAATCGATTTCGAGTGCCCGCTGATCGGCCGGCAGAAGTGGGCCGGCGATATGACGCCCGCCGTCTTCAAGGCCGAGCTTTCCCGCGCCCGCACCTTCGGCTTCATGCGCGATGTCGAACGTCTCTGGGCGTCGGGCCACGCGCTCGGGTCCTCACTCGAAAATTCCGTCGTCATCTCGGACGACAACACCGTCATCAACGTCGAAGGGCTGCGTTACGCCAAGGATGAATTCGTCCGCCACAAGACGCTCGATGCCGTCGGCGATCTGTCCCTTGCCGGCGTCCAGTTCATCGGTTGCTACCGTTCCTATCGCGGCGGTCACAAGATGAATGCCAATGCGCTGAAGGCGCTGCTCGCCGATTCCTCCGCCTACGAAGTGGTCGAGACGTCGACGCCGCGCCAGCGCGTCGCTGCCCGCGAACTGATCGCGGTCAGTGCTTCGGAATTCGCTCCCTGGTCGGCATGACCTCCAGCATATTCTCAAGACCAGGCCGCCTCTTTCCCGGAGGCGGTTTTTTTATGTCCGGCCGTGTCTGCGACAATAGACCGATGCCTAGCCGCCACAGCTCGGGAAGAAGTTGAAAAGCCGATCATTCTGCGGCTGCTGCCACAAAAATGCGTTAATGCCTTATCATTGCGTTGCTCTTGATGCACATTTGTGGCTAGAAACGCCAGCGAGGCGTGGCTGCCGTGGAGAGAGCGGCAGCAGTGGGGTTCTTTCGAATGGGTTATGCAGGATCTGAAGGTATGATGAAGACAGCGCGCGCTTTGTTCGCATCGCTTCTGGTGCTCAGCGCAGGCGCCTCGATCTCCGGTTGCCAGTCGGATCCCGACATCGACATCACCAAGCTCGGTCTCGAAACCGATCCGCCTGACGTGCTCTACACCCAGGGCCTGGCCAATATGAAGGCAGGCAACATGGCGGAAGCGGCGCGCAAGTTCGACGCGATCGATCGCGAGAACCCGTTTTCCGAATGGGCGCGCAAGGCGCTTGTGATGAGCACCTTCGTCAAATACCGCCAAGGCCGTTTGGACGATGCGCTTGCTTCCGGCAACCGCTACATGTCGCAATATCCGAAGTCCCAGGATGCTGCCTATGTGCAGTATCTCATCGGTCTCACCTATTCCAAGCAGATCGTCGACGTGACGCAGGACCAGCGCGCCTCGGCCAAGACGATCGAGGCGATGCAGGCCGTCATCGACAATTATCCAAACTCCGAATATGTCGACGACGCACAGGCCAAGATCCGCTTTTCGCGCGACCAGCTCGCCGGCAAGGAAATGCAGATCGGCCGCTACTACCTGGAGCGGAAGGAATATCTCGCCGCGATCTCGCGCTTCCGTATCGTCGTCGAGAAATATCCGAATACGAACCAGATCGAAGAGGCCTTAGCGCGTCTCGTCGAAGCTTATTACGCCATGGGCATCGTCGACGAGGCGCAGACAGCCGCTGCCGTTCTCGGTCACAATTATCCCGACAGCCAGTGGTATGCTGATTCCTACAAGCTGCTGCAGAGCGGCGGTGCCGAGCCGCGTGAAAACAAGGGCTCGTGGATCGCGGCAGCGGGCAAGAAACTTCTTCTCGGTTCCTGAGGCCAATGCTGATCCAGCTTTCGATCCGCGATATCGTCCTGATCGAGCGGCTGGATCTTGCCTTCGAGACCGGCCTCTCCGTCCTGACGGGCGAGACCGGGGCGGGTAAATCCATCCTGCTCGACAGCCTGTCGCTGGCGCTGGGTGGACGCGGCGACGGCGACCTGGTGCGTCATGGCGAGGACAAGGGCCAGGTGACGGCGGTGTTCGACGTCGGCATGGAACACGGCGCCCGCACACTCCTGCGTGAAAACGGCATCGACGACGAGGGCGATCTGATCTTCCGCCGTCAGCAATCGGCGGACGGACGCACCAAGGCCTATGTCAACGACCAGCCGGTCAGCGTGCAGCTGATGCGCCAGGCCGGTCAGATGCTGGTCGAAATTCACGGCCAGCACGACGATCGCGCCCTTGTCGACACCAATGCCCACCGCACCCTGCTCGATGCCTTTGCCGGCCTCACCGACGAGGTTTCGGAAGTCTCCCGGCTCTATCGCCTGTGGCGCGACAGCGAGCGGACGCTGAAGAACCACCGGGAGAAGGTGGAAAGCGCGGCGCGCGAAGCCGACTACCTGCGCTCGTCGGTCGAAGAGCTCGAGAAGCTCTCGCCGCAGGATGGCGAGGAGGAAGAACTCGCCGATCGCCGGCAGAAGATGATGAAGGCCGAGCGAATCGCCGGCGATATCGCCGAGGCGTCCGAATTCTTGAACGGCAATGCCTCGCCCGTGCCCCATATCGCCTCGCTGGTGCGCCGGCTGGAGCGCAAGAGCCATGAGGCGCCGGGGCTGCTCGAAGACACCGTGACGCTGCTCGATGCCGCGCTGGACCAGCTTTCCAACGCGCAGATGGAAGTCGAGGCGGCACTGCGCAAGACCGAATACGATCCAAGAGAGCTGGAGCGGGTGGAGGAGCGGCTTTTCGCGCTCAGGGCCGCCTCGCGCAAATATTCCGTGCCCGTCACCGAGCTGCCGGCGCTTGCCGTGCGCATGATCGCCGATCTTGCCGATCTCGACGCGGGCGAGGAGCGGCTTGCTCGGCTCGACGCCGAGGTCGGCCTGGCGCGGGAAAATTACGATGCGGCGGCGCGCTCGCTGTCCGACAAGCGCCATCATGCCGGCACCGCACTGGCTGGGGCCGTCATGGCTGAGCTGCCGGCGCTGAAACTCGAACGCGCCCGTTTCATGGTCGAGATCACCACGGATGCGGGCGAGGCGCTGGCCGAAGGCATCGACGTCGTCGAATTCCATGTTCAGACCAATCCGGGCACGCGACCGGGCTCGATCATGAAGGTCGCCTCGGGCGGCGAACTGTCGCGTTTCCTGCTGGCGCTGAAAGTGGCGCTCGCCGATCGCGGATCGGCCCCGACGCTCGTCTTCGACGAAATCGATACCGGCGTCGGCGGCGCGGTGGCCGATGCGATCGGTCAGCGGCTGAAGCGGCTGTCGGAGCGGGTGCAGGTGTTGTCGGTCACGCATGCGCCGCAGGTCGCGGCGCGGGCGGCGACGCATCTCTTGATTTCCAAGGGACCGTCGGCCGACGGTTCGGAAAAGATTGCCACCCGCGTCGCGACGATGGCGCAGAAGGATCGCACCGAGGAGATCGCCCGTATGCTGGCCGGGGCTTCGGTTACCGAAGAGGCGCGGGCGGCGGCGAAGCGGCTGCTGGCCGGCAACGGCTGATTTTTCTTCCGACGCTCTTTCCGCTTAGGCCGGCGGGATGACAATCATCCCGTGGCGCGATATGCGCTGAAGCTTCTCGATCGGCGGCGAGCTCAAGCCATGCGACTTTTCCATTTCAGCGACGATTCCGGGATCGCGGCGTTCGAGCCACGCCCGGTTCGCGTCCCCTCTGCTCGTGCGCCCGGCCGAGAATGGCTGAACGGTCCGCTCGTCTGGGCAATCGATGCCCATCATGATTTCCTGTATCTCTTTCCGCGCGATTGTCCCCGCATCCTGCTCTGGGCGGTGGCCGATACGCCGGAGGCCGAACGCCGGCACTGGCTCGGCGACTGGCGCGCCGTCGCCTACGTCGAGCGCCGTTGGATGGAAAGGCTCGAAGCGGAGACGATCCATCGTTACGAGATGCCAGCCGAGGGCTTCGAGGATCTGGGTGATGCTGGCATGTGGGTGGCCCGAAAGAGAGTGGTGCCGATAGAGCATGCCGCCATGTCACAGCTCGACCGGGAGTTTGCCCCGCGCAAGGTGGATCTCAGGGTGGTGGACACGCTGACGCCGCTGAAAGGGCTCTGGGGCACGAGCCTGCATGTCAGTGGTATCCGGCTGCGCAATGCGAACGATTGGGAATAGCCGGATAGGGCGGTGACAAGGATTCCACGGCATGAAAGTCGGCGCGAAAGCTCACCTCAATCTCCCTCATCCCTGTGCTCGTCACAGGGATCCAGCGCCCAAGTCCTTGGGCGCGGGAGATTCTTCTTCCCTGAAAGAGAGTGTCATTCACGGCGCAGAGGCGCCGTGGCTGGATTCCTGTGACAGGCACATGAATGAGGGAGGAGAGCTGAGCAGGCCGATCATCCCGATGGCGGATACGCGGCCTCTCTTTTCATCCGGAAATTTTGCTCTAAAAAACAATGCAGATTCTCTGGAGTGATGTTCCATGTCCACCGAAAGTTCCGCCGTCGATACGTTGACGATCGAAGAGGCTGCCGCCGAGCTCGAACGGCTGGCAAAGGAGATCGCACATCACGATGCGCTCTATCACGGCAAGGACCGGCCGGAGATTTCGGATGCCGATTACGACGCGCTGAAGCGCCGCAACGATGCGCTGGAAGTGCGCTTTCCCGAGTTGATCCGCGAAGACAGCCCATCGCGGCATGTCGGTGCGGCGCCCTCCGTCACTTTTTCGCCTGTCGTCCACGCGCGGCCGATGTTGTCGCTCGACAACACCTTCTCGCAGGAGGACGTGCAGGATTTTGTCGCCGGCGTCTATCGTTTCCTCGGCCGGCTGCCGGACCAGTCGATCGCCTTTACCGCCGAGCCGAAGATCGACGGTCTCTCGATGTCGATCCGTTATGAAAACGGCAGGCTGGTGACCGCTGCAACGCGTGGCGACGGCACGACGGGGGAGAACGTCACTGCCAACATCCGGACCATCGCCGAGATCCCCAACGAGCTGCCGAAAGGCGTGCCCGCTGTCGTCGAGATCCGCGGTGAGGTCTACATGGCCAAGAGCGACTTCCTGGCGCTGAACCGGCAGATGGAGGCGGAGGGTAAGCAGACCTATGTCAATCCGCGCAATACGGCTGCCGGATCGCTGCGCCAGCTCGACGCCAAGGTGACGGCGAGCCGCAAGCTGAAATTCTTCGCCTACGCCTGGGGCGAGATGTCGGAAATGCCGGCCGATACGCAATTTGGGATGGTGCAGACCTTCAAGGACTGGGGTTTTCCGGTCAATCCGCTGGTGAAACGATTGAACTCGGTCGCCGACATCCTGACGCATTATGACGAGATCGGCCTTGAGCGCCCGGATCTCGACTACGACATCGACGGCGTCGTCTATAAGGTCGACAGTCTCGAGTTGCAGGCCCGTCTCGGTTTCCGCTCGCGTTCACCACGCTGGGCGACGGCGCACAAGTTCCCTGCCGAACAGGCTTTCACTATCGTCGAGAATATCGACATTCAAGTCGGCCGCACCGGCGCCTTGACCCCTGTCGCGCGATTGACGCCGATCACCGTCGGTGGCGTGGTCGTCACCAATGCGACGCTACACAATGCGGATTACATCAGGGGCATCGGCAATAGCGGCGAGCGCATCCGCGCCGACGAGCACGATATCCGCATTGGCGATACCGTCATTGTGCAGCGCGCCGGCGATGTGATTCCGCAGGTGCTTGACGTCGTCATGGAGAAGCGCTCGGCCGAGGCCAGGCCCTATGAATTTCCGAAGACCTGCCCGGTCTGCGGGTCGCATGCCGTGCGTGAAAGACATGAGAAGACCGGCAAGCTCGATTCGGTCACCCGCTGCACCGGCGGCTTCATCTGCAGGGCGCAGGCGACGGAGCATTTGAAGCACTTCGTTTCGCGCAACGCTTTCGATATTGAAGGGCTCGGCTCGAAGCAGATCGACTTCTTTTTCGAAAACGAGGACGCGTCGCTGCAGATCCGCACTGCGCCCGATATCTTCACGCTGGAGAAGCGTCAGCAGCAATCGCTGACCAAGCTAGAGAATATCGACGGCTTCGGCAAGGTCAGCGTCGGCAAGCTCTATGCGGCGATCACCGAACGGCGCAGCATTGCGCTCCACCGCTTCATCTACGCGCTCGGCATCCGTCATGTCGGCGAGACCACAGCGAAGCTCTTGGCGCGCTCCTACGGCACCTATGCGGCCTTTGAAACCGCAATGCGCGAGGCCGAGGCGCTTTCCGGTGACGCCTGGAATGATCTCAACGCCATCGAGGGTATCGGCGAGGTCGTGGCGCGGGCCATCGTCGAATTCTACAAGGAGCCGCGCAATGTCGAGGTGATCACCCGGCTTATTGAGGAAGTGACGCCCGAGGAGGCCGAACAACCGAAGACGGCAGGCAGCCCGGTCGCCGGCAAGACCGTGGTTTTCACCGGCTCGCTTGAAAAGTTCACCCGCGACGAGGCGAAGGCGAGGGCGGAAAGTCTCGGCGCCAAGGTGGCGGGATCAGTCTCCAAGAAGACCGACATCGTCGTCGCCGGCCCCGGCGCCGGCTCCAAGCTCGACAAGGCGCGTGAGTTCGGCGTGCAGACGATGGACGAGGACGAGTGGCTGGCGCTGATCAGCGGGTGAGGGGCTGACGGCAAGCCGCCAGCCCGTTTGCTCAAAGCCTGAGCCGCGCCATCGTATAGGCATCGACATATTGACCGGCGCGATATCCGAAGGCCTTCAGCAGGCCTTCCTGCTCGAAGCCGAATTTCTGGTAGAGGCCGATGGCGACATCGTTATCGGTGTAGACGGTCAGTTCCAGCCGTTTGATATCGAGCCAGTCGTCGGCAGCATCGACCATTGCTCCGAGCAAGATCCGTCCGAAGCCGCGGCCGGTGAAGTCGTCATGCACACCCATGCCTATGCTGGCGACGTGCTGCCTGCGGCCGGAAAGACGGTTGAGGCCGCTATTGCCGACGATTTTGCCGTCCTGGGTGACGACGAGGTTGAGCGCGCCGGGCGACGGATTTTCCATGTGTTTGCGAACTTCCTCGACCCGCTGGTAGGGCGGCCGCAAGGTGCCGGCCCGGTAGCCCGGCAGATTTATGAGATCGGTGATCTCCTCCGCATCGGACAGGCGGACGGCGCGCACAAGGACGCCATCCGGCAGGCGCGCTCGGCCACGAGGTTCATTCTCTTCGTTTTCGGACATTCATGCTCTCCATCGGTGTCGGGAGGAGAGCCGGTTTCCGAAAACCCTGCTCGCCTCGGCAGGGTTTCGGGATGATGATCGGATCGCTGCTAACGCGCCATCGCTCCCGCGTACCCTTCAAGGGTCGTGGCGTGATGGATAAGCGCTGCCATGGTTAGGGAACCGATCATGGCAACAAGTTTCGATATGCGGGTTAAAAAGTCAATCGGGCGTCGTGTCGAATTTGCGCGGCCGGAAGCGGGGCGGTATTCCTGTTCCCGAAGAAACGATTCGGGTTGCTGATTTTGAAGACCATCGCGATTGACTTCGAGACGGCGAACGAGCAGCGCGGCAGCGCCTGTTCCGTCGGCCTTGCCTGGATCGAGGACGGCAGGGTGACGCGCGTCGAGGAGCGGCTGATCCGGCCGCGAGAGATGCGCTTTTCCGGGATGAACATCGCAATCCACGGCATCCGGCCGGAGCATGTCGAGGATGCGCCCGAGTTTCCCGAGGTGATGGACGAGTTTCACGAGGATATCAGCGGCGCGACGATGATCGCGCACAATGCCGCCTTCGATTTCAGCGTCTGGCGGGCGAGCCTCGATCTCTACCGGCAATCCTATCCGGAGCTTACCTATCTCTGCAGCCTGAAGATGGCGCAGCGGATCTGGCCGCATTTCCTCTCGCACCGGCTGAACCTGATCGCCGAGCATCTCGGCCTGCGTTTCGTGCACCACAACGCCGCTGAAGATGCCGCCGTCTGCGCAGCGGCCGCCATCGAGATGGCAAGGGCGGTCAAGGCCCATACCGTCCACGCCATACCGTCGTTGATCGGCATGAAGCCAGGTCGGCTGACGGCGCAGGCCTATGAGCCCTGCACCTGCCGAAAAGGCTGACCCCTTTTCCGCAAACGCCGTTTTCTTGCAAAGCATGGGTGCGTGCTTATCTAGAATGCGGGTTATTCAGGGAGCCGCCATGTCCAGACTGCGCAATCTTCTCCTCGCCGCCTTCTCTTTCGCCGCCCTTTCCACAGGTGCTGCCTCGGCCGAAGTCGTCGGCAAGGTTGGGGTCGACTGGATCGGCAACGACATCATCGTCGAGGCGGTCTCCGACCCTGAGGTCAAGGGCGTTAC
The DNA here is from genome assembly GCA_000023185.1 of Rhizobium leguminosarum bv. trifolii WSM1325. Taxonomy (NCBI): domain Bacteria; kingdom Pseudomonadati; phylum Pseudomonadota; class Alphaproteobacteria; order Hyphomicrobiales; family Rhizobiaceae; genus Rhizobium; species Rhizobium leguminosarum. Next base: position 2,824,461 of record CP001622.1, on the reverse strand, counting down.
CTGCCACGTCACCTATTTCGACCGCAGCCTGATCGACCGGCTCAAGAACGGCAACTGGTTCGAGGACCCGTCCAACAACTCCATTGCCTGCCGGCAGACCGGGCCGATCGAGATCGGCAATATCGACCTGTCCAAGGATGGCAGCGAGGTGTTTCGCCAGGGCATGTCGCTGATCTGGAAGACTCTGGTCGTCAACCGCATCTACGACAAGACGAACGACACGCTGATCTATCTCGCTCATTCGCGCGAACTGACCGACGGCTCGGCGAAGATGTCGATCTCGACCATTCCGCTCTATGGGCAAAGCGTGACCTGGAAGAACGGGAAGCCGCAATAGGGTTTCTGCGGTGAGATTTTGGAAAGAGCGGCGCCTCCCTTTTTCGCTCATTGCAAAATCAAAAAGGCCCGGACGAGCCGGGCCTTCGAATTCCAGAAATGGATAGCCCTCAGGCGGCCTGCGTCAACTCGTCGGCAATGACCGTGTCGAGGTTCAGGAAGCAGACCATGGTCTTTTCGAGCGCGACGATGCCGCGGCAGAAAGCGCGCTGGGCTTCCGGGATGATTTCCGGCGGCGGCTGAAGGTCTTCGCTCTTGATGGTCATCATGTCGGAAACCTGCTCGACCAGCAGGCCGACCAGCTTGCCGGCGATGTCGGTGACGATGATCGCCGAGCGCTCGGAGGGCTCGGTCATCTTCATGCCGAGGCGGCAGGCCATGTCGATAACGGGGATCACGGCGCCGCGCAGGTTGATGAGACCCAAGACGTAGGGCGGGGTGTGCGGCATCGGCGTCACCGGCGCCCAGCCGCGGATTTCGCGGATGGCCATGATGTCGATGCAGAATTCCTGATCGCCCAGGTGGAACGAAACGATTTCGAGATAAGCGCCCGACTGCTTGATGGCGTTATTGTTGTTCATGGTCAGAATTCTTCCCAGTTGTCCCCAGCGGGAGAGGCGATGTAGAACCGTCGTTAAATATAGATGTGACGGCTTAAGTCTTTCCTAACGATATGTATTTTCGGATTGGCCGTCTCTCCAGAGGTAAGCTATTCAAACACATGCATTTTTGATCCGTGCAGATTCCTGAGGGCGGATTTCGTTGCCGTGGCAGTTTCTACCGGTGAGACAATTCAACACGGGTTCGAAAACATATTCTTGAATTGCGCGCCTTCGGTCGAGGCTATAATCACGCCAGCAGGGGCGGGCGGCACATCCGCCTGGATTGAGGATCATGCCAATGAAGACATTCCGCATCGCCGTTTGGGTCGGTGTCCTGATACTTGCCGGGTTTCTCGGAGCGTTTACGCTCGACCTGACGAAGTCGAAGGATGTGGTGGCCGAACCGCCCTTCGGCGTACCCTTCACCCTGGTCTCCCAGAACGGACAGCCGATCACCGAGCAGGCGCTGCGCGGCAAGCCGACGGCGCTGTTTTTCGGCTTCACCCATTGCCCGGAAGTCTGCCCGACGACGCTTTTCGAGCTGAACGGCTGGATGGAGAAGGTCGATCCGAAGGGCGACAAGCTGCAGGCCTATTTCGTGACCGTCGATCCGGAGCGCGACACGCCTGAGATCATGAACGAATACGTCTCCAACGTTTCCAAGCGCATCACCGGCATTTCCGGCGCGCCTGACAAGATCGCCGAGGTTATCAAGGGGTTCCGCGTCTACGCCAAGAAGGTGCCGGTCGACGAGAAGGATCCGAATGGCGACTATACGATGGATCACACCGCCTCGGTCTTCCTGCTTGATTCGGCCGGGCGGTTTTCCGGAACAATCGCCTATGGCGAAAACCCGGACACGGCGGTAAAGAAGCTAGAGAATCTCGTCAACAAGGGGTGATGGTTTCAGCGTGATGGGGCGTTGGCTCGACCGATGGCGGGCAACGGAAACGGGAAAGACCGCCTATCGTGAGTGAAATCCGCCTTTACGTGACGACGACCGAAAGCAAGGCCGAAGAGATCCTCGACCTTCTGAGCACGGTCTTCGGTGAAGAAGACTTTGCCATCGGCACCACCGAGATCGATGAGAAGAAGGATATCTGGGAAGCCTCGATCTATATGATGGCCGAGGACGAGACTGAGGTGCAATCCCGGGTCGAGGACGCATTGAAGGCCTCTTTCCCCGCGGCCCGGCTGGAACGGGAAGTCATCCCCGAAATCGACTGGGTGGTGAAATCGCTGGAGGGACTGAAGCCCGTCAGGGCAGGGCGTTTCCTGGTGCATGGCTCGCATGACCGCAATAAGATCCGCCCCGGCGACATTGCCATCGAGATCGATGCCGGCCAGGCCTTCGGCACTGGCCATCACGGAACGACGGCCGGCTGCCTCGAGGTGATCGATGCCGTGGTGCGCTCGCGCCTGGTCCGCAACGCGCTCGATCTCGGCACCGGCAGCGGCGTACTGGCGATTGCGGTGCGCAAGCTCAGGAACATACCGGTGCTTGCGACCGACATCGATCCGATCGCGACGAAGGTGGCGGCCGAGAACGTGCGCCGCAACGGCATCGCCTCGGGCATCGTCACCAGGACCGCACCGGGCTTTCATTCGACCGCCTTTTCAGAGCAGGGTCCCTTCGATCTCATCATCGCCAATATTCTCGCGCGGCCGCTGATCCGCATGGCGCCGAAGCTTGCGACGCATCTTGCGCCTGGCGGATCAGTTATTCTCTCCGGCATCCTTGCCGGGCAACGCTGGAAGGTGATTGCCGCCTATAGTGGCGCGAGGCTTCGCCATGTCAGAACCATCTGGCGCAATGGCTGGGTGACTATTCATCTCGATCGGCCTTGATTTTTCAAGGCTGTGAGCAGGTGATTGCTCCTGCAAACGCATGCCATGCTTAAGGCAACGCGCCTCGTCCCCACCCTCATCCCTGTGCCCGTCACAGGGATCCAGCCACCGCGCGTCTGCGCGGTGAATAACTCCATACGAGCTTGAAGAGAGTTTCCCGCGCCCAAGGACTTGGGCGCACTAGATCCCTGTGACAAGCACAGGGATGAGGGCGGTGGCGGGTGCCGCACCGCCTTATCGAAACGGAGCCGCTCCGTCACCTTGTTGAAGACAACAAAAAAGGCGGTGCCGATGGCACCGCCTTGGACCGGTCTATCCGGTCAATGCCCGCGAGCTCAAGGGGAGGAGCGCTCAAGCGGGCTCTACTGCATTCCAATAGGCCGGTCCGGGAGGGAGGAGACGGACTGGCTTTCAGGCTTAGAACGCGTAGCTGAGGGCGCCCTTGTGGCGCGTGGCCCGCTGGCCGGCGCCGAGCAGCTTGAGGCTGTCCTCGTTCTGCGGGCGGCGGGCGCCGATTACGTGACGCACGGTCTGGCGTTCGCCAGCCTGCACCGGGCTGCTATATGCGAAGCGCGAGAGAGAGGCGGTCATTTCAAGAATTCCTTTGTTTACAGGTTCATCGCGAACCGTTCGATGACGCCTATATAGCTATTCTGAAATGCGGAGGCAGAGGGTTTTGCTCATGGGAGCCATGCGGCCAATGCATAAAGCGTGCCAAATTAACTTTTGGCGTCACAGTTCCGTCAAAATGTTGAGCGGCCCCAGGGGTTTCGACTCGTTTGGTCGCTTTTTCTCCCCATCGGTTGAAATTTCGCTAACATGGCCGGCATTCCATTAACCGGATTCGTCTCAATCATTCGGGTTTCCAGCATGTTCCAGTCTTTCGAGGTTACCTCCACGCCGCAATTCGGCAGGGATCGTGTATCGGCGCTGCGCGCCGGTTTCGATTCGCTCGGCATCGACGCCTTCCTCGTGCCGCGCGCCGATGAATTCAACGGCGAATATGTTCCCGCATGTTCAGAGCGCTTGGCATGGCTGACGGGCTTTACCGGCTCGGCCGGCATTGCGCTGATCCTGCGCACGCAGGCGATCGTCTTCGTCGACGGACGCTATGTGACGCAGCTTGCCGAACAGGTCGACGGTTCGGTCTTTTCGGGCGGCGATCTCGTCAACGAGCCGCCACATCTCTGGCTTGCCGGAAACGGAGCCAAGGGGCTGCGGCTCGGCATTGACCCCTGGCTGCACGCAGGGGCTGAGGTGCGCCGTCTGGAAAAAGCGCTGTCGCAGATCGGCGGAACGCTGATATTCCTGCCGCACAATCCGCTCGACAGGCTTTGGGCTGACCGACCGGCCGAGCCGCTCGGCGCGGTCAACATCCAGAACGTGGCGCAGGCCGGCGTGCTGGCGAGAGAGAAGATCGCGACGATCGCCGCTGATCTTTCGAAGAAGAACCTTGCGGCGGTGCTGATCGCCGATCCCTCTTCGGTCGCCTGGACCTTCAATATCCGCGGCGCCGACGTGCCGCATACGCCGCATCCGCTGGCGCGTGCCATCATCCATGCCGACGGGCGGGCCGAGATCTTCCTCGACAAGCGCAAGACCGGCATCGAGCCGGAGGCCTATCTCGCGCAGATTTGCACCCAGTTGCCACCATCGGTGCTGGAAGAAAAGCTCGCTGCCGTTTCCAGGGATGGCGGCCGCGTGCTGATCGACCCTGACATCGCCGCCTATGCGCTGGCCGAGATCATCCGCAAGGCGGGCGGCGAAGTGGTGGAGGGCGCCGATCCCGCCAAGCTGCCGCGTGCGGTGAAGAACGACGTCGAGATCAACGGCTCGGCCGCCGCGCATCTGCAGGACGGTGCGGCGATGGTGGAATTCCTCTATTGGCTGTCGCAGACCAAGCCCGGCACGGTGAGCGAGATCACGGCCGCCGAGCATCTCGAAGCGGCGCGCGCCCGCGTCGGCCAGAGCGTGCAGAACCCGCTGAAGGACATTTCCTTCGACACGATTTCGGGCGCCGGCGAACATGCGGCGATCATGCATTACCGCGTGACGACCGAGACCAACCGGATGATCGAGGCCGGCGAACTCTTTTTGATCGATTCCGGCGCGCAATATATCAACGGTACGACCGACATCACCCGCACCGTCGGCATCGGCAGAGTTTCGGAAGAGCATCGGCGCTTCTTCACGCTGGTGCTGAAGGGGATGATAGAGATCAGCACCGCGCGTTTCCCGAAGGGCACGCGCGGCTGCGATCTCGATCCGCTGGCGCGCATCGCACTGTGGCGGGCCGGCGCCGATTTCGCTCACGGCACAGGCCACGGCGTCGGCTCCTATCTCTCGGTGCATGAGGGGCCGCAGCGCATCTCCAGGCTGTCGACACAGGAACTGCTGCCCGGCATGATCCTTTCGAACGAGCCGGGCTATTACCGGCCCGGCAGCTTCGGCATCCGCATCGAGAACCTGATCTATGTGCGCGGGGCCGAGGAGATCGAGGGCGGCGATGCGCCGATGCTCGGATTCGAGACGCTGACTTTCTGCCCGATCGACCGCAGTCTCGTCATTCCCGAGCTTCTGACCCACGACGAGCTGCACTGGTTCAACGACTATCATCGCCGCACATGCGAGGCGCTGATGCCGCTCATCCACGATCACGATGTCAGGGCGTGGCTCGAAAACGCGACGCTGCCGCTGGAATATTGAGAAAGCGGTATTACGGCGTCGGCGACGCTGCAATGCCTTGAATTTCTGCGCCGGCTTTCGGGCCGGTGCTCAGACGCCGATCGTGTGGCGCCAGGTCATCACGACGATCCAGGCGGCGACCAGCATCCATGTATGGCTGAAGCGCAGGCCGATGAAGAGGGCGACGATCAGCGCCAGCTTCGATTCCCAGCCGCCGATGAAGAAAGCGGGGGCAACCAGCGTCGTCAGCACGGCGGCCGGCACGGCATTCAGCGCCGCCTCCATGCGCGGGGGGATGCTCTTCATTCGGGTGATGAGGATATAGCCGCCGATGCGGGTGGCGAAGGTGGCGGCGGCTGCGGCGAGGATAACGAGCGCCATGTGTAGATCGAATTCCATGGCTCAGACCTCGTGCACTTCGGATTGAAGGGCGTCGGCTTCGAGGTCTGGCTGTTGCGGCGGCAAAGGCAGCACGGCGGCGAGCACGATGCCGGCGGCAGCACCGAGGCTGACATGCCAGGGCGAGCCGACGTAACGGTAGGCGAACACGGAAGCCACTGCGCTGACGAGCGCCACAGGCAGGAAATTGTCTCGCTTGCGGAAGCCGAGGACGATGCCGAGGAAATAGGCCGGCAGCAGGATGTCGAGGCCGATGGCCTTGGGATCGCCGATGAAGCCGCCGAGCATGCCGCCGGCGACGCTGATCAGCACCCAGGGAATGTAGATGATGATGGCAAAGCCGAAATACCAGGCGAAGGTGAGTTGCCGGCCGCTCTCGGCGCGCTTTACTGCTTCGGCGAATTGCGGATCGACGAGCAGGAAGAAGGTGAAGAATTTCTGCACCGGCGTGAAGTGGCCGATGTAGCGCGCCAGCGCCGCCGAATAGAGCACGTGGCGGAAATTGACGGCGAGGATCGACAGCACAATCAGCCAGGCGTGGACATTGTGACCGAAGAGTTCGATGCCAACCATCTGGCTGGCGCCGGCATAGACGGTGGCGCTCATGAAGGCGGCTTCGGAGAGCGACATGCCATTTTCGACCGCAAGCGCTCCGAAGAGCGCGCCAAAGGGCGCCGATGCCAGCGCAACGGCGGAGCCGCCTCGCAAACCTTCAACAAAGTCGGCGCGATTCATGCGATCTTTCCTGTTGGAATTCAGGTTTCCCCTTATGGTCTACGGCTTGCAACGGCAATTGAATTTCATTGATTGACCAATCGATTTCGCTGAACCATCAAAGTCCTGATCGCATTCGGTAAAGAGGCAAACATGAAGAAGATCGAGTTTTCGAAGGAAGAAAAGGCTGAGATCGTTTCGCGCATCCGCGCTTATTTCGACCGGGAACTCGATCCCATCGGTGCATTGCCGGCTGAATTCCTGCTTGACTTCTTCGCCGAGGAGATAGGGCCGTACTTCTACAATCGAGGGCTAAGAGATGCCCAGGCCGCCTTGTTGCAGAGAATGGAAGACCTAGCCGAAGACATCCATCTTCTTGAGAGGGAGGAAAAATTCTAAAGCGCGCCACGATCTTTCAGATTCGCTTGTCGCGTTTAAACCGCTGCCCAGTTTGCGCGACATGCTTCAGCGCCCCTGAAATCAAAAGATGGCCTTCACTTAACGCCAAATTATTTCTGCGCCGATATGGTCGTGACGCTTTCGTTCACCGGGTTGCGTGTTATTTGGCCGTGATTGTCTCTGCTATCGATGAACCTCGATCCGCCAAGCTTGGCAAGGCGTTGATCTTTATGGTCTGGCTTGCGTTGGCGTCTGCGCTTTGCTGGTTCGAAACGGTCTGGCGTGACGAAGTTCGTGCTTTGTCACTCGCCCTCCAGGGGGATAATTTCATCGATATGCTTCGCCAGATGCATGGCGAGGGTCATCCTGCTCTCTGGTATATCCTGCTGCGCGCCGCCTATGTTCTGGTCGGCTCACCTGTCGTCCTAAAGATCGTCGCACTGACGATTGCAGCGACCGCGGCCTATCTTCTTGTTTTCAGGCTGAAACTGCCGCTTTCCATCATGCTGCTGTCGCTGTTCAGCAGCTTTTCGGTTTACGATTATGCCGCGATGTCGCGAAATTACGGCATCAGCATGCTGGTGATTTTCCTTATCGTCCTGAGTTGGGAGAAAGGAACACGCAACGGGCTATTGCTCGGCCTATTGTTTGCCTTGCAGGCAAATACCAACGTCCATTCGGTCGTCCTCGTCGGCGGCTTCCTCGCCTATTGGTTTTTCGACTTAATTCTGGCGCGGCCAAGGCCTGCTGTGACAGAATATCGGGCCTTTGCGACAGCCGCTGCCATTGCCGCGGTTGGAATTGTTCTATGTTTCGTAACAGTCTATCCGACCTTCAACGATACGGGGCAGAACGATCTCAGTGGCAAGAATTTCGCTTTGCTTGCCCTTGGTGCACTCGCCGCGCCCAGTTCCCATTTTATGGAATTCTATCCCAACAGCGTCCTTGAACTGGTCGTGGCATATCCGCTGGCCTCCCGGATTTTCGCAGCGTTGATGTCCGTGCTCATCTATGGCAGCCTGCTGGCGCTGGCGCACCGGCGGCCGGCGATGATCGCAGCCGGACTGATTCTCGTAGGGCTTTCGCTGCTTTTTACGCTTGTCTATCCCGGTGGATACAGACATCAGGCGCTCTGGCTGGTTTTCATGATCGCGATCACCGCCTTGACCACACATACTCAGCGCGAGCGGACGCGCGCTGCCGGCATCGAGGCTGCCGGCGGCTTCGTAAAGTTCGGACGTCTCTGCTTCCTGATATTGCTGGCGCTACAGGTCGTGTCCGGTATCGAAAAGATCAATCAGGCCTTCATCGCCGAAATACCCCTGAGCCGAAGCAAGGATCTCGGTGCGTTCATTCAATCGCGCCCCGATCTCAAGGATGCGGTCATTATGGCGGATCCCGACTACCTGGTGGAAGCCTTGCCCTATTACGTCCCCAACCGCACCTATCTTCTGCGGGAGGAGCGGTTCGGCGCCATCGTGCGATATACCCGCAACGCCCGGCTTTCGCTCAGCCTTGCCGATATTCTGCAAACGGCACATCGATTGCAGCAGAGTGAACATGTGCCGGTCGTCATTCTTCTTTCGCAGCGGCTTGATCAGATTACTGCGCCCGTCTCCCTGCGTGAAAGCTACGTTTGGCGATTGTCTCTGACGCCGGAAGACATTTCTGCATTCCAGAGCGCGACAAACCTCATCAAGCGCTTCGGCACGGTTGCCGGAAGCGATGAGACGTTCGACGTCTACGTGCTGAAATAAGATGCCAGCCAGCAGCTTATTCGCACAACACGCCCACGCATTTGATCATTGTGATGCCATGCGCCGGCATCTCGCCGATCGCGGCGGCAATACCTTCGGGAGTGGTGCCGCGACTGGAGCGCGACCAGAAGAAGAAGGGCAGGAGCCTATAAGCGGGACGGGACGGCGCTCGCGGCCCCGCAACCGTGGAGGCGCGTTCAGCCTTCGCGCTTCATTCGCTCCCGGCGTTCGATCTCAGCCTCCGAGGGCTGCGCCAGCTCGAATGTGCCTGTCTTGATTGCGCCGGCACGCTCGTAGACGCTCATGATCACGCCCGTCGTCGATATCGTGTTGGCGGTGAGCTTCAGCGCCTCCGGCTTGGCGCCTTGACCGAACAGGCGTTTGCCCGGGCCAAGCACGAGCGGGAAAGTCAGAAGCCGGAGCTCGTCGATCAGGTCATGCGCCAATAGGGTCTGCAACAGGCCGCTGCTGCCCTGTGTCAGGAGGGCGGGGCCATCCTGCTGCTTCAACCGGGCGATTTCGGCAGCTGCATCGCCGCGCAGAGCGACGGAATTTGCCCAGGTGAGCGGCTGCGTGGAAGTGGTCGCGACATATTTGGTCACGGCGTTGAAGACCTTGCCAATCGGATCGTCTTTCCCTACGAAGGGCCAGTGCGCGGCGAAGATTTCGTAGGTCTTGCGGCCGAGCACCAGTTCGAAGGGATCGGTAAAGATCCCGCCCATGAACTGGCCCATCGGCTCGTCCCAATAGTTAACGGTCCAGCCGCCCTGCGTGAAGCCGCCGGTCGGATCCTCCCGCGGCCCGCCCGGCGCCTGCATGACACCGTCCAAACTGACGAAGGCTGCAGCAACAAGCTTTCTCATCTCTCGACTCCCATTGTTGGTGTGTTCAGAGCCAAGGACGGATTGGCTTGCCCCGATCCGACATCCGACGCGGTTTTTTCGGGCGGTATCCGAGCTGAACTAGCCGGCCAGGATCTTGGTGCTGTCGACGATCGCGATGCCATGCGCCCGCATCTCCTCGATGGCGGCGGCGACGCCTTCGGGCGTGATGCCGCGGCTTGCATCCTCGATGAAGCGGACGCGGACACCCGGCATCATCTCCAGCGCGTCGAGCGCGGAGAACTTGACGCAATAGTCGGTCGCCAGCCCGCAGACGTCGAGGTCGGTGACGCCCTGATCCTCAAGGAAATCGGAAAGGCCGGTCGAGGCATCGCGGTCATTGTCGCGGAAGGCCGAATAGCTGTCGATATCAGGATCCTCGCCCTTCTGCTGAATCAGGTCGATCTCTTCGGATTTGAGCTCGGGGTGCAGTTCGGCATCGAGCGTACCCTGCATGCAGTGGTCGGGCCACATCATCTGCGGCTTGCCCGACAGTTCTCCCATCTCGAAGGGGGCGGCACCGGGATGGGCGGAGGCGAAGCTGCCGTGGCCCGGCGGATGCCAGTCCTGCGAGGCGACGATCAGATCGTATTTGCCGCTGTCGATCAGTCTGTTTGCGACGGGAACCACCTTGTCGCCCTCCGGCACCGGCAGATTGCCGCCCGGACAGAAGCCGTTCTGAATATCGACGAGCAGCAGCGCTTTCATCAAGGCCAATCCCTTCGCTTTATTGCAGTGTAAGACGCCAAGCACACTGAATGGATCAACTAGTGGATTTCCAGACGCGGACGCGCAAGTGTTAAATCTGGCACTAGCGGTAGTAAGTCGTCGAAACAGAATGCTCTAATGCAATCATTACGATAGCTGGCGGCGGTTCTCGTGTTGAAATCGAACGGAGGGGAAGGCGCGTGCATGATTTCCGCATCGCGGACACAGCCCGCGACGGCGGCAATTGCCGCGTAGGACGCTTTTGTGCGGCATCGATGGATCGAGGCTCCCCCGGCAGAGCCCGGATCTCCCGGCTAGGCCGCCGCCACGTTGTCGGCTGCAGAATCACCTGCTGCGGCGGAAGCGCCGTAGGTATTGCGGTAGGCCTGAAGGGCCGTCTGCATGTCGCTCAGCACTTTGGTCAGGAGCGGATCGCTGTCGCCTGAAGTCTTGATGCTGTTCGGATCGGCGGCAAGAAATTCAGACTCGGTCAACTTGCCGTCGCCATTCGTATCCATTGCGGCGAAGACACCCTTGGAAGCGCCCTCGCTCTGATCGCCGCCGTCGCCCTGATCGTCACTGCCGTCGGTCTTCTGCATGGACAGCATCAGCGACAGGATGTCGGCGGTAATCTTCTTGACGATATCGGTGCTGCTGTCGTCGCTGTCGGTCGACGCCGTGGCCGAAGTCGAGGACTGCGAGGCGGCGGCCAACTCGTCCGCCGAAATGACGCCGTCGCCATTCTTGTCCAGACTGGAAAGCGGAGACTGATATTGAGTTAAGGTGCTGCCGAGAGATGAAACACTGGTCACTGGAACCTCCTTTGAAAAGTTCGTCGTGAAGCCCGCCTTTCATGGGCGGGCAGCCTCTGGGCTAAGCTGATTTGCGAAAGGCGTCAAAGCGACGTTTTGACAGGGCGGAAGTGCGATTGACGATGTGAGGCAACGCACGTTAACCTTTTCGGTTACCAAAGTTTTTCATTGGATTTATTGGCTTTTTTTGGCGGTCGGTTTGTCTGGGCGCGATTAAATCCATGCCGGTGTTGGCCCGAAATTGCCGTAATGGAGCACGTGGAGGAGCTATGGGCGGAGTGTTCGGGTTTGCGCGGCTGCGGCATTTCGTCTGCTTTCCGCGAGGGGCGACTTCAGGTCGACCTTGCTCCGGGTGATGATTTCTGCCTTTCTTACCCTCAGAAGCAAGACGGAAGCGAAGCCATGCCAGAGCCGGATCTCGACGAAAAGATCGACGCGACGTTTCGCAACGGGTCGCTGACGGCGGCCGGGATCATCCTTGGTTTCTCGCTCAATTTCATCAGTGTCTGGGTTTCCAATCCTAATGACTGGACCAGCATCGATATTCTGCCGATGCTGTTCCTGACCGTGGGCATCGCCGTCCAGGTGAAAGTCTTTGCCGATCTGCTGGCGCGGGACTCCCTGTTTGCCGCCAAATATGACCGGTCTCGCCGGCTCTTTCTGATCGGATTGGGAATCGTCGCGGCGGGAATGGGCATTGCCCTGATCAACGATATTCTCGGGCTCGGAAGGATGCGGATGCTCGGGTAAACTTCGCGTCATACTGACGCGAGGTCAGACGCGCTCGACGAACCCGTCCAAGACCCGCTTCTGTCCGGCCCGGTCGAACTCAATCGTCAGCTTGTTGCCCTCGATGCCGGTGATGTTGCCGTTGCCGAATTTCAGGTGGAACACGCGATCGCCGGGGGTGAATCTCGACGGTTCCGACGATGTCGATTTCGCCACCAGCTCACCTTCGATCGTGCGCCCCTTCGGGCCGCTTTCGCCGTAACCTATGCGTTCGACGGCGTGGCCGGAGCGGGTGCCCCAATTGTCGCGTGTGGCGTCGGTCTTGTTGGCCTGGGCGCGTTTCCAGCCGGGCGTGGAATAGGAATTGGTGAAGGGTTCGGCCTTGTCGAAGCGGGACTGGCCGTAGCCGCCGCGGCCGTACCCGCCGTAGCTTTGCTCCATTTCGGCGACCTCGACATGGGTTTCCGGCAGTTCATCGAGGAAACGCGAGGGCAGGGTCGATTGCCAGAGGCCGTGGATGCGGCGGTTGGAGACGAACCAGATGTGGCAGCGGTGCTTGGCGCGGGTGATGCCGACATAGGCGAGGCGGCGTTCCTCCTCCAGGCCGGCGCGGCCGCTCTCATCCAGCGAGCGCTGGTGCGGGAAGAGTCCTTCCTCCCAGCCGGGAAGGAAGACGGTGTCGAATTCGAGACCCTTGGCCGAGTGCAGCGTCATGATCGAGACGGCATCGAGGTTCTCGTTGGTTTCGGCATCCATCACCAGGGAGACGTGTTCGAGGAAGCCGCGCATCGACTCGAAGCTTTCCATCGAGCGGATCAGTTCCTTGAGGTTTTCGAGGCGGCCGGGTGCTTCGGCGCTCTTGTCGTTCTTCCACATGTCGGTATAGCCGGACTCTTCGAGAATCTGCTCGGCAAGTTCGGTATGCGGCGTGTTTTCAAGCAGTTCCTGCCATCGGCGGAAAGATTGAATTACGTCGAAGAGCGCCTTTCGCGCCTTCGGCTTCAGCTCGTCTGTCTCGATGATGTCGGCGGCTGCCGCAAGCATCGGGATATCGCGGGCACGGGCATAGTCGTGCAGCGCGCGCACCGTCGTATCGCCGAGGCCGCGCTTCGGTGTGTTGACGATGCGCTCGAAAGCGAGGTCGTCGGCCGACTGCGCAACGAGGCGGAAATAGGCCATGGCATCGCGGATCTCGAGGCGCTCGTAGAAGCGCGGGCCGCCGATAACGCGATAGTTGAGGCCGAGGGTGACGAAGCGGTCTTCGAATTCGCGCATCTGGAAGGAGGCGCGCACGAGGATCGCCATGTCGTTCAAGAGATGCTTGCCCCGCTGGAGTTGCTCGATCTCCTCGCCGATGGCGCGGGCTTCCTCCTCCGAGTCCCAGGAGGCGTGGACCTGCACCTTGGCGTCGTCCGGATCGGAGCGGTCGGTGAACAGCGTCTTGCCGAGGCGACCTTCATTATGGGCGATCAGATGGGCGGCGGCCCCGAGGATATGTTCGGTCGAACGATAGTTGCGCTCGAGCTTGATGACCTTGGCGCCGGGGAAATCCTTCTCGAAACGCAGGATATTGTCGACCTCGGCGCCGCGCCAGCCATAGATCGACTGATCGTCGTCGCCAACGCAGCAGACGTTCTGCAGCTCGCCCTTAGGGCGCTGAGCGAGAAGCCTGAGCCACATGTACTGGGCCGTGTTGGTATCCTGGTACTCGTCGACGAGGATATAGCGGAAGCGGCCGTGATATTCCTTCAGGAGATCCGGGTTTTTGCGGAAGATCGCGATCGGATGCATCAGCAGGTCGCCGAAGTCGCAGGCGTTCAGCGTCGTCAGGCGCGCCTGATAGGCAAAATAGAGATCGCGGCCACGGCCGTTGGCAAAGGCGCGGGCATCACCCTCGGGGATGTCGGCGGGGCCGAGGCCCTTGTTCTTCCAGGTATCGACCATGCCGGCGAACTGCTTGGCTGGCCAGCGCTTGTCGTCGAGACCTTCGGCCTGAATGAGCTGCTTGATGAGGCGGACGACGTCGTCGGTGTCGAGAATGGTGAAATCGGAGCGCAGGCCGACAAGCTCGCCGTGGCGGCGCAGAAGTTTGACGCCGATCGAATGGAAGGTGCCGAGCCACGGCATGCCTTCGACGGCGCCGCCGACGAGCAGCGCGATGCGCTCCTTCATCTCGCGGGCGGCCTTATTGGTGAAGGTGACGGCGAGGATCTGCGAGGGGAAGGCGCGGCCGGTGTTGAGGATATGGGCGATGCGGGTCGTCAGTACGCGCGTCTTGCCGGTGCCGGCGCCGGCGAGCACGAGGACGGAGCCTTCAAGCGTTTCGACGGCTTCGGTCTGCTCGGGGTTCAACCCGGCGAGATAATCCGGTCGCTTGCCGCCGTCGCGAGCCGCCATGGCGCGGGCGGCGATGCCGCCACCGGCGGCGGGCGCCCGTTCGGCGGGTGCGGCAGGCGGCTGCGGCTTGCGCGCCATCTCGCCCGGCTCTTCGTCGAAGAAGGGCATATCGTCGAAACTATTGCTCATGGCGCGTAATGTAGTGATTCGGGAAGGAAAGACCAGAAAAGATGTTCTGCTTTCATTCCCGAGCCGGCGCTATTCCAGGCGGTATGTTGCGGGCGGTAATGCCGCCGCCGAGCCCGGCTGTAGCCGCGATGCGGGCGGGCGGGGCTGAAAATACCAATCGCGGCCTGTCGGATCAGGCGCCGGTGAGGCGTCCTTGGGTCATCGGACAGCAGTCCGGATCAACACCCGTCAACAAGGAGGCCGTTTCATGCCGAAGATCGTTTCAAATCTCTGGTTCGCCGAGGAAGCCCGCGAAGCCGTCGAATTCTACGTGTCTGTCATCCCGGACTCCAGGATGGGCCGCACCACCATATTGCCGGCGGAAACGCCGAGCGGGCCTCCCGGCAGCGTCGAGCTGATCGAGTTCACGCTCGCTGACCAGGCCTTCCTGGCCATGAAGGCCGGCCCGCTCGATAGTTTCAACCATTCCTTCTCGATCGCGATTCTCGTGGAAAGCCAGGCCGAGATCGATCGGATATGGGATGCTTTCTTAGGCAATGGCGGCACGCCGGAGGCCTGCGGCTGGCTGAAGGACCGCTGGGGCCTTTCCTGGCAGATCGTGCCGCGTGTGCTCTCGGAGATGATCGCCGACAGCGACCGTGAGCGGGCCAGGCGCGTGACCGAAGTGATGCTCGGCATGGTCAAGATCGATGTCGCCGCGCTCGAGGATGCGTTCAACGGCTGAGAGGCCTGCGGAGAGATGATCGCAATATCCAGCGCATGATCGTCATGCGCCCATTTCTCTAAGAATATCCCAAGTTTTCGAACGTCATATGGCCCGTCGCACATCGATATTCACCGATCGAAGCTGGCTCTCCGCCTGCCGACCGCTGATTTTCGAGACCTCGAATCACGGGCGACATTGCACACCTTTTTCATCTTTCTGTCACGTCGTGAAATGTGCTGATACCGCGATGGCGTCTTTCTCCACTATACTGACCAACAGTTTCGTAGAGTAATTAAAGAACCGGTGGATGCACAATTTCGTGCATTGCTAGAAACGGCCGGTGAGCGTGGAATAACCGACGAAACTATTGATTCTCAGGAACGTCATGGCCATCTCGATGGTTATAAGGACACCTGAAGCCTGTGGCATTAACCTTGAATGGAGGGCCCATGCTGAGCGAATCCGTATTTGATGCGTTCACCCGCAGTTATGATGCGCGTCGCGAGACCGATATGTCGATCTCGGATTATCTCGACCTTTGTAAAAAAGAACCGCTTGCCTATGCCAATGCGACCGAGCGCCTGCTCGCCGCGATAGGCGAACCGCAGATGGTCGACACCGCCAGGGACACGCGCCTCGGTCGGATATTCATGAACCGGACCATCCGGATTTATCCGGCCTTTGTCGGCTTCCACGGCATGGAAGAGACAATCGAACGAATCGTTTCATTCTTCCGGCACGCGGCGCAGGGGCTCGAGGAGCGCAAACAGATCCTCTATCTGCTCGGCCCGGTCGGCGGCGGCAAGTCATCTCTGGCTGAGCGGCTGAAGCTGCTGATGGAGCTTCATCCGATCTACGTGCTGAAGGCGGGTGACGAGATCAGCCCCGTTTTCGAAAGTCCGCTCAACCTCTTCGACCCGGACACGATGGGATCGCTCCTGCAGGAGCAATACGGCATTCCCCTGCGACGCCTAAGCGGACTGATGAGCCCTTGGTGCCTGAAGCGGCTCGATGATTTTGGGGGCGATATTTCCCGCTTCCGTGTCGTCAGAGTACAGCCTTCGCGGTTGCGCCAAATTGCGATCGCCAAGACCGAGCCTGGAGACGAGAACAATCAGGATATCTCGTCGCTGGTCGGCAAGGTCGATATCCGCAAGCTGGAGACTTATTCCCAAAACGATCCCGATGCCTACAGCTATTCTGGCGGCCTCAATCGCGCCAATCAGGGCGTGCTCGAGTTCGTCGAGATGTTCAAGGCGCCGATCAAGATGCTGCATCCGCTGCTGACGGCGACGCAGGAGGGGAACTATATCGGCTCCGAGAACATCGGCGCCATACCCTTCACCGGCATCGTCCTTGCGCATTCGAACGAAGCGGAATGGCAAACCTTCAAGGCCAACAAGAACAACGAAGCCTTCATTGACCGTATTTGCGTGATCAAGGTGCCCTATTGCCTGCGCGTGACGGAAGAGCAGAAGATCTACGAGAAGCTGATCGAGGGATCGGAACTCGCGGATACACCATGCGCTCCGGCGACGCTCGAAATGCTGGCCCGCTTCTCCGTGCTGTCGCGTCTGCGCAAGCATGAGAATTCGACATACTTCTCGAAGATGCGCACCTATGACGGCGAAAGCCTGAAGGAGACGGATCCGCGCGCCCGCAGTGTCCAGGAATATCGGGATGCCGCCGGCATCGACGAGGGCATGGACGGCATATCGACCCGCTTCGCCTTCAAGGTGCTCGCCTCCACTTTCAATCACGACACCACGGATATTGGCGCCGATCCAGTTCATCTGATGTATGTGCTGGAGCAGTCGATCCGCCGCGAGCAGTTTTCCGACGATGTCGAGAAGCGATATCTGGAATTCATCAAGGCCGATCTTGCGCCGCGTTACGCAGAGTTCATTGGAAATGAAATCCAGAAGGCCTATCTTGAGTCCTATGCGGATTACGGACAGAATCTGTTCGACCGCTACGTCGACTATGCCGATGCCTGGATCGAAGACGTGGACTTCAAGGATCCCGATACCGGCCAGCTACTCGATCGCGAGCTCCTCAACCAGGAACTGACGAAAATCGAAAAGCCGGCGGGAATTGCCAATCCGAAGGATTTCCGCAACGAAATCGTCAAGTTCTGCTTGAGATCGCGGGCAGCCAACGGCGGAAAGAATCCGTCATGGACGAGCTACGAGAAAATCCGGGAAGTCATCGAAAAGCGAATGTTCTCGCAGGTCGAAGATCTTTTGCCGGTCATTTCCTTCGGATCGAAGAAGGATTCCGAAACGGAAAAGAAGCACAGCGAATTCGTCTCGCGCATGGCCGCGCGGGGTTACACGGAGAGGCAGGTTCGGCGCCTCGTCGAATGGTACATGCGCGTCAAACAGGCAAGTTAATGTGGAGCCAATATGCACATTGTCGACCGTCGGCTAAATCCGCGCGGTAAAAGTCTGGAAAATCGGCAACGGTTTCTTCGGCGCATGAAAGGCGCTGTGCAGCAGGCGGTAAAGCGTTCTCTGCAAAACCGGAACATTCGCGATGTGCTCGACGGCGGGGAAATCAGCCTGCCGATCGATGGAATGGCCGAGCCGAACTTGAGAAGGGGCGACGGCGGCATCCGCGATCATATCCTGCCTGGAAACAGGGCCTTCGTCGAAGGCGACATTCTTCCGCGCCCGCCGGGGAGCAGGGGCGGAAAACCCAAGGATGCGGGTGAGGGCGATGGTGAGGATGGCTTCCGCTTCGTGCTGACGCGCGAAGAATTCCTCGATGTGTTTCTGGACGACCTGGAACTGCCCGACCTTGCCAAACGGCGTCTGGCCGAAACCGAGGAGGAAACTCCATCGCGGGCCGGCTATTCCGTGTCGGGATCGCCGTCCAACATCGCCGTCGGTCGCACGACGAGGCTCGCGATGATGCGCCGCGTCGCGCTTCACCGTCCGCGCCGCGAAGAGATCGAAGCCCTGCAGCGGCAGATCGAGGAATGCGAGGACGACGAGAGCCGCCTGGCGCTTGAGGCAAAACTCAAGTCCCTGACGGAAAAAAGTCGGCGCATCCCCTATATCGATCCGCTCGACGTGCGATATCGCCGCTTCGAAAACGAGCCGAAGCCTGTGGCGAAGGCGGTGATGTTCTGCCTGATGGACGTCTCGGGCTCCATGTCGGAACACATGAAGGATCTGGCGAAGCGGTTCTACCTGCTGCTCTATCTTTTCCTGTCGAAGCGCTACAAGAAAGTGGAGATCGTCTTCATCCGTCACACAGACAAGGCGGAGGAGGTCGATGAGGAAACCTTCTTCTATGGTCCGGCGACGGGCGGCACGCTGGTATCCAGTGCGCTAGCGGCAATGCGCGGGATCATCGCGGCGCGTTTCGATCCGGCAGAGTGGAATATCTACGGCGCCCAGGCTTCGGACGGCGACAACGCCCATTCGGACGGAAACCTGACCGGACAGCTGCTGCACGAGATTTTGCCGCTCTGCCAGTATTTCGCCTATATCGAGGTCGGCGAAGAAGGCGGCGACTCCTCGGTATCCCGTTCACCGCTTTGGATGCTTTATGACGGGATCCGTTCCGAGTTGCCGCTTTCGATGCGCAAGGTCTGCCGGCGAAGCGAAATATTCCCTGTTTTCCACGATCTCTTCCAAAAACGTGACGCACAGTCGAGGGTGACGCCATGACCACGACGATGAGGCCAAGAGAGCGGCTGTTGTTCGAGGGGGCTGACTGGGATTTCGCAACGCTCCAGCGCATCCATGACGCCTGCGAGGAGATCGCGCTTAACGAACTCGGCCTCGACGTCTATCCGAACCAGATCGAAGTCATCACCTCGGAGCAGATGCTTGATGCCTATTCCTCGACCGGCATGCCGCTCTTTTACCGCCACTGGTCTTTCGGCAAGCACTTCGCGCATCACGAAGCTTTCTACCGCCGCGGGATGCGCGACCTTGCCTATGAGATCGTCATCAACAGCTCTCCCTGCATCTCCTACCTGATGGAGGAGAACACGGCGACGATGCAGACGCTCGTCACCGCGCATGCGGCCTTCGGCCACAACCATTTCTTCAAGAACAACTATCTCTTCAAGCTCTGGACCGATGCGGAGGGGATCCTCGATTACCTCGATTTCGCCAAGGGTTATATCACCCGCTGTGAGGAACGTTACGGCGAGACGGCCGTCGAGCGGACACTCGATGCGGCGCATGCACTGATGTCGCATGGGGTGCATCGATACGCGGGCAAGACCACCATCGACCTTCGCCAGGAGGAGAAGCGGCAACAGGAGCGCCGCGCCCATGAAGAGCAGATGTTCAACGATCTGTGGCGCACGGTTCCCGTCGGCAAGGCCCGAAAGGCCGGCGACGTCGGCCTGGAAAAGCGCCGCGCCGCCCTCGGTCTCCCTCAGGACAACATCCTATACTTTCTGGAAAAGTCGGCGCCGCGGCTGCAGCCGTGGCAGCGCGAGATCCTTCGCATCGTCCGCCATGTCGCACAATATTTCCATCCTCAGCGGCAGACCAAAGTGATGAACGAGGGAACTGCCACCTTCGTCCACTACCAGATCATGAACCGGCTTCACGAGCGAGGGCAGATCAGCGACGGAAACTTCCTCGAATTCCTGAAGTCGCACGCCAACGTCGTGTTCCAGCCGAGCTACGACGATCGGCGGTTCTCGGGCTTCAACCCCTATGCGCTTGGTTTTGCGATGATGCAGGATATCGAGCGGATCGTCACGAAGCCGACGGATGAGGACCGCGCATGGTTTCCCGATATTGCTGGGCGAGGCGATGCGATGGCCGTCCTGCGCGACATCTGGGCCAATTACCGGGACGAGAGTTTTATCAGCCAGTTCCTGAGCCCGAACCTGATCCGGCAGTTGCGGCTGTTCCATCTCTACGACGATCCTGATCAAACCGAGGGGGTGCTGGTTTCGGCGATCCACAATGAGCGCGGATATTTGCGCATCCGCCGCCAGCTCTCCCGCGAATATGATATCGGCTGGACCGATCCTGCCATCGATATCGTCGATGTCGATCTCGCCGGCGACCGCCGGCTGCTGCTACAACACATCATGATGAATGGTTGCTATCTTCAGGAAAATGACACGAAGCTCGTCCTGCAGCATCTCGCCGATCTCTGGGGCTATGACGTTTTGCTTCAGGAAATCGACAGTTCCAGCGCGGTGGCGAAAGAACACACGGCGAGCCCGCGCAAGATCGTTCAGTGATCACAGATTATGCTGACGGGCGATAATGGACAATTATCGGTGGCAACAAACACAAAGCCTTAGTAGTTTACCGCCGTTGCAATCGCCCACTTGATCTCGACCAGTTTCACCCTTTGCAGCGATCTTCCGGGGCGGATAGCGCGGAGACGAGAGACCATGAGTGAAACGCGGCGCAAGCTGACGACGATCTTCTGTGCTGACGTGCAGGATTATACGCGGCTGATGGGGACTGATGAGGAAGGGACGCTTGCGAGCCTCAAACGCTGCCGGGAAGCGATGGGACGCCTGATCGAAAGCCATGGCGGCCGCGTCATCAACACCTGGGGCGATGGGCTGATCGCCGACTTCCCAAGCGTGGTCGAGGCGGTGCGTGCGGCCGTCGACACCCAGAACGAACTCGCGGGTTTCAACGCCCGCCGACCGGCCGACGGTCGCATGCTCTTCCGTATCGGCATCAATCTCGGCGACGTAATCGTCGAGGGCGAGGACATCTATGGCGACGGCGTCAATATTGCCGCGCGGCTGCAGGCGTCGGCCGCGGCCGGCGGCATCGTCATATCAAGTACCGTTTACGATCAGGTCCGCAACAAGGTGGCGGTTGGTTTCGAGTTTCTCGGGCCGCTGATGGTGAAGAATGTCGATGAAGGCGTGCCAAGCTACGCGGTAAAGATCGGCGATGCCAGGGAGGAGACGCCGCATGCCGAACGATCCGGCGCCGCGCGGCCGCAGCCGGCGGCGGTTATGGCGGCAGCCAAGGTTGAGACAACCCCAGCACCGGGAGGACGCAGGCTGTATGGCGTGCTCGGCGTCATCGCCGCCGTCCTGATCGGTATCAATCTCTTGTCGTGGCAGGGCGTCTTCTGGGCGCGGTTTCCGGTGCTTGCGCTTGCCGTCGTCGCGGCGCTCGCCTGGAACCGCGATCAGATCCTGTTCAACCGAAAGATCACCTCGCTGGCGATCCTGGCACTTGGCCTTGCCGGCCTCAACCTCTTCACCTGGACGGGGCAGTTCTGGGCGGTGTGGCCGATACTGGGGATTGCGGCCGTCATGGGCGTGCGATGGTCGATGCGCAGATAGACATTCAACCCGCATCGTCGGACATTTGTGCGATATCTCGCCCGATAATCGGCGGTGTCAAAGGCATGGGCGAGTGTTCGTTCAAACAAAAGTGAGCGGCCGGGTTATTTCCATTCTTTGCTGATATTACAAATCGGTAATGCCGGCTGCTTATGCTTGCCGGTAAGCTGTAAACGCGCGATATTGTCGCATCAGACGGGAATCTCGATCCCGCAGCGCCTCTTTCGACCGACCCTGGTCCAACCTCGAGTCCCTCTGGAGACGTGAATGGCCTTTTGGAAGCAGTTTATACTGTCGCTCATCGTCATTATTGCCGGCTTTGCCGCGTGGGTTTTCTTTGTGCCCGGCGCCGGCGATACGATGCGCGATGCAGGGATTCCAGACAGCATCGTTTCCAAGATCGCGCCGAAGGCTGAGGAGACGGTGGATGCCGACGCTCCAGCCCGGGCGCAGGGGCAGCAACGCGGCGACGGACAAGGGCAGGGACAGAACCGCCGTAATGGCGGCGGGCGCAACAGCGCCATTCTCGTCGCGACGCAGGCAGTCGTCCAAGGTATCGTCAACGACCGGCTGAATGCCATCGGCACGGGTGACGCGATCCGTTCGGTCGCGGTCACGCCGCAGGCATCGGGCACAATCCGCGAAATCCTCATCAAGTCGGGCGACAGGGTGAAGGCCGGCCAGGTGCTCGCCAAGCTCGACAGCGAGGAGCAGGTGATCGCCCGCGGCCAGGCTGACGTGGCGGTTAAGGCCGCCGTCGAGAAGTCCAACCTTTATCACAACATCAAGTCCAGCGTGTCGCGCATGGACGTGTTCGATTCCGAGATCGCCGAGCAGGGCGCGCGGCTGCAGCTGCAGGCCGCCGAGCTCAATCTCGCCCGGCGCAACATCACCGCGCCGATCGACGGCATCGTCGGCATCGTGCCGGTCAATATCGGCGACAATGTTACGACGAGCATCCCGATCGTCACGCTCGACGACCGTTCGGAAATCCTCGTCGACTACTGGGTGCCGGAGCGCTTCGCCAATACTGTGTCGGTCGGCCAGCCGGTCGAGGCGATGTCGGTGGCAAGGCCAGGAAAGGTGTTTTCCGGCGTGGTCGAAGCCGTCGACAACCGCATCGACGCGGCAAGTCGCACGCTGCGCCTGCGCGCCAAGATCGACAACAGTTCGGACGAGCTGCGCGCCGGCATGTCCTTCAGCGTCAGCATGAAATTTGCCGGCGATAAATATCCGGCCGTCGACCCGGTCTCGGTGCAGTGGGATTCACAAGGGTCTTTCGTCTGGCAGGTCAACGACTACAAGTCGCACAAGGTGCGGGTCAGTATCGTGCAGCGCAACCCGGATTTCGTGCTGGTCAAAGCCGACATCAAGGACGGCGACGTGATCGTGACACAGGGACTGCAGCGCGTGCGCGAGGGCGGGGCAGTGCGTGTGAGCGCCGATGTCGCCGCGGCTGCGGAGGTCGCCACCCAATGAGCGTGACCGAGATTCATCAGGACAGGGCCTCGGGCAAGCAGAGCTTCACCGCGCTTTTCGTTCGCCGGCCGATTCTGGCGCTGGTGTTCAATACGCTGATGGTCGTCGCCGGCCTTGCGGCCTATGTCGGCGTTGAGGTGCGCGAACTGCCGGATGTCGACCGTCCCGTCGTTACCGTGCGCACCACCTTCGATGGCGCATCGCCGCAGACGATCGACCAGGAACTGACCAAGGTGATCGAGGGGGCGGTCGCGCGCGTCAGCGGCCTGAAATCGATTTCGTCGACCTCATCCTTCGGTCAGAGCCGGGTGACGCTGGAATTTTCGGATGCGATCGATCTCTCGGTCGCCGCCAACGACGTGCGCGACGCGATCGGCCGCATTACCCAGAACCTGCCCGACGAAGCGGATGCGCCGCAGATAGTCAAGGCGGATTCGGATTCCTCGGCGATCATGCGCCTTGCCGTCACCTCCACCAATCTCAACATGGACGACCTGACCCAGCTCGTCGAAAACGAGGTGATTGATCGCCTCGCCTCCGTCGACGGGGTTGCCGACGTCGAGGAATATGGCGACCAGGAGAAGGTCTTCCGCGTCGATGTCGACCAGGGCGCGCTTGCCAGCCGCGGGCTGACCATCGGCGACCTGACGAAGGCGCTCGACAATGCTGCACTCGACGTGCCGGCGGGCTCGCTGAAGAGCAATACGCAGGATATCGTGGTGCGCGCCACTGCCAACCTGCAGACGCCGGCGGATTTTTCTAACGTCATCCTGCAGGACCGCGTTCGGCTCGGCGACGTCGCGACAGTGATGCTCGGGCCACGCGACGGCGAAACGGCGCTACGCTCCAACGGCAAGCCGGGCATCGGTCTCGGCATCATCCGCCAGGCGCAGTCGAATACGCTGAACATCTCGACTGGCATCAAGGCGGCCGTCGACCAGCTGTCGAAGACACTGCCCGAGGGCACGACGATTGCCATCACCAGCGACGACGCCGTCTTCATCCAGGGCGCGATCCACGAGGTGGTACTGGCGCTGATACTCGCCGCCGTCATCGTCACCGCCGTCATCTACCTCTTCCTGCGCGATTGGCGGGCGACGTTGATCCCGGCCGTCAGCATGCCGGTGGCGCTGATCGGCACGCTGGCGGCGATCTACATGGTCGGCTTCTCGATCAACATTCTGACGCTGCTCGCGATTGTGCTGGCGACCGGCCTCGTCGTCGACGATGCGATCGTGGTGCTCGAAAATATCGTACGCCGGCGCTCCGAAGGCATGGGACCGCGCGCTGCTGCCGTGCTCGGAACGCGCGAGGTGTTCTTCGCCGTCATCGCCACGACGGCGACGCTGGCGGCGGTGTTCATTCCGCTCTCCTTCCTGCCGGGACAGGTCGGTGGCCTCTTCCGCGAATTCGGCTTCGTGCTCGCCTTCTCGGTCGGGCTGTCGTCGATCGTGGCGCTGACGCTGTGTCCGAT
This sequence comes from Rhizobium leguminosarum bv. trifolii WSM1325, assembly GCA_000023185.1. Lineage (NCBI taxonomy): Bacteria > Pseudomonadati > Pseudomonadota > Alphaproteobacteria > Hyphomicrobiales > Rhizobiaceae > Rhizobium > Rhizobium leguminosarum. The sequence goes on along the minus strand of CP001622.1, from coordinate 2,800,105 downwards.
GCTTGCCTCGCGCATGCTGACCAAGCCGATGCTCGAGGATCACGGCGTGCTCGGCCGCTTCGGCGGGGCGCTGGCCGATCTCTACAAATGGGCACTGCACGGCTGTCTCAACGCGCCCTTCGTGGTCATCCTGTTCTCGGTGATCTTTGCCGGCGCGGCGCTCATCGCCTTCTCGACGGTCAAGAGCGAGCTGACGCCCGAAGAGGACCGGTCGATGGTGATGATGCGGCTGACGACGCCGCAGGGATCGAGCCTCGAATATACCCGCGACAAGATGCAGCTCGTCGAGGAATATCTGCAGCCGCTGGTCGACCGCGGCGACATCCGCAACGTCTTCTCGATCTCCGGCCAGGGTGGTTCGCTGAACAGCGGCTTCATGGTGCTGACGCTCGCCCCCTGGGGAGAGCGTGACAGGACGCAGACGGAGATCGTCGGCGATATCAACCAGGCGGCCTCCAGGGTGCCGGCTTTGCGCGGCAATGCTATCTCATCGAACAGCCTTCGCATCCGCGGTGCCGGCAGTGGTCTGCAGATGGCGCTGATCGGCAATGATCACGAGGCGCTGACGGCGGCGGCCGCCAAGCTGGTTCAGGCGCTCGAGGCCACTGGCCAATATGATACGCCGCGCCTGACCAACGAGCCCAGCCAGGCGCAGGTGTCGGTGGCGATCGACCGCGAGCGCGCCTCGGATCTCGGCATCGATATAACCGGGCTTTCGACAGCAATCCAATCGCTGCTCGAAGGGCGCTCGGTGGTCGATGTCTTCGTCGACGGCGAATCCTATCCCGTGCTTCTGACCTCGACGACGCGGCCGATCGACGATCCGACCGATCTTGAGAACGTGTTCCTGAAAACCGGCGACGGCAAGATCGTGCCGATGTCGGTCATCGCCACGATGAAGGAAGGTTCGGTCGCGCCGCAGCTCAACCGCGAGCAGCAGCTCGCCTCCGTGGCGATCACCGCCGGACTCAGAAACGGCAAGTCGCTCGGCGATGCCGTCAAGCAGGTGACTGATCTCGCCGAGCCGCTGCTGCCGCCAGGCTCCCGCCTGCTGCCGCTTGCCGAGGCGGCGACGCTCGAAGAGAATTCGAGCGGCATGGCGCTGACCTTCGGCTTCGCCATCGTCATCATCTTCCTGGTGCTGGCCGCGCAGTTCGAAAGCGTGCTGTCTTCGCTGATCATCATGTCGACGGTGCCGCTTGGTCTTGCCTGCGCCGTCTTCGCACTTGTGATCACCGGCTCCAGCCTCAACATCTACAGCCAGATCGGCCTGGTGCTGCTGGTCGGCGTCATGGCGAAGAACGGTATCCTGATCGTCGAATTCGCCAATCAGCTGCGCGACCGGGGCGAGGATGTGCGGTCCTCGCTCGAGAAGGCCTGCGCGCTGCGCCTTCGTCCCGTGATGATGACGATGATCGCCACCATCCTCGGCGGCGTGCCGCTGGTTTTTGCCCACGGCGCCGGCGCCGAAGCGCGCGTAGCACTCGGCTGGGTGATCGTTGGAGGCCTCGGTTTCGCAACGCTGGTGACGCTGTTCATTACGCCGGTCGCCTATCTGCTGCTTGCCCGCTTCGCCAAGCCGCACGCCCACGAGGAGGCGCGCCTGCACGAAGAGATGTCGGTCGCCACACGGCCACGCGCCGCACCCGATGACGAGCAGCTGCAGGCCGCCGAATAAGCTTTTCATCCGATTTCGCAACGCCGCCGTACCTCGTCCGGCGGCGTTTCTTATGGTGTATGAAACCTTGAAAAATAAGATGGATTACTTCTGACGTTTAGTCGTTTGTTAAGCATAAACGGCAATGATTGTTGCCAGTAACCGACTGGTCTTCTTCGTTTCTTGAAGGCCGCAACGCGCTGGAACGCCAGCGACCCCGGACATGACAGTCCGTGCGGACGGTTCATTTCTTGTGCAGTTTGCGTCCTGTTGTGTTTTTGGAGTTTAGTTCTGTGAGTATTTACCAGCGCGTCTCGGTGGATGCGGCGCTTCATGTGCTGCGCGATATCAACCGTAATATGGCGGTCACGCAAAACCACATCACGACCGGTATGCGTGTGGCAAAAGCCAGCGACAATGCCGTCTATTGGTCGGTCGCCACCACTGCGCGAACCGACAACAAGGCGGTTTCGGCGATCCAGGATGCGCTTGGTATGGCGGCGGCGACGATGGGAACGGCCTATACCGGCGTCCAGAACGTCATCGATGTCGTCTCTGAGATCAAGGCCAAGCTGGTTGCCGCGACCGAAGACGGGGTCGACAAGGACAAGGTCAATGAAGAGATCAAGCAGTTGCAGGAGCAGTTGCGCAGCGTCTCCGAGGCGGCGACTTTCAATAGCGACAACTGGGTGGTTCTCAACAACGATGCGACACCGACGCAGCCGCGCCAGATTCCGGCCTCCTTCATCCGCAATGCCGACGGGACCATCTCGGTCGGCATGCTGAGCTATCATATCGACACGACGCCGAGCGGGAGCACGACCTCTAAGGACGCACGCTACCTGATCGATGATCGCGCCACCGGTTCGGGCGAATACGGCGTGCTGACATCGGCCTATTTCGCCACCGAGCTCGGCGCGTCGCAGGACTACGTGCTGATGCAGAGCAAAAACGGCACCACCACAGGGCAGGTAGTGATTTCGCTCTCGGCTAGCACGACGAAAGGACAGGTCGGCGAAATGATCAGCGTCGTCGATGCCGCGCTGTCGCAGCTGACGACGGTCGGTTCGGCCTTCGGCGCGTTGGAGAAACGCATCAACCTGCAGAACGACTTCGCCACGAAACTGCACGACAACAATGCCACCGGCATCGGCCGGCTTGTCGATGCCGACATGGAGGAGGAGTCGAGCAGGCTCAGGGCGCTGCAGACGCAGCAGCAACTCGGCCTGCAATCGCTGAACATCGCCAACGCAACCTACGATACGGTGCGGCAGTTGTTCCAAAATTTCTAAGTGTGCGATCCCACTCTCTGTCATTCCTGTGACGAGCACAGGAATGAGGGAGGAGAAGTGGACGGTCATCCGCTAAAACTGGTGATATCAGCGCAATCCCGCAACATGGCTGTGTTTCGGCGCCCGAATTTGCCCTATCAGGAGAACATCTTCATTTTCTTGCCGCAATCCTTGCCATTTGCTCGGATCAGTCGAACGGAGACCGTCCTGTCCATGATCAAAAAATTCGTACTTCTCGCTATTGCCGCAAGCTATCTCAGTGCCTGCACGACGACCGATCCCTATACCGGTGAACAGAAGGTTTCCAATACGGCGGGTGGTGCTGCGCTTGGCGCCCTCGGCGGCGCTCTCGTCGGCGTGGCCGTCGGTGGTGGCGGCCACGGCAAGCGCAATGCGGCGTTGATCGGCGCAGGCGTCGGGGCTCTCGCCGGCGGTGCGATCGGCAATTACATGGACCAGCAGGAATCCGAGCTTCGCGCCCAGCTCGAAGGCACCGGCATTTCGGTGACCCGCAACGGCGACAACATCATTCTTAACATGCCGTCGAACATCACCTTCGACGTCGATCAGGACGCGGTGAAGCCGGGCTTCTATCCGACGCTGAATTCGGTGGCGATCGTGTTGCGCAAGTTCAACCGCACGCTGATCGACGTCAACGGCCATACGGATTCGACCGGCAGCCTGCAGCACAATCAGGACCTGTCGCAGCGCCGCGCGCTTTCGGTTGCCGATTATCTCGGCGGTCAGGGCATCGACCAGCGCCGCGTCTCCGCCGTCGGTTTCGGCCCGTCCCAGCCCGTCGCCTCCAATGCGAGCGAGGCCGGCCGCGCGCAGAACCGCCGCGTCGAGATCCAGATCGCGCCGATCACGCAGGGCTGAACCGAATTTTCTGCCTTTGAAACGGCCGGGCTTAGCCCGGCCGTTTCTGTTAGTGCTGCATCGTGGCGCCCTTGGTGATCTTGTCGACGATCTTCTTTTCGGCGCGCAGCGCGATGCCGACCACCTTGGCGTCTTCAGGCGCAAATTCTGCGAAGACGGCGCGGTTGGCAGCGTCGTGGCCGGTCGCAAACATCTCCTCGATGAACAGCGAGCTGGTAATATCGCGCTCCAGCGCGCGGCGGTGAACTGCTGATATCGTCGCCTCGTCGGCGGAGAGCACGATGATCGGCTGGATCGATAGCGGATTGTAGAGATTGCCGGCGCGGTCCTTGTAGGCTTCGCCGATGATCTCGGGATGCCCGCCGGCGATGCCTGTCATCAGGAAGGCGGTGACGTTCAGCTTCTGCCAGCCGGCAAGATTGTTTCGCAGGACGACGGCAATTTTGGTATCAAACATCGTACGGTCTTTCACCTATCTACGGGTTATGGAGTATCGGGCGCGTTGAACCAGGACTTACATCCGCAGGTCTTCGAAGGTCTTGAACGTTTGTGCGCGGGACCATCCGGCAACGCCATCCTGGCTGCGCCGGCCTTTCCCGGCATCGAGCGCATCGAGGCGCAGTTCTCAGGCAATGCTTTCGAGCCGCATCGGCACGACACCTATGCACTCGGCGTGACTCTGAAGGGGGTACAGACCTTCCGCTATCGCGGCGTGCGGCGCTTCAGCCTGCCGGGGCAGGTGATCGTGCTGCATCCCGACGAAGAGCATGACGGCGGGGCGGGGACCGAGGATGGGCTGCACTACCGCATGCTCTATCTGGAGCCGTCGCTGCTTCTCGAATGCCTGGAGGCGGATGGCGTCGGCCTGCCTTTTGTCGATGAACCCGTTATCGGCGATCCTGCGCTGGCGGGCGTGCTGCTGGCAGCACTCGGCGAACTTGACCGCGAACTGGACGAGCTTTTCGTCGACGATTTCGTATCGCGGGTGACGGGCGGGCTGTCACGGCATGCGCGCATGCCGCGCCGGCCGCTGGGCCTCGTCGCGTGGCGGCAGGCGCGGGCAGCGCGGGATTATCTTGAGGCACATGCGACCCGGGCAGTGTGCTCGGGGGAGCTGGAAGCGGTGACGGGGCTCGACCGCTTTGCGCTGTCGCGGCATTTCCGGGCGGCCTTCGCCACCAGCCCGCATCGCTACCTATTGATGCGGCGGCTGCAGCGGGCGCGGGCGATGATCGGTGCGGGCGAGGGGATTTCCGATGTGGCGGCGGCGACCGGCTTTGCCGACCAGAGCCATCTCAACCGCCATTTCAAGAAGGCCTACGGCATGACGCCCGGCCAATGGGTAGCACTCACGCATAACCCCAAACAGGGCATTAGACGGGATTTTCCGCAAGGCCGGAACGGCGTGCGATGAAGCGGGCGAGCATCGGGCCGATCATCAGGATCACCAGGAAACGGCCGGTCTGCATCGCCATCACGAAGGGCACGTCGACATCGCTGGAGGCGGCGATGATGGCGACGGAATCGGCGCCGCCGGGGCTGGTGGCGAGATAGGCGGTCAGCGGATCTATGCCGGCGAAGACGTGAAGCGCCACGGCCATGCAGCCGCAGAGCGCCATCAGCAGCACGATGCAGGCCGATACCCTCGGCAGGGCGCGCGCCACGTGCTTGAGGATCGAGCGAGTGAACCGCAGGCCGATGCTCCAGCCGACCAGTGCATAGGCGATGGCGAGCAGCCACATCGGTAACTCAATTTTCACGAGGCCCATGCCCTGCAGCAAGGCGCCGAGAAAGAGCGGCACGATGATCGTGCCACCCTGGAGGCGCAGGCGCCAGACGCCATAGGCACAAAAGGCGGCAAAAGCCATCGTCGCCGCAAAGGCCGGCCAGTCGATCTCGGGAAAGAGGACAAGCGGCGGCGGCTCGGCGCCATCGGCTGCCACCCACAGGCGCGAGATCACCGAGGCGCCGACGGCGACGAAGACGACGCGCAGATACTGCATGAATGCGACGAGACGGGCATCGGCGCCATAGGCTTCCGACATGATGACCATGGCGGAGGCGCCGCCCGGCGAGGAGCCCCAGACCGCGGTCGTACCCGGCAGCACCTGCCAGCGCGTCAAAAGCCAGCCGAGGCCGGTGGCGATGGCGATAACCGAGAAGATGAACAGCAGAAAGAGCGGTGCGTCTTTCGCCATGGTGCCGAGAATGTCAGGGGTGATGGTGCGCGCCATCATCAGGCCGACCAGGACCTGGCCGAACTGCAGCGGCCAGAAGGGCACGCGAAGCTTTCCCTTGCCGACGGTCAACGCCAGTGCGATTGCCGCGACCATCGGTCCGATCAGCAGCGAGGCCGGCAGAGCAAAGAGTTCGAGGAAGACGACGAGAGCAGTCGAAAGTGCCAGCAGCAGCGCCCATTTCGCCAGGCCGGAATCCCGCAGCAGGCGGCTTACGTCGCAGAATGACATGATCCCCGTGTCTTTCCTGGCCGGCGCCAAGCCCTGAGGCTGAGGGCTCCGGCATGACGAAGAAATGCCGGCTACAAGAGCCGGCTGGCGCGGGTCCGGTATAGGCGGGGGCGAGGCGGGCGGTCAATTGCGAAATCTGGCTTCTCGGTGCCCTATAATGCGAAACTGATTCATGCGACCGCTTCAAGTCGTTGTTTTTATGCATGTCACCTTTACAAAGCCGCTGCACGGTTTTGGGCGGGGTGCCTCAGAAACGTACATGGCTGGCGAGAAAATCGAGCAGTGCGCGTACACGCGCCGGTAGCGGGCCGCCCTGGCCCATATAGACGGCGTAGAACTCCTCGAGATCGTCAGGATTGGCCTCTTCGAGCACCGGCACCAGGCGGCCGGCATCGATATCGGCGCGCACGGTGAAGGCGGCGAGCCGGGCAAGGCCGGCGCCTGACAAAGCGAGGTGACGCATGGCTTCGCCGTCTCCCACCTGCAGGCCCGGGGTGATCGGGATCATCACCGTTTCGCCACCTTCGCGCAGCGACCAGCCCTCGATGGCGCGGGCGTAAGAAAAGCCGATGCGGCAATGGCGGCGGAGATCGGCGATCGTGAGTGGTTTGCCATGACGCGAGAGATAATCCGGTGCTGCGACGATGATCTTGCCGGTGGCGCCAAGTTTGCGAGCGATCAGGCTGGAATTCTTCAAGGGGCCGGCGCGGATTGCGACGTCGGCACGCTCCTCCATCAAGTCGACTATCCTGTCGGTATGGGAAATATCCAGCGTCACGGCCGGATGAAGCGCCATGAAGGCCGGCACGAGCGGCGCCAGCACATGATTGCCGAAAGAGCCGCTGGTGTTGATGCGGATTCGGCCTGAAGCCTGTTCACCTGTCGAGGCCTGACGTTCAGCCTCGGCGATATCGGCAAGGATGGTGATGCTGCGCTCGTAGAAGGCACAGCCTTCCGGCGTCAGCTGCAGCTTTCGGGTAGAGCGGTTGACGAGGCGGACGCCGAGGCGGGTCTCCAGCCGGGCGACGAGCTTGCTGACAGCCGACGGCGTCATGCGCCGGGCCGTGGCGGCGGCGGAAAAACCGCAGCGCTCGACGACACTGACGAAGACTTCCATTTCGCCGGAGCGGTTGATGTCCTGACGGCTCATGATGAATTCAAGTCACAGATGATTTGCTTAGGGGCAATCTATATCATCGGGCGACCAAGGTCTATCTCATAGGAAATACAGGAGACAGATCCATGGACTACAGAAATCTCGGCGCCTCCGGCCTCAGAGTGCCGGTCTTGAGCTTCGGCGCCGGCACATTCGGCGGCAGCGGGCCGCTGTTCGGCGCCTGGGGCAATACCGATGCCGAGGAAGCGCGGCGGCTTGTCGATATCTGCCTCGAAGCCGGCGTCAATCTCTTCGACACGGCCGACGTCTATTCCGCCGGCGCTTCCGAGGAGGTGCTCGGCCAGGCGATCCGCGGCCGGCGAGACGCTGTGCTGATCTCGACGAAGACGGCGCTGCCAATGGGCGAGGGGCCGCAGGACTGGGGAACGTCGCGAGCACGGCTGATCCGCGCCACCGAGGATGCGCTGCGCCGGCTCGGGACCGACTATATCGACCTCCTGCAGCTTCATGCTTTCGATGCCTCGACGCCGGTCGAGGAGGTGCTGTCGACGCTCGACGGGCTCGTCGCCGCAGGCAAGATCCGCTATACCGGCGTTTCCAATTTTGCCGGCTGGGAACTGATGAAGTCGCTCGCCGCCGCTGAGCGCCACGGCTATCCGCGTTATGTCGCCCATCAGGTCTATTATTCGCTGGCGGGGCGCGATTACGAATGGGAGCTGATGCCGCTCGGCGCCGACCAAGGTGTGGGAGCCCTCGTCTGGAGCCCGCTTGCCTGGGGCCGGCTGACCGGCAAGATCCGCCGTGGCCAGGCGCTGCCCAAGGCAAGCCGGCTGCACGAGACGGCGCAATACGGCCCGCCCGTCGACGACGAGAAGCTGTTCGACATCGTCGAGGTGCTGGACGCCATCGCGGGTGAGACCGGCCGGACGATGCCGCAGATCGCCATCAACTGGCTGCTTAACCGGCCGACGGTATCGAGCGTCATCATCGGCGCCCGCAACGAGGAACAGCTTCGGCAGAATCTTGGTGCGGTCGGTTGGAGCCTGTCGAAGGAGCAGGTCGAAAGGCTCGACGCCGTCAGCACTGTCACGGCGCCCTATCCCTATTTTCCCTATCGCAGGCAGGAGGGTTTTGCGCGGCTCAATCCGCCGATTGTCTGAGGTGCGAGGGCGGCGGACTTGGCTATAGCAGCCTGCCTATAACAAAGTGGGAATGAAATCTTCTGCCAATCTTAACTGGACAGCCGCTTTGACTTGCCGCATACCCAGCCTGACCTGCGGAACACGATATGGTTTCTGCGGAATGGCAGGGAGATCAACGGGATGGCGCTGAAGGACGCGAAGGCGGGCACACGCAACGAGGCGGGAATTGCCGCGGTGCTCGGCATTCTCAAGCAGAGCTTCGGCGAGCGTTTCCAGACCGGCCAGTCCTTCCGCGAACAGCATGCCCATACGACCACTTATATCCCGCCGCAACTGCCAGACGGGGTGCTTTTCGCTGAGAGCGCCGAAGATGTGAAGGCGGCGGTCAGAGCCTGTGCGACCCACAAGGTGCCGGTGATCGGTTTCGGCGTCGGCACCTCGCTGGAGGGGCAGGTCAATGCCGCCAATGGCGGCATTTCGATTGACTTCAGCCGCATGGACCGGGTGCTTGAGGTCAACCCCGAAGATCTCGACTGCACCGTCGAACCGGGTGTGACACGCGAGGCGCTGAATATCCACCTGCGCGATACCGGCCTGTTCTTCCCGATCGATCCCGGCGCCAACGCCTCGATCGGCGGCATGGCCTCGACGCGGGCCTCCGGCACCAATGCCGTGCGCTACGGAACGATGAAGGACAATGTGCTTGCCGTCACCGCCGTCACCGCCAATGGCGAGGAGATCCGCACGGCCCGGCGCGCCCGTAAATCCTCGGCGGGCTACGATCTGACGCGGCTCTTCGTCGGCGCCGAGGGCACGCTCGGCATTCTGACCTCGGTGACGCTGCGCCTCCAGGCGATCCCCCAGAAGATTGCCGGAGGGGCCTGTGCCTTTCCGAGCATCAAGGCCGCCTGCGATGCCGTCATCATGACGATCCAGATGGGCATTCCGGTGGCGCGTATCGAGCTGCTCGACACGGTACAGATGCGGGCCTGCAACGCCTATTCAAAGCTCTCCTATGCCGAAAGCCCGACATTGTTCCTCGAATTCCACGGCACCGACGAGACGGTGCCGCTGCAATCGGCAGCCTTTGCCGAGATCGCCGCCGAATGCGGCGGCGGCGAGTTCCTGTGGACAGCCAATGCCGAGGAACGGACGAAGCTCTGGAAGGCACGCCACGACGCCTATTGGGCCGCAAGGGCGCTGGCGCCCGGGCTTGCCGCACTTTCGACCGATGTTTGTGTTCCGATATCGAGGCTCGCCGATTGTGTTTCCGAAACGCAGGCGGATATCGAGGAACACGGGCTGTTGGGGCCGATCGTCGGCCATGCCGGCGACGGGAACTTCCATGTGCTGCTGTTGTTCGACGACAAGAGCGCCGAAGACATCGCCATGGCCGAGAGCTTCGTACAACGGCTCAACCGGCGGGCGCTCGACCTGGACGGGACATGCACCGGTGAACACGGGATCGGGCAAGGCAAGATGGCGTTTCTGGAACAGGAGCTCGGCGGCGCGGTGGATCTGATGCGACAGGTGAAACAGGCGCTCGATCCGGACGATATCTTCAATCCCGGCAAGATTTTCCACCATGGCTGAAACGGAACATTCTCATGAAGTTGGGTCTTGCCCCCGGCATGATTAGCGCTAGAACAAGATGATGTTAGGCAGGCTCGCCCTGAAATCTGAATCCTGTTCTCAAATAAAGAGTTAGAGCATGATGTCGTCCGAAAACCGCTCACACTTTTCGGCATCATGCTCTAGTGTCTGCAACAGAATCCCGAATGGAGACGCTTTGCATTGGTAGGCCGGTTCCTCGTCTTTCTGGGGGGAGTGATCGTCGTAGTGCTGTTTGTGGCGCTGCTTGCGCCGCTGTTCATCGACTGGACGGACTTCCGCAAGAATTTTGAGGATCAGGCAAGCCGCATTATCGGCAAGAAAGTCACCGTCTACGGCACCGTGGATGCGCGCCTCTTGCCGTTTCCATCGGTGACGCTGCATGACGTGCGCGTCGGCCAGGAAGCAGACGGCACGCCGATCGTCAAGGTCGAGCAGTTCTCCATGGATGCGGAGCTCGCACCTTTCCTGTCGGGCGAAGCGCTGATCTTCGACATGCGTATCGTCAATCCGAAGGTGCGCTTGAGATTGCTCAAGGACGGCACGCTCGACTGGATGCGCGGCAGCCGCGCGGAAATACCGGCAAGGACCGTCGTCCTCGAAAACGTGCATGTCAGCGGCGGCGAGGTCGAATTCATCGACGATCAGTCGGGTCGCTCGCGTCGCATCACCGGCCTCAACGCGGAAATGTCGGCAAAGTCGCTGGCTGGTCCCTGGCGCATCGAGGGCGACGCTGCGCTCGACGGCGAGCACGGCGGCTTCTCGATCTCGAGCAGTCAGCCGGACGAGAAGGGCGTGCTGCGCATGCGCACGAGGCTTTCGCCGGACAAGCACCCTGTCAGCGTCGATCTCGACGGCGAGCTGAAGCTCGTCGACAGCAAGCCGAACTATCAGGGCCAGCTTTCGGCCGCGATCGAAATCCGCAACAGCGCCAAGCCCGCCAACAAGAAAGAGCAGCCGCCGCGCGTCAAGGGCCGCTTCGAGCTCACCAATGAACGTATCCGCATCCCCGAATACCGGATGGAGATCGGCCCGACAGACGATCCCTACGTCATAACCGGCGAGGCGACGCTCGATACCGGCAATGCGCCGGAATTCCTGTTGACCGCCGACGGCCAGCAGATCGATGTCAACCGCATCGGCAATCAGGGCTCGGCCGGCAAGACGACACGGGATCCCGCTGTTTCGGCGCGCCAGCGGTTGAATTCGCTGATCGATATCGTCGCGCAGGTGCCGATCCCGCAGGTGCCGGGCAAGGCGAGCGTCAAGCTGCCGGCAATCGTCGCCGGCGATACGACGCTGCGCGACGTACAGCTGGAGCTCGAACCGGCCGGCACCGGCTGGCTGATCGACAGCGTCACCGGCACGCTGCCGGGACGCACGCAGGTAGAGGGCAAGGGCAAGCTCCTGCTTCAGGGCGAGCCTTCGTTCAACGGCCAGATCCTGGTGGCCTCCAGCCAGCCGACGGGGCTAGCCTCCTGGCTAGCCGGCTCGGTCGATCCGGCTATCCGGCAATTACGGCAGGCGGGCTTTTCCGCCAATGTCAGCCTGACGCATGAATTGCAGCGTTTCGAAAATCTCGAGATCGCCATCGGACCGGCGACGCTGAAGGGCCGGCTGGAGCGCCAGGCGATCTCCGGCCAGACGCCGACGCTATCGGTGGCGCTGAACGGCGATACGCTCGATCTTGACGCGCTACAGGCGCTGAGCGGGCTCATGACCGGCCAGGATGCCGGCGACAACGTGCTCGACCACAAGATCGCCGCCCAGCTCAAGGCCGACAAGTTCACCGCCTTCGGCGTCGACGCCGAGAATGTCGAGACCACCTTTACGATTGCCGATGGCGCGCTTGCCGTCGACCGGCTGTCGATCAAGAATATTGCAGGCGCAGAGCTGACGGCGACGGGCAGGGCGGAAGGTTCGCTGCTCGACTACAAGGGCGCGGGCGAGATCACCTTCAAATCGGCCGATCCCGGCGGCTTCTTCACCATGCTGCGCGAGCACCTGCCGCATCACCCGGTGCTTGACCGGCTGGTGCGCAATGCCGGCTGGTACGGCAATACGGCGCTTCGCGGCGCGCTGACGCTTGGCGGCGACGAGGGCAATGCGCTGACGGTGACGCTTGCCGGCGTGGCGAACGGCAGCCGCGTCAATCTCGACTACCGCATGTCCGACCTCCTGGCGCTGACCGGCAATGGCACGACGAGCCTCGAGGCGACGCTCGAAAACGCCGTGCCATCAGTCCTGTTCGGCCAGGCCGGGCTCGATCCGCTGCCGGTCGATGTCGGGGCCAATGGCCGCCTGACGCTGAAGGTGAAGGCATCGGGCAACGATCCCGCCGATGCGGCGCTGACCTTTGCGACCGACCGGACCTCGTTCATGGCCAACGGCAAGATCGATGTCCGGCCGGAGACCTTCATGAACGGCGAGATCGCCCTTTCGCTCGACAGCGCCGATATCGACCCCTATCTCATCATGAACGGCATCGCCCTGCCGCAGACCGGAACCGGGCTGCCGTTCGGCCTGCAGGTCAATGCCGCCGTCAATAGCGACAAGATCGTCTTTTCGGATCTCAAGGGGCATGCGGCCGACAACGAATTTTCCGGTGCGCTGACCTTCGACCGGAAGGCTGCGAAGACGACCGCGAGTGGCGGGCTGACGCTCTCCAAGGCCGATGCCGGCTGGCTCGGCGAGGCGGTGTTCGGCCAGATCGTCGATCCCGCCAACGGTCAGCTGACGACGGCGCCGCTGGGGCTGCCCGTCTTCAAGGATCTCGACGTCAACGTGAAGCTGACGGCCAAGCAGTTCTGGCCGGGCCTTCCGGAAACGGCGGTGTCGGACTTCACCAGCAACGTTGCCTACAAGGGCGACGAGCTGCAGCTCAACGACATGGCCGGCAATTGGGACGACGGAAAGCTCTCCGGCAACCTGCTTTTCACCAATGCCAACGGTACCGGTTTCCTGCAGACGAAGCTTGCGCTTGCCGATTCCGATCTTTCCGGCGTCGTCTGGCTGCGCGACGGAGCGCCGATCGCCAACGGCAAGTTCGGATTGTCGCTGTCGATGGAGGCTTCGGGCAAGACGATCGGCGAGATCGCCAGCTCGCTCAATGGTTCGGGCGAACTGAGGCTCGGCGATACCAGCATACGCGGGCTTAACCTTGCCGTCCTTCCGCCGCTGCTTGCCGCAACCGATACGATGCAGGAGCAGATCAATGCCGGCAAGGTGCATCCAATCATCGAGACGCTGCTCAGCAACGGCGAGGCGAAGCTGCCGCCGCTCGGCATCCCCTTCAACATCGCCGACGGGACGCTGAGGGTGCAGAATGTCACCGTCGCCAACGATCTGGCCCGCATCACCGCCGATGCGCAAATCGCACTGCCGGAAGAGCGGATCAGCGCGACTCTGGGCGTCGGGTTCAATCCTGGCACGGAAGCGCTTTCCGGCGCCGAGCCGGCGCTCCGGCTGAATTTTTCCGGCATGCTGCCGTCGCCCGGCAAGACGATGGATGTAACCGATATCACCAGCTTTCTGTCGCTGCGCGCCTTCGAGCGCGAGCGCCGGCGTGTCGAGCGGCTGCAGGCGGTCGTGCTCGAAAAACAGCGGCTGCGCCGCGAGGTGGCGCTCTACCGGTTCAACGACGCTGAGCGCATCAAGGCAGCCGAGATCGAGCAGCAACGGCAGGCGGAGGAAGAGCGGCTGCGCGCGCTGGCGCAGAAAGCAGCCGCTGAGAAGGCTGCTGCCGAGGCGGAGGCCGCACGCGCGGCGGAAGCCAAAGCGAAGGCGGATGCGGATGCGCAGGCGAGGGCCGCCGCAGAGGCGGAAGCAGCACGGCGCAGCGGGCAAGCGCAGCCCGGTCCGCTCAATTTCGACCAGTTGCCGGGCGTTCAGGCGCAGTGAAAGTGCATAGAATTTGATTCATGCAAGACGCTTCAGGCCTTTGTTTTCATTGATGTCGTCCCAAATCGCTACGCGATTTTAAGCAACATGCATCAGGGCTGGTGGCTGGCGCCGGCCTTCAGCCAGGAAAGCACATGCAAGCGCAGCGCTGAGGACAGGTTGCTGTCCGGCGGGCGGTGGTCGTCGATTTCGGAGATCAGGGCGGCGAGCAGTATCGAACGGGCTGCGGCAATCGTCTTCAGCTCGGTCCAGAACTCATCCTCCAGCGAGAAACTGGTGCGATGGCCGTGCAATGTCGCCGAATGCTTGCGGATCATGGAGCGCCTTCACATTCCGATTAGAGCGCCGCGCGTCCGCGAGGACGCGCTAAGGACGTTCTATCAAAGCATGCGTGGGTCGGCAGATCGATTCAAGGAAACCGCGCAAGTGGCTGATCGCAGGTTCCATTCCGGCTCTTCAAGCTTTGCCTGAAACCGTCACGCGCCGTCGTCATCGGTCTCGATCCGGCCGTCCCGATGGGCTTTGTCGGCCTTGTCGTTCAGGCTGCGGGTCAGTTGCTTTTCGCCCTTGGTGCGGCCGAAGGAGATGCGGTTCTGTTCGGCCTGCTTCTCCTGTTCGGAGCGAGCCTGCTTCTTGCGGAACTGGCGCAGATTGATGATTTCGGCGCTCATGCGTTTGCCTGGATTCCCTATGAAAAAGGGAGGCTTGGGCCCCCTTCAAATCACTGCTTCTTGCGGAAGGAGTCGAGCGAGACGACGGAGCCCGGTTTCTTCTCCTCGCCGTCGGCGGTTTTTGCGCCCGCGGCGTCATCGGGCTTACTGGCCGCATCCACCGGATAGGCGGTGATTTCGCCGGACGGCAATTCCTCGCCATCGGCGAGTGGCACGTCGAACTCGAGCTCGAAGTTGACGGAGGGATCGTAGAAGCCGCGGATCGCATTGAATGGGATGACCAGCTTTTCCGGAACGTCCGAGAAGGAAAGACCGATCTCGAAATGCGTCTCGGTGATCTTCATGTCCCAGAACTGGTGCTGTATGACGATAGTCATCTGCTCGGGGTATTTCGACTTCAGGTGCTGGGAGATGCGCACACCGGTCGCGCCAGTGAGGAAGGTGATGAAGAAGTGATGATCACCGGGCAGGCGGCCCGTGGCTGCGACTTCCGCCAATACCTTGCGGATGACGCCGCGAAGTGCATCCTGTGCCAGAATGTCGTAGCGGATATGATCCTGCCCCATGCTTTTCCTGTCTTTCGTCGGTTCGGAGTCTTTTCACAAGGTTGTATGCCACGTCCGGGCGCCTTGGGAAAGACCGGAGCCGAGTCACGTTTTTAAGCAGCATACATGATTTCGGCGGCAGGGAGAAGGTGAAGGCTTCTGTTGCCAGGTGCCTTCGGACCCCGCCTAGAGGTGCGAACCACTAGGACTTTATTTGAAGTGTCACACCGCGATTAAGCAGCGAGACGAGCTTCCGCATAGTTGTCGTTTGCAACTACAATTTTAGCCCGATAACGGCGGTACAATGCCGAGCAAAAAGACGATCTTTACACCCTTGTCGATCCTGTTTCGCCCCCATCAAAAGCCGGCCTTTAAGACCGCCGGTTTTTGGTGGAGGCGCCGGGTACCGCCCCCGGGTCCAATAGGTTTATTACACCGCTCATTTATCGCCATAGCCGGCCCGAAAGCCGGCAGGGTTGATATAGGGGTTTCCTCTGCACAAGGAAAGGGCAAACGTCATAAAAGCGTTATGCGCCCCATCAGAAACATTGGGAAAATACCCGGCGGTGATTGGTTTCCCGGTTCCGAAGGCTTAAATTGGCCGAAACGGAATCAGCGCGACATGAAGCAATATCTCGATCTCTTGAATCATGTGATGGAAAAGGGCTCCGACCGGGGCGACCGCACCGGCACCGGCACGCGCTCGGTCTTCGGCTACCAGATGCGCTTCGACCTCGAAGAGGGCTTCCCCGTCCTCACCACGAAGAAGCTGCATCTGCGCTCGATCATTCACGAGCTTCTCTGGTTTCTGAAGGGCGAGACGAATATCCGATATCTCAAGGAAAACGGCGTTTCGATCTGGGACGAATGGGCCGACGAAAACGGCGATCTCGGGCCGGTCTACGGCGCCCAGTGGCGCTCCTGGCCAGCGCCGGATGGCGGCCATATCGACCAGATCGCCAATCTCGTCAAAGGCATCGTCAACAATCCGAATTCGCGTCGCCACATCGTTTCGGCCTGGAATCCGGCCGAAGTGGACGAAATGGCGCTGCCGCCCTGCCATTGCCTGTTCCAGTTCTATGTGGCTGACGGCAAGCTTTCCTGCCAGCTCTACCAGCGGTCGGCCGATATCTTCCTCGGCGTGCCGTTCAACATCGCCTCCTATGCGCTGCTGACGATGATGGTGGCTCAGGTGACCGGGCTGAAGCCCGGCGATTTCGTTCACACGCTCGGCGACGCTCATCTCTATCACAACCATTTCGACCAGGCGAAGCTGCAACTGGCGCGCCGGCCGAAGCCGCTGCCGTTCATGCGCATCAAGCCTGATGTGAAGGACATTTTCGGCTTCACCTTCGACGATTTCGAGCTGATCGGCTACGAGGCCGATGCCAGCATCAAGGCGCCGATCGCCGTCTGATCCGGGACATTCCATGGCCGACATCCGCAGGACCATTATCGCCGCCGTTGCCCGCAACGGCATTATCGGCCGTGACGGCGACATGCCGTGGCGGCTTTCGAGCGATCTCAAGCGCTTCAAGGCGCTGACATTGGGAAAGCCTGTGGTGATGGGCCGCAAGACCTACGAGTCGATCGGCAAGCCACTGCCGGGACGGCCGAACGTCGTCATTTCGCGGCAGGCAGCGATAGAACATCCTGATGTCTCCATGACGCATTCGCTGTCCGAGGCGATAACGGCGGCCGAAAGGCTGGCGCTCGAAACCGGCGTCGACGAGATCTGCATTCTGGGCGGCGGGCAGGTCTATGCCCAGGCGATCGGTCTTGCCGACCGGATGTGCATCACGCATGTCGAGGCCGATCTCGACGGAGACGCGTCGTTTCCCGTGATTGATCCCGATATCTGGCAGGCAGGGGAGGCGATCGCGGTTCCGGCCGGCGAGAAGGACAGCTATCCCACGCGCTTCGTCGTCTACGAACGCCGACGCGCCTGAAAATGAACTATTTTCCAATTAAATTGACCAAGTTTCTCACGTTGCGTTGAAAGCCGGTGCGGCGATACTTATAACGGTCACCAACGCATCGGCCGGTCAGCCCCCACGGTTTCGCATGCGTGGAGACTTAACGAACAACGAGGTTTTGATGCCCTGGAGCAATCAGAATGGCGGCGGCGGCCCTTGGGGCGGCGGCGGCGGTAATAATCAGGGACCATGGGGACAGGGGCCGAACCGGCCGCGCGGTGGCGGCGGCAAGGGCGGACCGCCTGATCTGGAAGATATCATCCGGCGCGGTCAGGACCAGCTGCGCAACATCATTCCCGGCGGATTCAACGGCGGCGTGGCGGTGATCGTCGTGGCGATCGTCGCCGTCTTCTGGCTGATCCAATGCATCTACGTCGTGCAGCCGGACGAACGCGGCGTCGAACTGCGGTTCGGCAAGCCGAAGGAAGAGATTTCCATGCCGGGCCTGCATTTCCATCTGTGGCCGATGGAAACGGTGGAGACGGTCAAGGTGACCGTGCAGCAGCTGAACATCGGGGCGACTTCGGCATCGTCTTCGAACGGCCTGATGCTGTCCAGCGACAAGAGCGTCATCAACGTGCAGTTCGCGGTCTTCTACACCGTCAGCGATCCCAAGGCCTATCTCTTCAACGTCGAAAATCCGGCAGAGACGCTGCAGCAGGTTTCCGACAGTGCCATGCGTGAAATCGTCGGCCGGCGTCCGGCGCAGGACGCCTTCCGCAGCAATCGCCAGCCGATCGAAGTGGATGTGCTCAATATCCTGCAGGATACGATGAACCGCTATGGCGCAGGCGTGACCGTGACCGGCGTGACGATCCAGAACGTGGCACCGCCGCGGGAAGTCGCCGATGCCTTCGAAGAAGTGCAGCGTGCCGGCCGTGACCGCGACAGCACGATTGAAGAGGCCAATCGCTACACGAACCAGAAGCTTGGTCAGGCGCGAGGCGATGCGGCCAGAATCCGTGAAGATGCAGCCGCCTACACGGACCGTGTGGTGAAGGAGGCCGAAGGTGAAGCGCAGCGCTTCACGGCGATCAACGACGAATATTCGAAGGCGCCCGACGTGACCCGCAAGCGGTTGTACCTCGAAACGATGGAGCAAGTGCTGAAGAACTCCCGGAAGGTCATCATCGACGAGAAGCAGGGCGTCCTGCCCTACCTGCCGCTCAATGAGCTCGGCAAGCCGGCGCAGCAGGGAGGTTGAGTCATGACATCGAACAGACTTCCCATCATTCTTCTCATCGTCGCCATCGTTTTGGTCGGGCTCTATTCGTCCATCTTCGTGGTGAATGCACGTGAGCAGGCCATCGTCGTCCGTTTCGGCCAGATCCAGTCGGTCAAAACCGAGCCGGGCATTTATTTCAAGCTGCCCTTCGGCTTCATGGATGCCGACCGCGTTCAGCTGGTCGAAAAGCAGGCGCTGAGGCTCGATCTCGACAATATTCGCGTTCAGGTCCAGGACGGTCAGACCTTCGACGTCGATGCCTTCGTGATCTACAACATCTCGGATGTCCGCCGCTTCCGCGAAACGGTATCGGGCGATCGCGAAGCCGCGGAAGCGCGGTTGAGAGCCCAGCTCGATTCATCGCTTCGTCGCGTCTACGGTCTGCGTGACTACAATGCTGCGCTCTCGGAAGAGCGTGTCGCGATGATGCTGGAGATTCGCGACGACCTGCGCACAGATGCCGAAAATCTCGGCCTGCATATAGACGATGTTCGTATCCGCCGCACCGACCTTTCGCCGGAGGTTGCGCCCAACACCTATAATGCCATGCGGTCGGAACGTCTCGCCGAGGCGGAGCGTATCCGTGCGGAGGGTAATGAGGAAGGCCAGCGGCGCCGGGCCGTCGCCGACCGTCAGGTCGTCGAGTTCACCGCAGGCGCCCAGCGCGATGCGGAAATCCTTCGAGGCCGGGGCGATGCGGAACGCAACCGCGTCTTCGCCGAAGTCTTCAGCAAGGATCCAGCCTTCTTCGAGTTCTATCGCTCGATGGCGGCCTATTCCTCCGCTCTCTCGTCGCAGGACACGACGCTGGTGCTGTCGCCGAATTCGGAATTCTTCCGCTATTTCGACAATGCCGCCGGCACCCTGCAGTCGGCAAATCCGGCTGCACCGGTTCCGGCAGTTCCCGGCGCCGCTGTTCCCGCTGCACCGGCCCAGCCGACGAACTGACAGCAGGGGAAACGACCCCGACAATCCTGGAAGGGCCGGCCCGAGCGCCGGCCCTTTTTTCGTGGAATGATTGAGACGATCCGGCTTTTGCGAGGCCACGTCACATTGCACGGGGATTTCGCGAAAAGGTGATTTCGCCCTCCATCATTCCGCCTTATGCTGGTGCTCAATGTCCGCATGTACCCCTTATGAGGAAGCTTAATGGCCCCCACGATTCGCTCGCCCTTCAGACGAACGCTCGCGCTTATGGCCAGCGCTGCAATTCTTGCGCATGCCGGCATGAACGGGGTCGCGTACGCCCAAACCTCAGCTGAGGCGACACCGCCCGGGGTTGCCGCGCCCGCTCCCGCTACTCCAGAAACGGCTGCCCCTGCACCCACACCGCCGGCTCCGGCTGCCCCGGAAACGGCTGCTCCTACGCCTACCGCACCCGCCGCACCGCAGCAGACCGCTCCAATCCAGGCCGCCGTGCCCAACAACGGCCCGGCTTCCGTCGCCGATCTCGCCGAGGGGCTGCTCGACGCCGTGGTCAACATCTCGACCTCGCAGAATGTGAAGGACGATGAGGGCGCGGGTCCGGCGCCGCGCGCGCCCGACGGCTCGCCTTTCCAGGAATTCTTCAACGATTTCTTCAACAAGCAGCAGGGCAACAAAGGCGGCAACCACAATGTCAGCTCGCTCGGCTCCGGCTTCGTCATCGATCCGGCCGGCTATATCGTCACCAACAACCACGTGATCGAGGGCGCCGACGATATCGAGATCAATTTCGCCAATGGTTCGAAGCTCAAGGCGAAGCTGATCGGCACCGATACGAAGACCGATCTTTCGGTGCTGAAGGTCGAGCCGAAGACGCCGCTGAAATCGGTGAAATTCGGCGATTCCAGCACGATGCGCATCGGCGACTGGGTGATGGC
The DNA here is from genome assembly GCA_000023185.1 of Rhizobium leguminosarum bv. trifolii WSM1325. NCBI lineage: Bacteria > Pseudomonadati > Pseudomonadota > Alphaproteobacteria > Hyphomicrobiales > Rhizobiaceae > Rhizobium > Rhizobium leguminosarum. The sequence goes on along the minus strand of CP001622.1, from coordinate 2,779,760 downwards.
GATCGGCAATCCGTTCGGCTTCGGCGGTTCGGTGACGGTGGGTATCATTTCCGGGCGTGGCCGCAACATCAATGCCGGTCCCTACGACAACTTCATCCAGACGGATGCGGCGATCAACAAGGGCAATTCCGGCGGCCCGCTCTTCAATATGAAGGGTGAAGTGATCGGCATCAACACGGCGATCATTTCGCCGAGCGGCGGCTCGATCGGTATCGGCTTCTCTGTGCCGTCGGAGCTTGCTTCCGGCGTCGTCGACCAGCTGCGCGAATATGGCGAGACGCGGCGCGGCTGGCTCGGCGTGCGCATCCAGCCGGTGACCGACGATATCGCCGACAGCCTCGGGCTCGACACTGCAAAGGGCGCGCTGGTCGCCGGTGTCATCAAGGGCGGCCCCGTCGATGACGGCTCGATCAAGGCGGGCGACGTCATTTTGAAATTCGACGGCAAGACCGTCAGCGAAATGCGCGACCTGCCGCGCGTCGTGGCGGAGAGCACCGTCGGCAAGGAAGTTGACGTCGTGGTGCTGCGCGACGGCAAGGAGCAGACCGTCAAGGTGAAGCTTGGCCGGCTCGAGGACAGCGATCAGGCGGCAGCATCCGACGCGCCCGACGGTTCGCAGAACGACGGCGGCGTGATCACCCCGGACCCCGGCGAGAACAACGACATGGACCAGCCGGATTCCGGCGATCAGGCTAAGCCTGCACCTGATACACCCGACCAGCATAAGGGGCAGGTGTCGCCGGATGCGGCCACGCCGAAGAACGTGCTCGGGCTGTCGCTGTCGCTGTTGAGCGCCGAGACGCGCAAGGCCTTTGGCATCGCCGAGAGCGTTGACGGCGTCGTCGTCACAGAGGTGACGCCCGGCTCCGCCTCGGCCGAAAAGGGGCTGAAGCCCGGCGACGTGATCGTCGAGGTTGCGCAGGAGTTTATGAAGTCGCCGGATGCTGTCGCCGCCAAGGTGCAGGCGCTGAAACAGGAGGGCCGCCGCAACGCTCAGCTGATGGTCGCATCGGCGAATGGCGATCTGCGGTTCGTGGCGGTGCCGATGGAATAGGGGAGCTAGGCGGTAGTGAATTTGCCGCCGTGGTCTCCAACTCTCCCTCATTCCCGTGCTTGTCACAGGAATCCAGTGCGCCCAAAGTCCTTGGGCTAAGAAGACTCTACTCTCTTGGCGTAAATCATTCACCGCGCAGACGCGCGGTGGCTGGATTCCTGTGACGAGCACAGGAATGAGGGCGGAGAGGGTGTGCCGGGCGGCCTTTCGAAACGGGGCCGTTGGCCTAACGGTCCGGAGGTGACAGGCTATTTGGCGGGTTTATGGAGGTTGCCCTTCCGTACGTGGCACCGGGCGATCAGCCCCGATTTCGGGAATATCGCTGGTATCGCCTTCAAGCCGTCACGAAATCCGTCTTCCGGTAACCCTGGATATAAAGCAGGGCGGTCAGGTCGCCGTGGTTGATGCGCATCTGTGCTTCGGCAGCGACTGCCGGCTTGGCGTGGAGGGCGACGCCGGCGCCGGCGAGGTGTAGCATGCCGAGGTCGTTGGCGCCGTCGCCGACGGCCATCGCTTCTTCCGGCGAAATGCCGAGGCGAGCCGATATTTCGTTCAGCGCATCGACTTTCGCCTGCTTGCCGAGGATCGGTTCGGCGACGAAGCCGGAGAGAATGCCGCCGTCTTCGAGCAGCGTGTTGGCACGGTTCTCGTCGAAGCCGAGGGTGGCGGCGATGCGGCTGGTGAAGACGGTGAATCCGCCGGAGACTAGCGCGGTGTAATGACCTTTCGACTTCATGGTGGCGATGAGTTCCGGGCCGCCCGGCGTGAGCGTGATGCGCTTGGCGATCACCTCGTCGACGACCGATATCGGTAGGCCCTTCAGCAGGGCGACACGCTCACGTAAGGCCGGCTCGAAAGCGATCTCGCCGTTCATGGCGCGGGCGGTGATGGTCGCAACCTTCTCCTTCAGGCCGACTTCGGCGGCGAGTTCATCGATGCACTCCTGGCCGATCATCGTCGAATCCATATCGGCGATCAGCAACTTCTTGCGGCGGGTCTCCTGCTCCTGGATAACGAGGTCGATGGGCGCGCTAGATACGACGGCAAGGATATTGGCTTCTGCCTCTTGCGCGTCCGTGCCGTCGCGCAGCGCGATGTCGCAGGCGATGCCGTCTGCCAGCCAGTAGAGACCGGAAGCGTTCACGGCCTCGGCCGCCCGTTCGGCGATTTCGGGTGTCAGCACGGGATTTGACGGATTGGCAACAAGCGTGGCAACGAGGGCCATGATGGAAAACCTTCTGAGCACAGTGAACGCGATCCTGATAACCGGGCCGACCGCCAGCGGCAAGTCCGCGCTCGCCGTCGAATTGGCCAAGCGTCATGACGGCGCGGTCGTCAACGCCGATAGCATGCAGGTCTACGACACGTTGCGGGTGCTGACCGCGCGCCCGTCGGAGGCGGAGATGCAGGGCGTGCCGCATCATCTTTACGGCCACGTGCCGGCAGGTGCGGCTTATTCCACAGGCGCCTGGCTGCGGGATGTCGCAGCACTACTACCGGCGCTGCGGGACGCAGGACGGCTGCCGGTCTTTGTCGGCGGCACGGGACTTTATTTCAAGGCGCTGACCGGCGGGCTCTCCGATATGCCGGAGATACCTGAGGTGCTGCGGGAAAAACTCAGGACCCGGCTGCTGGAGGAGGGGCCGGACGGGCTCTACTCCGAACTCGCCGAGGCCGATCCCGCCATGGCGGCAAGCCTCAACCGGCAGGACGGACAGCGGATCGTCCGGGCGCTTGAAGTGGTGAAGGCGACGGGGCGGTCGATCGCCGATTTCCAAGGCCGGTCGGGACCGGTGGTTATCGACGCCGATGAGGCCCGCAAGATCGTCGTTCTGCCGGACCGGGCTGTGCTGCATCAACGCATCAACGGGCGTTTCGAAAAGATGTTGCAGCAAGGTGCGGAATACGAGGTAAGGGCGCTGCTTGCGCTCGATCTGCCGGCCGAGGCGCCTGTGATGAAGGCAATTGGCGTGTCGCAGATTACGGCAATGCTAAGGGGCGAGATGACGCGCGACGAGGTGCTGGAGAAGGGGGCTGCGGCGACGCGGCAATATGCCAAGCGGCAAATGACATGGTTTCGCAACCAGATGGACGGTAGCTGGGAACGGCTGACGGTTTAGCCATCAGTTTGTTGCGGGCCGCCTGCTTTGAGACATCTGCTGGCTCAGCTGCTTGACGAGTTCGCCAACCGCCGCCTGCAACTGGTCCGGCAGAAATCCGCCGAAGCCCAGCATCAGGCCGGGGCGCGCCGGCCGCGCGGCATACATCGGGGAGATCGCACGCACGGCGAGGCCGGCCGAGAGGGCACGGGCTGCAAGTTGCGCGTCGTCGACCTCCTCGGGCAGCCACAGAAGAATATGCATGCCCTGGTCGCTCTGCTGCACGCGGCAGCCCTCAGGCAAGGCCCGATCGAGCGCCGAAAGCAGAACAGCGCGGCGTTCGGCATAGAGGCCGCGGATGCGTCGGATGTGCGCTTCGAAATAGCCTTCCCGCATGTAGGCCGCCAGAACGTGCTGTTCGGCGATCGGCGAATGCCGGTCGAGAATGGCGCGGGCGCCGGCAAAGGCTTCCGCCAGCGGAGGAGGGGCGATGACGTAGCCGAGGCGCAGAGAAGGAAAGAGCACTTTGCTGAAGGTGCCGAGATAGATGACGCGTGACGGACGCAATCCCTGCATCGAGGGAAATGGGTGTCCGGCATAACGCAGCTCGCTGTCGTAGTCGTCCTCGACAATCCAGGCGCGATTTTGGTCGGCCCAGGCGATCAAGGAATTACGCCGGGCCATGCTGAGCGGCATTCCGATCGGATATTGGTGCGACGGCGTGACGAATGCGGCGCGCGCCCGCGGACATAGCTCGAGGCCGCGTTCCACGTTCATTCCCTGTGCGTCGACCGGCAGGCGGTGCATTCGTACGCCGAGATCGTCGAGCACTGCCGTTAGGCCGGGATAGGCCGGGTCCTCGGCCCATACCGCATCGTCACGCGAGAGAAGCACCCGGCCTGCCATATAGAGGCCTTGCTGGGTGCCTGACGTGATGATGACCTGTTCCGGCTCACAATGAACGGCCCGCGCGCGGCGGACGTGGTCGGCAATGGCAAGCCTGAGTTCGAGCAAACCCATAGGATCGTGGTAACCAGAGGGTGCGGCCTGTCGCGACGCGCGCACGCGGTTGCCGAGACGGCGCCAGTTGTCGTCGGGCGCAATGCCACAAGCCGGGACGGCGATGGCGAAGGGAACGGGCGGGTGCGGGGTGAGCGCACGGGCGATGGCAATCAGCCGGGCAGCCTGGGAAGGCAGATCGACGGCATCCGCGGTAGATGGCACAGCCGGTGCAAGCGGGGGCGCCGGCGTGGTGTCCATCAGATCGGTGGCAACACGGGTTCCGGCTCCGACCCGCGCTTCGAGATAGCCTTCAGCGGTCAACTGATCGAACACCTCGACAACGGTGCCGCGCGCGATCTCCAGCGAAGCCGCAAGGCTCCGCGTCGAAGGAAGGCGTTCTCCCGACCTCAGCTCACCGCGGGCGATCGCGTTCCGCAGGGCCTGTGCAAGCTGGCGACTGACATTGGCCGTTCGCTCGATCGCTTTGAGCGATGGTATTTCGATGGTGCTACGCCGTTTGGACATCGCAAAATGGTCCATAGAAATTATTCAAAATGGAGCTTCATGGTGGACCAATTTTCAAAGAAAAGGAAGCGGATTGGCGACTTCCCGAGGGCGTGCTTTTCGTCGTCGGGGTGGTACCGTGCGCGAGCGCAAACTTCTGGAAAAGACGCAAATGCAGGATCTTCTCGTCGTCTACATCGCCTACGCAATTGCTGCAGGCAGTCCCGGACCAAGCAACATGGCCATTATGAATGTGGCAATGCGGCAAGGGCGTCGACCGGCGCTCGCCCTTGCCGCCGGGGTTATAACGATGTCGACATCCTGGGGGCTGGTTGCGGTCACCGGCATCTCGACACTGCTGGTACGCTATGCCCATGCCCTGCTGTTTCTCAAGATTGCAGGCGGATTGTACCTTCTCTGGCTCGCCTGGAGGGCGGCCCGCTCGGCAGCAGCCCCGGATATGCCGGCAAGCGAGGTCGTCCGGCCTGCCGCGCAAGTTGGCGTGCTCTATCGTCGCGGCGTTCTGATGCATCTCGGTAACCCGAAGGCGGTTCTGGCCTGGGTGGCGATCATGTCGCTCGGCCTCAAGCCGGGCGCTTCGCCGGAGATGGCCGTCACGGCATTCGGCGGCTGCGTGCTCTTGGGCATCTCGATATTTGCCGGCTATGCCGTGCTCTTCTCGACGGCACCGATGGTGCGCGGCTACGCCCGTGCGCGGCGGTGGATCGAGGGCAGTCTCGCCGTCTTCTTCGCCGGTGCCGGATCGCGCCTGCTGTTCTCACATTGACCGGGTTTTCAGGATCGCATCATGTCTGTCACTTCTCCGTTTCATGGTCTTTCGGCCTTTCCGCCCACGCCCGCCAATAGGGAGGGCCGGGTCGACACCGAAGCCCTCGGCCGCCTGCTGGAACGCCTGTGTGATGCAGGCGTCGCTTCGATAGGCCTTCTCGGCAGCACCGGGATCTACGCCTTTCTCACGCGCGAGGAACGACGGCGAGCCGTCGAGGCTGCGGTCGAGTGCGTTCGTGGTCGTATTCCCCTCGTCGTCGGCGTCGGCGCTCTGAGGACAGACCATGCCCGGAGCCTGGCGAGGGATGCCGAGGCCGCCGGTGCAGATGCTCTTCTGCTTGCGCCGGTGTCCTACACGCCGCTGACCCAGGACGAAGCCTACGAGCATTTCCTGGCGGTCACCGAGGCGGCGAATCTGCCGCTTTGTATCTACAACAATCCCGGCACGACCCACTTCACCTTCGGCCGGGATCTTCTGCAGCGCCTGTCCGATATCGAGACTATCAGGGCCGTGAAGATGCCTCTGCCTGCTGACGGCGATTTCGCAGGCGAGTTGGCGGCATTGCGAGAGAAGACCAGGCTTGCGATCGGCTACAGCGGCGACTGGGGCGCGGCCGAAGCGCTGCTTTCAGGTGCCGACGCCTGGTACAGCGTCATCGGTGGCTTGCTTCCGCGCGTCGCCCTTGCCCTGACCAAGGCTGCGATTGCGGGCAAGGGCGGGGAGGCGCACCGGCTCGATGGTCTCCTCGAACCGCTCTGGAAAACGTTCAAGGCGTTCGGAAGCCTTCGCGTGGTCTATACGCTGGTCGACCTTCTCTCACTCGCCGGGGCAGAGCTCCCACGCCCTCTCTTGCCGCTCGGGCCGATGGACCGGCAGCGTGTGCTCGACGCCGTCGAGCCTCTGATCGCCCTGGAGAGCGAGCTGAAGCGTCAATCCTTGTTGTAAAGGCTGCTCAGCGGTTTTTTCAGGATGCTTTCGCGCAGCGACGTGCCGGGCTCCCGGCGGGAGACCGTGGGCTGGTCCGCCGGTGGTGCCGGTCGGGGAAAAACCGGCTCGTCGCGGCGCATCTCGCGGCGAAGCGCGTCCAGCCGGGGATCGATTGCGGGTGACGTGGCCGGGTCCAGCCGCGGCGTCTGCGGTAGCAATTCCCGCCGGTAGGTTTCGAGCGGCGCGGAGGCGGGCGGCGCGGCGAAAGAGGCGAGCGGCGTGTATGGCTTCGCGTCGAGATCCTCGTCGGCTGCGTCGGTCTCGTCGAAACCTGCCACGGACGCGGCATAGTTCTGCTGGAAATTTGAAATGTCGGGTCCGACGGTCACCGCCCGCATGCGGGTGACGATCTTGCGCAGATCGACCGTATCCGGATCTTCCTCGCTTTGCTTGCTGTTGGCGCTGCTCGCCTTCGGCAGCAGGTTCTCCTCGACGCGGGAAAAGCGCATGCGCATCGGCACGCTGATCGCCTCACCGAAGGCGATCGCTTCGCCATTGCCGATCGAGGAGATGAAGCTTGTCGTCGAGATCGACGAATTCGGGATGGCCGAGCGGATTATTTCCTGGTCGCGGTCGTTGGCGAGGCGCATGGCAAAGAGCGTCGAACACTGCGACAGGATCGTCTGGTCGAGCTCGCCCGGGCGCTGGGTGATGATGCCGAGCGAGACGCCGTATTTGCGGCCTTCCTTGGCGATGCGGGCGATCGCCTGGCGCGTCGGCACGAAGCCGAGGCTCGGATCGGAGGGGATATAGCGGTGAGCTTCCTCGCAGACGACGAGCATGTGGATGGCGCCCTCGCTCCACAGCGCTACCTCAAAGGCCATGCGGCAAAGCACCGAAGCGACCGAATTGACGACCTCGGAAGGAATGCCGGCAAGCTGGAAGGCACAGATCGGCCGGTTCTCGCCGGGGATGCGGAAGATCTGCGCGATGGTGTCGGTGATCGTGTCGGTGATCGTGTTGTTGGAGAACATGAAATGATAACGCGGATCATTGATTGCGGCGATGATGCGCATCTTCAACGAACGCAGGAAGGGTTTTTCCGAACGGCCTTCCAGGCGACCGATGCGCTCGTCGATCAGCGCCAGCAGATCGGCCATGCGGTAGGGAACCGGCGTGTCGGCGGTGATCGAACTCTTTTCGGTCGTGCGGCGCACCAGTGAATTGTCGCTACCACGGAAGGCGCGCTTGGCTTCCGGCAGGATATCGCGCAGCATGTCGAGCTCTTCGGGCACCGGCGGGCGGCCGCGAAAGACGACTTCGGCGAACTCTTCAAGCCGCATGAGCCAGAAGGGCAGATCAAGCGTATCGGTATCGATGGTGACGGCGTGCTGAGGAAAGGCGGCGGCGAATTCGTTATGCGGATCGAGGATCAGTACACGCAGCTTCGGGTCCGCCGCGATCGCCTTGTGCAGGAGCAGCGACACGGCCGTCGACTTGCCGACGCCGGTCGAGCCGACGACGGCGAAATGCTTGGAGAGCATCGAGGGGATATGGATCGCCGCATCGATGCTATCGTCCTGCGTCAGCTTGCCGATGACGGCGGTCGTACCCTCGCCGGCATCGTAGATGCGCATCAGGTCGGCGGATCGGATGCGGTGGGCGATGGCGCCGAGATAGGGATAACGCGAGATGCCGGTCGAGAATTCCTCGCGCCCGTCCTCGTCGACACGGACTTCGCCGAGCAGTTCGGTCTCGATCTTGAAAATATTGTCCTCGCCTTCGCCCCAGGCGTGGCTGCCGGTGTTCATCTGATAGACGAGCGCGACGACGCGATTGCGGCCGACGCTGATCGAAATCAGCCGGCCCACGGACCAGAGTTCGGTAAGATCGGTGCCGCCCTGTTCGGCGACGGCGGCAATCGTCGCCCGCGAACCGCTGCATGCAACGACGCGGCCGAGAAAGCGATTTCCCGGCGCATGGCCATCGCGGCGATCATGCTCGCCTGCCTTGCCAGACGTGCGCAAGTCGTTGTTGAGCAAAGGGCTACTCCATGCAGTAGCGTAGAAGAATAAAGTCGATCCTTTAACAAATCCTTCATCCTATCGATTTTCGGGGATGCAGGCGTGGGGCAGTTTTTTATTGTGGCATGCGTTGACGCTGCGAAATTTTCTGTCTATCACTTCCGACCATGAAAATCGCAACGGCTCTTATCGTGGTGGGAAAGCGCATGGGCAGGATGGTGTAACCATCCGGCGATAGCCACCCATGCGCTAGATGACAGGCTCCTCAGGGGCCTTTTTTTATGCCCGAAATTCGGGCTTCCGGCCACAAACGCAATCCCAGCATCAAACGGAACAGACAGATGAGCACGGACAATCAGGCGGCAGGCAATCGGATGACGGGAGCGGAGATCGTTCTCAAGGCGCTGAAGGACAATGGCGTCGAACATATTTTCGGCTATCCCGGCGGCGCGGTCCTGCCGATCTATGACGAGATCTTCCAGCAGGAAGATGTCAAGCACATCCTCGTCCGCCACGAGCAGGGGGCAGGCCATGCGGCCGAAGGTTACGCCCGCTCCACCGGCAAGGTCGGCGTCATGCTGGTCACCTCGGGTCCGGGCGCTACCAATGCCGTCACGCCGCTGCAGGACGCGCTGATGGATTCGATCCCGCTCGTCTGCCTGACCGGCCAGGTTCCGACCCCACTGATCGGCTCCGACGCCTTCCAGGAATGCGATACGGTCGGCATCACCCGGCCCTGCACCAAGCACAACTGGCTGGTCAAGGATGTCAACCAGCTTGCCGCCGTCATTCACGAGGCCTTCCGCATCGCCCAGTCCGGCCGTCCAGGCCCCGTCGTCGTCGATATTCCGAAAGACGTGCAGTTTGCGACCGGCACCTATACGCCGCCCGCCGATTACGCGATTCAGAAGAGCTACCAGCCGAAGATCCAGGGCGACCTCAACCAGATCCATGCCGCGATCGAACTGATGGCGAATGCGCGCCGTCCGATCATCTATTCCGGCGGCGGCGTCATCAATTCCGGCCCCGAGGCTTCCAAGCTGCTGCGCGAGCTGGTCGAGCTCACCGATTTCCCGATCACCTCGACGCTGATGGGCCTCGGCGCCTATCCTGCTTCGGGCAAGAACTGGCTGAAGATGCTCGGCATGCACGGCTCCTACGAAGCCAACATGGCGATGCACGACTGCGACGTCATGGTCTGCATCGGCGCCCGTTTCGACGACCGCATCACCGGCCGTCTCAATGCCTTTTCGCCGAACTCGAAGAAGATCCATATCGATATCGATCCATCCTCGATCAACAAGAACGTCCGAGTCGATATCGGCATCCGCGGCGATGTCGGCCATGTCCTCGAAGACAT